>DATKGV010000014.1:0-48516 GCA_035510575.1 Minisyncoccota bacterium | reverse complement strand
AATAAAGAAATGGCAGAGCTATTCAGGACAACGCTCAAAATTGACAAGAGATGGAGAATTAAGGACACTATTATTGAATTGAATGAAGAAACGGGAGAAGTCGAAAATGTTATTCCGATTGATTGGGAACGAGCCCAAAATTTTAATCCGGCTACGCCAAAAGAAATAGACGAGATTGCATAAGCCCGCCGAAACCCCCGCCCGAAATTCGCCAAAAGAAATCAGTGGAGCAAATGGAAAATTCCTCCCCAAACCCCTCCTTTTCCATTTGCGACTTCCGAATTCAAAAACAAATCAGCCGAAGTTTTGCAAAATCCTTTCCCCAAAAAATAGTTTTTGCAAAACTTCGTCCGCATTGTTCCGCCACCTGCCCGAATACTTGGAGGGCAGAACCCCGAAAGAAAAACACCCTTTCCTTTTTCAAAAGAAATTTCACCCCCGCCAAATCAAGAAAGCAAGGAGTGTTTTTCTTTCGGGGTTGCCGAGGCTCTGCGAGGCAGTGGCGGAACGATTCATTCTCGCTCAAAAAAAGTTCGAGCAAATGATATAATGACACCACCAAACGAAACATTGTCGGAATTAAGAATAAGGAGCGATTTTGCGGGAGCCAAAATCGCGCTATCATTTTTTTCAAAACCCTTTCCGCCTACGGCGGAAGCCGTGAATTCCCAAAGCTCCCCCCAATTGCATGAAAGCGTTTTGTCTTTGAGAATAGGGTTCGAGCCGATTTTTTGGAAAAACTCTTTCCACGCGAAATAGTTTTCGCCTTTTTCCAAAATAACGGCTTCTCTCAAAGACAAAACGAAACTCCGCAAGGGTTCGACCCAATTTTTTCTCTGTTGCCCAAAATCCTTAAAACTCTCCTCAGACTTTGCTTTCTGACGAAGGAGAAGGTCTTTTCGCTGTAAATATATTTCGCGTTCTATATCGCCGTCAAGATAAATGGAAACAAGTTTGTCCAACTTCTCCTTCGTTTCGGAAAGTTTGGTTTTAAGATTTTGGGCAACACTTCCTCTTTCAGAAATTGACTCTTTCTCCCATACATCAATTTGCTTTTCCATGTTCTCAATTTCTGAAAGAGGAAGCGACACTGATTGAAGCAGATTTTTTGCTTGCGAAATGAGTGCGGAAGAAGATAGATACGGCTGACGACAAACACCTTTCTTTTTGGTACAGCGATAGTAAGTATATTTCGTACCAAAACGATTTGTCGCATATTGAGCCGTAATCATACTTCCGCACTCACCGCACCTAGCAAACTGTGCAAATGGAAAATGGTTCGGTACTTTTTGCACACGAGGACGAGATTTTTTCGCAAGCATTTTTTGGACTGCTTCAAACAGTGTCGGAGAAATAATTGGCGCAAAGCTTCCGTCGTAATACTCGCCTTTGTGATATGTAAAGCCGAGATACACGCGATTGGAGAGCATACGAGCGACGGAAGCTTTGGCAGGTGGCGTTCCTTTCGTACTTACGCCGTGATCCGCCAAAAAGTCCGCGATAGTTCCGAGGGTGTGCGTCCCTTTGGCGTATTCTTCAAACGCTTTTACCACAATGCGAGATTTAGTCGGGTGGGGTTCGATATTCCTCGTTTTAGGATTATTCACATAGCCAAAGGGAGCGCGCACCAACCACTCGCCTCGACGGACTTTTTGGCGGATACCACGCGTAATATTTTCCACAAGATTATCGCTGTAATATTTACTCTGTCCGAACGCCACCTGCAACATAAATTTCCCTTGCGGAGTTGGCTCAAACCAAAATGTCGGAAAACGCAAAGAAACTATTTTGGTCGTGTCTACTGCGTAAATGATGCGCCCGCCGTCAACACTATTTCGAGCAAGTCTATCTGGGTGCCACGCGAGAATACCTACGCCATCCATATTATCAATGCGGGCCATCATTTCGTTAAAAAGTTCACGACCGGGTTTCTTTGCGCTTTTCGACTCTTGAAATTCCTCAAGAATTTCAAGATTTTCTCTACGCGCATATTCATGTAATTCAAAAAGCTGTGCCTCAATAGACATTATCTGGTGGTCGTCATCCTCTGTTGATTTCCTCGCGTAGAGAAAATATTTTGGTTTGAGTTCTTTCATGATTTCAATTGGGAGGAGCTTTGGGAATTCACGGCTTCCGCCGTAGGCGGAAAGGGTTTTGAGAAAAATGATAGCGCGATTTTGGCTCCCGCAAAATCGCTCCGCATTTCTAATTTCGCTGATGTTTCGTTTGGTGGACCCTACAGGACTCGAACCTGCCACCCCCTCATTGCAAATGAGGTGCTCTACCAGATGAGCTAAGGGCCCAGTGAACATATATTACCGCATTTTTGTTTTTTCGCAAGCCCCCACACCAATTTTATTAATAAAATTGGTGTGGGGGCAAGAGTTAAAACTATTAATAACTTACATTATGCTATTGACTTTTATATTATTTTATGCTATCATGCTTCTGACAGTGTTTTTTAAAATTCAAACAATTAAAACAAGAGATTATGAAAGAAATTCGTAATATCGACTTAAATGCTATGGTTTTAGAAATAAAACCTTGGCCGAGATCACCGCGATTATTCAAAGCAATACTTGGATTAAATTTTCAAGAAATAAAAAGCGTCCAGAAAATAAGGGAAATTTACAACAAGTATGAAAATGAAGAGTTTCCACGTGGGAAAAAATCTGTAGCCCCAATACAAAAAGAATCTGCTTATTATAGATGGCTAGATCTTTCTCAAGAGGAAATAGATAAAGCAAATGATATGCCAAGTGCTCAAAAAGCGTGGGAAGGAGCACCAATAGGTTCTTATGTAAAAGAAAATGGTCTTATAAAGATGTTAGAATTTTCCAACAAAAAACAAACCAAGGGTATTTATTTTGGAGCACGTGAGGGTTCACTTGCAAAAAGAAAAGCTCTTGAAAAGTTGACAACATTTTTTGAAATCAATTAAAATTTAAAGAACGGTTTGAATATTATTCAACCGTTCTTTTTTTATATAAATCTAAAACAGCGAAATAATCGCGCCAATGGCCGTAACGCCCATAAGGAAAGTTATAATCCAGCCGACGATATTTCCAAAAATGGAATTCTTGTAATGCCCCATGATTTTACGGCTTCCGCTGATGTGGACAATGAATATGAGTACAATAGGCGACACAATGCCGTTGACGATAGCGGAATAAATAAGCGCTTTGATCGGATCAATGCCGACAAAATTTATGATAATGCCGATGATTATTGAGACCGATATGACGGCATAGAAAGCGCGGGCTGCTTTCAATTTGCGGTAAAGTCCTTCTTTCCAGCCGAAGCTCTCGGAGATGGCGTATGAAGCGGAGCCGGCCAAGACCGGAATGGCCAGCATTCCGGTGCCGATAATTCCAATAGCAAATAATATTGTGGCGAAATGTCCGGCCAAGGGAGTTAGCGCTAGCGCGGCGTCGCTGGCTGTGCCAATATTTGTAATGCCGTGTATGAAAAGCGTATTGGCGCAGACGGCGATGATGAAAAACATGACAAGATTGGACAAGAACATTCCGGTCCAGACATCTATGCGCATTTTCTTGATCTCGGCATCGTTCGTGCCTCGGCGCAAGTGGGCGGTGGTTTTGCCTTGCGCAATTTCTTCTTCAACCTCCTGCGACGTCTGCCAGAAAAATAAATAAGGCGAGATAGTTGTTCCAAGAATGCCGGTGATAAGGAGAATTTGCGTTTTGGAAAATGTGATATGAGGAATTATTCCATCGCGCAGCAATGCAGACCAATTCATATGGATTATAAGTCCGGTAGCGACATATGAAAGGAGAGTGATAGCCAGCCACTTCAAATATTTTGCGTACTTTTGATATGAAATAAATATTTCCATAAGCAAGCCCATAATGCCGACGAATATAATCAAGAATATGAACGGCAGTTGCGGCGCGATCAATTGAACGGCTTTTGAGATGGCGCCCAAGTCGGCGCCGATATTTAAAGTATTGGCGGCAAAGAGCATTATCGTGCAGGCATAGAGAACTTCTTTCCTATATGTATGCTTAATATTGGCTGCCAGCCCTCGCCCGGTGACAAGAGCGATGCGAGCGCACATTTCCTGAATGACGGCCATCAAAGGGAAACTCCATCCGGCCAGCCAAAGCAAGCTTGTGCCGTATTGCGCGCCGGTCTGAGAATAGGTGGCGATGCCCGACGGATCATCGTCGGCGGCGCCGGTTACAAGCCCCGGCCCGAGCTTTTTAATATAATCGCTTCCTTTTTCCAAAACCGACTCTTTCTTTTCTTCCATATCCATAATAGAAATCATTATACTATTTTATTTTAATTTGATACAATTATCGCGTATATGGCTCTCAATAAACCGAACAAGATTCAAATAATAAAATACGCTCCGCCGCCTCCAGACCTGCCGACGCTCGGCCAATCCGATCCGAGCGAAGTTGTTTTCATCGGCCGCACGAATTATGTGGCGGCTCTTGAAGAAAAGAAATTTATTTTCGGCATCAAGCGCCTTGACCGCCGGCGCCATATGTACATCATCGGCAAGTCCGGCGTCGGCAAATCCAAATTGCAGGAGCTGATGATCCGCCAGGATATCGCTTATGGCCACGGTGTCTGCGTCATAGATCCCCACGGCGAGCTAATTGAAGATATTTTGAATTTTATTCCAAAAGAGCGCATTGAAGACGTCTGCATTATAGATCCGGGAGACATCGAATATCCGTCGTCTTTCAACCCGCTAGCCAATATTGACGTCACTTTCAAGCATCAGCTGACTCAAGGATTGATAGAAGTGCTTCGCAAGCAATTCGGCGCGAATTGGACTCCTCGCTTGGAGCACGTTTTCCGCTTTACCGTGCTAGCGCTGCTCGATTATCCTCATGCGACTATGCGGGGAATGATCTCAATGCTCACCGACCGTAATTATCGCCAGAAGGTCGTGGAGTATATAGGCGACGATATGGTCAAACGCTTCTGGGCAATAGAATTCGCCGACTGGTCCGAGAAATTTGATACCGACGCTATTATTCCGCTCGTCAACAAGCTCGGGCAATTCTTATCCGATCCGATGCTTCGCAATATTTTCGGGCAGAAGGAAAATAAGATTGATATTGAGCAATTAATGAATGAAGAAAAAATTCTTCTGATAAATCTTTCCAAAGGAAAAATCGGCGAAGAAAATTCCTCGTTCTTCGGCGCGATGTTTCTGACCAAGATCAAGCAAGCCGGCATGGCCCGCGCCAAATTGGATCCCAGCCAGCGTGAGGACTTTTATTTGTACGTGGACGAGTTCCATAATATTGTGACTGATACGTTCGAGAATATTCTTTCTGAAGCCCGCAAATACAGCCTTAACTTAATCGTGGCGCACCAGTACGTCGGCCAATTATTGCCGAAAATAGAGCAAGCCGTGCTCGGCAATGTCGGCTGCATAGTCGTCTTCCGCGTCGGCGGCGATGATGCCACAAAATTGAAGCCGGACTTCGCGCCTATTTTTGACGTCAAAGACATGATCAATCTTGGAATCGGGGAATTTTATATCAAAATGACTATTGACGGCGAAACTTATGATCCATTCTCGGCTGAAACCCTGAAAGTTCTGCCTGCCACTCATCCCTCTTATCATAAAGAAATTATTGAGGCCTCGCGGCGCAAATATGCTATTCTTTCCGGCGAAGCTGAACGGCTTATCGCCGAAGAAGAGGCGACTATCATCCGCAGCGCCCAGGAGAAAGCTGCTATTGTCGGCGATAAAAAAGAATCAGACGAATCCGAATCCGAAAAGAAAACCGATGAAAATAAAGCAGATGAGAAAGCAGACCTGCCCGCCAATGCTACGCATGAGGCGTTGCAGACAGGAAAGAAAGGCAAAAAAGAAGGCGAACCACTGATATAGCTTTCTTTTTGGCCAAATGGTGCTACACTTAAAGGTCTAAAGGTCACAATCTGATAAATCCTTATGTTTTATGGTTTTCATATATACGACATGCGAAAATATGGAAGAAGCCGAAAAGCTTGGCACTCTGATTGTTAAGGAAAAAATCGGAGCTTGCGTGGATTTTTGGCCAATAAAATCTTGTTACAACTGGGAAGATTCATTAAAATGTATCTCTCAAGCAATGCTCATGGTTACGACATTTGAATCTCATCTTGATCGGGTTACTACTCTTATTGATAATAATCATACATATAGCGTTCCGCTTATCGCCGGAGTGGATGTTCGCCGCATAAATCACCCTTATAAGGAATGGATGATGAAAGTAATAGAATAATGATTTCTCGGACTGTCACAATCTTCGGCGTGTTTGACGGCATCCATGATGGGCATAATGCCTTTATTAATGATGCGAAAGAACAAGGCGATAGATTAATCGCGATTGTTGCGCGTGATGAAGTGGTAAAAAAATTGAAAGGAAAACTTCCTATACATAATGAAGTTGAACGCATAAAAGCGCTTCTAGAAGTTCCTGAAATAGATTCAGTATTTCTAGGTGATAAAGATGAAGGTGCTTATAATATTATTAAGGAAATTAAACCAGATATAATATTCCTTGGATATGATCAGCAAAAACTTTTTAATAGCATAACTCTCGCAATGAAAAAAAATATCTTATCTAAAAATATAAAATTAATTTTCGGCAAACCGCACAAAAGCGATACTCACCACTCATCGATTTTAAATAAAAAATAGAATGCTACAAACTCTGCCATGGCAGAGTTTGTAGCATTTGTGGAAAAAGATATTTTTAAGTACAATTTACATATGAATTCAGAGACTAGAAATTGCCAAAATTGCAAAAATGACTTCACAATCGAACCAGATGATTTTTCTTTTTACGAAAAAATAAAAGTTCCTCCGCCGACTTGGTGTCCTGAATGCAGGATGATTAGAAGGATGGCTTCTGTTAATGCCTGGTCGCTTTTTTATAGAAATTGCGACAAATGTGGCAAACGTACACTTTCTATGTATCCGCCAACTCAAAAAATTACAGTATATTGCGAGCCATGCTGGTGGGGTGATAGTTGGGATGGCACAGAATATGGAATGAACTATGATCCCAATAGATCTTTTTTAGAGCAATTAAAGGAACTTTCAGAAAAGACTCCCTATGTTGCTCTTGAGAATTCATATTTAACCCTGAAAAATTGTAATTACAGCAATAGTCTTGCTTATTCAAAAAATTGCCTCTTGGCAATTTGGGGCGATAATAATGAAAATGTTTATTCTTCTTCAATTTTAAACGGAGCCAAAGATACAGCTGATTCTCTTCGAATTTTTAAATCTGAATTATGTTATGAATCAATCGGATTACGCAGATGCTACAATGTTTTTTATTCGCAAGAATGCCATGCTTGCACTGGATTATGGTTTTCTCGCAATTGCGATGGATGTATAAATTGCATTGGGTGTGCAAATTTGCGCGGTTCTTCTTATAAAATTTTTAATACTCAATATACAAAAGAAGAATATTTTAAAAAATTAAAGGAATTTAAATTAAATACTCGCTCTGGTATAAAGGCATTGCAGAAAGAAGCCGAAATATTTTGGAAAAAGTTTCCCTATCGTTCTTACACGGGAGATACATTTAATTTAAATGTTACTGGCGAATATGTGCATAAATCAAAAAATTCCAAAGAAATGTATATTGCCAGTCACGCAGAAAATTGCAAATATTGCCAATTTATAACATTCAAACCGGCAAAAGATTGCATGGATTATTCTGGCTGGGGAAACAACGCGGAACTTGTTTATGAATGTGCGAATGTCGGAGAAAATGTAAGCAATGTAAAATTTTCAGCATTCTGTTTTCCGAATATTGTCAATGTAGAATATTGCCTTTGGTGCATAGCTGGTAAAAATAATTTTGGCTGTGTAAATTTGAAACGGAAAAATTATTGCATTTTGAATAAAGAATATTCAAAAGAAGAATATGAAAAACTTAAAGAAAAAATTATTGATAATATGAAAAAGAATCCATATATGGATGAATTAGGCCGAGTTTGGACTTATGGAGAATTTTTCCAACCCGGCTTCAGTAAATTTGCTTATAATAATTCCAATGCCCATAAGTTTTTTCCAAAAACTAAAGAAGAAGCGCTTAAGTGCAGTTATACATGGAATGATGAAATAGGACAGGAGGCAGAAGCGACAATTTCGGGTGATAATTTACCTGAAACCATAAGTGAATTCAATGAATCAATTTTAGAAGAGATAATTTCTTGTACGACTTGCAATAGAAAATACAAAATAGCATCTCTGGAATTTGATCTTTTGCGAAAAATGAATATGCCATTGCCGATGCGATGTTTGAAATGCAGGGAAAAATCTCGTTTTGATAAACTGCAAATGCCAAAGCTTTATGATCGCCAATGCAATAAATGTGGAATAAATATAAGAACTTCGTATTCACCCGACCGCCCGGAAATTATATATTGCGAAAAATGCTATCAACAGGAGGTAAATTAAAATGCTTCGTGATTTTTAAAAATCACGAAGCATTTTTTATTATTTTTTCTTTTTTTGATACCATTTCCTTAATAATGGAATTATGGTCAACGTAGTTAACATAATTTCACTTGTAGGATAACCAATCTCATAAATACTCCAATTGGGAGCATCATATACTGCAAGAATACATGCTAATAAAAACAAAACATATCCTAACAAATTATATTTCACAACTGGATCTTTTATTGTTTTATATAAAAGGTATATTCCTACAAAAGATTCGGATAATATTCCCCATAATACGGCCTTACTTGGTCCCATAAATAACCAGAAACCTAAACATAAAATTATAAGAATTATTGTAGTTTTCTCTATCCATTTCCAAATAATCTTTTGTTTTCGGTAAAGAACAATGAACATAAACAAAGAAATAATCGCAGAAGCAAATAAAACTTGATATCCTCCTGATTTTATCAGAGCTTTATTAGTTGCAATAAAGACAATAGAATCTAGAAGAAAATATAGTAACCAAGTCAATGCCATTTGACCACTTCTTTTATTTCTCAAGATACCTCTCGAGATTACCCCTAGGGCGATTATTGTCAGTCAGAAAATAGTCCAACCAACCGGTGTCATTTCAAGTATTGTTTTCATATTAATTAACTTTTAAAGTTCGTTTTCCTAAACTCTAATTCTAAAGGGGAACTTTGTCAAAGGAGACATATTATTGACACTTTTTTATTTGCGCAAATCGGAGTATAATAAAGGCAATCTATGGATAATGAAATTCCAAAAAATCGCGATATAACTTACTTTGCCAGGACTAATTTTCGCAATGATAATAGTATCTTCGGAATCAAGCGCAAAGACAGGCGTCAGCACATGTATGTTCTTGGTAAGTCGGGAACAGGTAAGTCGGTATTGCTCTCCAATCTTATAGTTCAAAATATTGAGAACGGCGAAGGCGTCTGCGTAGTTGATCCGCATGGCGAGCTTGTGGAAGAAATACTCCATCTGATTCCGGATCATCGGGTAAAAGATATAATTTATTTCAATCCGGCCGATACCGAATTCCATGTCGGCTTCAATGTCATTCAGCTTGATGATCCTAAATACAAGCATCTCGTCGCCTCGGGCCTCATGGGAATTTTCACGAAGATCTGGGCGAATGCCTGGAGCTCTCGTATGGAATACATCCTTAATAATGCGATTCTGGCTCTGCTTGACACGCCCGGAACGACACTGCTCGGCATACCTCGGCTTTTGGTGGACAAGGATTATCGCCAGATGATAATCGGCAATTTGAAAGACCCTGTCGTCAAAGCGTTCTGGGTCCATGAATACGAGCAGTGGCGCGAGCAATTCCGCAATGAAGCAATTGCTCCGATCCAGAACAAAGTCGGGCAATTCCTCTCCACTTCCATTATCCGCAACGTTGTCGGCCAGCAGAAATCAACAATTGATATTTTTAAAATAATGAATGAGGGGAAAATTTTCCTCGTCAATGTTTCGAAAGGGCGCATCGGCGAAGATAACTCGGCCTTACTTGGAGGCATGATTATTACCAAAATCCAGCTGGCTGCCATGGAGCGCGTGCGCATTCCGGAAGACGAGCGCAAGGACTTTTATCTGTATGTCGATGAATTTCAAAACTTCGCGACCGATTCGTTTGCCAACATTTTATCCGAGGCCCGCAAATACCGCCTCAATCTGACTGTTGCCCACCAGTATACGGCCCAGCTTGAAAATAAAGACGGATCAAAAGTGCGCGATGCTGTTTTCGGCAACGTCGGCACGATGATAATATTTCGCGTCGGCGCCGATGATGCGGAATTTCTTGAAAAAGAATTCGAGCCCGAATTCACCGCCCAGGACTTGGTGAATCTGCCGAATTTCCATATTTATTTGAAGCTGATGATTGACGGAGTGACCAGCCGGCCATTCTCGGCCAATACTCTTCCTCCCATGAAGATTGACGCGTCCTTGGGCGTCAGAGAAAAGATCATTGAGTCCTCGCGCAAGCTTTACACTCGTCCCAGGCAGGAAGTTGAAAATGAAATCCTAAAATGGAGCGGAATGCTGCAGACCGTGGATGGAGAATCAAAATATAAAGCCGATTGCTCGAATTGCGGGAAAATTGCCATGGTGCCGTTCGAACCCAAAGAAGGGAAGCCCGTTTATTGCCGGGATTGCATGTATAAAATAAAAAGCGGGGAACTCAAGCCAGAGCATGGATTCGTGGCTTCGCGTTCGGCCCGCCAGGAAGAAAAAACTTCTACAACGCCTCTTTCTTCTTTAGGCATAGAATTCCCGAATATCGGAGCTAAGGCACCTGATTTAAAACAATCAAAATGGATAAAACCTAATCAGTCGGCAAGTTCCCATATAAATTATGCTAATCCGCATAACACCCGAACTATTCATAAAAGCGCGGAAAATAGACGCACTGGACCATCACCGCTTTTAAAGGGTTTATTGCAGAAGATCGGATTAGGCAATAACACTGCGCCGTCTTCTCAAGCTCAGCCCTCAATTTCTCAACCAGTCAAGCCAGAGCCCGCGCCAATATCTCTTTCAACTCTTAATAAACCAAATGTGGCACATAATCAACCTATTATACCTATACCTGCCAAAGAAGCATCAGAAGAGAAAAAAGCGTCACTGAAAGATTTGTTGGCCAAAGCTGTAACGCCACAACCTCCACAACCTTCGCAACCTAAAATAGAACCGAAACAAGAACCGGATGAATCCAAAACTGATTCTTGGCAAAAAAGAAAAAATCAAAAAGAAGTTCCGGAAGACGTCTTGCGCAAAATATTAGAATAATTTTAATATAAAATGCCTATAAAAATACTATGGAAGTATATCGTTTTTGCTGGAATGTTTTTTGTATTAGCGCATACAGCATATGCCAACCTTGAAATTACAGAAATAATGTATAATCCGAAAGGGGATGATGCAAATCGCGAATGGATAGAATTATATAATAACGGAGACGAATCAGTAACAATAATTTCAGGAAAAACTGATTCCGCATGGCGTTTTGATGACGGGAGTTCTTCTCTCCATTATATTAATGATCAATTAGTTATACCAGCCGAAGGATATGCTATTATTGCAAGCAATAAAACAACTTTTATTTCTGAATATTCTTTTTCTGGATTAGTTGCGGATACCTCAATGTCTTTAGATAACAATGGTTCTGTAAGAATATTAGATGGATCTAATCCGAGATTGATTGTTGCCTCGCAAAATTATAATTCATTACCTGATTCAAACGATACCGGCAATTCATTGCAAAAAATAAATGGAGAATGGGTAAGCGCCACGCCAACTCCGGGTTTGCCAAATGAATCAAGTTCCAGTAGCTCCAGTGCGAGTTCAAGCGGCCTCGGATTAAATAATTCTTCTGATTCAGCCATTCAATCTTCAACCGACCAAACTACTAAAAAGGAAACAGAAATTCCTAAAATAACAACTGAAATTAGCGCCAAAAATCTTGTTTTTGCCGATATTTCATTTCCGATTGAGTCCGTTACTTCGGGTTACAGTAAAGAAGTTCTTACTCATGGAAAATTTGTATGGAATTTCGGAGACGGCGTCGCAAAAGAAGAAAGTGAATCAAAACCGTTTGAATATCTCTATCAATATCCTGGCGATTACGTCATCACCTTGTCCTATTATCAGAATTATTATGAAAATAAGCCCGATGCAACCGATCGCATGATTATAAAAGTTGTCCCATCGGAAATTTCCATCAGTTCGGCCGGCGATGCCGCTGATCCGTTTGTAGAGCTTGAGAATAAATCAACTTATGAAATTCCTCTTTCTAAATGGATACTGAAAGGTTTGATGCATTCCTTTACTATTCCGGAGGGAACAGTCATACTGCCGAATGAAAAATTAAAATTGTCGCCAAAAGCGACGGGTTTCAATGATGAAGATATGCAATCAATCGCTCTGGAGAATCCGGACGGCGGAATTTTCGCCACTTATCCAGTGATTCCTGTTTCTAAAAATCCTGTGAAAAATTATTCCGCAAATGACGCATCTTATACGCCGGCAGACAATGCAAATCCGGACTCTTCGCCAGATAAATCTTCGATTATAAATTTGAATGATCTTGGGGCAAGCGCAGGTAATATCGACACGAAAAGTACAAGCTCAATACTTTCCTTTATGGGTCTTGGCGGAATCATCATCTTGGGTCTTGCCGGTATTTTTGTAATTCGCCGCAAGAGCGCCATTCCTGATTACGTGGAACAAAATCTGCGGGCAGAAGATATGACAATAGTGGAATGATTATTTTTATGAAGATTTGATTTTTTCCAGCGCTTTTGGAATTTTATTGAAATCTTTTATCAGCGTTTCTCTCATGCCGCCATTATAAAGAGCGGCGGCGGGATGATACAGGGCGAGAAAATTCATGCGCCCGAGTTCCGGCGTATTTTTTATCAGAAGCTTGCCGTGAATATCGGAAATTTTTTCAGCAGGGAAAAACCGTCCCATGGAGTGCCGACCGAGAAAAACAATCAGTTTTGGAGAAATTATCTTAAGCTCATTTATCAGCCACTCATTGCAAGTTTCTTTTTCATCAGGTTCCGGGTCGCGATTGTTCGGCGGACGATACTTCACAATATTTGTTATATAAATATCGCTTCTTTTCATGCCTATGCCTTCAAGCATTTCCTCAAAGAATTTCCCAGCGGAGCCGACAAACGGCCGGCCTTCAATATCTTCATTCTTGCCCGGCGCTTCGCCGATGAAAACTATTTCGCTCTCGGCATTGCCGTCGCCGAATACCGCTTGCGTGGCGGTTTTTCTCAATTCGCATTCGCAATGTTCTTGCCAGTATTTATTTAATTCATCGAGTTGTTCGCGCTTGGTCATTATTTCAATATTTTAATATTTGCGCCGATAGAATTCAATCTATCGGCGATTTCCTCATAACCGCGATTAATCATATAAACGTTGCGGAGTATGGATGTGCCGGAAGCGGAAAGCATTGAAATAAGAATAACCATGGAAGGCCGCAGAGCCGGAGGGCAGACAATCTGAGAAGCCGTAAGCGGCGTACTGCCGGTAATATACACGCGGTGCGGATCAGCCAAAGTGACGTTGGCTCCTAATCTGTTTAATTCAGTGGCGTAGATGGCGCGATTCTCATAGAACCAATCGTGAATTAAAGTAGTCCCTTCCGCTTTCACGGCTATTGGCACGAAGAAGGGGAGATTATCGATATTTATTCCCGGATACGGGTTGGCATGTATCTTATCTTCGGGCGCTTTCAACTTGCTCGGCAATATTTCAATATCTGCTAATTTTGTTTTTTCATTCTTGGAAAAATACTTTTTAAGTATTTTATATTTCAAGCCCATTTTGCTTAATCTGTATAATTCAAGCGTTAAAAAATCTATCGGACAGCGATTAATAATAAGTTTTGAATCAGTCACGATGGCGGCCGATATGAACATCATTGACTCTATCGGATCCTCGCTGTTTGAATACTCGATCTTTTTATCTATTGATGAAAGCCCGCGTATTTTTATCGTGCCGGTTCCTATGCCTTCCACTTTCACGCCTAATGCCTGAAGGAAAAAGCACATTTCTTGAACCATATAATTTCCGCTGGCACACTCAATAATAGTTTCACCGTCTATTTTCGCGGCTGCCATTAATGTATTCTCGCAGGCCGTATCGCCGGATTCATACATGACGATATTGGACGGTTTTATCTTGCCTACCTTTATATCATAACTGATATTTGTAGTTTTGATCTGTATTCCCAATTCTTGAAGCGCATATTTATGCGCGGATATCGTGCGCTTGCCCAGCTTGCAGCCGGAGGCATGAGGAATGCTGAATGAACCAAGCGAGTGGACAAGCGGGCCGATAAGCATAATGATAGAACGGGTTTTAATAGCCGAATCAACATTAAGATTTTTGAGATTAAAAACTTCAGGCGGAACTATTTCCACGGAGTTCTGGCCTATCCATTTTGCCTGCACTCCGATGCTTTCAAGTATCTCTATGACTCTGTTTACTTCTTCAATGCGAGCTATGCCATGAAGTATCGTCGTTCCGCGATTAAGGAGTGATGCGCACAAGAGCCCGACTGATCCGTTCTTTGAGAAGCTGGTGGTAATGCTGCCGTGCAATTTATTTCCGCCGACAATTTCAAAATCAATGGAATTATTTATTGAGACAATCTGATGTTCAAGGACATTGCTTATCTTGGACAGAAGTTCAGTCGTAAAGTTCTGCTCGCCTTTCTCCATGCGGGCGACTGCGCTTTGAGAGGTAGTAAGCTCTTTGGCAAAAGCGTCTTGAGTGAGTCCTCGGCGCTCCCTTAACTCTTTAATAAAAAAGCCTATTTTCTGCTGTTCGGTTTGAGTTTTCATACTTTGCCTAGTATATATCATATGTGATATAATAGCAATATGTTAGATATTAAAGAAAATGTGGATATCAAAGAATATACGACATTTAAAGTCGGTGGTAAATTCAGATATTTTACTGTTATCTCATCAATTTCCGACCTTACATCAATCTGCGCTATCGCGCAAAACGATGGAAAATATGAAAATATTCCAATATTCATTATAGGAGGAGGTTCTAATATTATCTTTTCCGATGAAATATTAAATGTTTTGGCTATTAAACTTGAAATTAAGGGCTTTGAAATTATCAGCGATACTAAAGATTACACGGAAATTAAAGTTGGCGCCAGCGAGAATTGGGATTCTTTTGTTGAACGTACGGTTGCTATGAATCTCTCTGGCATAGAAGCTATGTCATCGATACCAGGGACTGTGGGTGCGACTCCGGTGCAGAATGTCGGCGCATACGGCCAAGAGACGAAAGATACATTAATTTCTGTAAATGTATTCGATATTAAAGAAGGAATTTTTAAGGATCTTTCAAATGCGGATTGCAAATTCGGATACCGTGACAGCATTTTCAAAAATGAAGCCAAAGGCAAATATGTGATAATAGCTGTAACCTATCGGCTTTCCAAACATCTGCCTATATTGCCGGATTATCCCGGAATTAAAAAATATTTTATTGAAAATAATATGAACAATGTCACATTAGAAAATATTCGCCATACGGTTATAGAAATCAGGAAAAACAAGCTGCCGAATCCGAAAGATATTCCCAATGTCGGCTCGTTTTTCAAGAATCCTATTATTTCTCAAGAATTATTTTTAGCCATAAGTCGGACTTATGGCAATATGCCTCATTTTAAAACCAATGATAAAAATTTATTAAAAATTCCGGCTGGTTGGCTAATAGAGAATACAGGGCTAAAAGGCAAATTATTCGGTCATATTTCTATTTATGAAAATAATGCTCTCGTTTTAGTAAACGACGGATTTGCCACATGCGCTGATGTATCGCGTGTCCGCGATGAAATAACAAAAAGCGTCTTTGAAAAATTCGGCATTAAACTTGAAACAGAGCCGGAATTCATAAAAAATTAAAATATATGATAATATAAGGTAATATGAATTTTTATCTCTATATAATTATTACGATACTTGGATTATCTTCTTATGTTGTTGGAATATTTCAAATGTTTAAAAATAAATATTCTCCAAGTACTTTTACTCGTATAATTTGGGTTTTACTTTCTATAAATAGTTTTGCTGGAGTGATTTTTAGTAATAGTGGTAAATCTTCTATACTTTTAGGGGGTATTATTCTTATTGGTAGTGTTGCAACTTGTATTGTTAGTTTTTGGAAAGGCGTTAAAACAATTGGTAAGTTAGAATATTTTTGTATTATCCTTTTATTAATTAGTGGAGTAATATGGATTTTATTTGATGCTCCATTAGTTAATTTAGGTATAAGTTTGTTTGCTCATTTCATTGGAGGTATTCCTACTTATAGAAAAATTTGGGTTAATCCCAAGAGTGAAAGTATTAGTTTTTGGGTATTATTTTTCTTAGCGAGTCTTTTGAGTATATTTGCCACTGATTACACTTCATTTAAAAATATAATTCTTCCAGTTTACTTTACTTTATTTGATGGAAGTATGGTTATACTTTCTTTAAGAAAGAATAAAGTTTAACTATTTTTATTTGTGCCGGAGAGAGGACTTGAACCTCCATCCCTTGCGAGACGCGATTTTGAGTCGCGCGCGTATACCAATTCCGCCACTCCGGCAATTGTGTGCATTTTAACAGAAAAATCAATAAAAGCAAACCCGTTTAAAATTAAATATATTACGAATGCAAATTTGCAAAAATATTTTAATATCTATATACTACAGATAGTATTCTATTTTTAACCTTTATTTTATTAGATATTTTAATAATTATTTTTTGCAAAATTTATGAAAATAGCATTATTAACAGGAGGGCCATCTTTAGAGCGAGGAATTTCTCTTAATTCTGCACGTTCAGTATTAGATCATCTCAATGATGAAAAAATAGAAATTATTCCTATTTACTTTGATCATAAAAAGAGAGCTTATAAAATTTCCAAGGCTCAACTATACTCAAATAATCCTTCTGATTTTGATTTTAAATTAGCAAAAAATTCTCTACCATTAAATAATAAATCTTTGATAAAATTATTAAAATCATCTGATATTGTATTTCCTGCTATGCATGGACCATTTGGGGAAGACGGCCAAATACAAGCTTTCTTGGAAAAAAATAAAATTCCATTTATTGGATCAAGTAGCAAAGCATGTAAAATGGCTTTCGATAAATATAATGCAAATAAGATTATTAAAGATAATGGATTTTTTACTCTACCCTCAACTTTACTCAAAATTTATTCAAAAGATAATGTTAAAATTGTAAAAGATTTTTTTACAAAACATAAAATAGAAAGAGCAATAGTAAAACCTGCTGTAGGTGGGTCAAGCATAGGTGTTTTCTCTGTATCTTCCCCACAAGAAGCAATAGAAAAAGCTAATATTATTTTTTCTAAGAGAATGGATACGAGAGTAGTAATAGAACCTTTTGCCAAAGGTAAAGAATTCACTGTTATAATTCTTGAAAATAAATTTGGTATGCCTGTTGCTATACTTCCTACAGAAATAGAGATGGCTTACTATGATGGAAGGATTTTTGATTTTCGTAAAAAATATTTGCCGACAAATAAAGTAAAACATCATTGCCCATCAAGATTTTCAAGTGAAATTATAGACAAAATACAAATAGAAGCTAGGCAGATTTTTTCATTATTTAAAATGAATGATTTTGCACGTTTTGATGGATGGGTATTAGATAATGGAGAAATTTGGTTTTCGGACTTTAATACAGTTTCAGGTATGGAACAGAATAGCTTTCTTTTTCAGCAAGCTTCACGTCTTGGTATGAGCCATAGTGACCTTTTACGTTTTATTGTTAAAAATTCATGCATAAGACAAAAGATTAATTTTCCAGAAATAGAAAAAAAAGATATTCAAAACAAGAAACCTGTATCAGTATTATTTGGTGGTAGTACATCGGAAAGACAAGTATCTCTTATGAGTGGTACAAATGTATGGCTTAAATTACGTAAATCTAAAATTTATGAACCTAAACCGTATCTATTAGATTTTGAAAATAATGTATGGGAATTACCATATACATTTACTTTAAATCATACAGTTGAAGAAATAATAGAGCATGCAAAGAATGCAAATATAGAAAAAATAAGAACTGAAAATTTAATAGAGCATGCGAAAACTGAACTTATGTTGGAAGAAAATGAAGCTACTGAACCATTCTTTATTCCTCGTAAAATATCCTTTAATGATTTTATAAATAAATCAAAATTCGTCTTTTTGGGTCTTCATGGAGGTGATGGAGAAAATGGTAAAATACAAAAACTTTTAACCGATAAAGGAATAAAATTTAATGGATCGGGTGAGAAAACTTCTTATCTTTGTATGGATAAGTTTGAGACAGGGGAGTTTATAAGAAATATAAAATTACCAGGTATAGATATTGCTTCACAAAAAATTATTTTCTTAAAAGATATTGAGCTAGACGGATTTAAAAATACATGGAAAAAACTTCTAATTGAATTAGGATCTAAGACATTAATTGTAAAACCTAAAGATGATGGTTGTTCGACAGGAGTGGCTCATCTATATGAAGAAAAAGATTTAGAGAATTATATTAAGTTTTTAAGCGACGGAAGCGCCTTTATTTCAAGTGGTGTTCTAAAAAATCAGGATAATATAATAGAAATGCCAACTAATAAAATAAAAGACATTATGTTTGAAAGATTTATTGAGACTGATTTGGTTCAATCAAAAGGTAATAAATTAAAATATTTAAAAAGAAGTGGTTGGGTTGAAGTTACAATTGGAATCTTAGAAAAAAATAATAAATTACACGCATTAAATCCAAGTGTAACTATTTCTGAGGGTGAAGTACTTTCGGTGGAAGAAAAGTTTCAAGGAGGTACAGGGGTTAATCTAACACCTCCGCCTAAAGAAATAATTAAAACAAAAGTTGTAGAAAGGGCACGTCATTTAGCAGAACAATTAGCTTATAAAATAGGAATCAATGATTATGCCAGAATAGACGCTTTTATGAATGTTTCAACTGGATCTCTTTTAATTATAGAAGTAAATACTTTACCTGGTCTTACACCTTCAACTGTTATTTACCATCAAGCACTAGCTGAAAAAAAACCACTCTTTCCAACTGAATTTTTGGAACTTTTGATAAAAAACAAAGGATATTAATATGAAGAATTTACCTCTTTCATATATAGAAATTGAAAAAGAAAACTTAATACACAATATTAAGCAATTGAGAAAATTTATACATACAAAAACAAAGATTTCGGCTGTTGTTAAAGCCAATGCATATGGTCATGGTGATAGAGAAGTTGTGAAAATTCTTAATCCTTATGTAGATTATTTTCAGATTAATAGTGTGGAAGAATTAGAAAAGATAAGGAAAGTTACTAAGAAGCCGATATTACTGCTTGGTTATGTTGGCAAGAATGATCTGTCGAAAGCTATCAAGCTTGGATGCATATTGTGCGTGTTTGATATGCGTCACGCATTACTTATAAATGAAGTAGCTCGCAGATTAAAAATAAAACAGAAAGTTCATATTGCTGTTGATTCTCATTTAGGCAGGGAAGGTTTGATGCCAAAAGATCTTGATATATTTCTTTCTGAAATTAAAAAGATGAAGAACATTATTATTGATGGCGTGTATTCGCACTTTGCGAATATTGAAGATACGGCCGATTTCTCGCATGCACAGAGGCAAATTGATACATACAAAGAAGTTATTAAAATTTTTGAAAAACATGAATTTAAGAATATTAAAACTCATATTTCTGCCACGTCTGGCGCGCTTGCTTATGAAAAAAATAATGGCTTTAATAATATTGTGCGCATTGGCATCGGCCTATACGGCATGTGGCCATCATCTTATTTAGAAGATAAATGGAAAAGTAAAATTAATCTTAAGTCGATAATCCGATGGGTGACTCATGTCGCCCAAGTGAAAGTTTTGCCGAGCGGGCATTCAATCGGCTATGGACTAACTTATATTACCAAAAAGCCAACAACTATTGCTGTTATTCCTCAAGGTTATGCCGATGGACTAACGCGCTTGCTTTCAAATAAAGGCGAAGTGCTTATACGTGGCAAGCGAGCGCCAATACTTGGGCGAGTAGCCATGAATATGTTCGTCGTTGATGTGTCGCATATTGATAATGTGTTGCCGGAAGATGAAGTAGTTATTTTAGGCAAACAGCTTAATGAAAGAATTACCGCCGAAGAAATAGCTCTTAAAATGGGCACGATCAATTATGAAGTGACTACTCACATAAGTCCGCTGCTGCCTAGAATTATTGTCTGATAATTTGCATTTTTAGGCGATTTATAGTACCTTATACTCACTATGTCACAAGATCGACTTTTCAAATTAGCCTGTTCAAAATGCAAGCGCATCAATTACTGGTCAAGCAAGAACAAGAAGCTTGTAACCCGCAAAATTGAGCTTAAAAAATACTGCAAATGGTGTAAGATTAACACTAAGCATAAAGAATCAAAGAAATAAAAATACCTCAATGCGAGGTGTTTTTATTTAATATTTTTGCGGGCGATGGAAGAATCGAACTCCCACCAACGGTTTTGGAGACCGTTGTTCTACCATTAAACTAATCGCCCTGTGGAAATGAGTATACTATAAAAACGGCTTTATTTCAAAAACTTTTTTACTTCAGAAATTACTTTTGATTTCTCGCTGGCCTTGCGTGGATCGATCCAGATGATACTTTTGTCTCGTTTGAACCATGTTTTTTGTCGTTTGGCGAAATGCCAGATTTCGGTATTAAGTTTATTTAAAAATTCTTCTTTAGAAAGTTTTTCTTGTAAATAAAGAGCGCCATATCTATATTCAAGTCCGAGTGCATTCATGCGCTTCCATGATACTCCGCTTGTGTGGAGATTTTGTATTTCTTTTAACATTCCTTTCTTAATACGTGTCAAGAGGCGAGTCTTAATTCTTTCTTTTAATGTTTCATCTGGAAGCCTGAGCCCAATTTTAAAAGCATCAAAATCCACCGAAGCCTTGCTTCGGTAAATGCTGGGAACTTTACCAAGGACTTTAGCTATTTCAATTGCCCGAATAATACGCACTCGATTATTTATATCTATGTTTTTCACGCGTTCTTCATCAAGGTTTTTTAATATATTTAAAAGTTCCTCAGTTGTTTTATGCTCAAGAATTGCGCGCAGTTTTTTATTTGGCGGAACTTCCGGAAATATTGTTCCATTCACAATCGTATCTATATAAAATCCAGTGCCTCCGCAAATAATTGGCGTTTTTCCACGATTTATAATTTCTTTAATTTTTTCATTGGCGATCTTTTGGAAATCACTAACTGAAAATGTCTTGTTAGGCGACATAATATCAAGCAAATGATGAGGCACCCCCTTCATTTCTTTTTTGGTAATTTTGCCGGTGCCTAAATTCATGCCTTTATATACTTGGCGAGAATCGGCAGAAATTATCTCTGCATCAATCTTTTTTGCTATTTCAACAGCAAAATCGCTTTTGCCTGTAGAGGTCTGGCCCAGTATGACTATAATTTTCGGCTTTCCTTTCATCTTTCCAATATTCGCACAAAAAGTAATTTTTTGCTATAATTTGAGCATTATGGGAATAAAAAATTTTATCGTAGAAAAACTTATCAGATCAAAAATGAAGGACTTGCCGAAGAATCAGCAGGACATGTTCATTAAGCTGATAGAAGAAAATCCTGAATTATTCAAAAAGATCAGCGGTGAAATTAAGGCGCTGACTAAAAGCGGTATGAGCGAAATGACTGCGTCCATGCAAGTCATGCGCAAATATCAGGCCGAAATTCAAAGGGCGGTAATGCAATAATAAAATCAATATGAAACCAATAACAATAAAAAGAAATGTGAAAGCTCAAGTTCCTATGCCTGTTAAGGAGAATAATAAAAAAGAATTTGTTTTAAAACATAGGCCGAATTTAAAGCCCCAAAATAAAAGGGCAAAAGTAAGAGTTTAATAATTAATAAAAATTTAATATATGAAAAAAGGATACAAAGATAATATTGAGGAGTTAACCAAGAATAATGATAATTTCCGCAAAGTTCTTTACACCGGGCATAATTGCCAATTAGTCCTAATGTCGCTTTTGCCTGGTGAAGAAATCGGCAAGGAAGTGCACGGCGAGAATGACCAGTTCTTCCGCTTTGAATCCGGCGCCGGCAAAGTTATCATTAATGAAACCGAGTACGCAATCAAAGACGGCGATGCAGTCATAGTGCCTATGGGTGCAGAGCATAATGTCATTAATACTTCACAAACCGAACCGCTCAAACTCTATACCATCTACACTCCACCTCACCACAAAGACGGCGTAATTCGCAAAACCAAAGCAGACGCCGAAGCTCCCGAAAATGCAGAAGAATTTGATGGGGTAACAACGGAGATATAAATTTATTATATTTTATGTCTAACTCATACTCTTGGTATCAACAACTTATAAAACCGACATGGGCGCCACCGAGCTGGCTGTTTGGTCCGGTATGGACTGTGCTATATGTCATTATTGCTGTTAGTTTCGGAACTGTATTTTATAAGGTCTTCAAAAGGGAATTGCCAGTGGTGATTTTAATTCCTTTTATATTGAATTTGATTTTTAATTTATCTTTCACTTATCTGCAATTCGGATTGAAGAATAATATCTTGGCTGGAATAGATGTGCTACTTGTTTTAATTACTTTGGTTTGGGCGATGATTGCCATTTATCCGCATATTAAATGGGTGGCGATTGCCAATATCCCATATCTGCTTTGGGTTTGCTTTGCGACTGTGCTTCAACTCACAGTTACATATTTGAATAGGTAATATTTATGAAAAAAATATATTTTATACTCATATTGATTCTCATTGTAATTGCAGGATTTATTTATTTTAATAATAAGAAAGTTAATGTAATAGTAAATGATACGCCGATGGTGGAACAATATATTCGCAATAATATAAAGACACTTGCGCCAGAAAGTCCAGTGTTGGGCGGTTCTTGGTATGTAGTAAATGTTGAGGTGAATCCAAATACAAAAACAGGCATTGTTGTGTATGAAGATGGGCATATTCAAGGCAAAGCATTTTTTTCTTATGAAAAAATAGGTTCAGAAGTGAAGATAACAAATATAGTAAAAAATTAATTATTTTGCTATATTCTACTCATGTCACTATCTATCGGCATAGTCGGTCTCCCTAATGTTGGCAAATCAACGCTTTTTAATGCGCTGACGAAAAAGAGCGTGCCGGCAGAGAATTACCCGTTCTGCACCATTGATCCGTCGGTTGGCATTGTGCCGGTGCCGGACGAGCGCTTGTGGGAACTGTCGGAATTTTCAAAATCTGCCAAGACCATTCCGGCGGTTATTGAATTTGTGGATATTGCCGGGCTTGTCGCCGGCGCTTCAAAGGGCGAAGGGCTTGGCAATAAATTCTTGGCAAATATCAAAGAAGTGGATGCTATAGCGCACATTGTGAGAGTATTCAAGGACAATTCCATAATTCATGTCGCTGATAAAATTGATCCGATGCAGGATATCGCAGTTATAAATCTTGAACTTGTTTTGGCTGATTGGGAGACCGTTTCAAAAAGAATCGCAAGCTTGGGAAAGGAAGTGAAAAAAGGCGACAAGGAAGCGGTTTTTGAAGAAAATATTTTAAAAAAGGTTATAAAAGTTCTGGAAGATGAAAAAATGGCTGTTGAAGCATATTTGAACGAGGAAGAAAAATTCAGAATAAAATCTTTGAACTTGCTGACGTTAAAACCTATTCTCTATGTCTTGAATACATCGGAAGCCAGCGACAATGTAGATATAAATTTAGCCGGCTTTTCGGTAAAAATAGATCCTGTTTTTGAAAATGGCTTTGATGAGCTAATCAAGAAAAGCTACGAACTTTTGGATCTTGAAACGTATTTCACGACTGGCGAAGACGAAACCCGAGCTTGGACTATCAAGCGCGGCAGTACGGCGCCTGTGGCTGGACTAGCAATTCACACGGATTTCAAAGATAAATTTATCCGCGCCGAGGTTATAAATTGGAAAGATCTGCTTAATGCCGGCAGTTATGGCGAAGCCCGCGCTAAAGGTAAGGTACGAACGGAAGGCAAAGAATATATAGTCAAAGATGGGGATGTGATTGAATTCAAAATTTAATATGAATAAGAATTGGAAAAAGGCGGAAGAAATTTTAAAGAAAGGCGGAGTGGCTGTGATACCTACTGATACTATTTACGGTATTGTTGGAAGTGCTTTTTCAAAGAAAACTGTGGAAAGAATTTACGATTTGAAAGGACGCGATAAAAATAAACCGTTTATTGTGCTTATTTCTTCTTTTAATGATTTAAAAAAATTTGGGATTAAATTAACTAAAGAACAGGCCAAAATTTTGGGAAAATTTTGGCCTAGCAAAGTGAGCGTCATTCTGCCATGTTCTTCCAAGAAATTTGAATACTTGCATAGAAGTACAAAGTCCATTGCATTCCGCATGATTGGACCAAAAAATAAAAATCTTTTTAATTTAATCAAAAAAGTCGGTCCGCTTGTGGCGCCAAGCGCCAATCCGCAAGGTTTACAACCAGCAGAAAATATACAAGAAGCTAAACAATATTTTGGACCTGCCCGCCCTCACGATAGTTCGGGAGCAGGCGGGAATAAAGTTGATTATTATATTGCAGGCGGTACGAAAAAGTTAAAACCTTCAACTCTAGTTGAGTATAAAAATGGCAAAATTACGGTTTTACGGCAAGGAGCAGTCAAGATTTAAATTTATCATGTTTTCTGATATAATCGGAGTTATATGGAAAACATACAAAAAACAACAATATCAACTCATTCTCGCTTAGTAAAAGCTTCAATAGTCATAGCAATTGTGATTGTTATGAATTTATTTTTTAATTATGTAGTTTCCCTAGTATATAGCGAACCTGTTTATGATCAATTTGTAAAACCTACACAAGTTGTAGAAAATATTTCCACTAAAGAAAAATGTTTGGCTATCGGCGGGCAATGGAACGAAAATAATTATCAAACTCCGCAAGTCGCATCACCGAAGGGAACATCGCCAATCCAAGGTTATTGCGACCCCAATTACACCAATCAGAAGAATTATGATAATGCCATAAAAATTTATGATCGCAATGTATTCATTACTTTGGTCTCCGTTGGAGTAGTTGCGATTGCTATTGGTTCATTTATTAATATATCCATACTTGCAATATCTTTTGTCTGGGGAGGAGTGCTGTCGCTTGTGATCGCTTCAATACGCTACTGGAGCAGCGCCGATAATTTGGTAAAAGTAATAATTCTTGCTATTGCGCTGGTATCTCTTATTTGGCTTGCAATTAAGAAGTTTAGCAAATAAAAATCTTTTAAGATGGATAACTACGATCATAAAAAAATTGAAAAAAAATGGCAAAATGTTTGGGAAAAGAAAAAGCTTTATGAAGTCAAGAATGGCGCCAAGGGAAAGTGTTTTTACGGTCTTATAGAGTTTCCTTATCCTTCCGGTTCTGGGCTCCATGTCGGCCATATACGCAGCAATACGGCCATGGATATCATTACTCGCAAGCGACGCATGGAGGGGTATAATGTGCTTTTTCCGATCGGCTGGGACGCTTTTGGCCTGCCGACAGAAAATTATGCCATAAAAACAGGCATTCAGCCGGAAAAAGTTACAAAGATAAATACAAATATATTCAGAAAGCAATTGAAATCAATCGGTTTTGGCTTTGATTGGTCGCGCGAGATAAATACGACAGATCCAGCTTATTACAAATGGACACAATGGATATTCTTGCAGATGTACAAAAAGGGCTTGGCTTATAAATCCCGCACGACTATCAACTGGTGTCCGAAAGACAAGATCGGCCTTGCCAACGAAGAAGTTGTGAATGGATGCTGCGAGCGATGCGGCGAGCCGACTGCCAAAAAAGAAAAGGAACAATGGATGCTGGCAATTACCAAATATGCGGACCGACTTGATAAAGATCTTGATGATGTGGATTATCTGGAAAAAATAAAAATTCAGCAAAGAAATTGGATAGGCAAGAGCGAGGGAAGCGAGATAAATTTCGAAATTATCGCCGATGAAAGCTTTTTCTCAGGTCCTCGGACGAGGGGGACGGGAGCCGGTGCCAGACCATTCGAAAAAACTTCCATCGGCTTAATTTCCATATTCACTACTCGCGCCGACACTATTTTCGGCGCGACATATGTTGTTCTTGCTCCTGAGCATGAATTAGTAAAAAAATTAAGGCATCAAATACAGAATTGGGATGAAGTGGAAAAATATATTCAGTCCGTGAACAAAAAGACGGAAATGGAAAGAACTGCTGAGGACAAAGAGAAAACCGGAGTGGAATTAAAAGGCATAAAAGCCATAAATCCGGCAAGTGGCGAAGAAATTCCGGTTTGGATAGCCGATTATGTTTTGGCGAGCTATGGCACTGGGGCGATAATGGCCGTCCCGGCTCATGATGAGCGCGATTTTGCTTTTGCAAAAAAATATGAACTGCCTATTAGGCAAGTCATTATGCCGTATAAGCTTGATTCAAATAATCCACCTAGAGCCGGCAAAGAAAATACAAAAAGAAACATAGTGCATGTGATCCTAAGAAATCCAAAAAACAAAACTGTCCTTGTTGAATATTTGAAAGGAGAGAATTGGGGCGATATAAAACCCAAAAATTTTATTATCGGCGGGATAGAAGGAAATGAATCAGAAGTGGAGGCATCCATTCGGGAAATAAAAGAAGAAACTGGATATATAAATGTTAAATTTATACAAAAAATTCCACTTGAAGTACAAGCAGAATTTTTTGCGGCGCACAAAGATGTAAATCGTGTTGTTCATGTGCATACATTAGTGTTTGATATTATAGATGAAAAACAAGTTGAAATATCAGAAGAAGAAAAAAAACTCCATGATTTAAAATGGATACAAGAGAAAAATGTTTTTGATACAATTTCAATTCCAGACGATAAGATGACATGGAGATATCTTTATGAAGGAGGTTTTGCTTTTATTGACAATGGTATTGTAATTAATTCTGAAAAATTTAATGGAAAATTATCAAATGAAATAATAAAAGAAATTACCGAATTTGTCGGAGGGAAAATAGTTACAAAGTATAAGCTTCGTGATTGGATTTTTTCGCGTCAGCGTTATTGGGGCGAACCGATTCCGATAGTTCATTGCAAGAAATGCGGTTACGTGCCGGTGCCGGAAAAAGATCTTCCAATTATTCTGCCAAAAGTCAAATCATATGTTCCGACGGATAATGGAGAATCACCGCTCGCGATTATTTCAAAATGGGTGAATACGACTTGCCCGAAGTGCAAAGGCGAAGCCAAAAGAGAGACAGACACTATGCCGAATTGGGCTGGAAGCTCATGGTATTTTTTAAGATATACAGATCCAAAAAATAAAAAAGAACTTGCCAGTAAAAAATCGCTTTCTTATTGGATGAAAAAAGGCGTTGACTGGTATAACGGCGGCATGGAGCATACGACGCTTCACTTGCTATATTCCCGGTTCTGGCACAAATTTCTTTATGATTTGAAAATTGTTCCGACTAGCGAGCCCTACATGAAACGCACCAGTCATGGAATGATACTTGCCGGAGGTGGAGATAAGATGTCAAAATCAAAAGGCAATACTATCAATCCAGATGATATAGTTAGAACCTACGGAGCGGACACTTTGCGGATATATGAAATGTTTATCGGACCTTTTGATCAAGCTGTAGTTTGGAATACAAATAGCATTATTGGCTCGAGGCGTTTTCTTGATAAAATTTGGAGGATAGGGGAAAGAATTGTTTCGCAAAATGGTCTTTTGAAAGGTCCTCGGGCTTTCTCACCAGACCGTGAAAATTTACTTTTTAACTCCGCCCTTATTACTATTCTGCATAAAACGATTAAAAAAGTTTCTGAAGATGTTGAAACTATGGATTTCAATACAGCCATTTCGTCAATGATGGTCTTGGTAAATGAAATGGAAAAGTCCGAAATAAGCATTGATGATTTCAAAATGTTTCTGCAAATTCTTGCGCCTTTTGCTCCGCATTTGGCTGAAGATCTTTGGCGTCAATTGGGCGGAAAGAAATCAATTCATAAAAGCGCATGGCCTAAATGGAATAAAAATAAAATAATTGATGAAATGATTAAAATTGCGGTACAGGTCAACGGCAAAGTCAGAACCGAGCTTATGATTAAAAGAGACGCTGACGAGGAAGAAATAAAAGTTGAAGCGCTGAAAGATAAAGCCATTATCCCATGGCTATTGAATAAAGAGGTTAAAAAGATTATTTATGTAAAGAATCGACTTATAAACATCGTTATCTAGCATTTAGAACAATTATTAGGTATAATTAGCATTATTATTTAATAGAAATATCAATCAATGGAATCAAAAAAAGTGAATTTTTTTAAAAGGCTTTCTTTCTTGACTCTTCTTGCAACCATATTTGTTCCCTTATTCTTTTTTATTCCTTACTTGCCTGTTACTCTTGACGCAAGCAAGGGATTCTTCATATGCATAGGCGCCACTCTTTCCGTGCTTTTTTGGCTTATTGCCTGCCTTGGCGAAGGGAAATTTACAATTCCGAAAGACAGATTAATTTTATTTGCGGCACTGATTCCGTTGGTGTTTCTAATCTCATCATTTTTTTCATCATCTCTTTATATTTCTTTTTTTGGCAGCGGGTTTGAGGCGGGAACCTTCGGCTCGATGCTGGTCTTGTTTATTATTTTCCTCCTATCATCAATATATTTTCAAACGGAAAAAAGATTATGGTATTTTTTCGCTTTTCTGTTTATAGGAGCAGTAATAGTAGCTATCTTCGAGTTTATAAATATTTTTATCGGCTTTGGACGTTTCCCATACTTTTTCCAAGGTATATCATCAGGCAATGTTTTTGGGAGCTGGAATAATTTTGCCTTATTTTGGGGCCTTATAATACTTTTGTCGGCATTTACCATCGAATTTTTGAAAACCAAGGGCATACTGCTCGCGCTACAGTACTTTTTGCTGGTGGTCGGAGTATTATTCTTGATAATAATTAATTTACCCCTCGCCTGGCTTCTTGTCGGCTTGTTTTCAGTTATAATTTTTGTCTATAACATTTCCATCCAGCATGCCGGCGTCAAAGTTGTCCAAGGCAATACTGATGGGAAAAAGAAATTTCCGTTTACCGCGCTGGCAATTGCGTTTATTTGCCTGATTTTTCTTTTTGGCAATAATTATATCGGCGGCTTCGTATCCAAGTATATAGGCGTTTCAAATGTGGATGTTCGCCCGTCTTTTACCGCCACGTCGCAGATAGCATTAGGCGCTTTAAAGCATAATCCTCTTTTTGGCACTGGACCCAATACTTTTGTCATTGATTGGGCTATGTGGCAGCCAAAAGGCATCGCTCAAACAATTTATTGGAATACTGATTTCACAAGCGGATTCAGTTCTCTATATACTTTTGCGCTGACTACCGGATTGCTCGGCTTAATAAGCTTTCTTGCTTTCTTTGTTGTTTTTCTTATCAGAGGAGCCCAATCTCTGCGCGTAGCGCTGAAAGATACGCTTTCAAACTATTTTATCTTTGCCACTCTTATAACATCGGTTTATCTGTGGATTACAGTAATTGTTTATAATACTAACATAGTCATGCTTATGCTTGCCTTTGCTTCAAGTGGCATGCTGATCGGCATACTGGTCTATAAGCGTGTGATAGGCGCTAAAAATTCATCATTCTTGAATGATCCGCGCAGCAGCTTCTTCTCAATTCTCGGCCTGGTTGCGCTTATAATTTTGTCTATTTTTGTAGTTTATGTCTATGCTGAAAAATTTGCTTCAATTATTTATTTCTCAAAGGGATTGAATAACAGCAATGCCGCGACAATGGAATCCCTTTCTGCATCTGAAAAGATGATTGGCAAAGCCATAGCTCTGGATGACAATGACATTTATCATCGCGCATTATCGCAAGTATACGTAAATGAAATTGGAATTATTATCAATGATAAAACAATTTCGCAGGACAATTTAAGATCCAATCTTCAGCGCTTGGTTAATCTCGCTCAAGGAGAAGCCGGGCTTGCTGTAAGCAGAAATCCTAAGCAATATGCCAATTATATTAATCTTGGCAATGTATACAGCGCATTTGTTCCATTATCTATTGCAAATAGTTATGATAGCGCCGTGCAGGCTTACAACAGGGCGTCTGAATTGGCTCCCAACAATCCCTTAGTGCTCCTGTCTCGGGCGCAGCTTGAGTATGCCAATAAAAATAACGATCAGGCAAAAAGTTTTATAAAACAAGCTCTTGATATCAAGTATAATTATATAGACGCGATATTCTTCTTAGCCCAAATTGAAACAAGCGAAGGCAATATTGCTGATGCTATAAAGCAGGCTGAATATGCAAGCGTCTTGGCTCCTAATGATGAAACCGTATTTTTCCGACTTGGCATGTTGCGCTATAACAACGGAGATTATGCCGGCGCTATAAGCGCTTTTGAACAGGCCGTCATGCTAAATACAAATTATCTGGATGCCCGCTACTTCCTCGCGCAATCTTACCAGAAAAATGGGCGTATTGCCGACGCTTTAACTCAATTCAAAATATTAAGCAGTGTTCTGCCGAATAATCAAGATATAAAAAACGCCATAAATTCTCTTTCCCAGTCAACACAAGGAACAAGCGCTAATTTGTCATCTCCTATAAAACCGCAAATTAAGGCCAAAAGCGTAGTACCCTCACCAAAAAGCAAAAAATAATGAATTGGTGCAGTCATAAATAGACAAATGGTTAAAAGAATCTTCACATTTCTTAATAAGGAATTTCATGGAGTAAACGAAGCCGCCTTAATGCTTGGCGGCTTTGCTTTTGTTTCGCAACTATTGGGCCTGATTCGCGATAGAACCCTCGCTCATATCGTGGGCGCAGGGCCTGTGCTTGATGTTTATTATGCGGCATTTCGCATACCTGATTTTCTGTATATATCAATCGCTTCGCTTGCTTCAATCACAGTACTCATGCCGTTCTTGGTAAATAAGATGAATAATTCGACTGATGACATGGCAAATGCCCGCAAATTCATGAACAATGTCTTTAGCGCGTATATGCTCTTCATGGTCGGCATTAGCGCTGTTATAATTATTCTCATGCCGTTTATTGCTCGTTTCGTGGCTCCAGGATTCACTGAAGCGCAATTAGGATCTCTTATAATGACAAGCCGGATAATGTTGCTGTCGCCGATTTTTATAGGACTATCAAATTTAATCGGCACGATAACTCAGCTCTATAAAAATTTCCTGATTTTTTCTCTATCGCCGATATTTTATAATTTTGGCATATTATTTGGAATTTTTTTCTTATATTCGAAATTCGGCGTGTATGGGCTTGCTTATGGAGTTATTCTCGGCGCCATTATGCATCTGCTTGTGCAAGTCCCAATTGTTACTAAGCACAAGTTCTTTCCGAAATTTATTTTCTCTATTGATTGGAATGAAATTCTGCAAGTTATCAAACAGTCATTGCCTAGAACATTAGCCCTGTCATGCAACAGTTTAGCTTTTATCTTTATTATAGCGATAGCTTCCACTCTTAAATCCGGTTCTATTTCCTTGTTTACTTTTTCATATAATTTGCAATCGGTGCCTGTGGGCATTATCGGCATTTCTTATGCTGTCGCCGCTTTTCCTGTCTTGGTAAAATCTTTTTCCATAAAAGATATTGATAATTTTATCAATCATATCATTTCTACAGCTCGGCAAGTCATATTCTGGTCATTGCCGGTAATAGTTCTTATGATCGTTCTTCGCGCTCAGATAGTGCGCGTGGTGCTGGGATCGAATACTTTCTCGTGGGCGGACACCCGCCTGACTGCGGCTGCCACGGCGTTGTTCATAATTTGCCTTGCGTCCCAAGGGCTTGTCCTTCTATTTGTGAGAGGCTATTATGCCGCGGGGAATACAAAAAAACCATTATTAATAAATGTATTTTCATCAGTCATGGTTATAGCGTTTGCATATGCATTGCTTTATGTCTTTCGCATTTGTCCGCAAACATTATCTCTGCTTGAAACGCTATTGCGCGTAAAAGATGTTCCGGGGACTATCATGCTTGCGCTGCCTTTCGCTTTTACGCTCGGATCGCTTTTAAATTTCTTCCTAATATGGATTATGTTTAAAAAAGATTTTCTACGCGGCGGGCCGTCAAGATTATACAAGACATTTATTGAAGCTGCCGTCGGCGCGCTTGTTATGGGCGTAATTGCTTATTTCTCATTGAATATTTTTGATGATATCTTTACCTTGCGCACCGGCATTGGAGTTTTCATGCAGGGATTTTTCTCGGGAATTATAGGCATCAGTTTCGGTGTTTTTGTTCTTGCACTTCTTAAGAATAGGGAATTATCCGATCTGGCATCTTCTCTAAAGAAGAAATTTTGGCGCAATCGCGTTGTTATTCCAGAACAAGGCGATTTATAATAAACCTTTTGTTTTCAAGTATTTTTTGTTAATATGAGATTATGAATATTAATCTTATACGCAACTTCTCCATCATTGCTCATATAGATCACGGCAAAAGCACTTTAGCCGACCGTATGCTTGAAGTTACAGGCACAATAGAAAAACGCAAAATGAAAGAGCAAGTACTCGACTCTATGGAGCTTGAACGCGAGCGAGGCATAACTATCAAGATGCAGCCGGTTCGAATGGAATACTCTGTCAACGGAGAAAAATATATATTGAATTTGATTGATACGCCCGGGCATATTGATTTCTCGTATGAGGTTTCAAGAGCCCTTAAAGCGGTTGAGGGCTCAATCCTTCTTGTTGATGCGACGCAGGGAGTTCAAGCCCAAACATTAACTACGCTTCAAATGGCGCGTGATTCCGGATTAGTCATTGTTCCTGTCATTTCAAAAATTGATTCGCCTCTGGCGCGAATTAATGAAGTCAAGACGGAAGTTGCGCTATTGCTTGATATTGATCCCGACGCGATCATCGCTGTTTCCGGCAAAACCGGATATGGAGTTACAGAATTGCTTTATGAAATAATAAAGCGCATTCCGCCGCCGGAAGAACGCGCATTAGCGGCAAATTCCGCCAGCGCCTTGGTGTTTGATTTTAAATATGATAATCATAGAGGGGTTATAGTTTATATTCGCGTCGTAAGCGGAAAATTCAGAAAGGGCGAATCGCTTCTTTTCGCAGTGTCTAAGGAAAAATTCATTTCGCTCGAAGTTGGGACATTTTCCCCTAAAGAAGAACCTTGCGATTCCATTGAAACAGGCGAAATCGGATACATAGTTACAGGCATCAAAAAGCCGGGTATCGCATCAGTCGGCGATACTGTAACCTACGCCAAGAATCCCATGCCCGCACTGCCAGGATATATGAATCCGAATCCCGTTGTCTGGGCATCCATTTATCCTGTAAGCCAAGATGATTTTCCTAATCTTAAGCAAGCGCTTTCGCGATTGCGCTTGTCTGATTCGTCATTTTCATACGAAGAGGAATCATCAGGAGCGCTCGGACGCGGATTTCGGTGCGGTTTCTTGGGCATGCTTCATTTGGAAATAATTACCGAGCGATTAAAGCGGGAATTTAATCTGGAACTAATTGTGACAATGCCTTCAATTATTTATAAAGTGGCACTGCGCGGAGGCAAAGAAGAAGTTATTTATTCGCCGCATCTTTTTCCGGACGATAGCAATATAGTAAAAGTGTTTGAGCCATGGGTTAATGTAAAAATTATCACTCCTTCGGCTTATGTGAGTTCTCTAATGCCATTCTTATATGATCATGAAGCGGAAATCGGCAATACTGAAAACTTCGGAGATAATAGATCATCCGTTAATCTTAACATGCCTTTGCGTGAGCTTATGCGAAATTTTTTTGATGATTTAAAAAGTATTACTTCCGGATATGGCTCAATTTCTTATGAGATAGGCGATTATAGAGAAGCCGATGTAGTCCGTCTTGATATAATAGTGGCTAATGAAATTATGCCGGCATTTTCTAGAATTGTCTCTCGCCGGAGAGTGGAAGAAGAAGCCAGATCTCAAGTTGAAAGATTGCAAAAAATAATACCTCGCCAGCAATTCGCATTTAAGATTCAAGGCAAGGCGCTGGGGCGCATTATCGCCTCCGAATCGGTCTCGGCTTTTCGCAAGGATGTGCTGATGCACGGAAGCAAGGTTGTCGGCGGAGGGGATGTAAGCAGGAAGAAAAAACTGCTTGAAAAACAAAAAAGAGGAAAGAAAAGAATGCAGTCAAGCGCAAAAATAAATATCTCTCACGAGGTATTCTTAAAGATGATGAAAAACGACTGATAATTGTGCTTAATTTGGCATACTTTACCGGAAAATAGGCAAATAAAGCAATATCATGCTTATAATCACAAGAATTGATACTACGGCAAAAATTCTTTCCATTTTTCGCTTGTTTTTCGTGCTGAAAATCATGTTATAATCATAGCAATAAATATGAGAGAATTCAAGAAGAAAAATAAATATGATTTTTGGCATTCGCCGCTTGCCCTCGGAATACTTTTTTGCCTGTTAGCGCTCTTTGCATATAACATGGTTGGACTAGTGGAAAAAGCGAAGGATTCCAGCAAGAAAAAGTCGCTTATTCTGGATCAGATAAATACTCTTAAAGAACGGCAGTCCTCCTTATCAAGCGATATAGCTAAATTAAAAACCGATGAAGGGGTGGAAGAGACGATTCGCGATAAATATCAAGTTGTCAAACAAGGCGAGAAAGAAGTGGTGATAGTCAATGATGACAATAAAACGCCGATATCTTCTGATACGACAACCGATCACAGTTTTTGGGGTTTTATAAAAAAGATGTTTACTTGGAATCATTAAAAAGCGGGGTTAGTTTAGTGGCAGAACTGATGCTTCCCAAGCATCGGGCACGAGTTCGATTCTCGTATCCCGCACAAAATTAATTTATGATATAATAATAGTCCTGTTAATATATTATCAAATAATCACCGCTTTTGCGGTCAAGCAATATGAGCAAAGTAATAATTTATAGCACGCCATCATGCCATTTCTGCCGTATGGCAAAAGATTTTTTTAAGGAGAAAAATGTGGAGTTTCAAGAGTTTGATGTGGCAGGGGACATGATTAGGCGCAAGGAAATGATAGATAAAAGCGGTCAAATGGGCGTTCCTGTCATTCTTATTGATGATAAAATAATAGTCGGCTTTAATAAATCCAAGATTATGGAATTATTAGGGATTAAAGAATAATTTTGCCCCTGTAGTTCAATGGATAGAACAGTCCCGTCCTAAGGGATAGATGTACGTTCGATTCGTGTCGGGGGCACAAGCTTTTATTTTATTGCCTGATATGGTATATTATTTCCGTGGATCCGGATATAAAAAATCTTTTAGAAGAAAATTTGAGATTGTCCAAGGAGAATAATGAATTGCTTCTTAAGGTTCGCAGAGTTCAACGTTGGAGCCAGATTTCTCGTATTTTCTATTGGATAATTATTATTGGTATTTCATTCGGCGCTTTTTATTTTATCCAGCCATATATAGGGAATTTGCTTAATGTATATACTAAAGGAGTTTTAAATTTAAATCAATAAAATCATGCCGAGATAGCTCAGCTGGTAGAGCGCTCCCCTGAAGAGGGATAGGTCCCCAGTTCAACTCTGGGTCTCGGCACATTAAAAAACCAGCAAGGACTTACCTCTCTAAAGCGAGGAAAGACCTTGCTGGTTTTTTATTTTATGTGTTAGATTGATTTGATTTTTAACTTTGTTTCTTTGTTTTTATTTATTTTTGGAAGCCGTATTATAAGCAAGCCGTGCTTTTCAATAGCTTCGGCTTCTTCCGGATCAACTTCTTCAGGAAGGGAAATAGTTCTCGAAAATGATCCCCAATAAAGTTCCTGAACAAAATAATTCTCCGTGTTTATGGCTCTGTTTTCTTCCCGCTTGCCGCGGATAGTGATCATGTCGCGGGTGATTGTTATAGACAAATTTTCCGGTTGAACGCCGGCCACCATTGTTTGAATGACTATTTCATTAGCGGTCTGATATAAGTCCACGGTAAGCTCCGCATCCAATTCTTCTTCCCAATTAGAATTAGAATCCTTTTTATTATCTTTATCTTTTGACTCAGACAAATCCTTCCCGGATAAATTTATTTTTTTAACCGGACCGGACGAAACCGGATCTTCTTCTCCTTCATCCTCCATGCGTATGCTTCCAGTAAGGCGCTCTAAAAATGATCTTTTTTTTATCATATAATAATCTAAGCGCTGATGGTATGAAAATTGCTTCCCATGCGCTTTAATTTTTCAAAAATAAGTATGTTAATAATCGCGACGACCCACAAGAATCCGAACACACCCAGAAAGTTTTCACCGCTTCTCTCTATTATAAGAAAATTAAAGATACTATGCAAGGTGATAGCGCACAGGATTCCGGCAAGAAGATATATTGCCCTATATTTTTTCAAATAGAATGACAATCCAAGGGCGCTGCCGATCATTCCGCTTGAAATGGCGTGCAAGAGCGTTGATCCGAGAAAACGCAGATTGCCGGTCAGCATTCCGACAACAGTCCCATTTATATCAAGCAAATGCAACAAATACAAGATATTCTCAAGAGCTGCGAATCCAAGCGCGCATGATATGAAATACATCGGATAATCTATAGGTTCTTTTATAATGTTGCTTCCGGTGATAATTATCAGGATTCCGGCGAATTTTAATAATTCTTCAATGGCGGACCATGTTATTACCTGTATGGTGTTATCTTTGATAAAATTAAGTGAATATTTCTCCATCCATATGGCAATTATGACAATAAGCCCCCCGAGAATAAATGACAAAGCAATCAATCCTTTCGGTTCGGTGTTATCGCTGTCTTCCTCGCGAAGCCAGAACCAAAGCCACAAGATGGCAGGCACGGCGCCACCTAAAATGGCAAAAAATAATGTTTCTGAATTTTTAAATAATTCAATCATGAATTGGCCATGGAGTTACCATAAGTAATTTTTTATTATCTTTAATGGGGATAACTGACCATATTTCTTCAGTCACAAACGGCATGAACGGATGCAGGCATGCAATAATTTTGCATAAAGTATGAATCAAAAATTGCTTCCTTGAAATGATTTCTTCTGCTGCGCCATTCTCAAAAATCTTTTTGCTGTCTTCTATGATGACATCCGCAAAACGCGACCACGTATATTGATACAGCTTTTCTCCCGCCAGATAAAAGCGAAAATCATTTATATCTTTAGTTATGTCTTCCAGCATTAAATGCCTTTCTTCCATCAGCTCTAAATCTTTTTTAGAATAATTTTCAAAGTTTTCATCATATTTGATATCTTCCGCATTGCTTAAAACAAATCGCGCAATATTCCAAAGTTTATTCGCGTAATTTTTATACGCTCTGATCTTGTCTTCAGACATTTTGCTGTCATTGCCCGGCCCGGTGCCTATGATGAGAGACATGCGTACGGCATCAGCTCCGTATTTTCTTATTACATCAAGAGGATCAATAACATTACCCAATGATTTAGTCATTTTGCGTCCCTTGACATCGCGGATGAGCCCATGAAGATAAACTGTTTCAAACGGTATTTCACCCATAATATAAGTGCTCATGAGTATCATGCGAGCTACCCAGAAAAATATTATGTCATAGCCCGTTTCAAGCACGGTTGTCGGATGATATGCTTTTAAATCCGGCGCTTTTGTGTCCGGCCAGCCAAGCGTTGAAAATGTCCAAAGGCCTGAAGAAAACCAAGTATCCAACGTGTCTTCATCTTGCTGCCAGCCATCGCCGCTGGGCGCTTCAATTCCGCAATATGTCTTATCTTCTCTATACCAAACGGGAATGCGATGGCCGTACCAGATCTGGCGAGATATGCACCAATCCCTGAGATTTTCTATCCAATTAAAATATACTTTCTCGAAACGGTCCGGCAGAATTTTTATTTGCGAATTGCGCACCGGCTCAAGCATTAATTCTTTCAAGCTTTTATTTCCGCGATCTTTAATCGGCTTGTTTACGTTTACAAACCATTGATTCATTATTTGCGGTTCTATCAGCGCTTCAGTCCTTTCCGCCGTGGCTATATTGTGAGTATAATCCTCGATTTTATCCACTAATCCTTTTGCCTGCAATTTTTCCACTATTTTATCGCGAGCTTCTTTGATTTTCATTCCAGCGAATTCTCCGGCAATAGGGAGCAGTTTCCCGTATTTATCTATAATTTGCTCTCTGTCCAAATTGTGGCGCAGAGCTATCTCAAAGTCCGCAGCCGAATGCCATGGAGTGATAGTCATAACTCCTGTTCCGAATTCCATATCAATACCCTCATCTTTTATTATCGTGGCTGTGATAGGCCCATTTATCCATTCAAGCTCAATTTTCTGTCCATCTTTATATTCTTTATATCTTTCGTCGGCTGGATGCATTACCACATATTTATCTCCGAATTTGGTTTCAGGTCGGGCAGTTCCGATAATAAAAGGCCCGTATTTCAGATAATAAAATTTTGTTTTCTCTTCTTTATAAATTATTTCATCATCCGAAATAACCGTTTGGCCTTTAGGATCCCAGTTTACAATTCGATGTCCGCGATAAATTAGTCCATCGTCATACATTTTCTTAAATGCTGTGCGGACAGCCAAGTTGCGCTTGTCATCAAGTGTGTAGGCTTCGCGCGACCAATCAATTGATGCACCCATTTTTCTAACTTGATTGACTATCGTATTATGGGATTCTTGCGCAAACTTCTCAACTCGTTTCAGAAATTCTTCGCGGCCTAAATCATTTTTTCTAACGCCTTCTTTTTCCAATATTTTTTCAACCTTGGATTGAGTGGCTATGGCTGCATGATCGGTGCCGGGCAGCCATAAAGTGCGCCTACCACGCATGCGCGCATAGCGAATCATAATATCCTCAATTGCAAGCATTGAGGCGTGGCCTATATGAAGCGTTCCAGTTACGTTTGGTGGTGGCAAAACTATTGAAAATGGCTTGGCTTTAGGTTTTGTTATTCCTTTTTCTATACACACATCGGGATTAAAAAACCCGCTTTCTTCCCATAATTTATAAATGCGATCTTCGGTCTCAAGAGGATTGTACGGCTTTAAGAGTTTAGGATCTATATTTGGCTCGCGATTATTCATATTCAAAATATAACATTTATAGGTCTTATTTCCAATATTATAAAGATAGATTGCCTATGGCTTTAAGCTTATTTATTGATTTTTTATTTTTAAATCTGCCGGCCGAATTGATAAACTGGAAATATCCGGCTATGGCTATCATGAGGGCATTATCGCCGGTTAAATCCTTGGAAGGGAAATGAACTTTTGTCTTAATCTTATCTTCTTTTATTTTTAATAGCATTTTTTCTTGCAAATATGAATTTGCAGAAACTCCGCCTCCGACAATGAGAGTTTTAATTTTATATTCCTTAATTGCTTTTATTGTTTTATATACAAGAACCTCAACTACAGCATCTTCGAATTCTTTGGCAATTTTCTTTTTTATTTCTTCAGTCAAGTTTCCAATATCGCGTATCATGTATAGAACTGCGGTTTTCAATCCGGAAAAAGAAAAATCATAATCCTTAGAATGAATCATTGGACGGGGGAGTTGTATTTGAGTTCCTCCTCCCCTTACCAAGGGGAGGATTGAGGAGGGGTGAATTGAATTTAAGGACCCCCTCCCAGCCTCCCCCTTGTTAAGGGGGAGGGGAATTAAATTCCCTCGCTCAATATTAGCCAATCTTGAAATCTCTGGTCCACCGGGATATGGCAGTCCGAGCATACGGGCAACCTTATCAAATGCCTCGCCGGCGGCATCATCCCTTGTTTGTCCTATTTTTTTATATTTACCCCAATTTTTTACCAACACTAATTCTGTATGACCGCCTGAAATAAGAAGTGAAAGAATCGGAAACATTTTTTTGTTTAAATCAATAGAGAAAGTTTTTCCTTTTTTGGGAAATATTGAAAATATATGTCCTTCCATATGATTAACAGGAATAATCGGGATTTTATATTTTTCATGAAGTTCTTTTGCAAAAACTATTCCAGTCCAAAGAGCAGGTTCAAGCCCAGGACCTATGGTTACAGTAATCGCATCTATTTTCTCTATTCTTAATTTTGCTTGCCTAAGAACTTTTTCAAAAACAATAGGCAAGTTTTTTATATGCTCTCTTTTGGCAAGAGCCGGGAAAACGCCGCCAAATTCTTTATGAAGGTCAATTTGCGAAGAAACATTATTGCCTAATATTTTGAAATTATGCTTATTTTTGCTCTTTTTAACTTCTATCAGTGATATGGCCGTTTCATCGCAAGATGTTTCAATAGCTAAAATCTTCATAAAACTACTATATCATAAGGGTTTTTATTTGACTATTTTTGTGATAAGCTTTCTGTATATGGAAAAGAAGCATATTATTACCATTGCCGGAAAACTTGGGAGCGGCAAATCTTCAACAGCCAAAAAAATTGCGGAAACTTTAGGATATGAACACGCTTCTACCGGGGATTTCATGCGCAAAATGGCGGAGGATAGAGGCATATCTCTCGGAGAGTTGGGCAAAATAGCTGAAAATGATCCATCTGTTGATATTGCCATTGATGATTACTGCCGGAAGATTGGAAATAGAAATAATATTGTTCTTGATTCACGTTTAGGTTTTCATTTTATTCCGCAGTCATTTAAAGTTTTCCTTGAGCTTGATCCAATGATTGCGGCAAAAAGAATATTAGAAGATGCAAAAGTTAATCCATTAAGACATAAAGAAACATTAAAAGATTTCTCCAACATAGAAGAAATAGCAAAATCAATTACTGAACGGCTTCAAAGTGAGCGCAAACGATATAAGGAACTTTATAATATAAAAGATCATACGGATCCGAAGAATTTTAATCTTGTTATTAATACAGCCGCAATGCCGCTTAACAAAGTAGCTTCGAAAATTATTGAAGAATATAATAAATGGCTAAATATTAAATAATATGAAAATATTAAGCGAAATTTTAGAAGATGTGAAAATCATAGAAAGCCACGGCAATCTTGAAGCTCATGTTTCTTCAGTTTCGCTTAGTTCAAAAAATATCGAACCTAATTCTTTATTTGTGGCTCTGACTGGCAATGTTGTTGATGGGCATATTTTTATAGATGAGGTCATTAAAAATGGTGCAACTGCTATTGTTCATGAAAATGATTTAGAAGAATATCAAGAAGGCGTTACTTATGTGAAAGTTTTAGATACTCACAGCGCTGTCGGTATTATCGCAAGCAATTTTTATGACAATCCATCAAGCAAATTAAAATTAGTCGGCGTAACAGGAACAAACGGCAAAACCACAACTGCTACGCTCCTTCATCAGCTTTTTCGAAATCTTGGCTATAAAACCGGAATGATAGGCACAGTGGTTAATAAAATAAATGACAAATCTTATGAAGCCGATAGGACAACGCCTGACTCCATAACGTTAAATAAGCTTCTCGCAGAAATGGTAGACGATGGATGCGAATATTGCTTTATGGAAGTCAGCTCGCATTCTGTCTCAGAAAAACGCATAGCTGGGCTTTCTTTTGTCGGCGGCATATTTACAAATCTGACGCTTGATCATTTGGATTATCACAAAACATTAGAGAATTATGCAAATGCTAAAAAAGGATTTTTTGATATGTTGCCAGCATCTTCATTTGCGATTGTAAATATTGATGATGAAAGAGGTGAATATATGTTAAGTACGACAAAAGCGCACAAATATACTTTTGGATTAAAGAAAAAAGCTGACTTTAATGAAAAACTGAAATCAAAATTAATTGGCGAATTTAATGCTTATAATATTTTAGGAATTTACGTTGTGGCGATTTTGCTTGGACAAGATGAGAAAAAAGTAAAAGAAATAATTAAAACTTTAGACCCAGTTCCCGGAAGATTTCAATATATAAAAGGTAAAAATAATATAACTGGAATAGTGGATTATGCGCATACTCCGGATGCATTAGAAAATGTCTTGAAAACTGCCAATCAAATCAAAGAAAATGGCAAGTTAATTACGGTTGTTGGTTGTGGTGGTGATCGCGATAGGACTAAACGCCCAATAATGGCTCGCCTTGGATATGATTTGAGTGATATTCTTATTCTTACATCAGATAATCCTCGGACTGAAAAACCGGAAGATATATTAAAAGAAATGGAAAAGGGGATTAGCGGACTTACTACTGAAGATAAAGTTTACATAATAGAAGATAGACATAAAGCCATAGAAAAAGCTTGTGAATTAGCAAAACATGGTGATTTTATTTTAATTGCCGGCAAAGGTCATGAGAATTATCAAGAAGTAAATGGAGTCAAAACCCATTTTGATGATATGGAGGAATTAAAGAAATATTTAAAATAATTTAGTTTAAAAATAAAATGAAAAACGAAAACAAAATTTGTCAGAATTGCAAACAAGATTTCATAATTGAGTCAGATGATTTCTCTTTTTATGAAAAAATGAAAACTCCTCCGCCAACTTTTTGCCCAATGTGTCGCGCGCAAAGACGTTGGACATTTCGTAATGAACGCGGACTTTATAAAAGAAAATGTGATTTTTCTGGTAAAGAAATTTTCTCTATGTACGCACCAGATTCGCCAGTAAAAATATACGAAAGAGACATTTGGCTTTCTGATGTATGGGATCCGATGGATTATGGCAGAGATATTGATTGGTCAAGACCATTTCTTACTCAACTTTATGAGCTTATGCTTGATGTGCCATTTAAATCTAATAATGTTATTCGCGGAGTAAATAGCGATTATTCCAATAACGCTACTGATCCTAAAAATTGTTATCTTGTTTTTAATACTACTGGTCCCGAAGATTGCATGTATTCAAATGGTTTGAATTTTTCACGCGACTGCGTAGACGTTTCGCATGTTTCAAAAGCTGAATCTTGCTATCAGAGTTTTTGGCTTGAATCTTGTTATCGCACGCATTATTCATCACAATGTTTTGATTCTAGTGATTTATGGTTCTGCCGTGATTGTCAAGGATGTTTAAACTGTTTTGGTGGAATTAATCTTCGTAATAAAAGTTATTACTTTTTTAACCAAAAATGCACTAAAGAAGAATATGAGCAAAAATTAAAAGCTTATAAACTTCATACACGAGAAGGAATAGAGCAAGCATTGCTTGACGCTCATTCTTTTTGGAAAAAATTTCCACACAAAAATCATCAAGGAATAAAAAATTTAAATTGCACAGGTTCATATGTTACCAATTCTAAGAATGTTAAAGATTCTTTTTTAATACGTGAAAGTGAAAATATAAGATATTGCCAATATATTCAAGAAACTCCTGGATCAAAAGATTGTTATGATTATTCAAATTGGGGAGACGGGGCTGATTTAGTTTATGAAGCGATTTCATGCGGTTCAGGTGTTAATAATTTAAAGTTTGCTTTTTTAACACAAGAAAGTACCCATGATACAGAATATACAATGGCTTGCAAAGGTTCTCAAAATATTTTTGGCTGTGTTGGTTTAAAGAAAAAACAATATTGCATTTTAAACAAGCAATATTCAAAAGAAGAATATTCAGTATTAGTAGAAAAAATAAAAAAACACATGGATGATATGCCGTATATTGATAAAGTTGGGCGTATATATAAATATGGTGAATTTTATCCGACTGAAATGAGTCCTTGGGCATATAATGAAACGATTGCGCAAGAATATTTTCCGCTTACAAAAGAAGAAGCTCTCGCTAAAGGTTTTAGGTGGCGTGATCCAGATGTTAAGAATTATAAACCGACTATTCTATCATCAAATATACCTAATGATATTAAAGAAACAGATGATTCAATAACAGAAGAAATTATTGAGTGCGCCCATAAACAAGAATGTAATCATAATTGCACAAAAGCGTTTCGTATCATTTCAGATGAACTTCAATTTTATCGCAAAATTGGCGTGCCTGTTCCAACATTATGTCCAGCTTGTAGAACTATGGAAAGATTAAAAATGCGACTTGGTATAAAGCTTTATGATGAGGAATGTATGTGTAACGGCAGAAATTCAAAAGATGGAATATATAAAAATTTCAGCGCTCACGCGCATGGCGATAATAAATGTGAAAATAAATTTAAAACTGGGTATAATCCTGATTCTCTATATATAGTTTATTGTGAAAAATGTTATCAGCAAGAAGTGGATTAGATATAAAATATAGATAAAACAAACATTTTGCAAAATAACAAAATAATATATAATATAAAAATGAGCTTGGAATATAAAAAAATAGAAAAAGTAGTAAAATCGTTTGCTAACCATAGAAGAATCCAGATTCTAGAATTATTGGAAAATAACCAAGGGTTCTCGGTTGATGAAATTTCCAAGAAATTAAATGTAGGATTTTTTACTATTTCAGACCACATTAGAAAATTATCAGATGCTGGTCTTATAGAAAAGAAAAATAAAGGCCGTTTTGTTATAAATAGTATTACAAAGAAAGGCAAATATATTTTGTCATTTTGCAAAATGTTTAAATAGATTATGAAAAATTACAAAGAAAAATTTAAAGGCAAAAAAATTACAGTTATGGGGCTGGGGACTTTAGGGCGGGGAGTGGGATACACTAAATTCTTGGCGGAATGTGGAGCGGATTTGATAGTGACTGATTTGAAGACAAAAGAACAACTTATAACTTCTATAAAAGCTTTAAGTAAATTTAAAAACATACATTTTGTATTAGGTGAACATAGATTAGAAGATTTTATAGATAGAGATATTATTATAAAAGCAGCCGGTGTGCCTCTTGATTCTATTCATATAGACGAAGCTAGGAAAAATAATATTCCAATTGAAATGGACGTTTCTCTTTTAGTAAAGTGTGCACCTAATGTAATGATTATTGGTGTGACTGGCACCAGAGGGAAATCTATGACCACAACGCTTATATACGAAATTTTAAAAGCTAATGAAAAATTCCTAAAGAAAAAGGTTTATATTGGTGGAAATATTCGCGGAGTGGCAACATTGCCTTTGCTTAAAAAAGTAAAAAAAGGAGATATTGTTGTCTGCGAGCTTGATTCATGGCAACTGCAAGGTTTTGGCGAAGCAAAAATTTCTCCGCATATTTCTGTCTTTACAACATTCATGCCTGATCATATGAATTATTATAAGAATGACATGAATAAATATTTTGATGATAAAGCTAATATTTTTAAATTCCAAAAAGCTAATGACATTTTAATTATTCGCCCAGATATGAAGAAATTAATTCCTAAAGACATTAAAAGTAAATTAATCATTATAAAAAGGAAAGATATTGAAGATTATAATTTTACTGTTCCAGGAAAATTTCAACAAGAAAATCTAACATGTGCAATAGAGGTTGCAAAACAATTTGATATACCAATTAAAAATATTAAAAAAGTTGTAACAAATTTTAAGGGAATAGAAGGTCGCCTTCAACTTTTAAGAATATATAAGGGTATAAAGATTTATAATGATAATAACGCTACAACTCCTGAAGCGACAATGGCTGGTATTGAAGCATTATCTATTTCTCCTAAGACCGGCTTAGGGGAAAAGAAAATTGTTTTAATTTGCGGTGGGGCTGATAAAAATTTAGATTTAAGTGATTTTGTAAAAGTTATAAATAAATATTGCAAAGCTGTTGTATTGATTCCGGGGACAGGTACAGATAAATTAGTTTTTAGTAATAAGTTTCTAGTGGCTAGTGAACAAGGGAAAGATTTGAATGATATAATAAACATTGCATTAGGCAAGGCCTCACGCGGAGATATAATTCTATTTTCTCCGGCATTTGCTTCATTTGGTATGTTTAATAATGAATATGAAAGAAATGATTTGTTTATTAAGATAATTAAGAAATTAAAATAATATGAAAAAAAATATAGTTATTAACAAAACTGAAGAATTTGTAAAAAATACAATGAAAGGTGATCCAGGTCATGATTGGTCACATGTAAACCGTGTTAGAAATATGGCTTTATATTTGGGTAAACAAGAAAAAGCGGATTTATTTATTGTAGAATTAGCTTCTATTTTGCATGATGTTGCAGACCATAAATTTTATGGCGGAGATGATAAAATTGGAAGTAAAACTGCAAGTCAATGGTTAAATAAAATTAAGATTGATAAAAAAATAATTGAACAGATTTGCTATATTATTGACGAAGTATCTTTTAAAGGAGCTGGTGTTAAATACAATATGAAAACTATTGAAGGTAAAGTAGTCCAAGATGCAGATAAACTAGACGCGATAGGAGCGATTGGAGTTGCAAGAACGTTTAGTTATGGAGGTCATTTTGATGTTCCTATGTATGTTCCAGAAAAGAAGCCAATTTTCCATACTTCATTTGCTCAATATAAAAAGAATAGTGCGAGTACTATAAATCATTTTTATGAAAAACTTTTATTATTGAAAGATAGAATGCATACTAAAAGTGCTAGAAAAATTGCTATAGAAAGACACAAATTTATGGAATTTTATTTAAAAGAGTTTTTTAAAGAATGGAAATTGCCTAGATAGTAATTATTAATTATGATCATATTTCTAAGTTACATCTTTTATTTTGTAGCAGCTAGTGCATCGCCACTTCAACGTAGATGGCTTGCTACAAATAAAAACATAAAGAATGAAGGACAAATACGTTTAGCTTTTCAAGTTACATTTATAACAGTTATTTTAAGTTTTATATTACCTCTTTTTGAACCTTTACATCTTCAAGGGAATATTTTTCATCTTATTGGTTTATCATTAATTTGTGGATTATTTGGTGCTGGTTATTTTGTCTTTTCATATACAGCTCAAAAACATGTAGAAGCTGGAGTTAGTTCATTGGTCAGTAATATTTATACGCCAATAACAATAATATTAGCTACCTTACTTTTAAATGAAAAACTTACTTTAATTCAAATACTAGGAACAATATTATTAATTATTGGTATTTTAGTTGTATCAAGGAAACATAGAATAGGAAGATTTAAATTTGATAAGTATTTCACATTAATGATTCTCTCTGGAATAATGATGGGAATTTTACTTGTTGCCGAACGTGCACTTATGAAAATAACTGGTTTCTCAGCTGGAGTAATGCTTTCTTGGTGGTCTCAATGTTTATTCTTGGGCATAGCCACACTTATAACTCATAATAAAAGTGTTTATTCTAAAAAGGATATTACTATAACTGGTGTACTTCGTTTTCTTCAATCATTATCATGGGTAGTTTTGATCTTCGTTGTTGGAAATTTAAGTATAGTTTCTGCTATAACAACATTTAAGGTAGTCATTGTGTTTATTGCGGGAGCTATCTTTTTGAGAGAAAGAGAAGATTTACCAATAAAGATTATTGGTAGTATTATCGCATTGGCAGGACTTTTATTAATGAATTAATATATAAATAATTTCATGAAAAATTTAGAAATTGGGGCAGTATATAAACATTATAAGGGAACAAAAGCGAAAGTTATCGCAGAAGGTTTTCATAGTGAGACAAGGGAACCACTCGTGATTTATATTCACTTGGAAGATGGAGTTGTGTGGGCAAGACCTAAAGAAATGTTTCTAGGAAATGTTACAGTTGATGGTAAAGAAGTTGAAAGATTTGAAAAACTTGAACAAGAAATTTTAATAGAGCCTAGTAAAAATTAAGCAAATTGGACAATTAAAATTCTAGGGTATAATGGCCATATGGAACCATTAGCTTTGAGAATTAGGCCTAATAATTTAAAGGAATTTATTGGACAAGAACACTTGGTGGGCGTTGGCAAGCCCATCTCTATTGCCGTAGAAAAAAAGCATCTTTTCTCCTTTATTCTCTGGGGTCCGCCAGGAGTCGGGAAAACGACTCTGGCGCGGATTTATGCCAAGGCCTTGAATGCCGACTATCACGAACTCTCAGCTGTTTCCGCGGGTAAAGATGATATTCGCCAAATAATTGAAGGAGAAGGCGCGCTTCTTGGCCCTAGAATTCTTTTCCTTGATGAAATTCACCGGTTTAATAAAGCCCAGCAAGATTTTCTTTTGCCTTATGTGGAGTCCGGCCGGCTAACTTTAATAGGAGCGACAACAGAGAATCCAAGCTTTGAAATTATTCCCGCTCTTCTTTCGCGCTCAAGGGTTTTCATTTTGAACGAACTTTCCGATGAAGAAATGAAACAAATTATCAAGCGCACCGGATGCAAGATAAAAAAGGACGCGCTGGATTGGCTTATCGGAATGTCTGGAGGCGATGCCAGGCAAGCGATTGCAATGATTGAAAATACAATTTCACTTTATAAAGATATTACAATTGAAAATTTAAAAAGCACTCTTCAATCAAAATTTTTAAGATACGACAAAAAAGGTGATGAACACTATAATACGATTAGTGCTTTTATAAAAAGTATGCGCGCATCTCAAATTGATGCAGCGATTTATTATATGACACGCATGCTCGAGTCTGGCGAAGATCCAAAATTTATTGCTCGTAGAATGGTGATATTTGCAAGTGAGGATATAGGTCTCCCCC
>DATKGV010000013.1:0-45925 GCA_035510575.1 Minisyncoccota bacterium | reverse complement strand
TCGCACCTGCTTCTTGGCGAAAAATTAGTGCGCGCAAGCGCGCCAAAAATTCTGAATTCGTTGGGGGAATTCGGCGGGAATCCTTGGGACGCGCTTCGCGCGTCCCGCATTTCTGCTTCAAAAAAACCTTTGAGTTCCTTATTGGTGCCGGGGAGAGGACTTGAACCTCCATGAGATAAATCTCGTTGCGTCCTAAGCGCAGTGCGTCTGCCAATTTCGCCACCCCGGCATGTTTATATTTTAACAGAACTTTGAGGCGTGGGCGAGAATCGAACTCGCGCATGGCGGTTTTGCAGACCGCAGCGTTACCACTTCGCCACCACGCCTTAATTTGTTTACTATAACCTACAAACTATAAGCTAGCAACTAATTTTTTAGCAGTTCGTCAATTTTCTGCCGATTTTTTTCTCCCTCGTCTATTTCCACATCAAGGAAGGGAATAGGATTTATTCTCAATTTTTTGGCGATATCTTTGCGCAGCTCGCCAAGATTGCGCTTGATGAATCCATAAGCCGCTTTTTCTTTCTCGCGAGGCAAGACGCTAATCATGATTTTGGCGCGCTTATTGTCCGGTGAAAGAACCACGCGAGTTACGGTAATCATTGATGCCGGTCCGGCTTGGCGCTCTATATATAGCGCCGCCAGCTCGCGTATGCTATTCTTGATTTTTTCATTTCTAAATTCACCCATACAGCGTTATTTGATTGCAATAATAAAGGCCTCAAGAGTATCGCCGGGCGCAATATCTATTTTTGATTCAACAAGAACTCCGCACTCATTGCCTTCTTGTATCTCTTTTGACTTGATCTTATTCATCTGAAGCTCGACTATTCTGCCTTTGCCGATTTCAAAATCGCGCCTGATAATTCTGACCGTGCCGCCCAACGTTATGCGCCCGGTTGTAACCTTGCCGCCCACCACTTGCCTTTCTTTTGTTGCTCCGAATTTTTTCAAAACTTTGAGCGAGCCGGTTACTTCTATCGACTCTACTCTTGGACGGCGTTCCTCAACTATTTCCTTAAGCCAGTCGGTCAGTTTGTATATTATATTGAATATTTGGATATTCACTTTTAATGACTCATTAAGATCACGCGCGCCATTATCCATTTTTATATTAAATCCGACAATAATGCTTTCTTTGTTCACATTTCCCATTTTTATATCCGATTCGCTGATGGCTCCGACTCCGGCGCTTATGATCTTGAATGAAATCTCTTCGCTGTTTAATTTATTTATTTCTTTTTCCAAGGCCTCTATTGTGCCCATCGCGTCGGTCTTGATTATAATAGGTATTATTTTTCCAGTTTGCGATTCATTTGCGCTTGCCGCCTTTTTATCAAGCATTTCTTCTCTTTTATTGCTTGCATAACTCTCGGCTTCTTTTTTTGTGTTAAATGATTCAAATACGCTTCCAACTTCCGGCATGGATTCAAAACCCGAAAGCAGTATAGGCGATGAAAAAGTGGCTTCTTTGATCGGCTTGCCCAAAAAGTTCTCAAAGATGCGAGTATTCACGATTGCTGTTCCGGATACCACGAACATTCCCGATTTCAATGTGCCGTCTTTTATTATGCAAGCGGCTGAAATGCCCCGCTTGGGCTCGCGATTGGCTTCAATAATCACGCCTTTCGCCGGAATCTTCGGATTGCCGGCAAAACCTTGCAAGTCGGCAACCAGTAAAATCATATCAAGGAGCTCATTTATGCCGGTGCCGACTTTTGCCGAAATAGGCACATAAGGTATGTCGCCACCCATGCCTTCGAGATAAATGCCTTCCTCAACCAGATCCATTTTTACCTTTTCAATATTGGCGCTCGGCTTGTCTATTTTATTAATCGCCACTATGTACGGAATTTTGCTTTCAATGATAGTATTGTACGCTTCAATCGTCTGGGCCTTGATGGAGTCCTCAGCCGAGACGACAAGCACCGCTATATCAGCCGCCGAAGCCCCGCGGGCCCGCATCTTTGAGAATGCCTCATGCCCGGGAGTGTCGAGAAATGTTATCATTTTATTTTCTCCCGAATCATTCTTGTGGAGCACTTCATAAGCGCTTATATGCTGGGTGATTCCTCCGGCTTCCGCTCCGACTATGTTTGATTTGCGAATATAATCAAGAAGCGTCGACTTGCCATGATCAACATGGCCCATTATTACTACAACGGGAGGACGAGGCCTATTGTCGGAAGACGTTGCCCCGACATTTTTTTTTGTATTTGATTTATTCATTTTACTTGGATTTATTTAAGACCTCTTTTTCTTCGGCGGACAATTCGAATTCCGACTTGCCTTTTTTTATCGGCTTGGCGAATATGCTCATGCGGTCGCGGGCGTACAAGCTGGACATTATGACTCCGTCTCCTTCATCGTTTAAGAATGCCATGGCAAAGCTTTGATTGCTGCCGGCGTCCGGAAAAGGATTGAACCGCACTGTTTCTATTCGGCGGATTGATTTATCAAGGCGATTATCCACTTCAGATAAATGCTTATCTATTTTTGCCTGGTTGTTTTTTATTTCCGCCATATTTTTGCCGACTTCAAGCAATACTCTTTCCAGATTATGCGCTTTGGTGCCGACAAAGAACTTTTTTAATCGATACTCGATTATCGCGATCCATATTATAAGGATGATTATCATGCCTATGAGCGCATAGAATAAGATAGAAATATTCATAACTTAAAAGAGTATATACCAGTAAAGATATTTTTACAATATGTGATATAGTATTTTATATATTATGAAAATTTTCCGCAGAAAAATTACGTATTTGGATTATGCTTCGGTGGCGCCTATTAATAAGGACGCGTTGAAAATTATGCGCTTATATGAAAGCAAATTTTTTGCTAATCCGGGCGCTATTCATAATGACGGGGTAGAAGCCAGAAATGCCGCAGAAAATGCGCGCCAGGAAATCGCTTCGCTCATTAACGCCCATTCTGATGAAATTATTTTTACCGGCAGCGGGACCGAAAGCGACGCGCTGGCGATTCTTGGCGTAGTTCGCGCTTATAAAAGTGAAAATATTCCGCATATAATTACGACAAATATAGAGCATTCCGCGGTTCTCGAGAATTGCCGGCTTTTAGAAAAAAACAAGGAAGCGGAAGTAACTTATGTGGAGGTTAATAAAAATGGAATTGTGAACCCTAAAGATATAAGAGATGCTTTGAAAGAAAATACAGTTCTCGTGTCAGTCATGTACGCCAATAATGAAATTGGCACGATTGAGCCGTTACAAGAAATTGCCAAGGAAATCAGGCATTTTAGAAAAATTAACTGCGGAGAATGCAAATTTTTAGGGGCTTGTGAGCTCGACGGAGTGAACAGTGAGAAAATTTCTAGCAAGAAATTTTCGTGCCCTAAAAACTTGCATTCTCCGCAGTACCCGCTTTTTCATACTGATGCCTGCCAAGCGATGAATTATTTATATGCGGAAAATATTGAAAAGCTTGGAGTGGATTTATTGTCATTCAATGGTTCTAAAATATACGGGCCAAAAGGCGTGGGCGTGCTTTATAAAAAGCGTGGAATAGAACTTGCTCCGCTTTATGCCGGCGGAGGGCAGGAATTCGGATTTCGTTCCGGCACGGAGAATGTAGCTTCTATTGCCGGATTAGCTGAGGCCTTTAAAAAAACTTGCCTCATAAAAGAGAAAGAATCCGCGCGCTTAATTGCAATCAGGGACTATGGAATTAAAAAACTTTTTGAATTATCGGAAAAATCCGGATATGAAATAATTCTCAATGGCGATAAAATAGAACGCCTGCCGAATAATATAAATATTTCCATCATTGGCATCTCAAGCGAATTGCTTGTCATAGAGCTTGATGCGAAGGGAATCGAGGTCTCCGAGCGAAGCGCCTGCGGAAGTGACAATGACAACGGCTCCCATGTCATCCGCGCTATTCGTAAAAATGAATCTTACCGAAGCAAGGCTTCGGTAAATACAGATTCATTGCGTATTTCTTTAGGGCGACAGACAACAAAGAAAGATATGGATTTTCTTGTTTTAACTCTAACAAAAATTCTTAACAAATATAAGCAATTTAAGAAATAAGCTTATAAATATAGCTAAAATATGCTATTGACTTTTAGGTATTTTTTATGTTACAATACGCGCAACCGAAGTGATTGCAATGTTTGCAATCATGGGTAGTTATTTTGATAAATAAATAAGGAGGAATAAACTATGAATCCTAATCTTAATGAACAACAAATGGCAAGTGGAGCACAGTGCTCGACTCTTGCAGGCATGATTGCTGTTGAATTGACTAAATCTTTTGACGGCAAACTCACATTTCATCAAGTCCAAACAGCGATTACAGACAAGGAACAAATTGATGTTAAAAAATTGGCAGAAAAATTTGCCAACGAAATTTTTGGAATCCCTATTGATCCCGATGCGGATGAAAAGAGAAAAATTTCTCATTTCTACAAAACTTGTTTTAAAGACAAGCGATGGAAAAATCCAAATTTGGATAAATCTGCAGTTCCTGAAGCTGAGGGCAACTTAAAACATCCTGAATTTATTTTTGATGAAATGACGGAAGATGATGCTTTTGAAGCATATTCTGAATATTTTGGCAAAGATAAAGTTTGGAAAGAATGGAACGAAAAACTTTCAAAAATTATTAATCATGAAAGTGTGCAAGTACGCCCAAAAGGAAATTATTTCATGCGTCATGTTGGAGGAGATGAGCCCGATATGCTGAACAAAAGTTATGATGATGGCATATCTTTAAACATAACTTTTATGACGCCTAAAGAAGGCATTATCAGCGCTTTTCGTTATCGTTTTGAAACAAGTAATATGTATGATGTTGTGGGAGTTACTAGACTTTCTGCTCTTGTTCGTGGTGGTTACGCTATGTTCATGAGCAGGTCTAGCGACGGTAGGTTCTACATTTGCAGTGACGGTCGTTCTTATCGCCGTCCAGATTACGGTCTCCGTCAAGTTAAAGTTTCTAATCCTTCTTAATTTTTTACTTTTCCCCTTTACAATTTATTTTGTATTGGGGAAATTTTATTTTATACTAAACTATGGCTATTAAGCTGACCACGCCTTGGCGAGGTGACAGTTTGCCACATATTAAGAAACTGCCTGTGTTTATTTTGGGAATTAAATTAAGATTCCAAACAATAGACCGTGCAATGAGCATGTATAACACAAGATATTATGAAAATGATATCCCGAGAATAGATGAAATAACGCAGAACTCCGAGCAAGGCAATGCTGTGGTTGCGAACTGGAACGACAAGCCTAAGGTGAACGACTGGAATCATCACAATTCGAACGACAACAGCTCCTATTCGTAAAAATGAATCTTACCGAAGCAAGGCTTCGGTAAATACAGATTCATTGCGTATTTCTTTAGGGCGACAGACAACAAAGAAAGATATGGATTTTCTAGCTTCAACTCTTGAAAAAATTCTTGACAAATATAAGCAATTTAAGAAATAACCTATATAAATAGGCCTAAAAATGCTTGACAGATATCATAATTTGTGATAAAATTGAAGAAATTCATTGTTAAACTTATAAAAATAAAAATTATGAAAAAGATTAGAATGATTAAATGGATTTTTTGTCTAATTATTGTTTTAAACAGTGCAATGGCATGGTATATAATTTTACCAGCACTTGGATTGGATAAGCTATATGGCTATGCAATAGTTATTTTCGCAACAGCTTTTGCAATTATAGTTGTTCTATTATTAATAAATACTATAGCGAAAGCTGCATACGAAGAAGCAAAAGACCCAAACATACGTAGTCGTATATGGGACTTAGAAGGTTTTGATTGATTATTTTATAAAATACCTCTGCATTGCGGGGGTGTTTTTTTATTTTAACCCACTGGAAATAGATTTGACAGCTATGCTATAATACGATTATGGATATCAAGGAATTAAATAAAACCCAGCTTGTTTTGCTGACACTGCTTATAACTTTCGTGGTGTCTATTGCCACAGGCATTGTCACGGTCTCTTTAATGCAACAGATGCCGAAAAGCGTGCCGCAGACCATCAACAATGTCATTCAGCGGACTATAGAGAAAGTTACTACTGTGCCGGTAGCTCCGACAACAACAAATACTGACAATACGACAGCAAATAATAAAGACACATCATTATTGGGCGATGGCGATGTTGTGGTATCTATTTATCCTAAAGATAATCCGATTGCAACTCCGGCCCCATCTCAGACCCCGGCTGTTCCGGAGAATCCTAACGCTTTATCCGCAGAGCCAAGTTCAACTCCAGCCGATGCTAATAAAACTGCCAGTACGGAAACGGCGCCCAAAGAACCAAAAGCGCTCGGAGAAGGAATCATTATTTCCGATGTCGGATTGATACTTGTCGATTCAAGCATTTTAACCGATAAAGATACATATAAAGTTACGCTTAATAAAACCGATTTTGACGCGACTATTTTAAAGAAATTTGCCAATGGATTTTCCATTTTGAAAATTACTCCGATTACTCCGAAGACAGATGCGAAAGCCACGGCTTCAACTCAAACAGGGGATAAATCCTCAGCAGCCATTCCCACAAAAGATTTATCGGCATCGGCAGTTGACAGCACTCAATAATTCTTTTATAATTAAGTTAGTTTTATGAAGTAATTATTAAATATGCCGCCATTTAACCATTTTACAACCAAAGCCAAAGAAGTGATCCGCAAGGCCCATGAGCTGGCTATTGAGCGCGGGCAGAATCACGTGAACACCCTTCATTTATTGACGGCCCTTTTGACTCAAGAGGACTCGCTTATCATTTCCATTTTAGACAAGATGGAAATTGATACCATTCTTTTGACGGACAATCTTGTCGAGATGATTGAAGCTCCTGAAAACAGGAATACCATTTCGCCGTCTTATCAGATTTATCTGACTCCGGATTTGGCGCAGGCCATAGAAAATTCAACCAAAGTCGCCGCCGAGCTCAAAGACCAGTTTGTTTCCACGGAGCATTTGTTTATTTCGCTTCTTGAAATACCGGGAGAGGCAAGGGAATTGCTTGGACGCTTCAAAATTGAAAAAGACCAGGTTCTGAAAGTTCTTGAACTTTTGCGAAGCGAGAATGTGACTCAATCAAACAGCCAGAAGAAGCCCAAGCTTCTTGCCAAGTTCACGCGCAATCTCACGACTCTGGCGCGCGAGGACAAGCTTGATCCTGTCATCGGCCGCGATAATGAGATTATGCGCATGATGCAGATACTTTCCCGCCGGACAAAAAACAATCCTATCCTAATCGGCGAAGCAGGCACCGGCAAAACCTCCGTAGCTGAAGCTCTTGCCATCCGCATAGCCCATAATGATGTTCCGGAAAGTTTGCGCGACAAAGAAGTCGTTTCGCTTGATCTTGGGCTTCTTCTTTCCGGCACGAAATACAGGGGAGAGTTTGAAGAGCGCCTTCGCGGAATGATGAAAGAGATAGAAAAATCCGACGGCAAGATAATTCTTTTCATTGATGAAATCCACACTATTGTCGGCGCTGGAAGCGCCGAGGGCTCGCTCGACGCTTCAAATATGCTTAAGCCCGCGCTTGCCCGCGGCGAACTCCGAGCCATTGGCGCAACCACTCTTAAGGAATATCAGAAACATATAGAGAAAGATCCCGCTCTGGCCCGCAGGTTCCAGCCAGTTTATATCGACGAGCCGAGCGTTGATGATGCTATCGCCATACTCCGGGGACTTAAAGAAAAGTATGAGCTCTTTCATGGGGTGCGCATAACAGACGATGCGATTATAAGCGCCGTAAATTTAAGCACGCGATATATTACGAACCGCTATCTGCCCGACAAAGCAGTTGATCTTATAGACGAAGCCGCTTCATCTCTCCGCATCTCTCTTGAAAATAAGCCGCCGGTTCTTGAAGACGCGCACAGGAAAATTATGCGCTTTGAAATAGAAAAAGAGGCGCTAGTGAAAGAAATTAACAGCAAGCAATCGGCTAAAGCCGGCGATACGAAAGCCAGAGTGAAAGACATTGACAAGGAGATAGGCAATTTGAAAGAAAAAACCAAAGAGCTCGAGCTTAAATGGAAGAATGAAAAAGAAACAGTGGTTGAAATCCGTAGCATCAAGAAAGAGCTTGAATCGCTTCGCCTTGAAGGCGAGAACGCCGAGATGCGAGCGGATCTAGCTCGCGCCGCCGAAATCCGCTATGGACAAATTCCTGATTTGCAGAATAAGCTTGAGGTTAAGCTTGCCCGATTGAAGAAGCTTCAGAAATCCCGCCGAATTTTGAAAGAAGAAATAACGACTGAAGACATCGCCGAAGTAGTGTCGCGCTGGACAGGCATACCGCTTGTCAAAATGCTTGAAGAAGAAATGCAGAAATTGGCGCACATGGAAGAAGAATTGCATAAGCGCGTCGTCGGACAGGATATAGCAATCGGCAAAATCTCAGATGTTGTCCGCCGAAGCCGAGCCGGAATTTCCGATCCGAATAAGCCGATCGGCTCGTTTATTTTCTTGGGTCCGACCGGCGTCGGCAAGACAGAGCTGACCAAAGCGCTGGCGCAGTTCATGTTCAACGACGATAAGGCGCTCATCCGCGTGGATATGAGCGAATACATGGAACGCCACAGCATTTCCAAGCTTATCGGTTCGCCTCCGGGCTATGTCGGCTACGACGAATCAGGCAATCTGACCGAAGCTGTGCGCCACCGCCCGTATTCGGTGATTCTTTTCGATGAAATTGAGAAAGCTCATCCGGAAATTTTCAATATCCTGCTCCAAGTGCTCGATGAAGGCCGGTTAACCGATGCCAAAGGCCGCGTGGTGAATTTTAAAAATACCATAATAATTCTGACTTCGAATATCGGCTCGCAATTTATTGAGAAAATGGAATCAATTGGATTTACGAATAATACCAAGAAAGACGAATATGCCGAAACCAAAGAAAAGGTCTTGGCTGCCTTGAAAGATCATTTCCGACCGGAATTCTTGAACCGGCTTGACGACATCATCGTCTTTGATATCTTGTCGCAAGATGTCATCCGCCATATTGTCGATTTGAAAATCAAAGTCATAGAAGAGCGCTTGCGCAATAAAAATATTCAGCTTGAAATAATGCCTGAAGCGCTTTCATACTTGGCAAAGGAAGGATACAATCCGCATTATGGCGCGCGACCGCTAGGGCGCCTGATTCAAGATAAAATTTTAAATCCGATTGCGACATTCATCATAACCAAAGGCGTAACGAAAGGCGACGTGGTCAATGTGTCTATGAAAGGAAGCGAGCTTGCGATAGAAATGAAAAAATCCGGCGGAAGAAAAATAAAATCAAATATAAAAGTTTTAAAACCAAGTCCGTATATGCATTAATTTACTGAAAAATCTACAAAATACCCAAATTCCGAGAGTTTGGGTATTTTGTGTTTGTGCATAGACAAATCTTAAATATTATGGTAATGTTGCTTTAAATTTAATGCTCACCAAAAAATAATAAAAAAATGAAAAATTCACTTATTAAACTGATTTTGAAGTGTGGAATTATCAAAACAAACTTCAAAGAACCTATTACATTTAAATCTGGTATTAAATCACCGATTTACTGTAATTTTAGGGAATGCTCCTCTCATCCTCAGCTTATGGATCTTATAGCTACCAACTTTCAGGAATCACTTAAGGATGTTAAGGTAGACGGTATTATCGGTGTGGCTACTGGCGGAGTTCCACATAGTACAATTCTTGCAACTAAAATGAATTTACCCTCTGGTTACATTCGACCTGATGCAAAAGCAAAAGATTATGGCTTAAAAAAATTGATTGAGGGTTGTGACGTTGCTGGCAAAAACATTGTTGTTATTGAAGACCTTATCACAACCGGTGATAGTGTTATTAATAATGCTCTTATTGTACAAAAAACTGGGGCAAGTAAAATCGATATCAGATCAATTTTCTCTTATGATCTTGACCGATCAAAAAAAGAGTTTGCCGAAGCAGGATTTACCCCTAAATCAATTATTACAATTCATGATGTAATGCCTTTCTTAAAGGAAACTCTTTCAGAAAAAGAGTACAAAAGTTTAGAAGATTGGGTGCGTGATCCTGAAGGATGGTTTGACAGGCATAAGCTCGAATTTGATTTCGGGTTTTTGACACAACTACGCAAGTCGGCAATTAATTATGGAAGTATTATTTCATTCGGACTTGATCCAGTTATTGAATCTTTACCAAATGAATATTCTTCACATGGAATTGGTGGATTTTGTTCTTTTATGAGAGATGTATTCTCGGAAATGAATATCAGGGGAGTAAGTCCCGGTATGTTTAAGCCAAACCTTGCTTGGTGGCAATGTCATGATGAAGCTTATTTAAGAAAACATATTGGATCTGATAGTCTTTCAGAAATTATTTTTACGATTGCTTGTGTATTTGATAATATTCCAATTTGCCTTGACTTTAAAAAAGCTGATATTGGGACAAGTTCGACAAAATGGGCAACTTATGGTTATGAAAGATGGATGGCCGATGCTGTTACTGTACATACTTACATGGGAAGTGATTCTGTCGGACCTTTCATTTCATACTGCAACAAAGAAAAAAGAAAGGGTGCCTACCTCCTTGTAAAAACTACAAATAAAGGAGCCGCTGATTTGGAATTAAAAAAAATGGCAGATGGCCGAAAGGTTTATGAACAGGTCGCTGAAAATGTCATCAATTGGGCAAAAGGTAACCCTGGTGTTTGTGCCGTTGCTGCAGGTAATTCCCCCGAAGAACTTTCAGTTTTGGGAAAAATGTTTGCTGGCAAGGATATTGGAGTACTGATACCTGGCGTTGGACCTTCACAGGGTGGTGATGCTGGACAGGTTGCCCAAATTCTTCGTGAATCTGGTTTTGATCTTGGGTTAGCCCGTATTGGTCTGTCATCTGGAATAACTCATCCGTGGTACAAAGAAGGCAGACCGAATCCTAATGCTAATGAATGTGTTGAAATTATAATTAATACACTCATTAATCTCAATAAGCAGGTAGGTTACGTTGGTTAATTTTATTGAATCTTAATAACAAAGAACCGAACACAAAATTGTGAACGGTTCTTTTTTTGGTGCGCCGGGTAGACCGCGAGTACGCTTTTCGAACCTTACAGGTTCAGTACACCTTTCGCGCATTTTTAAATTATCATTTAAAAATGCAAGCTCAAGGTCTTCGAATCCTACACGCGACTGAAGCAGTTCAGTCGCTCACGGCGAGACATAAATTAAAAAGCCCAAGCAGAAGCTTGAACTTTTTAATTTTGTGCGCCGGGTAGGATTCGAACCTACGTAGCCGCAAGGGCGTTTGATTTACAGTCAAATGCAATTGACCACTCTGCCACCGACGCATTTTGATAACAAAGCCAAGTATACACATTTTTGCTTAATTTTTCAAGAAATTAATAAAAAATAATAGAGATATCCATAATGAATATCTCTATATAAAAATAGATATTATCTCTTTAAGAAAATACCGTCCCAATCGGGACAACCCCAAATACCCAAGATTTTCCCCATGTGCCATAACGGTCTATGAGGATCACTTCATTTTTTCCAGCGACATGTCTCAAGCTTAGGAAAGACCCTCCATTTTGGGGAAACAAATTAGTATCGTCAATTGACGATATAAGTCTGCATTGTTTTATTAGATTAGGATGTTTTACACCTAATCCAAATAGATAGGGACTGGGTACAAACATAAGACCAAGCTTTATAGCTTGTTCTATAGTTTCGTCTGTTCCAGCTTGTTCAAATCGTTTTAAAAAAACATTTATTTTTTTAAAAAATTTGTTTTTGAATTCTAATTTTTCTATTTCTGAACTATGATTAAAATTCACACAATTCGCCGCTATATCATTTAAAGGGCATACTAAAAAACTGTCTTTTTCCATATTATTTTTTTAAAAAATTTTATTATAGTTTAATGTATTTAAGCAAATATGTCAAAAAATGAAAATATGATAATATATAGCATATGTCACAGCTTTACAGCAACTCAATCTTCTGGGTGGATATGGATAAAATCAAGCCAAATCCGTTTCAGCCGCGCAGGGAATTCGACGAAGCGCGTTTGCGCGATTTGGCCGATTCTATCCGCCAATACGGCGTGCTTCAGCCGCTTGTCGTCTCAAGAATGGAAGAACAGAAAGAAGGCGAGGGTATTTCTGTCTGGTATGAGCTTATCGCCGGAGAGCGCCGCCTGCGGGCATCGAAGCTGGCGGGTCTTGAGCAGGTGCCGGTCATTATCCGCGTCGGCGATGACAATATATCCAAGCTTGAGCTTGCCATCATAGAGAACTTGCAGCGCGAAGATCTGAACGCTGTTGACAGAGCCCGCGCTTTTTTCCGGCTTGTTGAGGAGTTCAAATTCACTCATATTCAAATCGGCGCCAAAATAGGCAAGAGCCGAGAATATGTTTCCAACACTTTGCGCCTGCTTGCCCTTCCGCAGGAAATGCTTGACGCTCTTTCATCCGGCAAAATAAGCGAGGGGCATACCCGCCCGATTTTAATGCTCGCCGACAGGCCGGAAGAGCAGATGGTCCTTTTCAAAGAGATTATTTTCAAGAAAATGACTGTGCGCGACGCGGAGAAAGTGGCTCGAAAGATCGCCTATGACCGTATCCGAAAGAAAGAATACATGCCGGATCCTGAGATAACTGAAATAGAGACGAAACTGCAGGAAACGCTGGGCACTCGCGTGCATATCGAGCGGCGGGAACAAGGCGGCTATATAACCATTGATTTCTTTACCAACGATGATTTGCGCACAATCCTTGAAATAATCAAATCAAACGAGGGCCGAAATCCCAATGAAATGCTTGAGAAATTCATTGCGAACAAAGAATCGCAAAATGCGGCGATAGACGATATTGATCTTCTGGATGATCGCACAGCCGAGGAAATAACGAAAACTGAAGAAGACGTGGATCTGTATAATATTAAAAATTTTTCTATTTAATTTTCTAATTTTTACCGAAAGACAAGAATTTTGACAGCAAGCTGTTTGATTTCAAATAGTTCTGTATATGCTTGCGAGCCAGAGTTGTTTTTGCATGATCAAGCCATTTGGCTGACGGATTGGCGTTTTTATTCGCCTGAATTTCAACTATGTCGTTTGTTTTAAGCTTGGTGGATAAAGCCACATTTTTGCCGTTAACTTTGGCGCCTTGGGCATGATTGCCGATATCGGTGTGCACGGCATAAGCGAAATCAATGACGCTGGCGTTCTCCGGCAAATCTATAATATCGCCCTTGGGAGTAAAGACAAATGCGCGATCCTTGAAAAATTCCATCTTGACTGTTTTCAAAAATTTTTCCGGGTTCTCTTTGTCATGATTGAGTTCATGGAGCTGATTGACCCATTCAAATTCCTTAGGTATCTTATGATTTGTATTCATTTTTCCCTCCTTGTAATAGAAGTGTCCGGCGATACCGTTTTCGGCCTGTTCATGCATTTCATGCGTGCGAATCTGGATTTCCACTATTCCCCCGGTGCCCGTGAATATGGTTGTGTGCAAGCTCTGGTATCCGTTGGCTTTGGGCATGGCGATATAATCTTTAATGCGATTGGGTAGAGGAGTCCATATGCCATGAATCATTCCGAGCACCAGATAGCAGTCCGCCACAGTGGGAACCATGACTCTTAGCGCTATGATGTCATAAATCTTGTCTATATCCATATCATATTTCTTCAGCTTCTTCCAGAGCGAATACAGATGCTTCTGACGGTAGTTTATTTGGACATTCTTAATATTCTCTTCTTTTAATTTTTTCCTTAATTCGTTCGTGACTTCAACAAGGTATTTTTCCTTGCTGTCTTTTTTATCCAAAAGAAGCTTGCGGACTTCTTCATACTCTTTAGGATAAGCATATTTGAAAGCGCCATCTTCAAGGCGGCCCTTCAATTTACCCATAGATAAGCGGTTGGCGAGGGGAGCGTAGATTTCAAGCGTTTCCAAAGCGATGCGCTTCTGCTTGTCCGGTCCGATGTATGCGAGCGTCTCTATATTATGCAGGCGATCCGCCAGCTTGATGATAAGCACCCTCAAATCCTCCGCCATTGAGACGAAAAATTTCTGCAAATTTTCAACATTGCGTTCTATTCCTTTGTACTTGAAAGTGCCAAGCTTGGTCACGCCGTTTACAAGCGCGACTATCTCGCTCCCGAATTCTTTTTCAAGCTCTTCTTTGGTAGTTTTCGTATCTTCCAATACGTCGTGAAGAAATCCGGCGGCTATAACTTTTGGCCCCATGCCGAGATCTGCCAGATTAAAGGCAGTAGTGAAGACATGAACAAAATATGGTTCTCCGCTTTTGCGCAAAGTTCCGGCATGAGCTTTATATGCGAAATTATAAGCTTTTTCTATAAGCTGCCTGCCTTCATTATTTATTTCCGGTATCAAGGCAAAAATTTTATCCAATTTCATATTCATGATTATATTATAGCGCAATATCTCAATATTGACAATTTATTTATATGTGATATTATTCTCTTAAATAAGAATCTTTTTAAAACTTAAAATCATGAAAAAATTATTAATAGTAATAATTGCTTGTGCTTGTTCATTTTTGATGTTTTCTTGCAGTACTGTGCTTAGTTTAGAAGCCAGTACCATCTATAGTAGAAAAAATGCTATAGAAATAACGTACTATACCAAAAAACCGTTAACTAAGATGCATAAAACACTTCTTTTCAGAGGCAAGAATAAGCCTATCATAGCGACAGAAGAAAGCTATCACAAAATGTTCTTTTGGGCAAAAAAATTCTGCCCGGCTTATCCATAAAATGTAAAAATATGAAAAGATTATGAAGAGATTACTTTTTTTACTATTTAGTTTTTTTGCTTCTCTAAGCTGTTTTGCTCAAGAAAAATTCAACAACATAGCTGATCAGATTTCAGAAGACCAAACTCTTATTGAGAATCTTGAAAAATTTGGCATGAAAAAAATTAGGAAAATTTGTTATCAGCAAGATTCAGTTGCCCTTTTAACTTTTATTAGCAAGGTTGATGAAGAGAAGAAATTATTTCCTAAATTGATTTGTTATTTAAAGCTAAAGTCAAAACAGAGAGAAAAAATCAAAATCCAAATTGCAGATGATTTGGAAAAATTTGACCTATTGCAAAAAAACTTAGAAAATCTACGTCCACAGATTTTGATAATTTATCAAAATTGTTTGAGATCTTATCATTAAGCCATCATTATTTAATATTTAATATTTAATGATGGTTTTTTATTTGTTATTCTTTATATTTTCACCATGCTTATGAGGATTATAATTCCTGCAATTCCTGTTGCTGCATCGTTCTGGTATTGTCTTGGTGCCCTCCATCATCAGCGATCCGCATAGCTCGCAGATATTGCCGGTCGGTCTGGCTTTGATTATGTTCTTGCAATCAGGATAATTGCTGCAAGAATAAAATATTCCGAATCGCCCGCGACGCTCCATCATCTTACCCTTTTTGCATGCCGGGCATATGATATCGGTCATTTTCTTTTTAATTTCTTCTTCGTCTTGCTTGATGAATTTGCATTTAGGATAGCGCGAACATGAAATAAACGATCCGAAGCGTCCCTGCCGCACTACAAGCTTGCCTCCGCTTTTATCTCCGCAAAGCGGGCATTTTTCACCGGTTTCTTTCGGTCCTTCAAGCTCCTTGCCCTCCATTGTCCGCGCGCCATCGCAGTCCGGATACCGCGAGCATGAATAGAATTTGCCGTTGCGAGAGAGCTTGACTATCATTTTAGATCCGCATTTCGGGCAAAGAATATCAGCCGGCGCTTCGCCCATATTGGTGACTTTTGCCAGTTTGTCTTTTTCTTTTATCTCTTTTTGAAACGGCATATAAAAATCTTTCAATGTCTTCACATATTCGCGCTTGCCTTCCGCTATCTCATCGAGTTCATCTTCCATTTCGGCAGTAAACGTATCGCTTATGTACTTGGCGAAATTATTTTCAAGAAAGCTTGAGACAACATCCCCGGTATCAGTAGGGAACAATGTCCGCCCGTCTTTGGTCACATAACCGCGGTCTTCGATTGTCTTCATTATTGAAGCATAGGTTGAAGGCCTGCCGATATCGCGCGCTTCAAGTTCTTTGACAAGCCCGGCCTCGGTGTATCTATTAGGCGGTTCGGTAAATTTTTCATTGCTTTTAATTTCCAAGAGTTTAAGAGGTTCTCCTATACTAACTAATGGGAGCTCCACATCTTCGCCGCGCGCTTCAGTATCTACTGCCAGCCATCCTGGAAAGAGCACTCTTCCGCCATTGGCAATAAAATCTGGAATAGACCCCTCCTCAATCCTCCCCTTGGCAGGGGAGGAAGAAATTATATTCGCCACGATTTTTGTCTTCATTAATTTCGCGTCCGCCATCTGTGAAGATACTGTTCGTTCCCAGATTAAGCGATACAAGCGCTTCTGCTCGTCGTTTGCGCCTTCATTCATAGAATCCGCATGCGTGGGGCGTATGGCTTCATGAGCTTCCTGGGCATTTTTTGATTTTGTCTTATATATATGCGCCTCGGCATATTCCTTCCCATATTTTTTCTCCACAATTTTTAATATTTGCGATTGGGCCTGGACGCTTAAATTCGTGCTGTCTGTGCGCATGTATGTGATGTGTCCTTGTTCATAAAGTTTCTGGGCGACCTGCATCGTGCGCGACGGCGAAAAACCAAGGCGCGATGAAGCTGTCTGCTGAAGCGTGCTTGTGATAAATGGCGCGCGAGGTGAACGTTTCGTTTCAGACGCTTTCAAGTCCTTAACAATCCATTTTTCTTTTTCGCCGAGAGATAATATTTTATCCACAATTTTCTTATCGCGAGGTTCTTCCACGCATGAGAGCGTAATTTTGTTATTTTTTTGCGTCTCAAATAATCCTTCAAGCGTCCAATACTGTTCAGGTACGAATGCGCGAATTTCCCGCTCGCGTTCCATGATAATGCGCATTGCCGGAGATTGAACGCGGCCGGCAGACAATCCATAGCGCACTTTCTTCCATATCAGTCCCGATAAATCATAACCAACTAATCTATCGAGCACGCGCCTTGCTTCTTGAGCTTTAACCAAGTTCGCATCAATATCTCGCGGATTTTTCAATGCCTCTTCCACCGCTTCTTTAGTAATCTCATGGAAAGTCACGCGCTTGATTGGCGCTTTTATTTTCTTGTCCTCGTCAAGCAATTCTTTCAAATGCCACGATATCGCCTCGCCTTCGCGGTCCGGGTCAGTTGCCAGCATTATCTCGGTGGCGCGTTCCGCGAGCCCTTGCAATTCATGGACAACCTTTTCTTTGCCTTTTGAAATTTCATAATGCGGAACGAATCCTGCCGGGATATCTATGGCCTGCTTGTTTGATTTCGGCAGATCTCTGATGTGCCCGATGCTTGCGCGCACAGTAAAAGCGCCATCAAGATACTTCTCGATAGTTTTTGCTTTTGACGGCGATTCAACGATTAATAATTTCATTATGATTCTATTAGTAACACCAATCAATTTTTTTTGCAAATCCACTAATAATTATTTGCCTTATGTAAAATGATTTGAGATAATAATTTAATGAAAGATTTTGATGGCTGGAATACATTAAAAAAGAATATAGATAAGCAAGAAAAAATTATTTTCTGCAATACGAGAGAAATTTGGTGGTGTTCAATAGGAATGAATATTGGCACAGAATTATATGGCAAGAATGAATTATTTGAGAGGCCAGTGCTTGTTCTGAAAGTTTTTAATAAAGAGACAATAAAGGTGGTTCCACTTACCACAAAAGAAAAAGACGGAAATTATTATGCCTCTGTGACATTAAGAGATACTACTTCATATGCGGTTTTTACGCATGTTCGTACAATAAGTACAAAACGCCTATCTAGAAAAGTTGGGAGAATTTCTAAAGATCAATTTAAGGAGATTATTCAGAAATATAAAGATTCCTTATAAAATCGAAATCCCCACAAAAGTGGGGATTTCTCGGAGCCCGAAGGCCTTATGGAGAGAGTATAGCATATATAATATGATATATGCAAGCAACTTAACTAGATGATTCAAAGCTATTGGGATATTACGGTTGTTTTATATTCTCATTATCTCTCCTAATTCTTCTTTTATCAATTCTTTAATTTCCATTATTGAAAGGAGAGCATTAGCTTCGGCGATGTTCATGCCGGACTCGCGGACTAAATCATTCCTTTCCATCGGTTCGCGCAACAGCTCTATAATGTTCTTTTCTTCTTTTGAACAGTCGGCATATTTTTCTTTATCACTTTGCTCATGCTTGTCTATTTTAAACCCAAGAGCATCAAGAATCTCAACGCTAGTTGTCACTGGCGTGGCGCCTTGGCGAATCAGATTATTCGTTCCTTTAGAATTCGATGAGAATGCCGATCCTGGCACAGCCAGGACATCGCGATTGTAGTCCGTCGCCATGCGAGCGGTAATAAGCGTGCCCGATTTTTCTTCGGCCTCTATAATAAGCACTGCTTTTGAAATTCCCGCCATTAAGCGATTTCTCTGGGGAAATGAATAAAGCGTGGCTTTCCAGCTTGGTTCAAGTTCCGATATCAGACACCCGCCTTTATTCACGATTTCTTGGGCAAGTTTTATATTGGTTTGCGGATGCAAAACCTCATTATCAAGTCCTGATCCGGGAAATGATAAGGTTATAAGCCCAGCATCAAGGGCTGATCGATGAGCAATGCTGTCTATGCCGAGAGCAAGGCCGGAGACGATGACAATAGGGTAACCTTTGAGCCCATGGATTAATTTTTCGCAAATATCGCGGCCATATGATGTGTGCTTGCGCGAGCCGACGACAGCAAGATAAATGGAATCTTTGCTTGGCAGTTTGCCGCGCATGTATAGTGTTTTCGGCGGCTGCGGTATTTCCAAAAGCTGTTTGGGAAATTGTTCTGGTTTTAATTTATAAATATCTTCCATACAGTTTGCTCATTATAGCAAATTTTGTAAAAAATTTTGCTTCGGGGTATACTATGATTATATGCTAGACATAAAATTTATACGCGAGAATAAAGATATAGTCAAAACAGGAGCCAAGAAAAAGCATATCGATGCTGACATTGACGAATTGCTTGCTATTGACGAAAAACGCCTGGAGTTGCTTTCTCGAGTGGAGTTCCTGCGCAGCGAACAGAATAGAGTAAGCCAAGCCATGGGCGGCAATAATGATCGGGCATTTCGCTCTCAAATGATTGAAGAGATGAGAATTGTTAAAGAAGAATTGAAAGAAAAAGAAGAGCAGCTCCGCGAGATTATGAAGCAATGGCAGAACCTGATGCTCAAAGTGCCTAATATTCCGGATGCATCGGTTCCTGAAGGCAATGGCGAGGAAGATAATGTTGAAATTTTAACATGGGGGAAAAAGCCTGAATTTGATTTCAAGCCGAAAGATCACGTGGAGCTAATGACGGCTTTGAAGATGGTTGATTTTGAAAGGGGAATAAAAGTCCATGGTTTCCGCGGCTATTTTCTGCAAAATAACGGCGCCGAACTGTCTTGGGCGATTTGGAATTACGCGCGCGATTTTTTCGGCGCGAAAAACTTCAATCCGTTTTTAGTCCCGGCCATCGTGCGGAAACAGAATTTATACGGCACAGGCCATCTGCCGGGAGGAGCTGAAGACATATATCAAACTCAAGATGAAGATTATTTGTCGGGCACGGCGGAGATTCCGATGATGGGATATCACAGCGATGAAATCATCCCCAAGGATGAATTGCCGAAACGCTACTTGGCCTTTTCGCCCTGTTACAGGCGCGAAGCCGGCAGCCACGGAAAGGACGTAAAGGGCCTTATCCGCGTGCAGGAATTCTATAAATTAGAACAGCTTATTTTATGCGAAGCGAGCCATGAAGAATCGGTTAAATTTCATGAAGAAATAAATAGAAATTTTGAAGAATTCCTCGAATCGCTTGGGATACCGTATCGAAGAGTTGAAATTTGCACAGGCGACCTCAAGTCGGCTCACGTGAAAAGTTATGACACTGAAGCGTGGATTCCCTCGCAAAATCAATATCGCGAGCTTTCGAGCGCTTCATACTATCATGATTTTCAATCAAGGCGGTTCAATATCAGATACAAAGATACGGACGGCAAGCATCGTTTTGTGCATTCTCTGAATTGCACTGCCGTCGCAACGCCCAGAATTATTGTCGCAATTGTTGAAAATTTCCAGCAAGCCGACGGCAGCATTAAAATTCCGGAAGTTCTTCAGAAATATTTAGGCAAAAATATTATTTCATAATATAAAATATGAGAGATATTCTAACATCTCCTCGTACCGCCAAGATTAAGCATAATCGCCGCGTTCGCAAGCTGCGATTAATCGCGGTTTTACTTGTCTTGTTTGTCGGCCTTGTCGGCGTTCTCGCTTATTATTCTTCCAATCCGCGCATCACAATAAATAAAATTATGATAACCGGCAATCTTACTATAAATGCCGAAGATATAAGATCGCGCGTTCTCGATGAAATTTCAGGCAGATATTTGCGCCTATTCGCCAAAGCTGATGCGTTTATATACCCGCGCAAAAGAATTTATAATGATTTAATAGCGAATTTTCCTCGCATAGAAACTCTTTCCGTTTATCGCGATAATTGGAATACTCTCCATATAGCAATTACTGAAAGATCGGGATCGTCTCTTTATTGCGGAGAAGAAATTCCTGAAACAGAAGAAAATATCGGCGAGAATTGCTATTTTGTAAACGGCAGCGGATTTATTTTTGATAAAGCTCCTTATTTTTCCGGCAATGTGTATTTCAAATATTATCTTAAGCTTGATGATGGCAGCGAAAGTCCTGTCGGGCGCCAAATGCTGGCGCCGGAACGTTTCGCCGAAATCAGCTCGTTTATTGCCGGCATTTCCGATCTGGGATTCAAGCCGATTTACCTATTAGCCGATGCAGGCGGCGATTATCATTTGTATCTTGACCATAGTTCAAGCGACACAAGCCCGGAAATTATTTTTAAGAGCGACAATGATTTAGCGGCCATTTTAGATAATCTTTCCACTGCCATGGACAAGCCGGAATTTGCCAGCGAGATAAATTCAAAGTATGATAAGCTCCTATATATAGATCTCAGGTTTGATAATAAAGTCCTATATAAGTTTAATTCATGAGCAATTTCTGGATGAAATTGAGAAAACCCTTTTTTGTTTTAGCGCCGATGGCCGATGTCACCGATGCGGCTTTTCGCCGGATTATTGCGAAGTATGGCAAGCCGGACGCGCTCTGGACGGAGTTTGTTTCGGCCGACGGGTTGGCAAGCCAAGGCCGGGAAAATTTGAAATATAATTTGATTTATTTGGAGAAAGAACGCCCTATTGTTGTCCAATTATTTTCTTCCCATCCGGACAAAATGCGCGAGGCGGCAAAATTTTGCGCGGATCTGGGTTTTGACGGCATTGATATAAATATGGGCTGTCCTGATCGTTCTATAGAGAAGCAAGGCGCTGGCGCCGCCATGATGAAAGATATGGCAAAAGCGGGAGAAATAATAGAAGCGGTTAAAAATGGAATTAAGGATGCAAAAAAGAGAATCCCGGTCTCAGTAAAAACTCGCATTGGTTACAGCAAGAATCAGATTGATGAATGGATTCCGTTTTTGCTATCTTGCAATATTGATGCTCTCTCTATTCATGCGCGCACGCGCAAAGAAATGTCTGACGTGCCTGCCAGATGGGAACATGTCAAAGAAATAGTTGATATTAGAAATAAAATGAAAGTAAAAACAAAAATCATCGGCAATGGCGATGTGAAAAATCTTACGCAGGCGAGAATTTTGGCAAAAGAGACCGGTTGCGATGGAATTATGATCGGAAGAGCAATTTTTGGGAATCCATGGTTGTTTAGGAATAAAATTAATTCAAAATTTTCTCAGGTCCTCGGATCTCCTCGCAATTACGCTCGGCCAGACCATTCAAAAATTTTAATTAATTTTATTCCTAGCACAAAAGAAAAACTTAAAGTTCTGGTTGAACACACGAAATTATTTGAAAAATTACTAGGCAAGTATAAGAATTTCGCCGTTATGAAAAAGCATTTCAAAGCGTATGCAAATGGCTTCAATGGCGCGAGAGAATTGCGCCTGAAGCTCATGGAAACAAACTCTGCCAAAGAAGTGGAAGCTATTATTAAAAAATTTCTCAAAACTCATTAATTTGATATAATCTGTCTATGTCGGACTCTAATATCGCCCTATATAGGAAATATCGCCCGGGGAGGTTTGATGAAGTTATCGGGCAAGACCATATCGTCAAGGCCATTTCGGGTAGCATTAAAGCGGGCAAAGTTGCGCATGCGTATCTTTTATGCGGTCCGCGGGGAACTGGCAAGACGACAATTGCTCGCATTATTGCCAACGCCCTTGGGACATCTCCAAATGATATTTATGAAATGGATGCTGCCAGCAACAGGCGCATTGAAGATGCCCGCGACATCAGAGAAAGCGTCAATACCATACCTTTTGATTCCAAATATAAAATTTATATCCTTGATGAAGTTCACATGCTGACTAAAGAAGCATGGAATGCATTACTTAAGACCATCGAAGAGCCGCCGGCGCATGTCATCTTTATTTTAGCGACGACTGAACTTGAAAAAGTTCCCGAGACGATAGTTTCCCGCTGTCAGACGTTTATATTCAAGAAGCCGACAGATGCCGTATTGTCCTTGGTTGTCTCCAATGTTGCCGAGAAAGAAGGATATCAGCTTGAAAAGGGCGGAGCGGAACTCATCGCGCTTCTTGCTGATGGAGCATTCCGCGATGCCCTCGGCACTTTGCAGAAAGTTATTTCATTCTCAAAAGACAAGAAAATTAGTTTAGATGAAATTGAAAAAGTTACCGGCGCGCCTAATATTAGTATGGTAGAAGATTTTTTGACTGCGCTTGCAGAGAATAATATAGAACAAGGTTATGCCTCAATAGAGAAGGCTAACAGTCAGAATATTGAAATGAATGTTTATTTGAAAATGATATTATCTACTTTGCGATACGCACTGATGCTTCGCTATGCTCCAAATATGAAGAAATTGATTGAGAGTGCGGTTAGTGAGCATGAAATGTCCTTTATTATGAAACTCATTGAATCAAAGCCAAAGCATATTTCATCCTTATCTCTTTCTATTCTGCTTGACGCCTATCAATCTCTCAGAACTTCCGCCATAAGCGCTCTTCCTCTTGAACTTGCACTGGTAAAAATCTTAAACGAGCAAAAATAATATCGCCGGCATGCGCAAACAAGCGCTAGTTTTGCTTCAGTTCTTTTTTATATGTTGATATCAAGCTGTATAGCAAGCTCAAGACAAGCGGACCGATCAGTATGCCTACCGGACCCATCAGCGATATCCCTCCCAATATTGAAAATAAAATGAATATCGGCGGAATATCGGTATTCTTGGAAAAAACGTAAGGCGCCAGTATATTGTCTATCATTCCCACTGAAATGACGGCCCAAATAAGAATGCCCAATGCCTGCATATGCGCCCCGGTGAAATACATGAATAGCATAATAGGCATAGAAACCATAAAAGTTCCGATAGTTGGAATAAATGATGCAAATGCCGCTACGACTCCCCATAGCGCCGGATTGGGAACATGGAAAATTGTAAACCCGATTGTCGCGAACAATCCTTGCGCCACGGTCATAATCAGCGATCCTCTCATCGTGCGATTTATGGAATTGCTTAAGTTCAAAAATATTTCTTTAATATGGTTTTCTGAAAGCGGGGACAGCGATACTATGCTCTTTTTCCATAAAGCGCCGTCTTTAAGAAAATAGAATGTAGTTACGACCATTAATAAGAACAAAACGGCAGTGGTGACAGTATAAGTGAAAAAACTGGCTATGCCATTGATGAAGAAAGTGACCAGACCGTCAATTTTTGATTGAATGTCAAAAGTGAATCCGGCCGGTATTATTTTATTAACATATATATTTATGGATTGAAGGAATGTTTTTGTTTCTCCGGTTTGCGAAATGAGAGAATGATAAGCATTCTGCGCCTGGCTGAATATCACGGTTCCTATGAAGAATAACGGTCCGCATAAGACGATGATGAAAAGCAATACTGTAATGAGAGATGCAAGCCAAGATATGCCTCTCGTTATATGACGCTTGATCCATTTATAGACAGGATTAAGCCCTATGGCAAATGCCACAGACAGTATGATAGTAGTTATGAATGGATTGAATATGATTAAAGTTATAATTATAACTGCGGCCAATAATGCGTAAAAAAAGTATTTTTCAATCTGATTTGCCTTCATGCGGTCTATTATAGCATAGATATATCCCCATGCGGTAGATTGTTTTATCAACTTATGGTACTATTATACCGGATATTAGATAGAAATAATCAAAAACAAGTCGATTTTCATATATTTATATTTTTGTCCATTATTTATCAGCTAATAAAATCAATATGACTGGCACAATCAAGAAGATAGTCACTGACAAAGGTTTCGGCTTCATTGCCGTTCCGGGAATGGAGAAAGACCTGTTCTTTCACACGAATTCTCTTGTCAACGTTTCTTTTGACGATTTGCGCGAAGGCGATGCTGTTTCTTTCGAAGTCGAGGATTCCCCGAAAGGAAAGAATGCGGTAAACGTCCAGAAGGCATAATCGGAATAAATGCAAAAATGCCCCCATCGGGGCTTTTTGTATTATATCTCGAAATCATTATAATGGGGCATGCGCGCGGCTGAAGAATTATCCCGGCATTCTTAATGATATTTATGAAAAGCGATTTGAGCTTAAAAATTAAAATTTCTTTCATCCTGACCGTTATTTTAGCGGTATTTGTTTACGGCCTGCGGATTGATCGCGGAGAATTTTCTCCTTTGGCAATTTCGCATCTGGAACAGAAAATCGGCGAACAATATTCAAGGCAGAATATGCCGGCTGAAAACAAAACCGAGCCGGCTGAAACGCCAATCTTGGTCTATCATAGCGTCTTGCCATATTACCCCGGCGAGTCGGCATTCAAAAAAGATTATGACGTGGAACCAGCTATGTTTGAACAGCAAATGCTGTATCTTATTGATAACGGCTATCAAGCCGTCTCGCTTGATGATTTAGCCGAGCATTTGATCAATGGCCTGCCTATGCCTAAAAAATCTTTTGTTATGACTTTTGACGACGGCTGGCAAAATCAATATACATACGCGTTGCCTATTCTTAAGAAATATAATTTGACTGCCACTTTTTTTATCTATACCAATCCTGTTGGCCGTTCGCCGATATTTATGAATTGGAATGAAATAAAAGATCTTGACAGTTCCGGCATGACGATAGGGGATCACACAGAATCGCACCTTTATTTGTCTCCTGATTTGGACGATAAAACTTTGCGGAAAGAAATAATTGAAAGCAAGAAAATAATCGAGAGCCATTTGAATAAAGAAATATATTTCTTTGCTTATCCTTTTTATCACGATACGCCGGAAGCTGCCGCCATAGTCAAAGAAGCCGGTTTTAAAGCGGCCCGCGCCGGATATTCTTCCGATAAAAATAATTTGAATAATATCTTTACCTTGCGAAGCATTCAAGCGCCTGCTAATATGAAAGATTTCATTAAAAAAATTAATTTATGATTCTGCATTTTAAAAACTTGTATTTTAAATTGATATCTGATATAGTTAGTTTAACTAACAATTAGTTAGTTGAATGTTATTGTATGACTATAAAAAAAGGACCTATATCAAAAAGCATTGAGCCCTCTTTAGAAGAAACACTTTTTGCTTTTCGTCATAAACTTAAAAGTATGCTGCGTGAGGAAGCTTATGATTTTAAGTGTCCTATATCGCATATTGATACTCTCTCATATATTGCAGATAGTGGCACTCCATCAATGAAAGAAATTGCCGACCATTTGAAAATTACCCCGCCATCAGCCACAGCTATTGTGGAGACAATGCAGAAAAAGAATCTTATAACTCGTGTGACAAATAATAAAGACAGGAGAACTATCAGAGTTTCCCTTACTCCGAAAGCATGGAAATTTTTCAAGTCACTTCATTCACGTAAGATTATAATTATTAACAAAATGCTTTCAAAATTAAATGACAGTGACAGGAAACAATTTATCAGAATATTAAATATTTTAATCAAGGACTAATTATGAGACAGCATATTAAAAAAATACTTGTAACTCCCAAACTTGCGACAGGAATCGCGCTTGCCATTGCAGTTATTGTCGGCGTGACAAGCTACATTATTCATAACAAAATGTTGGCAGAAAGATTTGCGAAAATTACCACTATCGGCACGGTAATTTCCGGCGCAGATAAGGAGAGCGTGTCTCCGCAGGACTTGACGCTTGCCTTTCCGATAGGAGGGCGAATTGAAAAAGTGTCGGTTAAAATAGGCGATACGGTAAAAGCCGGAACGGTTTTGGCCAGTTTAGATTCCCTAAATGCGCTTGGCGCGCTTAATCAGGCGGAAGCATCTTATAATAAGCTTGTAAACGGCGCCTCGACGCCCGATATAGAAATCGCCAAAGTCGCCCTTAATAATGCCAAAAATTCTTATGACAATGTTGTAAGCCAGCAGAAAGTTCTCGTGGCGAATGCTCTTTCTAATATGCTCAATTCCGGGCTTGTTGCCTTGCCTGCCATCAAAAATAATATAAATACGATAATCTCACCAGTTATTTCAGGAACTTATTCCGGAACAGAAGAAGGCAGTTACACTATTACAGTGTATCCGGCTGGAAACGAGTATTATTTTTCATTTTCCGGATTGGAAAGCGGAAGCGGCCTCGTCAGCACGGTAGCCGTACCTCTCGGAACGAGAGGGCTTTATATACAATTTCCCAATAATTTTACATCTTCCGTCAACGCCACATGGACAATTTCAATTCCAAATACTCAGTCGCCTGCATATCTGGCATGCTACAGCGCTTATCAGTCAGCTTTGCAGAATCAAAATCAAGCTGTTGCGTCTGCGCAAGGCGTAGTTGATGCTGCACAAGCAACACTGGATCAAAAGCTTGCATCCGCCCGATCTGAGGATTTGGATATGGCGAAAGCCCAAGTTGAAATAGCAAAGGGCGCGTACAACAATACTATTATTACCGCTCCGGTTGACGGCACGATAACGAATGTATCAATAACTGCCGGACAAATCGCAACGCCGAACACTCCCGCCATTGAATTATTATCTAAATAATTATTAGCTTATAAAATTTCGCAAATTATGGAAGAACAAAATACAAAACAAAATTTATTTAATAAGCCGATAATAAGAAGCATAATCGGCATTGTTTCGGTTTTTATATTATTGGGCGGATTTCTTTTCTGGCAGGCGAATAACGGCACTTTATTTGTCGAGAATTCATACATAAGCGCGCCAATAATAAATCTCTCCGGAAGCACCGCCGGCACGCTCAACGCGCTCTATGTAAAAGAGGGCGATATAATTTCCGCCAATACTCCTGTTGCTTTGGTCGGAACCGATATTGTGACTTCAAAGCAAAGCGGCATTGTCATAAGCACCACGAATAATATAGGAACTTTCTTTGCTCCCGGGGAAACAGTCGTCTCAATGATTCATCCCGAAGATATGCGCGTTGTGGGAGCAGTCGATGAGAACAAAGGATTGGAAGAAATCAAACCGGGGCAAAAGGCCTCATTTACGGTTGATACGTTTGGCAGCAAAACATACGTCGGAGTCGTCGATAGCGTAAGCCAGACCGCAGATGATACGGGAGTAGTGTTTTCTATTTCCGACAAGCGTCCGACCGAAAAATTCGATGTAAAAGTTCGCTTCAATGTTGCCGACTATCCGGAATTAAAAAATGGAATGTCTGCGAAGATTACGATCTATGTTAAATAAATTATGGATACGCATCCAAAGAATAATCTAAGATGGCTGATTCTGCTGACGGTCATCATAGGAACATTTTTAGGAAGATTAGATCAGACCATTGTCAATTTGGCTCTGCCGAAAATTATCAACGAATTCGGCATAACTGTTTCCGCCGCCGGGTGGATTGCGACAGCGTATATTCTGGCTAATGCCATCTTTGTCCCTATTTGGGGCAAGCTGGGCGACACGATTGGGCGGAAAAAGGTCTATATTATCGGATTTTCTATTTTTATTTTTGGTTCGGTTCTCGCCGGACTTTCATGGAATCTTTCATCGCTGATTGTTTTTCGCGTAATTCAGGCGATTGCCGGATCAGCGGATTATCCAACCGCCATGGCCATACTTGCCGTAACATTCAGAGAAGGCAAAGAGCGCGCGCAAGCGCTTGGAATTTGGTCGTCATCATTTGCGGCGGCGGTGGTTTTCGGGCCATTGCTGGGCGGTCCGCTTATTGACGCTTTCGGCTGGCGATCAGTTTTCCTTGTCAACCTGCCGATTGGAATTCTTGGCATATACATGGCTTTTCGCTTTATTAATGAATCGCGTTCATCAATAAAAACCAAATTCTTCGACTGGTGGGGTGCCATAAGCTTAGGAGGAATGCTTTCTGCTCTCGTTTTAGTATTGGATAAAGGATCCGATTGGGGATGGCTCTCAGCCGGGAGCATGATATGTTATTTTTTCACTGTTGTCCTTTTGGGATTATTCCTTAAAATTGAGCAAAAAGTTCCCGAGCCGATTGTTGATCTGAAGTTTTTCAAAATTCCGGCATTCGTCAACGCGCTTCTTAATAATTTCATCGTCTTTATGGGCATGATGGGCGGGGTATTCTTGCTGCCGGTCTTTGCTCAGACATTCTTGGGATACAATGCGACAGAATCCGGATATCTTTTCATACCAATGGCGGCGGCCATGATGCTTGCCTCGCCATTAGGCGGAATGCTTACCGGCAAAGTCCAATCTCGGTACGTAATATTTGCGAGCACTATTGTCGCGTCGGTCGGCATTTTCCTTTTTACCGGCCTTGACCCCAGGTCAACGGCTATAGATATTATAATTCCTTTGACAGTCATGGCATTCGGGCTCGGATTCGGCATGGCCCAGCGCACCAATATTATCGCCTCAGTCGTACCTCAAAGCGAGATCGGCATTGCATCGTCAATTCTCGCGTTGGTGCGCAACATCGCCGGCGCGTTCGGCATAGCCATCTTTGCGACGATATTAAATAACAGAATTTATACGAATGTTCTGAATATCAACAGCTTCAGCCATCTTTATAGCCATATTCCGCTTGATATTCAAAAGTATATTTCGCTTATAACTCTCAAAGCTCAAGTAGACGCCTATGATTATGTCTTTCTTGTTTCTTCAATTATCGTCTTTGTCGGGTCGTTCACTATCCTTTTCCTCAAATTAAAGAAAGAGCGCGCCGATCTAAAAGTGCAAGCGGAATAGAAATGTTGTATTATATTGATATATGAAAACGTTAGTTGTACAAAAGCCATGGGGCAAGTTTGAACAGTTTACGCATAATGAGAAGACAACTGTGAAGATTCTAACTGTGAATCCTAAGGGCATATTGAGCTTGCAGTATCATAAATTGCGCGCGGAATTTTGGAGAGTAATTTCAGGCCATCCGACTGTGACGATCGGGAAGAAAATAATATCGGCAAAACCTGGAGATGAATTTAATATTGCCGAGCTCGAGAGCCACCGCGTGGAAGCCAAGGACGACACAGTTCAAATACTTGAAATATCTTACGGCAATTTCGAAGAAGAAGATATCATTCGGCTGGAAGATGCTTACGGAAGAGTAAGCAGTTAATTTATTAAAAAATTAATAGCAAATATGGCTGCACTTAAAAAAAATAAAATAAAAAAAACTTCATCAAAGAAGGCAAAAAAAGCAAAGCCAAGATTGAAATCCGTTAAGCGCAGGCCTAAAATAAAATCCAAAAAGAAAGTTGCTTCAAGCCGCCTTATCCGGTCTCTTTCCAATCCGATTATCAAGCCGTCTCATTATCCGAATTGGGAATCGCAGGCGACTTTCAACCCGTCGGCAATCTATCATGGCGGGAAAATTCATATAGTTTATCGGGCAATCGGCGCCGGCGACGTTTCGACATTGGGATATGCCATAAGCGATGACGGCCTGACTGTTTCTAGGCGTTTTCCAATGCCGATCTATGATCATTGCTTGAAGAAAAACAAAGACGAATATGTTCTGCAGATTTCATCATCCGGCGGAGGATGGAACGGGGGATGCGAAGATCCTCGGCTGACTCTGATCGGCGGCAGAGTATACATGATTTATACGGCTTTCGACGGCTGGGGCTCTGTCCGCGTTGCGCTCTCTTCAATAAGTTTGGATGATTTCATTTCTCGCCGCTGGAATTGGAAGACGCCGGTTCTGATTTCTCCGCCGGGAGAAATTAATAAGAATTGGGTGCTTTTCCCCGAGAAAATCGGAGGCAAATACGCCATTTTGCACAGCATTTCGCCTGAAATCATGATCGCTTATTTCGACAGCTTGGATGAGCTTAACGGCGATACATACATAAAAAGCGTCAATCAGGACGATCCGCGCTGGCAGTTGCGGAGCCCGGGAATACGCGGAGCAGGGCCGGCTCCGATTAAAACCAAATATGGCTGGCTGGTTTTGTATCATGCCATGGAAAAGCGCGATCCGAATCGCTACAAGCTTTGGGCCATGATTCTTGATGCGAAAGATCCGACTAAAGTTTTATATCGTTCATCCGAACCGATACTCGAGCCCGACCTGTGGTATGAAAATGAAGGATTCAAATCCGGAATCGTATATTCATGCGGAGCAGTCGTGAAAAATGGAGAACTTTTTGTATATTATGGCGGCGCCGATATGGTGACTTGCGTGGCAACAGCAAATCTTGATGCTTTTCTTAAAGATATAATATCCGGCAGCGCTTCAAAATTAACGCCTAAAATATAATTTATGTACGTCGTCAAACGATCACAACACAATCCGATATTAGTTCCCGATAAAGACCGCTACTGGGAGGCCTCCGCGTCGTTCAATTTATGCCCGATAGCGCACGGGCGCTCATATTACGGGCTTTATCGCGCTGTTTCGGCGCCTGATCGGATGCGCACTCCTGAACAGATTTCCATTATCGGCATAAGCCATAGCAGAGACAGCATTCATTTTGATTTTGAAGATCACGAGCAGTTCATAGTTCCTGAAGAAGCATGGGAAAAGTTCGGCTGCGAGGATCCGCGAGTGACAAAATTCGAAGGGCGATATTATATTTTTTATACGGCGCTCTCCGGATACCCGTTCTCCGCCCAAAACATCAAGGTTGCCGCGGCGATATCGGATGATCTTAAGAAGATTGATGAAAAGCATCTGGTGACCACATTCAATGCCAAAGCGGCGGCGCTGTTCCCGGAGCGCATAAATGGAAAAGCGACGCTCATTCTGACTGCCAACACCGATGCTCCGCCGGCGCAGATTGCCATTGCCCAAGCCGACAACATCGAGGATTTTTGGAAGCCGGAGTTTTGGGAAAAATGGCACGCCAATATCGACGAGCACGTCATCAATCCGCGCCGGACGAAATACGATCACGTTGAAGTCGGCGCTCCGCCGATAAAAACTCCTTACGGCTGGCTCCTTCTGTATTCATATATTCAAAATTATTTTCCTCATCCCGAGCATCTTGATCGCATTTTCGGCATTGAAGCGGTTTTGCTTGACCTTGAAAATCCCCAGAAAATTGTCGGGCGCACTCGCGGTCCAATACTTGTTCCGACTGAAGCGTATGAGCTTTCCGGGCATGTCGATGACGTCATTTTTCCGAGCGGGGCTCTGCTTTTGGATGATATTCTCAATATCTATTATGGCGCCACCGACACGACTGTCTGCATAGCGCATGTCAATCTGATTGATCTTATTTCAACTATGCGCCCGGAAACGGCTCCGCGCTGGCAATGCAAGCGTTTTCCGCAGAATCCGATTATTGCTCCCATGCCGGAACATCCGTGGGAAGCCAAGGCCACATTCAATCCGGCGGCCATACAGATCGGCCAGACGACGCATATACTTTATCGCGCCTTATCCAGCGACAATACTTCTTCTATCGGCTATGCCAATACCAAAGACGGCGTCACTGTTATTGAACGGCTATCCGAACCGGTGTACAGCCCTCGCGAAGATTTTGAAATTAAAAAAATCAGCGGCGCGAATTCCGGCTGCGAAGATCCTCGCATTACGAAGATCGGCAAGGATATTTTTATGTGCTACACGGCTTATGACAGCGTCGGCCCGCCTCGCGTCGCCATAACCTCGATTTCGGAAAAGAATTTTGTCGATCATATTTGGAAATGGGAAAAGCCGATTATCATAACGCCTGCCGGTTTTGATGACAAGGACACCTGCCTTTTATCTGAAAAAGTCGAGAATGGCTACTTGATTTTTCATCGCGTCGGCGAACAGGTCTGCGGCGATTATCTGCATTCTCTTGATTTCAAGAAAGATGCCGTCAAAAAATGCATCAGAATTCTGGGCCCCAGAACGAATGCTTGGGACGGCTTGAAAGTGGGCATTGCCGCTCCGCCTATCAAGACAAAGCACGGCTGGGTTTTAATTTATCACGGCGTTTCCAAAAGCCATGGCACTTATCGCATCGGCGCCGCGCTTCTGGACAAGAAAGATCCGACAATCGTCCTTTCCCGCACGACCGATCCTATTTTTGAGCCCGAAGAGCCGTACGAAAAAGTCGGCATTGTTAATAATGTCGTTTTCCCCTGCGGCATGACGAAAAGGGACGAACTTTTATATTTGTATTACGGGGGAGGAGACCGAGTTGTCGGCGTGGCGACAATCGAGCTTGATCTTCTCGTTGAGACATTACTTCATGGAATAACGCGCGAATAAGGCCTTAAGAACCAAATCAAAACCGGGAAGCGTCTTCAACTTTTTTATTTCGCTTGGCTTAAGCCATTTATAATTTTGAGCTTCCCAATCAAGCTTGATTTTATCGGTATTAACCTTGACTAAAACAGGGTGGACGATCCAGATCTTTTTGTATTTTGGTTCTTCTTGATCAAAAACCTGTCCGGGGCGTATGGATACGATATTTTTCTTGCTTAAACCCAATTCTTCCTTAAGTTCTTCAAAAACTTTTTCTTTCAGGCCTTTGTCATCATCCAAGAATCCTGATATGCCGTTCCAATACAATGGATATAGCCGCATATTTTTGCTTCTCTCCACGACTAAAATTCTGCCCTTATATTCCAGAACGCAATTTATCACCGGCGCCCATCGGACATTTGTAAAATCTATTTGCCCTGATTTTAATTTTAATTTCCTTTGTTTTTTCATAAGTTGATTATATCAGAAACTAGTTGAAAAATAACTATTTTTGCGGTATCCTTTATAGGTTTTATTGGGAGATCGTCTAACGGTAGGACAGAGGCCTTTGAAGCCTTTAATCTAGGTTCGATTCCTAGCCTCCCAGCAGTATGGGATTTTTTTCGCACAAAGCATTAAATTGCTTTTGTTTTTCAATACCTTTCAGAGGTTCTAACCTTTCGCTTATTGCTTTTATATCTTTCGTAATTCTTTTAATAGGAAAAATTGATTTTTCTATATCAATATTGAATATTTTATCTTTTAAGATGAGGTCTGAACCTAGAGTTGATAAAATTGACCGCCTTGTCTCAATCGTTCCTTTATCAAATTTATATTTTGCTTCTTCAATAAAGGTAAGCATCTCATCAGCGTTCTCTAACCATCTCTCTACTCTCTTGCTTGTATTTCCAAATAAATCATCAAGTTTTTTCTTATCAGCAAGAAGTTCTATTTTCTTTTTAGCAAATTCTTCAGCAGTTATTTCACCACCCGCTCTCATATCAGTTAAGCCATCAATCTTTGTAAGGCAAGTTTTGTAGGCTTTCTCATTAGATTTTATGACAGCATTACGCCCTACAGATTCTTTTTCATTTTCTTTCTTAAACCACTGCATAGCAAAAGTATGAAATTCTGGCGGTATTTCAATACTATCAATTTCTTTTATAATTTGTTTTTTTAATATTTTTTCTTCAATACACCCCTGAGAACAGTTTGGGTTCTTTCTTTTGGTACAGTGATAGTAAATGTAAGTATGAACGTTGCCATTTTTTTGTTGTTTCGTTTTCGTTTCCGCTGTAATCATAGCTCTACATTCACCACATCTCATCATTCCAGTAAAATTAAATATATGACTTTTAGGTCGTGGTCTGCCTTTATGTCCGAGAAGAAATTGAATTTTGTCATATTCTTCTTCAGTAATGATTGTTTCGTGTATGCCTTGATACCATTTTCCGCTTCCAATTGGAAATTCATATTTTCCATAATAAAAAGTATTAGTAAACATTCGGTAAATAGTGCTTTTGCTCATCTCTTTACCTTTGGGAGTTCTAAAACCCCATTCATCATTCGCTTTATGCAAAATTTGCTGTGTTGAATAATTACCCGTAAGCATAAGCTCAAACATTTTTTTAATGAGAGCTAATCTTTCAGTATCAGATTGAATTTTCTTATTACCTTTCTCAGCATATTTGTCATTAGTGTATCCAAACGGTGGCTGATTCGGGAATATACCCATACTGGCTTTCTTTTCTAATCCTCTAACAACATCAACGCCTTTCTTATCATTTTCCATCTTTGCTTGATTGCACATTAAGGAAAACATAAATTTATCTATTGGGGTATTTTTAAAAGTCTGAGTTGGAGTAACTATTTCAACGAGCTTTTCTCTATCCATAAGGTCAATCAATATAGCTGAATCAATGGCGTTTCTTGAAAGTCTATCAGCGTGCCAGACTATGATTCCATTCAAATTACCACTTTGGATTCTATCAACCATCTCTTTAAACTTTGGTCTATTAGCTGTAATTTTTGCAGACTTTGATTCACTTAATAAATCTTTATCTGAAATTCTTACCCCAAGTCTATCAGCTATTTCTTTTGCTTTATCTGTCTGAGAATCAATAGAAAGAACTTGCCTATCTTCCGATTCAGTTGATTTTCTACAGTAAATACAATATTTCATTTTTGTAATCTTATCTTCCATTTGTTTTTGCCTTATTCAAAAAGCTATCAAATTCTTTTTTATCAATGCGAAACTCTTTACCAAATTTATAGGCCTTTAATTTCTTTGCTTTAATATAACGATAAATTGTCATTATATTAACTCTAAGTTTTTCAGCTAATTCTTCTGCTAAATAAAATTCTTGTTTATTCATACACATATATTATACTTTACAATGCTTTACATAGCAAGTACTTATACCTCTTTTCCCAAAGAGGCTAAACTAATAATTTCAAACTTTTCAAGTTGTTGTGTTATATAAGAAATTCCCTGAGATACTGGTATGTCGCTTACTAATTCACTGGCAATGTCTAATTTATCAATAAGCCTGTTATCTTTATTTGCCCATATTTTATTAAACTCACTTTTTACAGTCTTGGCTCCATTAGGCAAAATAATATTTTTACAAAAATGAACCACAGAAACTGGGGCTTGGCTTATATATTCCTCAGATAAGCCAATGCCAATAGTCCCTAATCTTTCAGCTGTTGCAGAAATTATTTTATCTCTATTTGAGTACTCAATCTCTTGAAAGTTATTACCCAAAATAAGTTTCGGTAATGAGTGAACAGTAACAACCATTTCATATTCAACTATTCCTATATTAGTATCTGCTTTCTCATATACTTCAACACTAGGACAGTATATATCCTCATCATCTTTTATAGGGTGTAGGATAAATTTTCGTAAATAACGAGTTTTTGGGTCTTTACTGCGAATTCTTTCTTTTAAAGAAAGCTCTGAAAAACTTCGTATTGAAAACTCTGGAATAAAATTAGCTTTATCTGCTACTCGGAAATTATTTTTAATTCTAAATGACATTGTATCCATAATTTAAAACTTGTTGGCTAACGTGTATGACCATTGCGGATTTTATTAGAGACCCCGATTCCTTTATAAAGGACAGGATTACTAATTATCTTCCGAAGAAGAATTAACAAAATCATAGGCCACAGAAGAAAAGCGTCCACAGGACACTTTATATAATATCTTCTTGTGGCCTTTTCTTTTTGTCTAAATTAAAAACATTTAATCTTACCAAGTTTTGACTATTGTATTTAGCAAGGACAGTCCTTGCTAAATGTTGCTAAATGAAGATATAAATTTGCTATAATATACATGTATGAAATTTATTCTTATAACAGGACCTCAAGCTGTAGGTAAAATGACAGTAGGGCATGAGCTAGAAAAGATAACTAATCTTAAATTATTTCATAACCATATGAGCATAGAGTTAGTTTTAAACTTCTTTGATTACGGGACTCCTTCATTTAAGAGACTTTCAAATCTTTTTCGTGAAGAAATATTTAAAGAAGTTGCTTCAAGTGATTTAGAAGGATTAATTTTTACATATGTCTGGTATTTTGATGACAATAAAGATTGGATTTATATGGAAAATCTTACAAAAATATTTAGAGATAAAGGGGCAGAAATATATTATGTAGAACTTGAAGCTGACATTGAAGAAAGAATTAAACGAAATAAAACAGAGTACAGATTAAAGCACAAACCGTCTAAAAGAGGCGAAGCTGGTTCTGATGATAAATTAAGAAAGAGTATTTTAGAACATAGGCCTAATTCCTTAGAAGGGGAAATTAAAGAAAAAAATTACATAAGGATAAATAACACAAATATTGATCCAGTTACGGTGGCAAATATTATAAAAGATAAATTCAATTTATAATCTATTTATGAAAAAAGATACTTCTTATCATGACTTTGGCAAACAATTTAGAATTCGCGCCAGAGCGATCATTATTCATGATGGCAAGCTATTGATTGTTAAGCTTCGAAAAAATGACGATTTCTATTGTCTTCCGGGCGGGCACTTGGAATACGGCGAGAGTATTAAAGAATGCATGAATAGAGAGATTATTGAGGAACTTGGAATCAGCCCTCAAATAGGCAGATTGCTCTATATAAATAATTTTATAGAAGAAACAGAACAATCGATGGAATTTTTCTTTGAAGCGACGAATGCGCCGGATTTTTTAGATACGCAAAAACTTGAAAAGTCGCACGCTTTTGAAATTTTTGAAATACGATGGATAACTAAAGATGAGAATGTGAATATCTTGCCTGAAAAAATCGCGGAAGATTTCAAGAACGGCGAAATCTTATCGGATACTGTCAGATTTATCAAATAAATTAATCCTCTTGCGGTTTTTCCAGCGTGAGAGTATCAATGCTGATTGCGTCGCCGGTGATGCGCATAACATCTTTGTCTATTTTCTTGAATTCATTGTTTGACTTGTTGAAATGGTTTACGACTGTAGATATCGCATTGCCGAGCTTCTGATGAACATCTTCATATACGCGCAAATGGCTTCCCAGTTCGCCGACGCGCTTGATAATGTCCTTGGCGCTCTCTTCAATCTGCAGCGCTTTGAGCCCTTGAAGGACGGTCTGAAGGTATGCGAGGAACGAAGTAGGCGAGACGATAATGACTTTATATTTGCTGGCTGCGCGCTGAATAAGATTATCGGTATCTTCAGTTGTTCCGCCGATTTTATTGACTAACAAGTCATAATAAATCGCTTCATGCGGTATGAACATGAAAGCGAAATCCATCGTGCCTTCTTCCGGCTGGATGTATTTTGACGTTTCAACAATTCTATTTTTCAAATCATTGACGAACACTTTCTCCAAGCGGTCTTTTTCCGCCTTGTCATTTGTCTCGGTTATGCGATTATAATTCTCAAGCGAAAATTTCGAATCAATAGGGATAACTTTGTCTTTGACGAACACGACTGCGTCCACAATGGTTCCATCAGGGAAAGGATATTGCATCTGGTAAGACCCGGGTGGCATGACATTCTTCAGCAATGTCTCCAAATAGTATTCGCCGAGAATTCCGCGCTGCTTGGGGTTCTTCAATATGTCTTGGAGATTTTTTAATTGGTCGGCAAATGACACAACTTGCTTATTGGTCTCATCTAATCGCGTAATCTTCTCCGTGATGTCAGCCACGATGCGCGATGTCTCGCTTGATTGATAGCGCATGGTCTGGTTTATTTCTTTCTGCGATTCGCCGAGCTTCTGATCTATCGTGCGTGAAAGTTCATTGATCTGTGAAAGCAATAATTGCGCGGCAGAATCATTCTTAACTTCGGGCTTTTTGCGCAACGAGAAAAATAATCCCGTGACAAGGCATATAAGTATTCCAAGGAAAATGATTATAAGTAAATTCATAATATTATTTCAATTTATTCAAATAATAACGAAGCGTATAAATCCAATCCTCTTCATTATCAGGGTTCTGCTTTTTTTGGGCAAGCATCCATTCCAAATACCCCTTGTCAATCTGCGCCACTTCGGCGATGGTCTTGCCGTTATATTTGCCGAAAGAGAACATATTCATAAGAGACGGCTTCCCAGATATTTCTATCATTTTTTCAATTACTTGCATTTCTTCTCCCTCCTGCGAAGGGGGTGAGCTTGGGGTAAGGGACCCAAGCGCAAGACCTTTTGAGACATCTTTTTGTCCAAAAGGTGTACTGCTCCTGTAAGGAGTGCCCGTTAGGGCGAGGGGGTCTTTTTTTATTTCTTTAAGAACTTTTTCATATAGTCGCTCAAATAATTTTTCAAGCACAAGCACGTCGCCCAGCGCGTCATGCGCATCGGCTTCCACATCTATATCCATATAGTATCGCAAGTACTGGAGCTTGTATTGTGGAATCACATTATCCTTATCAAGGGCACGGGCCACGCGAAGAGTGCAGATAATATTGGCAGGAACAATTCCTTCCTTTTTTATTATCGCCGCATCAAACTTGGCATTGTGGGCGACCATGACAGCTAGAGGGGATTCAAGCATCAGTTTAATCGCGCCGTAATTGCCGCTTTCTTGAAATGCTTTCTTGCCGGCGACCATTTTATTCGTAATATGCGTTATCGCGCTTGTCTCTGGCGGAATGGGAATTGGCGGCTTAAATAGCTCGCAGAAAGTTTCATCCTTGGATTTGAACGCCAGCTGGCAAAGATAATCTTTCACCGGCTCATTGCCGGTTGTTTCGGTATCAAGGAAAATGATTTTTTTCATACTGGCATTTTAACATATTAATTGTTTTTAACCCAAAATAATATATAATTAAAGCCACATGTTGGAATTTTTTGGATATGCTTCTGGAATATTAATGATACTTTCGGTTATTCCTTATGCCAGAAGTATCTTAAAAGGGAAGACAAAACCCCAAAGAATGACTTGGCTGATTTGGACCATTCTTATTTTAATTGCTTTCTTTTCTCAATTGGCGAAAGGCGGCACATGGTCACTATTACTTACTGCCGGAGATGGAATTGCAGTATTAATTACATTTATTCTTTCTATTAAATTTGGAGTAGAAGGTTTTCGGAAAATAGATATTTTATCTTTACTTGGAGCAGGTGTTAGTCTTATCCTTTGGTATTTTACCAAAGAGCCAGCCATAGCATTATTTTTAATTATTTTAATTGATATTATTGGAGCAAATTTAACAATTATTAAAACATGGAGAAATCCGGAAACCGAAAATTGGATTGGTTGGGCAATATGCGGAGTTGGCGGATTTTTCGGAATTCTGGCAGTCGGAAGTTTTAATTTTATCCTTCTTTCCTATCCTCTATATATTTGTCTAATAAATTCCATTATGGCAATAATAATTTTAAGCAGAAGAAGTTATTTACTGCGAAGATTATTGCCATATGTCGGACTTATGGCAATTTTGATTAATTACATATATAATTAATTTATGTCCAATAGGAAAATTCCAATAGTTGATAGTGAATACTATCACATTTATAATCGTGGTAATAGTAAACAAAAAATCTTTTTAGATAAAGAAGATTATGAATATTTTATTAAGTGTCTTTATTGTTGTAACACCTATAAGAATTTTATTTTTAGAGAAAATATCATCAAACAAAATATTGATGCTTTTGATTTTGAAAGGGAAGAGACTATCGTGTCTATTGGAGCGTGGGTATTAATGCCGAATCATTTTCACATTTATATTATAACTGGCCATAAGTCCGACTTATGGCAAAGTATAAAGCGTAATGAAAATAAAAACAGAATTTCGGAATTTATGAGAAAAATTTCAACTGCGTATGCTAAATATTTTAATGCAAAATATAATCGCACGGGAGGACTTTTTGAGGGTAAATTTAAATCCATTTATATTAAGAATGACAATCAAGCAAAATATCTTTTTTCTTATATTCATTTAAACCCAGTAAAACTTATTGATTCAAAATGGAAAGAAGAGGGAATTAAAAATATTCAAAAATCTTTAGATTTCTTAAGTAAATATAAATGGAGTAGTTATCTTGATTATCGTGATAAAACTAGAATTAATTATAAAATTTTAGACTTAAATAATTTTCCAAAATATTTTTCTAACATAAAAGATTTTGATAAAGAAATAATAACATGGCTTAAATATAAAGATAAGGAAAGTTAGCCATAAGTCGGACTTATGGCTAGGGTGGAATTTGTTTATTCTTTTAAAGAATATATAATATCTGTATATGGTTTCTGAAACCAAAACCTGCCAAAACTGCAAAAATGGCTTCATTATTGAGCCAGACGATTTTGGATTTTATGAAAAAATAGGCGTTCCCGTGCCGACTTTTTGTCCGGAATGCCGAAGGCAGAGGAGATATGCTTGGAGGAACATAATGTCTCTTTATAACAGCAAGTGCGGATTATGCGGAAAGTCAGTTATAACATTATATTCACCTAGTTCTGGCATTACAGTTTACTGCAATAAATGCTGGTGGAGTGATAAATGGGATCCCAAAAGCTATGCCATGGATTATGATTTTTCTAAGCCCTTCTTTGTTCAATTCAAGGAACTTATGCAAAAAGTTCCTCATATGGCAATCGTAAATGATGACGGAATAGCAAGTTTGAATTGCGAATACACGCATGATTGGTGGTTTTCCAAAAACTGCTATATGGCTTTTTCTGGATGGTATGTCGAGAATGTTATGTATAGTTTTTTTATACTTGCTGGTAAAGATATTATGGATTGTGAAATTATAAAAAGAGACAATTCATGGATATATGAATGCATGAATTGCAGTAATTGCTATGAACTCAAATGTTCCTGCTTTTGTAGAAATTCTCTTAATTCGCAGTTTTTATATGATTGCAGAGATTGCAATAATTGTTTTATGTGTTCTGAATTGCGAAATAAGAAATATTTTTTTAAAAATAAAGGATACTCTAAAGAAGAGTATGAAAAAATTCTTATCGAGTATCACCTGGACACTTTTTCCGGAGTAGAAAAGGCATGGAAAGAATATAATGAATTTATATTAAAAAATCCCAAAAGATATGTTCAAACATTTCAAAATATAAATTGTATTGGCGATAATATTTCAAATTCAAAAAATTCTCAAAATTGTTTTGTTGTAAAAAGTATTGAGAATTGCAAATATCTAGATTTTTGTGGAGGCGATAAAGATTCTTATGATCTAACAGTATCAGGCGAACTTTCTCAATGTTATGAAGGCATAGTTGTCGATCATTCACAACTTAATTTATTTGGAATTTTTTCAGTCAAAAGCCAAGATATTAAATATACTCAGCATTGCCATAATTGCAAGCATGTTTTTGGCTGCGATGCTCTTCGTAATGACAATTATTGCATTTTAAATAAACAATATACAAAAGAAGAATATGAAGAATTAATGCCCAAAATAATCAAACATATGAATGAAATGCCTTATGTTGATAAAAAGGGGAATGAATATAGATATGGTGAATTTTATCCGGCAGAACTTTCACCTTTTGGCTATAATGAAACACAAGCGCAAGAGCAATTCCCGCTTGGAAAAGAAGAAGCTATAAAAAATGGTTACAATTGGCAAGATAATATTCAAAAAACTATTGGTAAAGAAACTTTATTGCCAGAAAATATTCCGGATTCAATTAAAGGAGTTGATGATTCTATTTTGGATGAAATACTTGGTTGCATTATATGCAAAAGGAATTATAAAATTGTTCCCAATGAACTGACTTTTTATAAAAAAATGCAAATTCCAATACCAAGGCGCTGTTTCTTTTGCCGGCATAATGCAAGATTAAAACGAATAAATCCGTTCAAACTCTGGCACAGGTCATGCATGTGCGACAAAGAAAACCACGGTCATAATGGAAACCCACGCCAAAGCGGGGCAAGATGCCAAAATGAATTTGAGACCTCTTATTCGCCTGACCGCCCTGAGATTATTTACTGCGAAGATTGCTATAAACACGAAGTATATTAGAGTTTCTATTTTTTAATTTTTATTGCTATAATGAAAGCATGTCATTGCACGAACAGATTAAGGGCAATATAAAAGATGCCATGAAATCGGGCGACAAGGTTACGCTTGAAGTGATGCGCGGGCTTTTAACGGCATTTACTAATGAATTAGTCGCTACCGGTCAGACTCCGCAAGACATGCTCACCGATGAACAAGCTCTTGCTGTCATTACTCGCTTATCAAAACAGCGCAAGGATTCCATTGAGCAGTTCACCAAAGGCGGGCGCATGGACCTGGTCGCTGGAGAGTCCGCCGAGCTTGCCGTGTTGAAAAAATATCTGCCGAAGCTTATGGATAAAAGCGAAGTAGAGAAGATTGCCCATGCGAAGCGCGACGAGCTCGGCATAACAGACAGCGCCAAGAAGGGAATGTTGATGTCGGCCTTGATGAAGGACTTGAAAGGCAAAGCCGATGGCATGATGGTAAAAGAAGCGGTTGATCAATTATTCATTTAATTTATAAATTTATGAAAATCATTTTACGTTGGATAATACTTTCTCTGGCTGTCTGGCTTGCAACTCAAATTGTTTCCGGCATTGCCGTCAATCCTATTTGGACGGCGCTCGTTGTCGGAGCGTGCCTGACATTATTTAATATGTTTATCAAGCCCGTAATCAACATACTGACTATTCCTCTCAATGTCGTGACTTTGGGCTTATTCTCTCTTGTAGTCAACGGCATATTGTTCTGGTATTTGGGCGCTTTCATAAAAGGGTTCACGGTTTCTAATTTTACTGCCGCTTTTATCGGAGCATTACTTGTTTCAATAATCAATTGGCTGTTCACCAAGGTTTTTCATTTTGACTAAATCATGCTAACACTCGGTTACATAAAGCATTTTGCTGAATTACATGCGTTTGAGGCCTACATACTTATAGTAATCGGGGTTATTCTTGAAGGTGAGATCGTGGTGGTTCTTGCCGGCATTTTTTCTTACATCGGCTCCTTGGATGTCTTTATTGCGTTCTTATCTACTCTGCTTGGAGCTTCAATCAAATCGGTCTTGGGTTACAGCTTTGGTTATTATTTAAATAAGAATCATTCCCATCGGCCTATTTTATACAAAGCCGAGCATCGCATAAACTACTTTCTGCCGCGCTTCGATGAGCGCCCTTTCTGGTCATTATTCCTGTCAAGATTCTTGATACTCGGATTATACTGGTTTGCCCTTATTTTTGCCGGATATAAGCGCATAAATGTCCGCACTTTCATAAAGGCCGAAATTTCTTCCTTTCTTGTCTGGTCGGTGGCGATGCTTTCGCTCGGCTACTTCTTTTCTTTCACCGCTCTTATGATCAGCCGCGATATTCGCAAGGTTCTTATCATCATATTTGTGTTTTTCATCGCGTTCTTCATACTTGAAAAGCTGATCGCTTTTGTTATTGAATTATCAGGAATAAATAAAAATCTTGAAAATATAAATAAATAAAATTATGCCATTCTTTACAAAAAAGAAAATAGTAGTCACCCATAATAATACATTCCATGCCGATGATATTTTTGCGACGGCAACATTATCGATCCTTCTTGATGGCGGGATAAAAATTATTCGTACCCGCGATGAAGCGCTTATTTCGAAAGCTGATTTTGTTCTTGATGTCGGAGGCGTATATGATCCGTCTATCAATCGATTTGATCATCATCAAAGCGGCGGCGCAGGCAGCCGTGCCAACAATGTGCCTTATGCTTCATTCGGATTAGTTTGGAAAACTTACGGAGAGAAAGTTTGCGGCGGCAATAAAGTCATAGCCGAGAGGATTGATGCCCGCCTTGTCCAAGCTATTGACGCCGGCGATAATGGCATTAATTTATTTGATTTGAAAACTGATGTTGTTCCTTATCTTTTGCAAGATATGGTTTTTGCATATCGGCCGAGCTGGAAAGAGGAACCGGAATATGATAAACCGTTCTTAGAGCTTGTAAAAATTGCGGAGAAAATTATTAAGCGGGAAATTAAGCAGACAGGCGATGCCATACTCTCTGAAAATTTGATTAAAGATGCGTATGATAAATCTAAAGATAAGAGAATTATAATTTTAGACGAATATTATCCATGGAATGAAGTAGTTACGAAATATAAGGAGCCGTTATATGTAGTTTTCCCAAAAGTCGGCACATGGCGCGTTGAGTGCGTGCGCAAAGGAATATATTCATTTGAAAATCGCAAGCCATTGCCGAGAGCTTGGGCGGGAAAAAGAAATATTGAAATGGCTGAAGCTTCCGGCGTACCGGATGCGATATTTTGCCATAATGGCAGATTTTTGGCTGTCGCCAAATCAAAAGAGGGCGCTATATGTCTTGCCGAAAAGGCGTTATTAGCGTAAGGTCTCTTATATATGCTTATAGATGAAATAAAATTTTATGCGCAGGCGGGCCGCGGCGGCGACGGGGTTGTTCGCTGGCGCCGCGAAAAATTCATAGATAAAGGGGGCCCAAATGGCGGGGACGGCGGGAAAGGCGGCGACATATATGCGATAGCCGTGCAGGATATCAATCTGCTTTCTAAATACAAGCATGTAAAGGACTTCAGAGGTTTTGACGGCGATCCAGGCGCCGGCGGCAATCGCCACGGCAAAGACGGCAAAGACCTGATAATACAATTGCCGGTCGGTTCCATCATCACTAGCGTGGAGAGCGGAGCTTCCGTTTCTCTGGATTATGCCGGCCAGAAAGAATTATTGCTGAAAGGCGGCCTGGGCGGATGGGGCAACGAGCATTTCAAAACATCTATAAATACTACTCCAACTAAAGCAATCAAGGGAAAGATTGGCGAGCAAGGGCATTTTAAAATTGAGCTTGAACTTTTTGCCGATGTCGGTTTGATAGGTCTGCCTAATGCCGGCAAATCATCGCTATTGAATGCCATTACGAATGCAACGGCTAAGATTGGCAGTTATCAATTCACCACTCTTGATCCGAATCTGGGAGATTTCTACGGATATATTATTGCCGATATTCCGGGTTTGATTGAAGGCGCTTCAGAAGGCAAGGGCTTGGGCATCAAATTTCTTCGCCATATCAAACGCACGAAAATGCTGGCCCATCTGATTTCCCTAGAAAATGAAAAACCTCTGGTTGTATATAAACAAATTCGTAAAGAACTTGGTGCTTATAATAAATCGCTTCTTGAAAAAGATGAGATTATAGTCTTAACGAAGACAGATGTTTTAGATTTTAGTAGTCCAACTACTAAAAAAAGTTTTGAAAAAACCAAAAAAGAGTTTGAAAAATTAGGCAAGCCAGTCCTCACTCTCACACTCTATGATGATGCATCAATAAAGGCGTTCATGAAAGAACTGTCAAAATTATTGAAAGCAAAATAAATTGTGCATCTATTCTACCAAATCAGAACCTATTTTCAAAACGAAGTATCATAGCGTTCCCCCGTGCGTGCTACGCACGCCTCTGTGCGAAGCACAGAGCTTTCCAAGAATGGAAAGTGCGGGGAAACGCTGAACGGCTCAAATACTCCTAAATGAGCCGTTCAAGAAAAAATGGATTCGGTTTTGCGAAACTATTTTGCGGGAGGAATGATTCGCAAAACCGAGACTAAAGTTTTTGAAATTCGGCAGGATTTGGATTTCCGCCCCGCAGGAGGGTACGGGAGGAATGCGGGGCGGGCATTTTGAATTTTTGGGCG
>DATKGV010000012.1:0-74450 GCA_035510575.1 Minisyncoccota bacterium | reverse complement strand
AGGGGAGAGGGGCTAGAATATATGCAAAGGCACTAAACGCTGATTATCATGAACTCTCAGCAGTTTCAGCTGGCAAAGATGATATCCGTAAAATAGTTGAATCTGAAGGTGCATTACTTGGTCCGCGAATTTTATTCCTTGATGAAATTCATAGATTCAATAAAGCTCAACAAGATTTTCTTTTGCCTTATGTAGAAAGTGGCAGATTGACTTTAATAGGAGCGACAACAGAAAATCCAAGTTTTGAAGTTATTCCCGCACTTCTATCTCGTTCGCGAGTTTTTGTTTTAAATGAATTTTCTGATGATGAGATGAAGCAAATTATTAAACGTACTGGTTGTAAGATAAAAAAAGACGCACTTGATTGGCTTATTGGAATGTCGAAAGGCGATGCAAGGCAAGCGATTGCAATGATAGAAAATACAATTTCGCTTTATAAAGATATTACAATTGAAAATTTAAAAAGTACCCTTCAGTCAAAATTTTTGCGTTATGACAAAAAAAGCGACGAGCACTACAACACTATCAGCGCTTTCATAAAAAGCATGCGGGCTTCACAACCTGATGCGGCTCTGTATTACATGGGAAGAATGTTAAAGGCGGGAGAAGATCCGAAATTCATCGCTCGCCGAATGGTTGTTTTTGCTAGTGAAGACGTAGGATTAGCTCAGCCGACTGCCTTAGTCGTGGCCAATGCGGTATTTCAGGCAGTGGATACTATCGGCATGCCGGAGTGCGGAGAAAATCTGGCGCATGGCGTTGTGTATCTTGCGCAGGCGAAGAAAGACAGAAGCGCTTACAATGCATATTTATTGGCAATGGAGGATGCGGAAAAATATGGCAATTTGCCGATACCGATGAGCATTAGAAATGCTCCGACGAAATTAATGAAGGACTTGGGTTATGGCAAGGATTATGAAAAATATACAACGAAAGATCTAATGCCGGAAAAATTAAAGAATAAAAAATATTTCAAAAAGATATGATAGTATAAGAATATAATGGATTTGAATTTATCAAAAATTAAAAATGTTCACTTTATCGGCATTGGCGGAATCGGTATTTCGGCGATTGCTCGCATGATGCTTCATGATGGGAAAAAAGTCAGCGGTCAAGATATGCAAGACAGTGAAATTATTACTGAGCTTCGTAAGATAGGTGCTGATATTATAATTGGCCAATCATATGAGAACATTCCCAAAGATGCAGATTTAATAATTTATACAATTGCTATAGATAATTATGATCCGGAACTTGCAAAAAAGATTAAAGATCAAGCTAATATTCCAGTTTTTTCCTATCCGCAAATGCTGGATATTATAAGCCGTGATAAATTTACCATTGCGGTTTCTGGGACTCATGGAAAAACAACAACAACGGCCATGATAGCGCAGATTTTGCGTGATTCTAACAATGACCCAACTGTGATAATTGGAAGTTTGCTTAAAAATGCTGATGGTTCTAGAACTAACTTCATAGCTGGAAAAAGCAAACCTGCCCGCCATGCTTCGCAAGGCGATGCGGGCGGGTATTTGGTTGTTGAGGCCTGTGAATATCGCAGATCATTTTTAAACATTAATCCGAAAATTTTAGTCATTACAAATATTGATGCTGATCATTTGGATTATTACAAAGATATGGAAGATATTAAAAATGCCTTTCATGAAATGGCTCTGAAAGTTCCAAGTGATGGATTTGTAGTTTGCAATCCGAATGATGAAAATATAAAAGATGTAATAAAAGGAATAAAAGCAAAAGTTATAAATTATGATGAATTTTTTAATAAAAATTTAAAATTAAAAATTCCCGGCCTTCATAATAAAAAAGATGCGGCGGCGGCTTGCGCAGTTGCCAATATTTTGAATATTAAAATCAAAGATATAAACAATGCCCTTGAATCATTTCCAGGAACTTGGCGAAGATTTGAATTTAAAGGGAAGTTGAAATGCGGAGCCATGGTATACGATGATTATGCCCATCATCCGACTGAAATAATTGCTACAATGGAAGGATTTCGCGAGTTATATCCGAAAAATAATAATTGGAAAATTACGGTAGTATTTCAATCGCATTTATTCAGCCGAACGAAACTGCTTTTATCTCTTTTTGCTAAAAGCTTCGGCAATGCCGACGAAGTTATAATTTTGCCTATTTATTATGCCCGCGAGGAGGATGATAGGACAATATCTGGAGATATTTTAGCTATGGAGATCAATAAAAACAGCAATAATGCCAAATCCTTTCCTAATTTTGAAAGCGCAGAAAAATATTTAAGGAAAAAAATTAAAAATATGAATAACAAAGATATAATTGTGACTATGGGCGCCGGCGAGGCCTTCAAGATAAGCGATAATCTTATTCATGATATAATGTGAAAACAATGAAGAAATTTTTCCTTATATTGATCATATTGTTTGCTGTTTTTGTACCGAAAGTTTTTGCTGATGTTGCTACTAACACTGGCTTTATTCCAGGGCAGATTTGGTATTCAAAAGAGCCGCTTGTGGAAGGTGATACGGTAAATATCTATACGGCGGTCTGGAATAGCGACGCAAATCCTTTATCTGTTAAAGTTGAATTTTATGACAAGAATGTAATTTTGGGCTCCAGAGATATTACAATTTCTCAGAATCAATTAAAAGATGTTTCTATTCCATGGAAAATAACATCAGGCGATCATGCCATATCCGCTAAAATAACTTCATCCAGCATTTCAGCAAGCGGAAAAACAGAAAATATCACACTGGATAACAGTACAACCGCAGAAGACAAACAATTCGTTCCCGCAACTATTAAGACATCAAATGGCGCGCCTGCATCTGCTTCAGATATTATTCAAAATGGAATAGAACAAGTTAGTTCTAAAATAAATGATGTTTTACCCACTTCAATAAGCGAACCTATATCAAATAGTTTGGGTGTTGTTGATAATTTTCGCGATAGCAATTATGTCAAAGTAAATAACGCAAAAATTGCAACACAAAAAGAATTAAATTCCTCAGTTTCATCCCAAACAATATCCAAACCATTGGATGCAACCCAAAAACCAATAACATATATAAAACTTTTCTTACTAACCGCTTTAGCTTTTATTCTCGGAAATAAAATTGTTTTCTATGGATTACTAGTAGTAATTATTTTTCTAATTACCCGTTCCATTTATCGTAAAATTAGTAACAGATAATTATTAATTGATTACTGGTGAAGTTTAGGTCTTTGACGTATAATTAGCTTTATGATAAAAAGAATTGCTTTTGACGTCATATTATTTCTTTCCATATTTCTTCTGCCTTGGTGGATTACCGCTATCTTAGGTCTTGCCGGCATTTTTATCTTTGCTCAATTTTATGAATTCATAGCAGTCGGCATCATTATGCATTCTATATATGTTGTGCCGGGGCATGGCTTTATATCATCGCCCCTGTGGTTTACATTGATTATATTCATAATATATATTAGTATCCAATTTATTCGCCGCCATATCATCCTATATAAAAATGAAATTCCGCATTAATCACAAACTTATAAAAAAAGACATTGATCCGGATGAGACCTTTCTTGATTCCAAGAATTTGCCTAATTTCAATACTCAGCAATTTGAGGGCAGATTGGAAAAAGCGATTCCCAAGAATTCAATTTTTCTGCTTGGCTTGTTTTTTATGGCGGCGGCGCTCATATTCTTATGGAAAATAGGCAATCTTCAAATAATACACGGAGAAGCGTATTTCAAGAAAAGCGAAAATAATACTTTGTCCAAGCAGCCGATTTTTGCCGATCGAGGCTTGATTTATGACCGCAAAGACGTTTTGCTTGCATGGAATACGTGGGATAAAGAAAATATAAATAAATTCTCGCCGCCCCAGAGATCTTACATAAATGAGTCCGGGTTCGGATTATTGCTCGGATATATCAGCCAGCCGGCAAAAGATTCATTGGGGAATTATTGGCAGGATAATTTCATAGGAAAGGACGGCGTTGAAAAATCTTATAATGCCGCTCTGACCGGCGCCAACGGCGTGCACATATCGGAAACCGACGTCAATGGAGTGATTCAATCCGACAATGTTGTGTCTAATCCCGTATCCGGAGGCAATATCAAGCTGTCAATAGATTCCAAAATCCAGCAAAAAATGTACAATTCCATAGCTTCGATGGCGCATGTCTCGTCATTTTCCGGCGGAGCTGGAGTTATTATGGATATAAAAACCGGGGAACTGCTGACCATTGCAAGCTATCCAGAATACAATCCTAATATAATTTCAGCCGGCGAGGACGCTAAAACCATCAATAGCTATTTTTCAGACAAGCGCAAAGTATTTCTTAATCGGCCTATTTCAGGACTTTATACTCCGGGTTCCATCGTCAAGCCGTTTATCGGCTATGCCGCTCTTGTTGAAAATATCATCACTCCGTTCAAGCAAATTTTTGCCAACGGATCCATTTCAATACCTAATCCGTATTTTCCAGACAAGAAATCAATATTTAAAGATCACGGCTCATTCGGATATGTTGATATGCAAAAAGCGATTGCAATTTCATCGGATGTTTATTTTTACGAGATAGGCGGCGGCTATCAAGATCAGAATGGCTTGGGCATTGTTAATATTGACAAGTATGCGCAGATGTTCGGCATATCTATTAAAACTGGCATTGATCTTCCAGGCGAGAAATCTGGAATTATTCCAACGCCTGACTGGAAGATAAAAACATTCAAAGGCGATCCATGGAGAGTCGGCGACACTTACAATACTGCCATTGGCCAGTACGGATTTCAAGTAACTCCGCTTCAGATGGCTCGCGCAGTTGCTGGTATAGCAGATAATGGAATAATTCCTGTCCCTCATGTTCGTTTGAATGATACAAGTTTTGATACAAAAAAAATAACTATTCCTGTTAATCAAGATATGATGAAAGTTATCCAAGATGGCATGAGACAGGCTGTGACATCTGGCACTGCGACAGCGCTCAACCTCCCTTTTGTCAAAGTTGCGGCGAAATCTGGTACGGCGCAGATTGGTCTTGGTAATACAAATACGAACTCTTGGATAGTTGGATTTTTCCCTTATGATAATCCTAAATATTCTTTTGCAGTGTTAATGGAGAAAGGTCCAAAATCGGCATCGGGTAATGCCACGCAAGTTATGAGTGAAGTAGTGGATTATATAAGTGTCTATGCGCCAGAATATTTGAAATAAAATATTATGAATATTTTTGATAACTTATTTCCTAAAAATCTATATCATAGCTATGTCATTCTAGGTAATCCTGAAACGGCGCCATTTGAACTATTAGAATTTTTAAAGAAAAATAAATATATTAAAACTCAAAATCCTGACATATTTTTCCAAATTTATGATTCATTCACTATAAATGATAGTAGAAAGATAAAAGAATGGCACAGTGAAAAGAAAACAACTAATGAAAAGAAGATTTGTATTATCGGCGTGAAGTTTATAAATGCCGAAGCTGAACGTTCTCTTTTGAAAATTCTTGAAGAACCAGCAATTAATAATCATTTCTTTATTATAATACCGAATCCTTCTTTATTATTAGATACTATATTATCGCGAGTGCATGTTATTAAAACACTAAATGAAGATGATTCATTTAAAAAAATTTCTAAAGAAATTATTTTAGCAACACCTAAGGATCGTATAGATATTATCGCTAAAATAATAAAAGAATATAAAGATGAAGAAAGTAGTGGTAAATTAAGACATGATGCCACGAAAATAATAAACGAAATTGAACTCATTATTTATAATAAATGGAAAAAAGATAAAAATAATAAAGAATCTCAATTTATTCTTGGCGAATTACAAAAGGGTAGAGATTTTCTAAGTCTTCCTGGTTCATCAGTTAAAATGATTTTAGAACATATCGCTCTTGTGCTATAATAGAAACCTATGAGTTACAACACATCAAATTTAAAAATAGAATTAAAGAAAATAGAAGAATGGCTCTCTAAAGAGTATTCGCAGATTCATACCGGTAGGGCAACACCTATGATACTTGATAGTATTATGATTGAAAGCTATGGCGCAAGAATGCCTATTAAGAATGTTGCGAGTATAAACTTGGAAGATCCAAAAACTCTTCGTGTCGCTCCATGGGACAAAAATCAAATTAAAGATATTGAAAGTGCCATTTCTTCGGCTAATCTAGGATTGTCTGTAGCGTCTGATAGTGATGGAGTTAGAGTTATATTTCCAATGCTAACGACTGAGAATCGTACAAAACTTACAAAAATTTTGAAAGAGAAATTAGAAGATGCTCGCATAAGCGTTCGTAAAGAGCGACAAGTAGAGATAGATAAGCTTTCCGATTTACCTGAAGATGAAGTTAAACGAGGCAAAGAAGATATTCAAAAACTTGTTGATGAATCAAATAATAATCTTGAAGCGATATTTACTAAAAAAGAAACTGATATAATGAATTAAAAAATGAGTGTAATTATATTCCTAATAATTTTATTAGTGCTTGTGGTGTCCCATGAATTTGGGCATTTTATTGTCGCTAAGAAATCAGGAATTCGTGTAGATGAATTTTCTTTTGGTTTTCCACCTAAACTTTTTGGAATTAAAAGAGGGGAAACAACATATAAATTTAACGCATTGCCTTTTGGTGGTTATGTGAAAATTTACGGTCAAGGTTCAGATGATTTTCCTGGGCAAAATAGTGAAAAAGTGACAACTGAGTCTGATCAAGCAAGAAGCTTTATGCATAAACCTAGGTATATACAAGCCATGGTGCTTTTAGCTGGTGTAGTAATGAACTTTCTTGTAGCATGGCTTCTGCTCTCTATTGGTTTTATGTCAGGACTTCCAACTTCATCTGGTGCGACCCCTACTGGATCTATACTTGCTAATGAATCATTAACTATCATTAGTTTGGCATCTGGAAGTCCAGCAGAAAAAGCAGGATTAAAAATTGGTGATAAAATTATTCTACTTGAATCAGGTAAAGATATGACTGAGACTCCATCTGCTGAGAGTGTTCAATATTTTGTTAAAAGACATGGTGGAGAAAATATAAATATATCTGTCGTTCGCGCTAAAGAATTAAAACAATTCAATGTTATTCCAGAAATTAATAAAACAAGTAATACTCCAATGATTGGTATAAGTATGGATGTTATAGGCACACTCAAGCTTCCGATTCATAAAGCTGTATGGGAAGGATTAAAATTATCATCAGATATTTTTATTGGAACCATAAAAGGATTTTATACATTGATTCATGATGGATTAACTGGTCACGGCAATTTATCTGCGATTAGTGGACCTGTAGGTATTGTAGGTGTGGTAGGAGATGCGGCAAAATTTGGATTTATTTATTTGTTGTCATTCACGGCTCTTATATCTATCAATCTTGCTGTTATAAACTTAATTCCATTTCCAGCATTAGATGGAGGTAGATTATTATTCCTTCTAATAGAAAAAATCAAAGGTTCTCGTATTAAACCTGAAATTGCTAATCTTGCTAATATGATTGGCTTTGGTCTATTAATGTTACTTATGGCTGTTATTACATTCCATGATATTGTAAAGTTATTTTAAAACTTTTGATTTTTAAAATCAAAAAAACCTATAGCATTTTTACCTAAAAAATGCTATCATAGAACTATATATGAAAGAATTTAATCATTCAAATTACCGTGACAATCTTGCTAAAGATTTGAAAGAGATTCGTAAAACTAATCCTGAAAAAGCTCAGGAATATTTGAGTAAGGAACAAGAAAAAAATGAATATAAGGAGGGAAAAGAATTAATTGAACAAAGAAGATTTTATGAGGAATATAAATATTTAATTCCTGAAATACAACAAGAGATTCACTCATATTCATTAGAAAATCCAGGTGGAGATGATATTGAAAGAGGACTTGAGATTTTAAGAAAAAATTTGAGAGAAAAAGAAAATGGCACTGATTTTGTGACTATTTTTAGAGTTCAACAAATTTTAAGAAAAAATTCTTCTGGAGATATGCTAAAAAAATCTACTTTTTCTTCTAAGGAACAACTTTTGATAAGCGAATTAATTCCCGAAATAAAAAAAGAAGAGTTGTTTAACGAATTGTCATTTTTTCTAAAAAATAAAGATTATATAAAATCTTACAGAATAATAGAAGTTCTTGCTTATTTGGGTATTTCTGGAGATTTACTAGAAAAAATTAAAAAATTAGTTGTTAATAATGGAGATGTATGTTTTTTAAATAAGCTCTCTAGTGAGTTTGGTTTGGAATTTAATGAATCGGAAATTCTTACATTAGCAGACAATGCCTATAATCAAAATTCAGGATACGACTTAAATGAAATCATTAAAAAACTACCTAATATTGATAATAAATTTATTGAAAAAAGAAATATTCTTACAGAACAAGCTAAGGAAAAATACGAAATTAATAAGAAAAAAATCTTTGAAGGAGTAAAGAGTAAGGATTTTTTCATACATTTTTCTCCAACAAGTAAATTAGATAGTATTATAAAATATGGCATTTTGTCTATAATTGAACAAAGAAAGAATAAAATAGAATACAAAATGGGAGAAGGTCCAGATATTCAAATGCTAACTGGTAGTTTAGATACTGTTTCTATTTTAAATTTATATAAAGGTAGTATAACAATGGAAGAAAAAAGGGATGAAAATGCTTATGACACTAAATTAATGAGTGAGTTAGTATCAGAAATTAAGAATCTAATGCAAAATTTTAAAAAATTAAAAAGAGAAATGGTTTTTGAAATATATAATATTAATACGAATAGCTCCACTAAGCCTTTTCAGATAACAAATGAAGAATATGAAGAATCATATGAAAAAAAATTTACCAAACTAGTAGATTCTAATGTATGGAGTGATAATTATATTGACCCTAAAAATATATTTTCTTCGAGTTTAAAAATATTAAGAAAAGAGAAAAAGGGTAATGAAAAAGGGCAAATTTGGATAGATAATGCATGGCAATATGAAGAGATATTTCCTTGTGATTTTTTTGATGATATAGAAAAAGATCAAGATAAAATGGATTTACTTAATCAGATCAAAAAATTAAGACGAGAAAAATATGAAAAAAGTTTAACTAAAAAAGATCTTATTGTTAAAAAAAATGTGTTAGAAAGTGTATTTAATTTAGATAAAAAAGATGCTAGGATAGAATTTATCCTTGATCCAAATCTTCCCGTTACTTTTGCAGCATCTTTGTATCAAACGGAATCTCTTATAGAAGATAAAATTACTCCTGACAAAATATTAGGGGCAAAAGTTATTGATGAATATGTCAAAAAGTATTGTTACAACAATGGCATGGTTGGCTTTAATGTTTTTGAAATGAATGATAATAATAAAATAGATAAAAACGATAAGAATATTATTTTAATTGAACAAAATAGAATGATAAAAACTATTCCAATATACGACTAAGATTAATTTTTTAGCTTTTATTTTACATTTCATAAAATATATGATACAGTATTAAGACAAACGCCTGAGGGCGATTTTATTTTATGGAAATTAGAAATATAGCAATTATAGCCCACGTTGACCATGGCAAAACCACACTAACCGACCAATTAATGAAGCAATGCGGAATGGCAGGCGAAGAAGGCGCGACTATGGATTCAAACGCCATTGAGCTTGAGCGAGGCATCACCATTTACGCCAAGAATACTTCGGTCAATTACAAAGGCACCAAAATAAATATTGTTGATACTCCCGGGCACGCCGATTTCGGTTCTGAAGTCGAGCGCGTGCTTCGCGCCATTGATTCCGTGCTTCTGCTTGTGGATGCTCAGGAAGGCCCGATGCCTCAGACCCGCTTTGTCTTGAAGAAGTCACTTGAACTAGGGCTTAAGCCGATAGTCGTCATAAATAAAATAGACAAGCCGGCCGCCAATCCTAGCCGCACGCACGAAGAAGTTCTGGAGCTTTTCATGGAGCTTGGAGCAAACGATGAACAAATAAATTTTAAAACTATCTACGCGATCGGCCGGCAAGGAATTGCTAAAAATAATTTGACGGATGAATCAAAAGATCTCACTCCGCTTCTTGATTTAATTCTAGAAGTTGTGCCTGAAGCATCCGTAAATTCTGACAAGCCCTTTCAAGCTCAAGTATTTAATCTGGGTTATGATAATTTCTTGGGCCGTTTGGCCATTGTCCGCGCTTATGCCGGTTCAATAAAAACAGGAGCTAATATTATTGTAAAAGATAATGCCGGAGGTTCTCGCGCGACTCGCATTAATAAAATGTTTACTTTTGAAGGCATAAATAGAAAAGAAATTGATATATTAACTACTGGAGACATTGCCATGATTGCAGGAATTCCAGATGTTTATATTGGAGAAACTATTTGCGACAATATTGACACGCCGTCATTGCCATCTATTGCCATTGATGAGCCGACAATTTCGCTTAATTTTTTGGTGAATGATTCTCCTTTCGCCGGACGAGAAGGCAAATATGTCACTAACCGCCAAATACGCGAGCGGCTGGAAAAAGAACTTGAAGTGAATGTGGGATTAAAAGTGAATTTTGAGACATCCGATCCCGAGAAAATACAAGAGGGTTATCTTGTGTACGGCCGCGGCGAATTGCATATCGCCATACTGCTTGAAAATATGCGCCGCGAAGGATTTGAACTTCAAGTTTCCCAGCCCCACGTCATTATAAAATACGAGAATAGCAAAAAACTGGAACCTTACGAGGAAGCTACTATTGATGTCAGAAATGAATTTGCCGGCTCTGTGATTGAGAAGCTGGCGGCGCGCCGCGGAACGATTACCAATATGCATGAAAAAGAAGGAATTACCAGAATGCTGATTGAAATTCCGACTCGGGGATTGCTTGGATATCGCGGACAATTTATAATAGACACAAAAGGGGAAGGAATGCTCGCCTCTCGTTTTATCGGATTCAGAGATTATGCCGGCGAAATAAAAAAGCGTGATGTCGGATCAATGACTTCCATGGTTAATGGCAAAGTTGCTGCATTTTCCTTGTGGACTTTGCAGGAAAGAGGCATTTTGTATGTGGAGCATGGCGATGAAGTTTATGAAGGCATGGTCATCGGCAATGTTACAAAAGGCGACGAGATGGCAGTCAATCCGACAAAAGGCAAACAGCTCTCAAATATGCGCTCTTCAGGCACGGACGAAGCCATTAGAATCAAACCGCCTTACAAGCTGTCCATTGAAAGGGGCCTTGAAATAATGGCGGATGACGAATATCTTGAAATTACCCCCAAAAATATACGATTGCGCAAGAAGTTCTTGACTGAACAAAGCCGTTCAAAGGCAAAAACATCAAATAAGGGACAATAAGCGCTTAATTTATAAAACCTTGCAAAATAGTTGACTTTATTTAGTACTGATGATATTATAAAAAGAGCAAATAAATTTTATTATCTTAGATCACAATCAAATGGCTAACACACTCACATTCAAACCAAAGCAAGTTACCAAGCATATACTTTCGGGCCTGCCACCGCGCGCCCATGAAGTTATAGTGAACCGCTTCGGTCTTGCCGATGATGCCCAGAGGAAAACGCTTGAAGCCATCGGCCAGAAATATGGCATCACCCGCGAACGTGTGCGCCAGATTGAGAATTCAGCTCTTAATTTAATCCGCAAATCAGAATCGTTTAAAAGCGAGAAAGCTGTTTTTGAGGAATTAAAGAAATTAATGCATACCCTAGGCGCTATCGTTTCGGAGCAAGATCTTCTAAATCACATTTCAAAAGATAAAATTGCGCAGAATCATATTAATTTGTATTTGACGCTGAGCGACGCTTTCACTAGGCACAAAGAAGATAATCATTTTAAATCGCGCTGGAGCGTCGATAATGCCATATCAGAAGAAGTTCATAAGTCCCTCAAGAGCTTGTATGAAAAACTTTCAGACGATGAGCTGGTTCACGAGAACGATCTGATTGCGAGATTTCTTGATGAAGTCAAAAATTTATCCGAACAATATAAGAATGAAGAAATAGCCAGACGCTGGCTGAATATGTCCAAGATGATCAGCAAGAATCCGCTCGGCGAATGGGGCAAGTCCACATCTTCAGGCATAAAAACTCGCGGCATCAAGGATTATGCTTTTCTTATGATGCGCAAGCACGGTTCTCCCATGCATTTCAGAGAAGTCGCTAAAGCTATTACAGAGACATTTAACAAGAAATGCCATACGGCGACTTGCCACAATGAGCTTATTAAGGATCCAAGATTCGTTCTTGTCGGGCGCGGCATATATGCTCTGTCAGAATGGGGGTATAAGTCAGGCGTCGTCCGTGATGTTATAAAAGAACTTTTGAAAAAAAACGGGCCTATGTCGAAAGATGATATTGTGAACCAGGTGATGAAAGAGAGATATTTGAAGAAGAACACCATACTTGTCAATCTGCAGAATTCAAAATATTTTAAGAAGAACAAGAACGGACTGTATTCCATAGCGTAATAAAATATCCCCATCGACGGGGATATTTTATTACTTAATTGTGATATAATGACGGCATGCGCAATCGCGGTATTATAAATATTGTGATAATCCTAGTCGGTCTTTTGTTTATTGCAATCCTAATCGGCATGTTTAAATCGTCCCAATAAAATGATTCAAGAATTTTTTGCCACGCATAATTTTAATCTTATACAGATATTGTTGGTTGTCATCGGCTATTTGATGCCGATTCCTTTGGCTATGATTGCTTTTAATTTATGGCATCATTATCGCCAAGAGCGGTTTATCATGGGCATCAAGTGGGTGCTTCTTGAAATTCAAGTGCCGCGCGATGTCGTCAAGACCCCGGCCGCCATGGAACTAGTTTTATCGAATGCTTTTTATCATAAAAGCTTCAAGGGTTTTTGGGAGCAGTATATACAAGGAGCGCCATGGATGTGGTTTTCTCTTGAAATAGCTTCCATTGACGGCAATGTCCATTTCTTTGTGCGCACGCCGACGCGCATACGCGATTTGGTTGAGACCCAGATTTATGGCCAATATCCTCAGGCCAAAGTTGTTGAAGTTGACGATTATGCTTTTCATGTGCCTCAATACAAGAAAAACGGCGACTGGAATATGTGGGGCTGCGAATTCAAGAAATTAAAGCATGATGTCCAGTCGATAAAAACATACAAGCAGATGGAGGAAATGAAAAGCGGAACTAAAGAAGAATTCAAAGTTGATCCCATAACTCCGGTTATTGAATATTTGGGCGCTCTACCCAAAGGCCAGCAGGTCTGGATTCAAATAATTATAAGGCAAAGCATAAAAAAATATCACAGCCATGTTACCGGCAAAAATATTGATTTTGAGACCTATGCCGAGGAACATATAAAAGAAGTGCTCAAACCGTTTGTAAGATTGCATCTCGGAGAAGGTCCAGGAGGAACAGATTCTATGGAAATTCGTGCCCCAGGTTATTTGGATGATATGATCAAACTATGGTCCACGAATTTGAGGCAGATACACTTTGACTGCGGCATACGCCTTATAACTTTATCTGATAAAAGAATCACTACCGAAGAACAGTTTCAAAATTTAAGGCGTTCTTCCCGCCTTCTTTTTCGCCAATATGCAGCGCCTTTTTCAAATGAATTATGGCGTGTTAATTCAACTCAGTTTGACGCGCCATGGTCTGATCCGACTGGTCTTGCTCTGACAAAAATAAAGAAGAGAATGCTTGATTGGTATCGCATGAGAACTTTCTTTCATCCACCAATCCAATATGCGTATAATTATCCAGCGATTCTTTCAGCATTTTTTCCATCGCACAAAGCCAATATTTTTGTCCTTTCATCGGAAGAACTTGCGACGATTTATCACTTTCCAGGTATGGTTTCTGAGACGCCAAGCTTCAAGCGCATTGAATCAAAGATTGCAAAACCGCCTACGAATTTGCCTATATAACGTATGGATATATCCGATAAAGAACCAATTAAAACATACACACGCCGAAGCCGTGTGTATGTTTTAATTGCCATGATTGTCTTTATTATCGGCTATTATTCTTTAATATCAGCGCCTATCGGCTCAAATCCGACTACAATTCATATTTCTCCCAAAGAATCGCTTCATGCGATATCCAATGATTTAAAAGACAAGAATATTATTCGTTCAAAAACCTTGCTCCAATTGCTGGCTGAATTATTCAAAAGCGATAGGCAGATACCGTGGGGCGATTATTATTTCAATAAAAATTCGCCGCTTTTTAAAGTAGCATGGGATCTTGCTCACGGAATGCATAATGTTAATCCGATTAAGATTACAATCAGGGAAGGTTTGACCAACGGCGAGATATCCGATTTGCTGTCAAAAAATATTGCTGGTTTTAATAAAGAAGAATTTGATAAAAATGCCGCCGCAAAACAGGGATATTTATTCCCGGATACTTATTTTTTCTTTTCTCTTTCCACCACGGATGAAATAATCTCGGTTTTATCCGATAATTTCGACAAGCAAACGGCAAAATTGCGCCAAGATGTTTTGAATTCCAAGCACAGCTTGAATGATATTATAACAATGGCTTCCATACTTGAGCATGAAGCGTCCAGCGAAAGCGATATGAAAATCATTTCCGGAATTCTCTGGAAGCGCCTTTCGCTTGGCATGCCCCTTCAAGTTGATGCCGCGCCTATCACTTATAAGATATTGGGACTTCCATCGGAACCTATTGCAAATCCCGGGCTAATGTCCATAAGCGCATCTCTTTATCCTGTTGACTCTCCATATCTGTATTATCTGTATGATAAGAATGGCATGATACATTTTGCAAAAACATTCCAAGAGCATAAGATTAATATTGCCAAATATCTCAAATAATCATCGCCTATGGCCAGATAAATATGATTTTAAAAATAGAAAAACAAAAAGAATATGAATTGCTTGACGGAGGCGAGGGTTGCAAGCTCGAACGCTATGGGCCTTATATATTATCGCGCCCGGATCCAGAGGCCCTTTGGCGCAGATTATTGCCTGAAGATGTTTGGGATAAAGCCGAATTAAAATTTATTAGAAACGGCGAGCGCACCAAATGGATTATTAAAGAAGTTACTCCGAAATCTTGGAATATTACGCTTCATAATTTGATTTTTGCAATCAAGCCGACATCTTTCAAGCACATAGGCCTTTTCCCTGAACAAGCAATTAATTGGCAATGGATGGAAAATATAATAAAAAAAAATAAGCGCGATAATCCTATCAGCGTTTTAAATCTGTTTGCTTACACGGGCGGAGCGACTATGGCATGCGCGCGAGCCGGAGCGGAAGTTTGCCATGTTGACGGATCAAAAACAGCTGTTGCTTGGGCGCGCCAGAATGCCGAACTTTCTGGCTTGGAGAATGCTCCTATAAGGTGGATAACAGATGATGTCATCCAATTTATGAAAAGGGAAATCAAGCGCGGACGCAAATATGACGCTATCGTTATGGATCCGCCGGCTTTCGGCCACGGTCCTAAAGATGAATTGTGGAAAATAGAAGAAAATTTTCTGGAACTTATGGATTTAGGCAAGCAAATATTATCCGAAAATCCGCTATTTGTCCTTATAAACGGCTATACTGCCGGTTATTCGCCTATTACGTATGAAAATAATTTGAAAGATATGATGAAAAGATACAATGGTGTTATTGAATCAGGCGAATTGGTGATAGAAGAAAGCAAAAGCAATCGATTGCTTCCGTGCGGCATTTTTGCCAGATGGAGCAAGAATTAATTCCAGTTTTAGATTATGAATAAAAATAATAAAACAGTGTTTGTCGGCGTTTCCGGAGGCGTAGATTCTTCAGTCAGCGCCGCGCTTTTAAAAGACCAAGGCTATAATGTCGTCGGAGTTTTTATACGCACATGGACGCCGGACTTCATAGAATGCTCTTGGCGAAATGAACGGCGCGACGCCATGAAAGTTTGCGCCCATTTAAACATTCCGTTTTTGGAGTGTAATGCGGAGGAAGAATATAAGAAGAATGTGGCTCTCTATATGATAGAAGAATATAAAAAGGGCCATACTCCCAATCCAGATGTCATGTGCAATCGCGAAGTGAAGTTTGGTGTATTTTGGAATTTTGCAAAAAGTCATGGAGCAGATTTTATTGCAACTGGACATTATGCTAAAGTTTTTTTCTCCCCCTGCGAAGGGGGAGTGTCTGAAAGACGAGGGGGTGCACCCCTCCGGTCTAAAGACCACCTCCCCTTAGCAGGGGAGGAAAAATACTTTTTAAAACAAAGTCCTGATTCATCAAAAGATCAAAGTTATTTTTTGTGGACTCTTACTCAGAAAGATTTAGAACATATACTTTTCCCAATTGGACATTTAAAGAAAACAGAAGTTCGTAAACTTGCAAAGAAATATAAGCTTCCTACGGCAGTTAAAAAAGATAGTCAAGGTGTTTGCTTTTTAGGGCCACTTGATATGAAAGATTTTCTAAAGCATTATATAGAATCAAAAAAGGGAAATGTTCTGAATGAAAATGAGGAAGTTATAGGCACTCATGATGGAGCAATATTTTTCACTTTAGGCGAAAGGCATGGATTTACGATTACTGAAAAATCTTCCGAAAATAGGCCTCTTTATGTTGTTTCAAAAAATTTAAAAGAAAATACAATTACAGTTTTAAATTCGCCAAATAATTCATTTTTTTCAGGTCCTCGGACTAACTCACCAGACCATTCAAAAAAAGAATTTTTTAGCTCATTAATTATTAATAATACAAATTGGATAAATGAGCTTCCGGACAAAAATAAAATATATACTGCGCAAATTCGCTATCATGGAGAATTACTAAACTGTCATATAAAAATTATTTCGGATAAAGAAGCTAGAGTAACCTTTGATAATGATGTTTTAGTTGATTCTGGTCAATCAATTGTAGTATATGACAAAGATATTTGCCTAGGCGGAGGTATTGTGGCATAATTCTGAATATGAATTCAGAAACTAGAATATGCCAAAACTGTAAGCAAAACTTTATTATTGAGCCGGACGACTTTTCTTTTTATGAGAAAATTAAAGTTCCTCCACCAACTTTTTGTCCGGAATGCAGAACGATAAGAAGATTATGCTGGCGAAATGAGATGTCTCTTTTTAAGAGGAAATGCAATGCTCCCGATCATAATGAAACTTTAATTTCTCTTTATCCTCCAGATGAAAATCTCATAGTTTATGATATAAAATATTGGTGGGGAGATAAATGGGACCCAATGTTTTATGGGCGTGATTATGATTTTTCTGAACCATTTTTTAAGCAATGGAAAAATCTAATGAATCAATTTCCCCTCCAAATTCTTTCAAATAGCAATGCTACGAATAGTGATTATTGTAATATTGCTGAGGAAAGTAGAAACAGTTACATGTCATCTGGTTCTTGGCAAATTGAACAAACTTTTTATTCGAATCGGATTTCAAGAATTAAAGATTCTTCCGATCTTTATGTAGTTAATGATGCAGAACTTTGTTATGATGATGTTATTTGTTCAGATTGTTACCATCTTTTATATTCTTTAAACTGCAAAAATTGTGTCGACTCTTATTTTTTATATGATTGTCATGGCTGTGTAAATTGTTTTGGTTGCAGTAATCTTCGAAGCAAGTCCTATTGTATGTGGAATAAGCAACTGTCTAAAGAAGAGTATAATCATCGTCTGGCTGAATTGGATTTAACAGATTATAAAATAATTTTAGAGCTCAAAAAAAATTTCAAAGAATTGTATTTAAAGTCATTACATCGCTTTGCTATCCATATAAAAACAGTTAATTCTATCGGCGATAATCTTGAGGGAACAAAAAATTGCAAATTTTGTTTTGATGCAAAGGGCAATATAGAAGATTGTAAATATTCTCATTGGCTAGAAAAAGATGTAAAAGATGGTTATGATTCTGGTCCTGGAATAGGATTAGCAGAATTGACTTATGAAATTTTTGACACTGGAATAGGAAATTACCGCAATCTTTTTACTAGTGTTGTATATAGTTCAAATGAAATAGAATATTGCTTTAATTGTTATGGCTGTTCTAACCTATTTGGCTGTCTTGGCTTAAGAAATAAAAAATATTGTATTTTAAATAAACAATATTCAAAAGATGAATATGAAAAACTCGTTTCAAAAATAAAACAGCAAATGATGAATATTCCTTATGTTGATAAAAATAAGATTATTTATAAATATGGAGAATTTTTTCCAGTAGAACTTTCACCATTTGCCTACAATGAAACAGTTGCTCAAGATTATTTTCCTAAAACAAAAGAGAAGATATTAAAAGAAGGTTATAAATGGCGAGAGAGGCAAGTAAATGAATATAAAGCAACTATAAAAGCAAAAGATTTGCCGGATAAACTAAATGACGTTTCTGATGAAATAATTAGAGAAATTATAGAATGCGAAAATGTAAATGAAAATAATATTTATTGCCGGAAGGCCTTTAAAGTAATAGAAGATGAATTAAATTTGTATAAAAAATTAAAAGTGCCATTGCCACATCTATGTTTCTTTTGTCGTCATAGAGAAAGATTAAAAATGCGTAATCCTATGAAACTCTGGCATAGGAAGTGTATGTGTGACAAGACAAGTCATTTTCACGGAAATAATAACTGTGACATAGAGTTTGAAACATCATATTCACCAGACCGACCAGAGATTATATACTGCGAGAAATGTTACCAGCAAGAGGTTTATTGAGAAATGTTACTCGCTCTACTGTAGTCGGGAGCAGGCGGGTCAGCAGGAAGTTTATTAATTAATATATAATGTAATTATTATGATTTTTGAAAAAGTAGAAAAAGAGTCAAAAGAAATCGTTTTTGTTTATACGACTTGCATGGATATGGAAGAGGCGAGAGCAATAGGTTATTCCGCCATAGAAGAAAAGTTGGCCACTTCTGCGGATTATTGGATGGTTAATTCAATATATCCATGGAACAATGTCATACGAGAAATTGGCCAATGCATGCTAATGCTTGCAACCACGAAAATATTAAGCGACAAGCTTATTAAACATATAGAAACAGAACACTCGTATAATATTCCAATGATAGTGAGATCCGATATTTCAATGACAACCCCGCCATATTTTCTTTGGGTTGAAAATACATTAACAGGCAAGGGAAAATATATAACAGAAACAGAAGAACAAACGAGAAAAAGAGAAGAAGAAGGGTATCATTATGATAGGTTAAAGTAATTATGATATAATAAGGCATTATGATAAATAATTTTATTGATCCGGCTACATTGGATGTAATATTGCGTCTTTTTGTGGCTTTATTATTAGGCATGGTTATCGGCACTGAGCGCATGTGGGCGCATAAAACGGCCGGCATGCGGACTTACGCGCTAGTGGCCATGGGTTCGGCTCTGTTTGTCATCATTTCAAATGAAATGGTTAAAACATATGCAGGTTTTGCTGGAATGAATCCTTTGATGATTGTCGCCCAGATAATCGTTGGTGTTGGATTTATCGGCGCCGGACTTATATTTACAAAAGATTCAAAATTGATGGGTTTGACTACTGTCACGGGACTTTGGGTTTCGGCCGGCATAGGCATGGCATCTGGATTCGGCCTCTTTAGCATAGCCATTATAGCGACAATATTAACTCTTTTTATATTCATAGTTTTGTGGTTTATAGAACAGCAGCTGAGGAAGACCATTCTTTTCAAAGACAGCAATAATAACGACGCAAACATAAAATAGACATGCAATCAGAAAAATTACGCAGCAGATTTTTGGAATTTTTTAAAGAACGCGGGCATAAGATATTGCCGTCTTCTTCTTTGGTGCCGGAGGGCGATATCTCGGTGCTTTTCACTACTGCCGGAATGCAGCAATTTAAGCCGTATTACGGGGCGCCTGAAAATGCCTTGCGCGATTTCGGCGCTAAAAATGTTGCAACTGTCCAGAAATGCGTCCGCACCGGAGACATAGATGAGGTGGGAGATGCGACACATCTTTCTTTTTTTGAAATGCTGGGCAATTTTTCTTTCGGCGGCTATGGCCGGCGCGAAGCGATAGAATATGCCTATGAATTTATTGCCAAAGAACTGGGACTCCAAATTTCTTATGTGACTTTTTATAAAGGAAATAAAAATGTTCCGAAAGACGAAGAATCGGAAAAAATTTGGAAAGAAATTGGAATTAAAGACATCAGAGAAGAAGGCGAAGATGTTTTCTGGGGCCCGACTGGTGATTCCGGACCATGCGGTCCGACAACCGAGATTTATTGCAAAAATGCCAGCGGCGAAGATGTGGAAATTTGGAATATTGTTTTCAATGAATATTTCTGCGATGGTTCACGGGAACAATTAGATAAAGGTGAAGCCAATCTTGAAAAATTAGCAATTCTTGGCGTTGATACCGGCATGGGGCTTGAGAGATTGCTCACAATAGTGGATAAGAAAGAAAGCGTTTATGATACGGATTTGTTTAATAATGAAAAAACAAGAAATGAGCGCATTATTGCGGATCATGTCAAAACTGCTCTTTTTATGATTTCCGATGGTATCTTGCCGGCAAATACGGGAAGAGGATATGTGTTAAGAAGGTTAATCAGAAGAGCTGTGCGACTTTCTAAAACTTCACTTACTCAAGAAATTGAAAAAATAAAAAAGATTTATAGAAATACTTATAGTCTTGATGATAAAGGTGAAATAACAAAAGAGGAAAGTAAATTTAGGCAAACATTGGAGTATGGTCTTAAAGAGTTTAAAAAATTTATAAGCAATATTTCAAATATTAATGGAATACCTATTGAAAATGTTAAAACTGTGAACGGCGTTTCAATTAAAAATATTAAAACTTTTAATGGTATTTCTCTTAAAAAAAGATTGAGTGGCGAAAATGCTTTTTATTTATTTGAGACTTTTGGTTTTCCAATGGAGATAATGAAAGAACTTTGTACTGAAGAAGGCGTTGAGTTTGACGAGATTGGTTTTGAAGAAGCTCTCAAAGAACACCAAGAACTATCTCGCACTTCTGCTGCTGGCATGTTTAAAGGCGGTCTGGCAAATCATAATGAAAAAACGATAGAACTCCATACTGCGCATCATTTGTTGCTTGCTGGACTTCAAGCTATTGTTAGTCCGGAAATAAAACAGCGCGGAAGCAATATTACTGAAGAGCGCTTGCGTATGGATTTTATTTGCGATCACAAATTAACCGATGAAGAGAAGAAAAAAGCGGAAAATTGGGTCAATGCTAAAATAAAAGAAGGTCTTGCAGTCGTTCATCATGAGATGCCATTGTCTGAAGCGGAAAAAATCGGCGCAGAAATGGAGTTTGGCGCAAAATATCCGCAAATTGTTTCAATTTACGTAATTTCAGATAAAAATGGCAATCCTATCTCCAAAGAATTCTGCGGCGGACCGCATGTCCAAAACACTTCCAAATTGGGCCATTTTAAAATAATCAAAGAAGAAGCCGTCTCTTCAGGCATCAGGCGCATTAAGGCCGTTTTAGAATAATTTTACTAACGCTTTTATCAAATCCTGTAGTATAATGATAATGCTATGGGATTTCTGTTCAAGCAAAAGAATAACGCAAGAAAAGCAATAATTTTTGATATCGGCTCCGGCAGTGTTGGAGGAGCTTTTGCTCATATTTCTTCCGATGCAAATAGTTTACCAACTATAATTAAATCATTCCGCAAAGAAATTAAATTTCGCGGCGAATTTAGTCCTGATTTGTTTATAAAGGATACCATTTCTGCTTTGAACTCTGTCGCAATATCCATTTACAACGAAAAAATCGGCGTGCCTGATGAAATTGTCTGCGTCTTGGCTTCGCCTTGGTATTTATCGGAAACTAGAACTATAAAAATATCCAAGGAGCACTCATTTATTTTCAGGGAAAAATTTGCGTCCGATTTGATTAAAAAAGAAATATCCAAATTAAATTCCGAATACCAGAAAAAATATAAAGGAATTGATAGCGTTCCGGAATTAATAGAGAATCGCATTATGAGCGTTTTGTTGGATAATCATAGGGACGAAAATCCAATCGGCAAGTCCGCCAAGTCCTTGGAAATGAGCATGCTTGCATCTCTTTCGCCTAAATTATTTTTAAATAAGATGCGCGATACATTGTCAAACACCTTGAACAGCAGGAATATTTCTTTTTCATCGTTTATGCTGGCTTCCTATCTGGCTGTGCGCGACAAATACGTGAGCCCTGACTCATATATTTTGCTTGATATTGGCGGAGAGATTACCGATATTGGCATCGTATCTCGCGGAGTTCTGGAAACATCAATTTCTTTTCCCTTTGGAAAAAATACTTTTTTAAGGCATTTATGCGCCAACCTTCATATGGAATTGCGCGATGCCGGAGAATTACTCAATCTTTTCATGGCTGACATTATGGAAGAAAAGCGCAAAAATAAGATTAAGCCGATAATTGAATCGATCAAGGACTTATGGCATAAATCATTCAGGCAATGCGTTTATGATTTACGCGGCAAGCTGCAAATTCCTAAGACCGTATTTTTGACTGCCGATGCGGATATTAAAGAGTTATTTATTGATGCTATGAAACGCGACAGAAAGTGCGCCGTAGTAACCCTAGAGGGACAGGAATTTTTGAACATGTGCAGCATAAAAGACAATATATGCGATCCATTTTTAATGATAGAAGCGATAGCTATTGCAAGGAGGAAAGCGAAAATAATATGAGCAAAAAATTATTGGAAGATGTAAAATCTAATAAATCAAGAAATCATGATATGGTTCGTATTGCGCGCCCCAAAGAAACTTTAACAAGCGCGCAATTGCCGCATGAACATAAAAATAAAAGTTATTTGCGCGGTTTGGTTGTTGTACTGTTAATTGTATCTTTTATCGGAGGAATATATTGGATTTCAAATGAATTTCAAGTGGCCAATATCAATATAAAAGCAAAACATCAATCGTTAACTTTAAATAATAAGCAATTTATCGCTTTGAAAAATACCGGCGCATCCGCGCAAATAAATAATCCTATAACGTTTGAATTAATGATTGTTTCTGATCAGGAAAACGAGAACGTGGTCTTTACCGAATCAAGCAATGTATCTTTGAAAGCCAAGGGCATAATTACTTTATATAATGAATACAGCGCGCAACCGATAAAATTGCCAATGCACGCTTTCCTTTCAGATACCGGCGGAAAAGCGTATTTGACCGATAAGGCCGTATCCATACCGGGATATGCAAAGAGCGCCGGCAAAATTATTCCCGGAAAAACTCTTGCTTCTATAACTGCATTTCTGGCAGGCGATTCCTATAACGGATCACCAAGCGATTTTAACGTAAGTTCATTTAAAGGAACGCCGAAATATAGCAAGATATACGGCAAAATACAAACAGCATTAGCGGGCGGAGCGCAGGGAGAAGTGTATAAAACCGATTTTTCAATAGAAAGTAATTTGAGCATTATCGCCAACTCGTCATTCAAAGATAATTTGATTAAAAAAGTGAATGCTGAAATACCGGCTGGATATTTCTTGTATCCTAGTGCTGTGAGGTTTGCGTATAGTATCGATGATAATATTTTATCTAAAACGCCGGATGCAAGCGTTAAAATTAGCGGAACATTATCAGCTATTCTCTTAAAAGAAAATGACTTATCGGCAGTATTGATAAAAAATCTATTTCCCGATGTTTCGGCTGATGAATTGAAAGAGATAACAATAAGCAATGTGCCCGGATTATCTTTTAGTTTTGCAGATCCAAATCAGTTAATAGGCAAAGATACTCAATCATTGCCGTTTACTTTGACTGGCAATATAGAAGCCCTCTGGCAGCCGGATATAACGGCAATCAAATCAAATTTGATGGGAGTTTCAAAAGATTCCATACAGTCGATATTCAAGCAAGATCCCGGCATAGATTCCGCCAGCATCAAAATCTTTCCGCCATGGCAGTCATATCTGCCAGATGATACCTCTAGAATAAAGATTTATACGCAATAATTTGACGGAAAAATATTCTTTTGTTACAATATGGTCACATTAAATGAATCAACAAGACGATAATAATACTGTTATAGGCACTGTCACTGAAGCTCTTCCTAACACTCTTTTCAGAGTTGATGTGGGCGATGGCAAGAATATTATCTCGTATCTTGCCGGCAAAATGCGGATACATAGAATCAAGGTATTAGTGGGGGATCGCGTTGAAGTTCTCATTGATTCGTATGGCGGAAAAGGCAGGATAATCAAAAGAGTTTAATCCTCTTGCTTTTTTATTCAAATAATGTATCATACTGTCATATAGCATTTTTAGTTGAAAATACGGGGAAGGTCCCTATATTTTTCTTTCGCGTGATAAAGAATATGAAGATAAAATCAGCCGTAAAAAAAATTTGTGCCAAGTGCAAGATGATAAAACGCGAAGGCCATCTTCGCGTGGTTTGTTCTAATCCTAAGCACAAGCAGAAGCAGTAATTATGAGAATATTAGGCATAACAATTCCAAACAATAAGCATTTAGACGTAGGTTTGACCTGCTTATATGGCATAGGCATTTCCCGCGCCAGAAAAATACTGAAAGAAGCCAAGATAGACCCTAACATAAAAAGCGACGCTCTAACTGTTGATCAAGAAAATGCAATCCGCAAAATCATTGAGACCATGCCCATTGAAGGCGTTTTAAAGCGTGAAATTGCCGCCAATATAAAAAGATTAAAAGATATTAAGACCTACAGGGGAATACGCCATATGCGCCGCCTTCCAGTCAACGGGCAGAGGACCAAGACCAATTCTCGCACGGTCAGAGGCAATGTCAGGAAGACAATGGGCAGCGGACGAAGAAAAGCTGAAAAGACATAGAATTGATTTTTATTTGATTTATTAATTAGCAAACATACTAAAGTGGGAAAAATAAAAATTATAACCAAAAAAGAAGAAGACAAAATTGAGCCGGCAGAAAAAAATGTTGCGGAAAGTTCGCCCAGCCAAGCGCCGAAAATTCCTAAGAAGAAGTTCATTTCCGGAACATTGCATATCGAAGCCACTTTCAATAACACGAAAGTTCTTCTTTCGGATAAAAATGGCAACACGATTTATTGGACTTCCGCCGGATCATTGGGGTTTAAAGGAGCTAAAAAAGGCACGCCTTTTGCCGCTTCAAAAGCCGGTTCGGCTGTCGGTGAAAAAGCAAAGGAGCTTGGCATTAAAGAGGTCGATGTTGTCGTCAAAGGAGTCGGCAGCGGCCGCGAGCCGACTATCCGCGCTTTCATGGCTTACGATATAGATATAACAAGCATTCGCGATATGACCCCGGTTCCTCATAACGGTCCAAAGCCAAAAAAGCCGAGAAGGGTCTAATGAGACCCCATGTCGGACTTATGGCTAACCACAAGTCCGACATGGGGAACAAATATTATGAAAACAGTCAAAAAATATAAAATTTGCAGGCGTTTGGGATCAGGCGTATTTGAAAAATGTCAGACGCCAAAATTCACGATGTCTGAAGCCAAGCATTCCAAAAATCTTAAAAACAAAAGGCCTAAAGTTCTTTCAGGATATGCCTTGCAATTCGTGGAAAAACAGAAAGTTCGCTTTATGTACGGCCTCAGCGAGAAACAATTTTCAAATTACGTAAAAGAAGCGGTTTCCCATAAGGGCGTTTTGGCCACCGAATATCTTTTTGATTTGCTTGAAACTCGGCTTGATAATATCGTTTACCGCCTTGGGCTTGCTCATACTAGGCGCCTTTCCCGCCAGATGGTTTCTCACGGGCATATAATATTGAACGGCAAAAAAACAACTATCCCGTCTAGCCAAGTTCGCATCGGCGATGTGATTGCCGTCCGCGAAGGAAGCAGGAAAAGCCCGTTGTTCGCCGACATGGATAAAAAAATGAAAGAATATAATCTTCCAAATTGGCTGACTTTTAATATTGAATCGCTTTCCGGAGTTATGCAGGGCAATCCTAAAAATATAGAAGGATACCTTGATCTTAATACTGTGCTTGAATTTTATAGTCGTTAATAATTTATAAAGTAACGCAAAATCATATGTCTGATTTAAATATCATATTGCCGTCAAAATTATCAATAGTTTCCGAAGCTGGCACGAAAGGCGTTTATGAAATAGACGGCCTTTATCCGGGTTATGGGCATACTTTGGGCAATTCGCTTCGCCGCATTATGCTCTCATCGCTTGTCGGAGCGGCTATTACTTCTCTTAAAATAGACGGAGTTGATCATGAATTTTCTGTTCTTGACGGCGTTAAGGAGGATGTTATAACTATCCTGCTGAATTTAAAGCAAATCCGCTTCCGCTTGCTGACAGACGAACCGCAAGTTGTGAGATTATTGGTCAAAGGGCCTAAATCAGTCACAGCTGGAGACATTGAAGCCACTGGCCAGGTAGAAGTTTTGAATAAAGATCTTCATATAGCCGAAGTTACCGGCAAGATTACTCTTTCTATTGAAATGACAATACAAAAAGGGCTAGGATTCGTCCCAAAGGATTTGCACCAAAAAACAAAAACCGAAGTCGGCGTCATAGCTGTCGATGCCATCTTTACTCCTATCAGGCGCGTTGCTTATGAAGTTGAAAATATGCGCGTCGGAGACAAGACAAACCATAATCGCTTGCGCATGATCATTGAAACAGATGGCACTTTTTCTCCTCGCGAAGCGCTTGAAAAAGCCATTACTATCATGGTAGAACAACTGCAAGCCATTATCGGTTTTGCCATATCTTCCAGATTGCCTGGCAAGGAAGATATGAAAGAAGAAAACTCAAAAGAAAAAAATGATTCTCTAAAGAGCGAAGGCAATGAGTTTACGGATATTTTAAAGACCCGCATAGACACTCTTGATCTTTCCACTCGCACGCTAAATGCCTTGACTAGCGCCAATATCAGGACAATCGGCGGCATCGCCCGCAAGAAGAAAGAGGACTTGCTTGAGATCGAAGGCATCGGCGACAAAGGAATACAAGAAATAAAGAAAATTCTCGGCGGGTATGGTATAACTCTTAAGTAATTATTAATTATATTTTATGCGACATCACAATAACATTAGAAAATTCGGAAGAGGCAGAAGCCAAAGAAGCGCCTTATTGAAGGGCTTGGTCTTGTCGCTTATCGCCCATGGTCGTATTGAAACGACTGAAGCAAAAGCCAAAGAACTGCGCCCGATGGTTGAAAAAATGATTACAAAAGCCAATATCGGCACTTTGGCGTCTCGACGCCTAGTTATTTCCCGCTTATATAATCTTAAAGCCGAGGCGGACAAATTAATCGATGTTATCGCTCCTAAATATAAAAGCCGCTCCGGAGGATATACGCGCATTACCAAATTGCCGCGCCGCGCGGGCGATGCAAGCAAAATGGCAATAATAGAATTTGTATAATTATGACTATGAAAACATACACAATTGATGCAACAGATAAAGCTTTCGGGCGAATAGCTTCAGAAGCCGCCAAAGCTCTCATGGGAAAGACAAGCCCGGATTATGTTCCGAACAAAGTTGCCGATGTCCGCGTAGATATAATAAATGCAAGCAAAACAAAAATGTCGCTCCGCCGGATGAATGAGACCCTTCATGAGAGATATTCAGGATATCCCGGAGGTTTCAGAACTTCAACTAATGCGGAAATAATCGGCAAAAAGGGCTGGGCCGGACTTTATGGACTGGCTGTCTATGGAATGCTTCCGTCCAACAAGCTCAGGCCTCAAATGATGAAGCATTTAACAGTAAAAGAATAATTTATGGAAAAGAAATCACCAACAAAAGAAAAAGAATACTGGAGAGCCATTGGCCGCCGCAAGACCGCGACTGCCGTTGTTCGCCTTCATAAAGCTTCCAAGAATTCATATTCGATTAATGGCAAAGAGTTTATCAAATATTTCCCGACAGCTGAATTGAAAAAGATTGTCACCGAGGCCTTTGAAATAGCGGCATCAGCGGACAAATTTGAAATAATCGCTACTGTTCGCGGCGGAGGCGTTCACGCTCAAGCCGAAGCGGTTCGCCATGGCATATCGCGCGCATTGGTATTATTTGACGCAGAACTTCGCAGTCCTCTTAAGAAAGCCAAAATGCTCAAGCGCGATCCTCGCGTCGTTGAACGCAAGAAATTCGGACTCAAAAAAGCCCGCAAATCGCCGCAGTGGAGCAAGCGTTAAATATTTTAAAAAAATCAGATTTGCGATAATCTGATTTTTTGTTTATGATAATTTATATGGATAATGAAGAAGAAATAAAAAAACAAGAACCTGAAGAAAATTTCCAAGATGTGACTTTTGTTGACAGCACTGAAGACGGCGATGAATTGCCGACAAAAGATATTGTCAAGAAATTAAGGGAGGATTTGAAGAAAGCTCGCGCTGAAAAAGAGGAATATCTGACCGGCTGGCAGAGAGCCAAAGCCGATTATATCAATCTACAGAAAGAAATGGATCAAATCAGCAAGAGCGTCTCAATACATGCCAAAGAGAGAATAATAGAAAATCTTCTTCCGGCGCTTGATAGCTTTGATATGGCATTTGCCAACAAAGACGTCTGGGAAAACGTTGATAAAAATTGGCGGACAGGCATTGAATACATTTACCAGCAGTTTATGACAAGCTTATCCAATTCCGGCGTTGAGAAAATCGATAAAGTAAATGTGCCTTTTGATCCTAATCTTCATCAGTCCATTGAAAGCGTTTTAACTGACGATCAAAGTAAAGATCATATCATAGAAAAAGTAATCCAAGCCGGATACAAGATAGGCGACCCCGCAAATACGGGGCAAGTCAGAATCATTCGCCCGGCCAGAGTGACTATATTTGAATTTAAAACATCTTAATTAATTCTTTCTCTGTTTCTTCGTCAATTTTATCTGTGACGAGTATCATCATCTCGGTTGTAAGACCGAGATCTTTTTTAATATTTATGAAAAGATTCTCATATGGGTACATAGACACCCAGACAGAATTTTTAACACAGACAAATCCGGCCTTTTTGAGCAGATAGCGAAGCGCCTCGCGTTCGCTTTTGCGTTCTTCTGGCAGATCAAGCATAATCATTCGCCAATAGCCGTCCCATTTCGTTGAAACAAGTCCGGATTCCAGTTTTATGCTATAGGCCTTGCGCTTGCCTTCGTTTGTAAGACGCGCGTATTCGTTTTGACCCGATGATACGCTCTCAACAAATCCTGCCTCTGTAAGGCCTTTTAGCGAGCGTGTAAGGGCATACGTAGATAGGGCTTTAGGCGCTATCTGAGCGCCTAAAGCCCTATCTACAAGTTCCATAACAGAAACTGCCGGTTTTTCAGCCAAAATCTTCAATATTTTCTTGGAATAGTCGCTTTTACTTGACCCTGTAGTGAATTTTGACATATATTTTATAATGAAAACCCCTTTTAAATGTCAAAATCTACTACGGGGTTGACATGCCCATATATTATCAATTATATTACCAATATACAAGTATCTCGCGACCACGAAATACTTGTCAAAAATAAAAGAGTAGTATATAATGCTTCTATAAATTAAAAATTATTAATTAAAAACGCTTCGCAAATTATATATTTCTTCAGGTCCTCGGACTTTCTCACCAGACCATTCAGAAATAAATAATTTGCTATGCTAAACAAATATATGTCAAAAATAATTGGTATTGACTTGGGTACAACAAATAGCGCGGTTGCGATTATAGAAGGAGGGCAGCCGAAGATTATAGAAAATATTGAAGGCGGACGAACAACTCCGTCGATTGTCGCAATTGCCAAGAATGGCGATCGCCTTGTCGGTTTGCTTGCCAAGCGCCAGGCGGTGACAAATCCGCAGAATACTATTTACGGCATCAAGCGATTCATGGGCCACATGTTTGACGATCCGGAAATCCAGAAATCGCAAAAAACGGCGCCGTTCAAAATTCAGAAAGGAACTGACGGCGGAGTTGAAGTGAATATCGGCAATAAATGGTATCGTCCGGAAGAGATTTCAGCCATGATTCTCTCAAAGATTAAGACCGATGTTGAAGCCAAGCTTGGCGAGAAAATCACTGAAGCTATTATTACCGTGCCAGCATATTTCAATGACGCGCAAAGAAAAGCCACCAAAGATGCCGGAGCAATTGCCGGTCTCGATGTAAAGAGAATTATAAATGAGCCGACAGCGGCCGCTCTTGCTTATGGATTTAATACCAAGAAAAATGAAAAGATAGTTGTGTACGATTTCGGAGGCGGAACATTTGATATTTCCGTGCTTGAGGTCTCAGACGATGTTATAGAAGTGAAATCCACCGACGGCGACTCGCACATGGGAGGCCGTGATATAGATCAGAAAATAATCAATTGGATTGCGGCTGAATATAAAAAAGAATCAGGCATAGATGTCACTAAAGATCCGCTGGCGCTTCAGCGCCTTGATGAAGCCGCTGAAAAAGCCAAGATTGAACTTTCAACCACGCCGGAAACAGAAATTAATATTCCGTTTATCACATCCGATGCATCGGGCCCGAAGCATCTTCTTATGAAAATGACTCGCGCCACGCTTGAGTCGCTAGCTGAAGAATATATTACGAGATCGATAGAGATTTCAAAGCGCGCAATGGAGGTCTCGCCGTTCAAGATGAATGAAATTAATGAAATTATCATGGTTGGCGGACAGACGCGCATGCCTAAAATTGTTGAAGAAGTCAAGAAATTGTTCAACGGCAAAGAGCCGAACCGTTCCATTAATCCGGATGAAGTTGTGGCGCTCGGCGCGGCTGTTCAAGCTGGAGTCCTTCAAGGCGATGTTAAAGATGTCCTTCTTCTTGACGTCATACCGCTATCGCTCGGCATTGAAACGCTTGGCGGAGTGGCTACCAAGCTTATTGAACGCAATACGACAATTCCAAACTCAAAGAGCCAAGTGTTCTCAACTGCCGCTGATAATCAGACATCCGTGGAAATTCATATTACGCAAGGCGAGCGCCCGATGGCATCCGATAATAAGTCACTCGGCAGGTTTATTCTAGATGGCATTCCGCCGGCCCCTCGAGGCATGCCGCAGATAGAAGTGACTTTTGATGTTGATGCCAACGGAATCTTAAATGTTAAAGCTAAAGATAAAGCTTCGGGTAAGGAGCAATCAATCCGCATTGAGGCCTCATCTGGTCTTACTGATGCCGATATAAAGAAAATGAAAGATGACGCCGAAGCTCATGCTGATGAGGATGCCAAGAAGAAGGAATTGGTTGATGAGAAAAATACGGCGGAAATGATAATCTTTTCATCTGAAAAATCGCTTAAAGAATACGGCGATAAAATTCCGACTGAACTTAAGACAAGCGTAGAAGGCAAAATTGCCGATGTGAAGAAAGCCAAAGACGGCACTGACTTGCAAGCAATTAAAACTGCACTCGAAGCTCTTACAACTGAAGTTTCAAAAATTGGCGAAGCTATGAGCAAGAACGCTCCGCAAGAAGGCGCACCAGCAACTCCAGAAGCTCAAGGCGAAGAAATCAAAGACGCTGAAGTAAACGAAAATCCAGAGAAGAAATAATTCATGGCCAAAGATCCCATAGTAGAGCAAAGCTCACTACGGGACAAGTTATTACGAAACAAATCACATGCCTAAAGATTACTACAATACACTTGGTGTAAATAAAACTGCTTCGAAAGATGAAATCAAGAAGGCCTTTCATAAGATGGCGCATAAATATCATCCTGATAAGAATAAAGGAGACGATAAGAAGTTCAAGGAAGTCAATGAGGCCTATCAGACGCTTTCAGATGATCAAAAGCGCGCGCAATACGACAGATTCGGATCGGAAGGTCCATCTTTTAACGGAGGAGGTTATGGCGGAGCGCAACAAGGATATCAGCAAGGCGGTTTCAGCGGTTTTGATTTCACCGGCCAGAATGGAGGCGTAGAATTTGATATGGGAGATCTTGGCGATATTTTCGGCGATTTTTTTGGTGGCAGCATGAAACGAAGCAAGCAAAGCGCCCGCCGAGGCAGAGACATATCGACTGAAATCAATCTGCCGTTCAAGGACTCGATTTTCGGCGCGACTCGCAAGATATTTATCAATAAGCAATCTGTCTGCGATGTCTGCAAAGGCACCGGCGCAAAACCGGGATCAAAAATGAATACTTGCAAGACCTGCAACGGCAGCGGCCAAGTCAGCGAAATCAGGCAATCGATTCTTGGGAGTTTTTCAAGCGTCAAGACATGCGAGACCTGCCGAGGCAAAGGCAAAATTCCGTCTGAGAAGTGTCCTCAATGCCACGGCAGCGGCGTCTATAAGAAAGATGAAGAGATAAGCGTAAATATCCCGGCTGGAATTAATAACGGCGAAATGGTCCGCATAACCGGAAGCGGCGAAGCGGTGCAAGATGGAACATCGGGCGACTTATATATTAAAATAAATGTGGAACCACATCCCGTTTTTAAGCGTGATGGTTTAAACTTAACCATGGATCTGCCGATTAAGCTTACTGATGCTCTTATGGGCATGGCTTACAATCTGAAGACCCTTGAAGGCAATGTGGTAGAAGTAAAAATACCCGAAGGCATTAATAATGGCGAAATGCTGCGCGTAAGAGGCAAAGGAGTCCCGTCCAGTCGCGGCCGAGGCGACATCATTCTTCGCATAATTATCAAGATGCCGGCAAAATTGTCGCGCAGCGCGAGAGACATAGTGGAAAAATTGAAAGCGGAAGGGCTGTAAAAGCTTTACATATTTGTAATTTTTGATACAATTGTTTTTATTATTATTTATCACAGGCAGAAAAAAAATTGCTTGATGCAAAGAGATGAATAAACGTTCAATCGCTTCCAGAAAATTATGGAAGCTCGGCATAAATGATTTCAACACTCAATATTTTGATTTCAATAATGAAGGGGATTTAATAATCAAAGAAGGCCATAATATATACAACGTCCGCTACTTGGCGGAGAAGTTTGGAACATCACTAGAAATTTTGATGCCTTTTGTGATTGAAGAGCGAATAGAAGATATGCTTGATTTGACTGTTATGCTGTCGAAAAAGTTGGGATATAAAGGCAAGTTTTATTATCATTATCCGATGAAAGTTAATCAAACCAAAGAAGTTGTTATGTCCATAGTTGGCGAAGGAGCACACTTGGAAACTTCTTCCTATAATGAATTATGGCTAGTGAAGAAAATGCTTGAACAAGAAACTTTCAATCCAAACATTCGCGTTCTTTGCAGCGGTCCAAAAACTGATAAATATATAAATCTGATAGATGAGCTTCAGCATCGGGGATTAAAAATAATTCCGATAATCGAGGGGCCGAACGAACTCAAACCATTTCAATATTCTAAATTTGACGTCGGCCTCCGGCTTGATATGCCGGTAAAAACCAGTTCTTATTGGAATAAGCCGATTGATCGTTTCGGATTTTCAGCAAAAGAAATTCTCAAAATGGAATCATTTAAGAATTTGAAAATTATTCACTATCATATAGGATCACAAATAGAAAAATTATCTGATGTTATTGTTCCTATTAAATATGCCCTTGATGTATATTTTAAATTAAAAGAAAAGAATCCATCTCTTGATACTCTGGATATTGGAGGCGGCATGCCCATACCATATACAAGAACTAAAGGTTATTCGACAGATAAATTAATGGAAAAAATTTTAGAACTGCTCAAACGAGAATCTGAAAAAAGGGGAGTTCCTCATCCTAATCTAATTTGCGAGTGGGGCAGATACATGGTAGCGCCAGCGCAAATTACAGTATTTAAAATAATAGACACAAAAATTATTAATTATAAAAAATGTCCAGCTAAGAAGTGGTATGTGATAGATGGCAGTTTTATGAACGACCTTCTTGATACGTGGGCCATAGAACAAAAATGGGCGCTTTCTCCAGTAAACAATAAAAATGATAATAATTTAACTGAAGTTTGGCTGGCAGGATCTAGCTGCGATTCAGATGATGTCTATAAGGGTAAAAATGGAGTAATAATGTTGCCAGATTTTGATGTTAATGGCGGCAACGAGTCAATGTATCTTGTTGTTTATGATACAGGAGCTTATGAAGATTCTCTGGCAGCTAAACACTGCATGCTTTCTTCTCCAATGAAAATTATTGTCGAGAATGGACATATTGTTGTGGCTAGCAAAAGAGAAACTCCAGATGATGTCGGCAAAGAATTCGGCTGGTAACTATTTTATATACCCCTTTTTAACTAAAAGTTCGGCGTTTAGGATTCCTCCTCCGGCGGCTCCGCGAACGGTATTATGGCTTAAAGATACGAACTTATAGTCGAATATACTGCAATCTCTTAAGCGTCCGACAGTTACAGCCATGCCTTTATCTGTGTCACGATCATATTTCGGTTGTGGACGATTTTCTTCTTCAAGATAAATTATCGGGTTTTTAGGAGCAAAAGGCAGTTTCAAATTTTGTGGTAAAGATTTAAATTCTGTCCAAATTTTTATTATTTCTTCTTTAGTTGGTTTGCTTGCCCCGAATAAAATATTGACTGCTGCCAAATGACCGTCGGATACCGGCACTCTTGTACAAGTCGCTGAGATTGCAATATCTTCGGCATTAACAAACTTTTTGCTTTTAATCTGGCCTAAAATTTTCAGCGGTTCGTTTTCGGTTTTTTCTTCCTCGCCGCCGATATAAGGTATAACATTGTCTAAAATATCCAAGCTTGCAACTCCCGGATAGCCCGCTCCGGAAACAGCTTGAAGAGTGGTAATAAGTATTTTTTTAACAGGATAACCGGCCTGAATCAAGGCGAAAATCGGCAGAAGATAGCTTTGCAAGCTGCAATTCGGCTTCACAACTATAAAACCTTTTTTCCAGCCGTGATTTTTTTGCTGAATTGGAATCATCTCCAAATGCTCAGTATTAATTTCTGGAATAATCATTGGAACATCATCAGTATTTCTATTTGCAGAAGCATTAGATATGACCGGCAGTCCGACGCTTGCATATTTCTCTTCTATTTCCTTGACTAATTTTTTATCTGGAAGTTCAAAAGCTGAAAAGACAAAATCACATTTTGTTCTAGCTTTATCCACATTAGCCACATCTTCTACAATAATATTTTTCACATCTGCTGGAATAGGCGATGCCATGTGCCATCTGCTTGAAACCGCCTCATGATATTTATAGCCGGCGGAATTGGCTGAAGCTGCCAGATAGACAACTTTAAACCACGGATGATTTTCCAGAAGGCGAATATAATTCTGTCCGACCATGCCCGTAGCGCCAAGAATTCCAACATTAAATATTTTCATTTTATTTAATAAATTTCTTATATAGAACTCTAATAATATCTTCAACCTTATCACTTTTAACCACTGCTTCAAGCCGAGTGCAATTCTCATAAAGGAAGGCGCTGATTTGGAGGCCGGTTTTATGCTTGATTAAAATATCATTGAAATCATTCACATCTTTGACGTTAAAATTGCCGACTAAGAAAAACATGTTAACCTTGGAAATTTCAATTTTAGAAAAGTTGCCTTTTAATTCGCCAATAACTTTATCGAGCAATCCGTTGTTATTATCAGCCACGATTTGCAAGCTGTAACGGGTATTGCTGATAAGTATCATATCAACTTTGTATTTGGAAAAAATTCGGCTCGTCTCATATAGAAGCTCCGTTATTTTTGCAGTTTCATCAGTAATAATAATCAGAGCCAGATCTTTTTTGAAGCTGACTATCTTGGCGCCTTTTTGCTGATCCATAATTTTGCCAATTTTTGTCTTTAATTTGGGATTTGCGATATAAGTTATTTCAATCGGGGTTTTAAACATTTTAACATATTGAATGGCTTTTTCATGAATGACTTTGCCGGATTCCTCGGCTTCTCTGTAGCTTATATACGGTATTGTGCGCGCCTTGGGAACTATTTTAGGATCGGCTGAAAACACGCCTGCCACGTCTTTCCATAAAATTATATTGCGAGCTTGAAGAGCAGATCCGATGAAGCAAGCAGTCGTATCAGTGCCTCCTCGGCCAAGCGTCGTAGTTTGCCCGTCTCTAGTTATGCCGGTAAAACCTGGAATAATTGGTATTTCTTTTAAATTGAGAAATTTATTTTGAACATTTTTTTCCGATTCCTTATATAAAATATTTGCATTCTTGAAATTATCATCAGTTATTATAGGTATTTCTTCTGCTAAATATTTCTTTACCGGCAATTTAAGGTCGCTTAAATAAGAAGTTAAAATAGCTGCCGATAATTTCTCTCCATAAGAAACTATTTCATCTTCGTCTGCGGGTGCAAGGACTGTCCTTAAGAGGGCCTCCTCAAGGACAGTCCTTAACTTAGAAAATATTTCTTGCAAATTAACTTTAACACCCATATTTGCCATTATTTGATCATGCATATCTCTAAGATTTTTTATAAACACTCTAATTGATTGATCTGATATTTTTTTATTATTTAGAAACTTGATTATTTCATCAGTAATTCCATGCATTGCTGAAACGACAATGACAGGCATATAACCTGCTTTTATTTGCTCATTCAAACGCTCCTTAATCAACGGAATGAATTTTTTAGTCAGTATTCCTCCGCCGAATTTATTTATTATAATTTTTCGTGCCATAACCACTTAAATATATAACATTTAAGCCGAAAATCAAAGATTATTTATTGACTTATAGGGGTGGCGATAGTAAACTTATTTTATGTCTAAAATACTTGTAATCGGATGCGGGAATGTCGGCAGCGTCGGCTTGCATAAGATGGCCCAATATCCGGATATTTTTTCCGAGATTCATGTCGTCGGGCGGACGCTTGCCAAATGCGAAGCTGTCAGGGATTCAATAAAAAAAAGAACAAACGGCAAAGTGGATTTGCATATCCATCGGGGCGATGTCAGCGAGGATTTATTCCTTCTGAAACTTCTGAAAGAAGTAAATCCCAGACTTGTCGTAAATTGGGGAAGTCCTTATGATAATTTGAAAGTCATGGATGCCTGTTTGGAATATGGCGTCAACTATATAGACACCGCTTGCTATGAGCATCCGGATAAATACGGCTTTTCTTACGCCAAACAGCTTGCCAAAGACAAAGATTTTAAAAATAAAAATTTGCTTGCCATAACCGGCTGCGGTTTTGATCCTGGGGTCTCAAATATTTTCTCGGCTTACGCGCGCGATTATCTTTTTGATAAAGTTTACACAATTGACATATTGGACTGCAACGGCGGATCAAAAGACAAGAAAATAAAATTTGCTCCGAATTTCGACCCGGAAATAAATTTGCGCGAACTAATCCTGCCGATTAAGTTCTGGAAAAACGGCAAATGGCAGGAGAGAGGGCGCCTTATCGACGAAGATGCCTCGCATATTGATTTTGATTTTCCAGAAGCGGGCAGATTTACCCCATATCTCATGTATCACGAAGAAATGGAGACAATACCGACTCACATGCCGGATTTGAAGAGAATTCGCTTTTGGATGACATTTTCAACGACATATTTGACTTATTTGCGCGTACTTTACAATGTCGGGCTTACCAGAATTGATCCTATAGATTACCAAGGCACATCCATTATTCCAGTTAAATTCTTGAAAGCCATACTTCCAAAGGGCGAGGATTTCAATAAAAGTTATAAAGGCAAGACTAATATCGGCAATATTATTTCAGGCATCAAAGATGGCAAGAAAAAAGTTGTTTACATTTATAATGTCTGCGACCACGAGAGCGCTTTCAAGGAAACCGGCGGCAATGCTATCGGCTACACTACAGCCATTCCGACGGTTACATGCGCCAAACTTGTCTTACAAGGCAAATGGAAGGGCACAGGAGTCAAGAATACTGAAGATGAATCGCTTGATTCAAAAATATTCTTGGACGAAATGGCAAAGACAGGATTAACTTGGACAGTTAAAAAACTTAAAGATGTTCCACCTGCGCTTAAAAAAGATTATTAAATGAAATACCAATCAGAAAAAAAAGTGTGCCGGACTTGCAAACAAGACTTCATTATTAGACCTGAAGACCTTGTTTTTTATGAACAAATGAAAACAGCTTCACCGCTTTATTGTCCAGAATGCCGAATGGCTAGACGTCTACTCTTTCGAAACGAAAGAATCTTATATAAAAGACCGTGCGATTTATGTAAAAAAGATATGATTACACTTTATGATCCAGAATCTCCATATAAAGTATATTGTAGTAAATGTTGGTGGAGTGATGATTGGGATCCAAAAAGTTTTGCAAAAGATTATGATTTTTCTAAAACTTTTTTTGAACAATATAGAGAATTACAACTTGAAGTACCTAGGCTTGGTCTTGTGGCTATACAAAATGTTAGAAGCGATTATACAAATGGATCAGCTGAAAATAAAGATTGCTATCTGATTTTCGCTTCTGATTATAATGAAGATTGTCTATATGGGAGACTAATGCAAAGAGACAAGCAGTGCGTAGACTGCGCCTTTCTTCATGAATCAGAATTATGTTATGAATGCATAGATAGTCGTAAATGTTTTAAATGCATGTTTTGTGAAAAATGTCAGTCGTCTAGTGATTTGTTATTCTGTTACAACACTCACAATTCAAATAATTGTATTTTCTGCGTAAATGGAATGAATATATCTAATTCAATTTTTAATATTAAATATAGTAAAGAAGAATATGATAAGAAAAAATCTGAAATTTTAAAAGATTATGAAAGTATAGAAAACGCCAAAAAAGAATTTGAAAAATTAAAAAAGGAAACTATCGTAAAATTTTCCACACAAACAAAATGTCATAATGTAACCGGAGACTATCTTCATAATTGTCATGAAGGAGTAATGCTCTTTGATACTTATGATTCAAAAAATTGTTCTTATATGAAAGATACCGAAAAACCAATAGATAGTTGGGATTGTAATAATTATTATTATAAACCTGAATTCGGATACAATATTATGGGTGCTCTTGAAGGTAGTAGACTTAAAAATTCAGCTTTTGTGTTTTATTGTAATGAAGTTGAGTATTGTGATAATTGCCACCATTTATCAAATGCCATAGGATGTATTTCTATTAGAAAAGGTAACTATATGATCTTGAACAAGGAATATTCAAAAGAAGAATATTTTAATTTAAAAGAAAAAATTGAGGAACAATTCAAAAAAGAAGACATATTTGGACAATTCTTTCCGCCAGAAGTTGCGCCTTTTGCTTATAATGAATCACTAATTCAAGACTTCTTTCCTCTTAATAAAGATGAAACAATGAAAAGAGGATACAAATGGCAAGATAAAGCGACTGGTACTTATGGAAAAGAAACTATTAAAAAAGGTGAAATACCAAATATGCCAGAGGATGTTGTAGATAATCTAACAAATGAAATTTTGGTCTGTGAAGAATGCAACAAGAACTTCAGACTAATACAAGCAGAATTAGATTTTTATAAAAGAATGCATCTGCCTTCACCTCACAAAGATTTTGAATGTCGTCACAAAGAAAGAATGTCCAAAAGAAATCCCATCAAGCTTTGGCATAGGAAGTGTATGAAAAAAGATTGTTTGAATGAATTTGAGACAACCTACTCTCCAGATCGACCAGAAACCATATATTGCGAGAAGTGTTATCAACAGGAAGTTTATTAAAATAACGAAGTGCTACAAACTCTGCCATGGCAGAGTTTGTAGCATCAAAAATTAAAATTAAAATGCCTGATAAAAAAGAAAATATGTTTATTGAACCTTGGGTAGATGAAGAGGGCTGGAATGCGCAGGATTTTTCTGATGTTGAAACGCCCTGTTATGTGGTGAGCGAGGAAAGATTGGAACATAATCTTAAAATACTTTCTTCCGTTCAAGAAAAAACCGGCTGTAAAATCATAATGGCGCTGAAAAGTTTTTCTATGTTTTCCGTTTTCCCATTGATCAAAAAATATCTTACAGGAAGCGAAGCAAGTTCAGTAAATGAAGCGCGTCTAGGATATAAAAAATTCGGCGGGGAAGTCCACGTCTTTTCTCCGTCATATACTAAAGAAAATATGAAAGAATATGTCAGATACGCTGATCATATGGTTTTTAATTCATTTTCGCAATGGAATAAATTTAAGAATGTTATTAAAAATTCTAAAAAGAAAATTTCTTGCGGAATCAGGGTAAATGTGGAACATAGCGAAACGGAAAATCCTATGTATGACCCAAGCAGGCCTAATTCCCATTTCGGCGTGACCAAAACGAATTTTGAATCAAATAATTTGGATGGCATAGACGGCCTTCATTTTCATAATCTTTGCGAGCTTAATGCTGATGCACTAGAGCGTACGCTTAAAGTATTTGAAGAAAAATTCGGCGAATTTTTGCCTCGGATGAAATGGGTTAATTTCGGCGGCGGGCATCATATTACGCGCAAGGACTATGATATTGCGCTTCTTAATAAGATAATCATGGATTTTAAAGCCCAATATCCGCACTTGCAAGTTTATTTAGAGCCGGGTGAAGCCATAGCACTTAATGCTGGCATTTTAATAGGCAGCGTAGTTGATATAACAAAAAATAATATGAATATCGCTGTAATAGACGTCTCGGCCACTACTCATATGCCTGACGTCTTGGAAATGCCTTATTTACCAACTATTCTTGGCGCTAAATCAGCTACAGAAGGAAATGTGAACATTTATCGCTTAGTCGGCCCGAGCTGTTTGACTGGAGATGTTATAGGAGATTACTCTTTTCCACAACCTTCAACTATCGGGCAAAAAATAATTTTCTTAAACATGGCCATTTATACGATGGTTAAGAACAATACTTTTAATGGCATAAATCTTCCTTCAATTGCTATAATAAAAAAACCTGCCCGCCCTCACGATAGTTCGGGAGCAGGCGGGGGTAAGATTAAAATTATAAAGAAATTCGGCTATAAGGATTTCAAAGAGAGATTGTCTTAAAATGACAAAAAATAATTCAAAAAATAGAGAAAAGGCGCGTAAAGAAAAAATTGCCAAATTTAATCCGAATGAAAACGGCCTGCGTGATCACGGTATTTTCGGCTTGCCATTCTTGCCGGCTGAATCGGAAGCAGTACTTGTGCCAATTCCTTGGGAAGCAACTGTTTCTTATAAAACAGGCGCATCTAAAGGTCCGGAAGCAATACTGAACGCTTCCCAACAAATTGATCTATATGATCCAATCTTGCCCGATGGATGGAGAATGGGAATTGCCATGCAGGAAATACCAGCAGATATATTTTATAAAAACAAACAAGTCAGAGAGAAGGCAGAAAAGTATTTAGGCGAATATTCTGACGGCCGTGTAAATAAAGATCTGCAAAAGTATATAAACAAAGAGTGTCTGTTATTGAAAGAATCAATTAAGGAAAATACCGCCAAATTGCTTGATGAAGGCAAAATTGCGGGAGTAGTCGGCGGAGATCACAGCGTGCCGCTTGGATACCTAGAAGCGCTTTCGGAAAAATATAAATCTTTCGGAATCTTGCATATAGACGCGCATTGCGATTTGAGAAATGCTTATGAGGGATTGAAATACTCTCATGCCTCAATATTCTTTAATGCTCTTAAAATTAAGAATATCAGCCAACTTACGCAGATTGGCGTAAGAGATTGTTGCGAGGCTGAAATTAAATTTGCCGAGGCAAATAAAAATCGCGTGACTATATTCACTGATTATGAAATAAAAAAATCAATTTTTAATGGCAGTAGTTGGGCAAAAGTTTGCGATAAAATTATTAAAACTTTGCCAGATAATGTCTATATATCTTTTGACATAGATGGACTTCTGCCATATTTATGCCCAAATACCGGCACGCCAATGCCCGGAGGATTTTCGATAGAAGAAATGACGTTCTTATTTGAAAAGCTTATAGCTTCAAAAAAGAAAATAATCGGTTTTGATTTGTGTGAAGTTGCTCCGGGTAAAGAAGGCGAATGGGACGGCAATGTTGGCGCAAGAATTCTCTATAAACTTTGCTTACTTGCAATTAAAAGTCAAAAATAGATTATATTTTCCTAATTTGCTGTCCATCTTTAGTATCATTTATCTCATAACCGAGTTCTTCTATTTGTTTTCTTAATTTATCACTCTCTTGCCAGTTCTTATTTTTCTTTGCTTCATCTCTTTGATTGAGTAAATCTTTAATATTATTAGGAATTTTTATTGGTTTAATCTTTTTTAATTCAAGGCCCAATACTTTATCAAAATCTAAAATTGTTGCAAGTTTATCTTCATTTGAAATTTCTGACTTCAACATTTCATTTAATACTGCCATTGCTTGGGGCATATTTAAGTCATCATTTATTGCAAGTATAAAATTTTCTTTCCACTCATTATTTATACTACCTTTCTTTTTTCCTAAACTTTCAATTTTTGAAGATAGATTATTAAAGCCATTCTTTGCTGATTCTAACACATCATCATTCCATTCCATTTGTTTTCTATAATGAACACTAAAAGTAGCAAAACGATAAATTAAAGGATTAATATTTTTATTAATAAATTCACTTTTTAAAGTCAGAAAATTTCCTGTGCTTTTAGCCATTTTTTCACCATTTTTTATATTTAAAAATTCTCCATGTACCCAATATTTAACCCATGGTATTTTCCCTGTAACAGCTTCAGTTTGTGCTAATTCATTTGTGTGGTGTAAATTAATGAAATCAACACCTCCACAATGTATATCAAATTGTTCTCCAAGATACTTAACACTTATGGCAGAACACTCAATATGCCAACCTGGAAAACCTACTCCCCAAGGGCTATTCCATTCCATTTGTCTTTTTACATCTTTTGGTGAGAATTTCCAAAGAGTAAAATCAGTAGGATTTTTCTTTTCTTTATTTATTTCAACTCTAGCTCCTTCTTTTAGAGCTTCAAGGTTTTGATGAGAAAGTTTTGTATAATCACTAACTTTCGAAGTATCAAAATATATTCCATCAGTTATTTTATAAGCGAAACCTTTTTTTTCTAAAACCTTTATCATTTTTATTTGTTCTTTTATATTATCAGTAGCCTTACAAACAATATCAGGAAAAATAATATTTATGTTTTTTAAATCTTCTTTAAAAGTTTTTGTGTAAAAACTAGCTATTTCCCAAACAGTTTTATTTTCTTTTTTTGCTTCTTTTTCTATTTTATCTTCACCCATATCACGATCACCAGTTAAATGACCTACATCAGTAATATTCATCACATGTTTAACTTTATAACCATTAAAAATTAAAACGCGTTTAAATATATCCTCAAAGATATAAGTTCTTAAATTTCCAATATGGGCATAATTATAAACAGTTGGTCCACAAGTATAAAAACCAACATTATTACCATGAATTGGCTTAAAAATTTCTTTTTTCCTGGATAAAGTATTGTATATTTCTAGAGCCATTTCTTTGTCTTTATATATAAATATGCGAGCAAGCTCGTAGTGAACATTAATAATAATACCAAGTAATAATGATTTATGTTTCCTGTTTTCAAGAAATTGCTGTTTATCATGAAAATATTGGCAATGACGGTAATAGGAGAAACAAGAAAAGTGATAATAGTCAGAATTTTCATCGTTTCCTTGGTTTTATTCGCCAATAGGGAATCATTGGTATTGCGCAAATCATCAAGTATTTCCTTATGGCTATCCAGTATGGCGCGGGTCTTATTGTATTCGTTGATTATTGACGAGATATAAAAGCCGAATTCTTCTCCGAAGAATTTCTTGGCTGAAATTTCAAATGAGTTTAGAACTTCCTTATGGAATCTCAAGGCCTGCTTGAAATCAAGCAAAGTGCGGTTGATATTCGATATGGTTGCAACCATATCTCCCTCTTTGCCCTCGAAAATCTTATCCTCGGTATCTTTCAAGAGCAGATTGACGCTGTGCAATTGGCGGCGGGAATTTATGTATAAAGTTTTTATCAAATTGGAGAAAAGCAATCCCGCATGTTCAATTCTCAAATCTTTATTTGACATCGCGTCATTCTCAAAGGTCTTTGAAAACTCGTTAATCGAATCAATGAATTCGTAATGTATGGTAATTATAAATTCGTTGCCGACGATAAAATCAATTTCTTTTTCCACGCTTCTGCTCTCTTTGCTGGAAATTTGCGGAAAATGCAATATAAGATAAATAAAATTAGGATACAAATCCACTTTGGATTGTATGCTCTCATTGAGTATTTCTCTTCCCACCGCGCCCGGTATGGAATAATGCTCCATTATGTGATTTATTTCTTCTTCAGTGGGCGATTCAAGATCAACCCATATCAAGCCCTTATAATTATATTTCGATATCATAAGCTCTAGTATACAGCTCTGCTTGCGTTTTTCAAAACTTTTGTGTATGATGAGGTCTGTGGAAAACTTGGCTATTTGGCGGTTTTCTGCACTTTTTGAATAATATATATGGCAAAAATAATAAAAAACAACAAAGAATTCGCTGTCATCTGCACAGGCGGAAAGCAGTATAAAGTCGCAGTCGGCGATATTCTTAAAATCGAGAAGCTTGACGGTAATTTTAATGTTGGAGACAAGATTGTTTTTGATAAAATTCTGCTTGTGGATAACGGCGTCGATACCACTATCGGATCGCCTTACATATCAAATGCTAAAGTAGAATCATTGTTTCAAAAGCAAGGCCGCGGCAAGACAGTCAAGGTTGTCAAATATAAGCAGAAAAGCCGATACCTCAAGCGCAACGGCCATCGCCAGCCATTCACCGAAATCAAAATTTCAGCCATTAAATAAAATCGCTCCAATATAAATCTGGAGCGTTTTTATTTTGATATGCTATAATCGCCGTATGGATATTATTAAAACAATAATAAAATATTTCTCTCATTTGGAGAGGCAAGTGCGGAATAGATTGAGCCGTTTGCCTATTCTTTACGCATTCCTCGGCAGCATAGGCATCATATTGATCTGGCGCGGCATTTGGATAATAGCGGATAATCTCAATATACCCGGGTGGCTTTCGGTAATATTAGGAATATTGCTTTCAATGTTTATAGGACTTTTTGTCTCGTTTTTTGTCGGCGATAGAATTATAATTTCCGGTATAAAACAAGAAAAGAGAGTAGATGAAAAAACGGAAGAGGAAATAAGAAGCGAAGAAATAGATATATCACAAATTAAAAATTTCATTGATAAGGAAGATCAAGTAAGCAAAAAAACAGAAGAAGAAATACAGAAAGAAGTTGTTGAACTCAAAGAGATAAGCGATGAATTAAAAGATATAGAGAAAAAATTGGGTTAGAAATAAATTATGCTCTATTTAAAAGAGCATTTTTTATCGTCTCGCTGTCTGAATATTCCAGTTCAGTGCCAGTAGAAAGACCTCGCCCCAAAGATACGATATTAAATTTATATGTTTCTTTAAGCGGATTCAATATCTCCCTAAGATACATGTCCGTATGCTCGCCTTGCGGGTTTAATGATAAGGCTACAATAATTTCTTTAAGTTCGCCCCCGCCTGCTCCCGAACTTTCGTGAGGGCGGGCAGGTTTTTTTGATCTTTCTTCAACAGTTTTTAAAAGCTCTTTAATGCGCACAAAATTAGGCGTTTCTTTCGTGACAATGGGCACCAGTCCACCAAGTATAAAATACATGCCATTATAATTCTTGCTTTTCTTTATACTTTCATAATCGGCATCTTTTTCAACAATCAGAAGGGAAGTTCTGTCAGTATTACTATTTGCACAAACCTCGCATAACTTGCCCTTATCTCCTTGGAAAAATAAGAAGCATGACGGGCATTGGTGTATTAAATTCTTAATCGACAAAACTGCCTCGCCAAGTTCATTTACATAATCCGGATTCTTATGAAGCAAGAAATAAACGAAGCGCTTGGCCTGCCGTTCGCCAATGCCCGGAAATTCTTTAAATTGCTCTGCAAGTTTTTCTATTGGATTCATAAAATGATTTTAGCATATTTTTGTAAAAAATTATCTTGTATTAAATATAGTAGAATATTATTGTTATTATTGACAACATAATAAATATATAGTAATATCAAAGAAAATATATAATTCTAAAATTTAATAGATATGGGAAAAACAGGAAGTGTATTACAGATTGATTCTGTAGAGAAAATATTTAATTTTCTCAAAAAGAATTTCGGAGAAGAAAAAGAACCCAAAAAAGTTATAACTGGGATGTCTAAATACTCCGTCGTGGAATTAATTATTCCGAGTGGATCAAAAGCTTATGAGTGCTCTGTTGGCTTAAGGATAAAATCCAGTGATGATAAACAGGTTCTTTGTGTTTGGACCCGCACTCCAATGGGAACTGAAGATACTAGTGAGATAAATGTATTCGATCCAAAACCTTTTTTAACATTAGAAATTTTTAATGAGGGAATAAAAACTGACATTCCTCAATTAAAAATAGAATATGAAGTTAGAACGGTTACACACGGAGCGTTACCTCCTTTTATGAAAATCATCGAAATTATTCAATCTGCTATATCATCTGTATTATTATCTTAAAAAACATAAGAAGCTGAGAATATTTAATTCTCAGCTTTTTTATTATCTTTTAAAGTTCATCCAATTCATCGCCGGATTGAGTCGAGATAAACTGATTTAAATTTGTCTTCTCTACGTTCATGAAAGTCGTGGTCTTTTCATCGAAGTACAGATTTATCTTGCCAACAGGCCCATTGCGATGCTTTTCAATCAATATTTCCGCTATATTGGTCCTTTCCGACTCATCTTTGCCCTTATCTTCCCGATGGATGAACATCACGACATCGGCATCCTGCTCGATGGAACCCGAGTCGCGAAGATCGGATAGTCGAGGCCTGCCGCCGCGCGATTCAACAGCTCGGGAAAGCTGGGACAATGCCAGAACCGGCACTTCGAATTCTTTAGCAAGCGCCTTGAGGGAACGGGAAATTTCAGTTACTTGATTGACCATGCTGTCATAATCTTTGGAAGTCGACATCAACTGGAGATAATCCACGATAATCATGCCTATGCCGTGTTCGGCGCGGATGCGGCGGCAGATTGATCGCATGCGGACTATGGAATTGCCGGCCATATCATCGACAAAAATAGGCGCCTTGGACAAGCGATCAAGAGAATCGCGAATTTTTGAAAATTCGCTTTCAGCCGATAAATTGCCTGTTCTTAAATTCCAGGCATTGACTCTTGATTCTGCAGCCAGCATTCTATCAACAAGCTGCTGAGTGCTCATTTCAAGAGAAAAGATAACAGTCGTAATGCCGTTCTTTAGCGCAGCTTGGCGGGCAATATCTAAAGCAAGCGTGGTCTTGCCCATTGATGGGCGCGCCGCCAAGATGATAAGATCCGATTTCTGAAGGCCGGACAGATATTGGTCCAAATCATGAAATCCTGTCGATACGCCTCGCAGTTCGCCTTTATTTTCATGAAGCCGTTCCAATCGTTCCCAGGCTTCAGGCAAGCTTTCTTTAAGGGACTTAAACGAATGGGAGCCGACATTGTCATTGATGCCCATCATGCGCTTTTCCGCTTGATCCAGCACATCAAAGACATTCTCCACTTCTTCACGAAAACCCATCTCAGATATATCGGCTCCGGCTTCAATTATTTTTCTTAAAATATTTTTCTTTGACACAATTTCGGCATAATGCTTGATATTCGTTGAAGCTGGAACGGCATTAACAAGTTCGCTCAAGTAACTGCTGCCGCCCACGGAATCAATAAGCCCTTTCTCGGTTAATTTATGTGAGACAGATAGTATGTCTATCGGCTCGCCCTTATTTGAAAGTTCAAGCATCGTCTTATAAATTTGAGAATGCTTTGAAGCATAAAAAGAATCAGCGTTTATGATGCCATTAATTTCATGTATGGCTCCAGGCCGAAGCATAATAGAGCCGAGAACGGCTTTTTCCGAATCCACGCTTTGCGGAGGAACGCGAAGATTTGTTTTTTGTTTTGTATCTGCCATAAAGATTATTGTAGCATTAAGCATAAGCTATGCAATCTTGCCTTTTCGAATAAATCTGTGATTAAGATGTGCAAAACTATTGATAATTAAAGGCCTGCGGAAGCCTTGCTTCCGCAGGCCTGCTATGCTTGACAAATGTGATATTATGTGATAAACTGCCAACAGTAAATTAGTTCTTTGAAATTGAGTTTGATTGTTAGATTTTATTAGGTTCTCCCAGTTTCTTTATGGATATTGAGAGAACTTAATAAATAATTTACTAACAATTTAATACTCAAAGAAATGAAAAAAATTAAATTCTTTATCAAAAAATCAGGTGTATCTATGGTAGAAGGTGGAATTATTAAACATGATTTCGCTTACGATTACGATCTAAACATGAGTGTAAACTCTCTTTTGGGTCTTTGTCAAAAAATCTACAACGATATTAAAACGGTAATCGCTGAAAATTCTAATGATAAGTTTGAGGTTATATTTAATTATCTTGTATCAACAGATGACATTTCTATGTGTTATCTTGTTGCAGGCTGGTTAAATGGAACATGTGAGAATTTAAGTGCCGTTGTTCTTGTTGAAAAAATGAGTCATGTTTAAATTACCCAACAGTAGGAAATCCACTGTTGGGTTTTCTATTTATATGATTAATAAAATATGTGCAAAAGTCGCATTATTTTGGTATTATACAGCTTATATGAAAAAACGATTATTATCGGGCGTGCAGCCCTCGGGCGTGATGCATATAGGCAATTATTTCGGAGCTGTAAAGCAATTTGTGGATCTTCAAGACAAATATGATTCCTCGATTTTCATCGCGGATTTGCATGCCGTAACAACAACCCAAAACAAAGATAATCTGTCAAAAAACATACTGGAAGTCGCTATGGATTATCTGGCTTGCGGCCTTGATCCGGAAAAAGTAAATCTATTCAAACAGTCGGATATTCCGGAAGTTGCGGAACTTGCTTGGTATTTTAATTGCATAACAACGGTGTCGTATCTTGAACGGGCGACAACATATAAAGATGCCCATATGAAGGCAAAAGAGGTGACAGCCGGCCTTTTCGATTATCCGATGCTTATGGCTGCTGATATTTTAATAGAAGACGCGGATATTGTGCCGGTGGGAGCCGACCAAAAACAGCATATTGAGTACGCGCGCGATACTGCTCAAAAATTCAATAATACATTTGGGGAGACATTTAAAATACCGGAAGCATTAATAATGAAAGAAGTGGCAATAGTTCCAGGCATTGACGGCAGAAAAATGTCGAAAAGCTACGGCAACACAATTCCGCTTTTTGGAAGCGATGATGAAATAAAAAAAGCCGTTATGAAAATAGTCACGGACTCCAAAACGCCTGAAGAACCTAAGGATCCGGAAAAGTGCAATATTTTCGCCTTGCATAAGCTATTTTTGCAAGGGGAGTCCTTGCAGGATCTTCGCGCAAGATATGAGCATGGCGGGCTTGGATATAAAGAATCAAAAGAAATGCTTTTAAATGAAATAATAGCTTTTATAAGTCCAATGAGAAAGAAAAGGGAATCATACATGAATAATCCGGAGAAAGTTATTTCAATCTTGAAAGAAGGAGCGAATAAAATAAAACCCCGCATTACGGAAAAAATGCGCATTATCCGCGATAATATAGGAGTTAATTTATGAGATTTATAGCCACATTATTATTGATAGTATTGGGAATAATTTATTATCCGCTGAACCTGCTTTATATGAAAATGCAAAAATGGTATTTGCCGATGTGGCACAAGGACAGAGTTATATATTTCGCTTTTGCTCCATTCTACTGGATTCTAGTCGCCATAGTTTTCATTATTTCTTATCCTTATGAATGGATTTCCAAATTTGCTGCGCATTAATATTATAATTTAAAAACATCAGCGTTATGACAAATCGCACACATATAGCGGACTTAAAAAATTTTATAGGCAGACAAGTTACCATTGCCGGATGGGTGGATGTCCGCCGCGATCAAGGAAAAATGATTTTTATTGATATGAGAGATGTGACAGGCAAAATCCAATGCGTAGTCCTGCCTAATCATGCGGAAGCAATAGAAAAAGTGAAGGAAATCCGCAATGAATGGGTTCTTAAAATAATCGGCGTCATAAATAAGCGCCCGGAAAAAAATATAAAAGATGGAGCAATAAATGGAGACATTGAACTTGAAGTTATTGATATTGATGTTTTGAATAAAGCAGAAACTCCAGCAATTGATTTGTCTACTGATGGTTATGAAATAGGCGAAGAGCATAGACTGGAACACAGATATCTTGATTTACGCAGAACTAGAATGCAAAAAAATATTCGCAATCGGCACAAAGTTGTAAAATTTATTCGTGATTATTTAGATAAAGAGAATTTTATAGAAATAGAAACTCCTATACTTTCAAAATCAACAGCAGAAGGTGCTAGAGACTTTATTGTGCCTTCAAGACTTGACCAAGGAAAATTTTATGCATTACCACAAGCTCCCCAACAATACAAACAACTTCTAATGGCATCAGGAATGGAAAAATACTTTCAAATGGCAAAATGTATGCGAGATGAAGATTTAAGAGGTGATCGTCAACCTGAATTTACTCAACTTGATATGGAAATGAGTTTCGTTGATCGTGAAGAAGTAATATCTCTTAATGAAAATTTATTAATAGAAATCGTTCAAAAATTATATCCTGAAAAAGAAATACAAGAAATTCCATTCCCAAAAATTCCTTATAAAGATGCAATTGAAAAATATGGTACTGATAGACCAGACATAAGAAAAGATAAGGAAAATAAAAATCTTTTAGCATTTTGTTGGGTAATTGATTTTCCATTTTTTGAAAAAGCTAATGATGAAAATAATCCACAAGCAGAAGGAGAATGGACATTTACTCACAATCCTTTTTCAGCTGCACAACCACAATTTCATGATGATTTATTAAATAAAAGAAATATATCTAATATTCTTACAAATCAATATGATATTGTACTTAATGGTTATGAAATAGGTGGTGGTTCTATCAGAAACCACGAACCAGAAGCACTTCTTGCAGTTTATGACATTATGGGAGTTAAAAAAGAAGAAGTAGAAAAAAATCTTTTCTATATGCTTGATGCATTTCGTTCTGGAACTCCGCCACATGGAGGTATAGCTTGGGGTTTTGATCGTTTAATGATGATACTTGAAAACGAACCAAATATTAGAGAAGTCATAGCATTTCCTAAAAATGGGGAAGGAAAAGATTTAATGATGAAATCTCCATCTATAACTTCTGATAAACAACTTAAAGAATTAGGTTTAAATATAAATAAAAAATAATATGCAGAAAATTTTCCCAGAAAAACTTAATAAGGGTGATGAGATAAGAATTATTGCACCGTCTCAATCTAATTCAACCATTTCTAAAGAAATAGCAGATTTAGGGAAAAAAAGACTTGAAGAAATGGGATATAAAGTTTCATTTGGAAAATATGTTAATGAATTCGATGAATTCGGCTCTTCTTCCATAGAATCTAGAATTAGCGATTTACACGATGCATTTGAAGATAAAAATGTTAAATGTATTATGACACCAAGAGGTGGATTTAATAGTAATCAATTATTAAAATATATAAATTGGGATATTATTAAAAATAATCCCAAGATTTTTTGTGGATATTCTGACATTACTGCTTTAAATAATGCAATTTTTACTAAAACTGGTTTAGTTAATTATTCAGGACCACATTATTCAACATTTGGACAAAAAAAATATTATGAATACACACTTGAATATTTTAAAAAATGCTTAGAAACTAATGACAGTTTTGATATTATTCCAAGTCAATTTTGGAGTGATGATTCATGGTGGAGAGATCAAGAAAAACGAAATTTAATAAAAAATGAGGGGTATTGGGTTTTAAATGAAGGCACCGCAATTGGAACCATAATCGGATCAAATGAATGCACTTTTGGATTATTAAGAGGCACTGAATATTTTCCCGATTTAACTGATACTATTATTTTTATTGAAGATGATGATACTGGAAATGATTCATTCATTGTTGAATTTGATAGAAATCTTCAGGCGCTTATTCATCAACCTAATTTTAATTTAGTAAAAGGTATTGTAATCGGACGCTTTAATATTGCAAGCAATTTTACAAAAAAATTATTATTAAAAGTTATAAAGTCAAAGAAAGAACTTGATTTAATTCCTATAATCGGAAATGTAGATTTTGGACATACAGATCCCAAAATAACTTTTCCAATTGGCGGAACAGCTAAATTATCAGTCACAAATAATGATATTAAAATAACTATTTTAGAACATTAAATGTCCGAAGAAAGTACAACATCAACATATAAAGTTCGTGCGGGGACGTTTGAAGGTCCGCTTGAACTTTTGTTGTCGCTGATTGAGCAAAGGAAGCTTTTTGTAAATGAAATATCGCTTGCTGAAGTGACAAATGATTATATGGCGTATATAAAATCATTGTCAAATGTTTCAAAAGACAAACATATTGCCGACGTATCATATTTCATACTTATCTCGGCAACTCTGATACTTATAAAATCAAAATCGCTGCTTCCCAATCTTCTGCTGACAGAAGATGAAAATGAAAAAATAATTGATCTTGAAAAACGCCTTAAAATATACCAGATTATCAAGAATGCCAGCATAGATATCAAGAATAATTTCGGGGCAAATATAATATTCGCTCCATGCGAGCGCATTTGGAACGAGCCATTATTCTCGCCTGATCTGCTGATTACGCCCGCAAATATGACTAAATCAATTTTTGAAGTTATTTCTCGCGCGCCCAAAGAAGCAGAAAAACTGCCGGAAATTGAAGTAAAAAAAATAATCAATCTGGATGACGTAATAAACAGCTTGACTGATCGGATCCAAAACGCAATGAATATTTCATTTGGAGAATTCGCCAAAAGCCATGGCGCAAAAACAGGTGAGGAAGCTCGTGTTCATATTATCGTTTCATTCTTAGCCATGTTAGAATTAGTGCGCGAGGGCATTATAGATGTGATCCAAAATTCTTCATTCGGAGATATAAGTATGAGCAAGCAAAAAATTATAGAAAATAATTAAGATTAATATTATGGAATTAGAATCAAAAATTGAAGGACTACTTTTTTATAAGGGCGAAGATATGGCAATCAGTAAAATTGCCGAGATTTTTGAAGTTACAAAAGAAGAAGTGGAAGTTGCACTTCTTAAACTCCAAAAATCTCATGAAAATAGGGGATTGGTGCTTGTCAGAAAAGATGACAGCGTGGTTTTGGGCATATCAAAAGAATTGAGCCCTCTTATTGAATCAATCCGCAAAGATGAAATAACGAAAGAACTTTCAAAAGCTTCGCTTGAAACACTTTCAATAATTCTTTATAAGAATGGAATTGCCAGAAGCGAAATAGATTATATCAGAGGCGTAAATTCAAGCTTCATATTGCGCAACCTGCTGGTTCGAGGATTGATAGAAAAAATAATCGACAGCAGTGATAATAGGCGCATCCTTTATCGCCCAACCTTTGACATGCTTTCATATATGGGCATAGCTTCAATTGAAGGGCTTCCGAATTATTCCGAAGTCAAAACTCAATTAGAAAAAGTTATTAATCAAAGCGACAAAAATGACTAACGCCATAAAAATTTTATTGCCGGCCATAATCAGTTTCATTGTCGGAATCTTGCTGACTCCGATTGCCACTCATTATTTCTACAAGTATCGCATGTGGCGCAGAATTTCAAGAAATGAAAACGTCCCTGAAAGCGACTTTCAAAAATTGCATGATGAGAAAGCCGAGGTATCGACTCCCCGCACAGGCGGAATGATAATATGGGTATCCGTGATTATTACCATTTTTATTTTCGGCTTCATTAATTTAATCATTAATAATGATCTAACAAACAAATTATATTTTATAAGCCGCAATCAAACTATTCTTCCTCTATTCACGCTGATAACGGCTTCATTGATAGGGCTTGGAGACGATTTCCTGCAAATTTTCGGCCGCGGCCAATGGACAACTGATCCCATAAAACTGCGATATCTTAAAGTGAGCATTATTATATTGCTTGGCATAACTATCGGCTGGTGGTTTTTTGCCAAGCTTGGAATTTCACAGCTCTATATACCTTGGTATGGATTTATTCAATTAGGATATATTTTTATTCCGTTCTTCATAATAATAATGCTCGGGGTGTTTTCATCCTCGGTGATTGACGGCATCGACGGCCTGTCAGGCGGGGTATTGGCGGCAATATTCGGAAGCTACGCGCTTATAGCTTTCTTTCATAATCAGATCGACTTGGCCGTGTTCTGCGCGGTTGTGGCAGGTTCAATTTTATCATTCTTGTGGTTCAATATTCCGCCGGCGCGCTTTTATATGGGAGAAACCGGCATGATCGGGCTTACAGTTACGCTCTCTGTCATAGCCTTTCTCACAAACACCGTTTTGCTGCTGCCGATAATCGCGTTTCCGCTCTTCATCACATCACTGTCGGATATAATGCAAATGGCTTCAAGAAGGTTGCGCAATGGCAGGAAAATTTTTCTCTTCGCGCCTCTTCATCATCATTTTGAAGCGCTCGGCTGGCCCAAATATAAAGTCACGATGCGCTATTGGATTGTGGGCACTATAACCGCAATTTTGGGAGTTATAATTTCAATGATAGATTAATGAAAATAAAAAAAATCGATAATTTTTTTTTCGGCATTGTCATAGCGCTTATAATCATCGGCGTGATTATGTTCACATCCGCCTCGCTTGGAATTCTCGCTAAAAACGAATCCGAATTTTATGGAGTTATATTTAATCAATTTGTATTCGGCCTCTGCGGAGGGCTTGTTGCCTTATATTTCGGCCTTCATATACCGTATAAATTTTGGAGAGAATACTCGCTTATTATATTTTTAATATCAATAGCGCTGACAACTTTGGTATTTGTGCCTCATTTGGGATCCATTCATGGAGGAGCTAGGCGATGGATTGATATTTTTGGGATTTCATTCCAGCCGGTGGAATTCTTAAAGATAGGTTTTATAATGTATTTTGCGGCTTGGCTGTCTTGGGTAAAAGGAAGAATTAAAGACGTGCGCTTCAGCATACTGCCGCTTATTATCTGTCTTTCCATTATCGCTTTCATCTTGCTTAAGCAGCCCGATACTAAAAGTTTGATACTTATAACTGCTACGGCTTTAGTAATGCTGTTTGTTTCCGGCTTGCCGTGGAAATATATTTTGGGATTATTCGGCGCGAGCATTATAGCTTTCATTATTCTTGCCGCATTCAAGCCCTATCTCATGGAGCGCATCAATACATTTTTAAACCCGAATGAAAATGGAAGCGGTTCTTCATATCAACTTCAGCAATCGCTTATTGCCGTCGGTTCCGGCGGAATATTCGGCAGAGGGCTGGGCCAAAGCATTCAGAAATTCAATTATTTGCCTGAACCGCAAGGCGACTCGATATTCGCCGTTATCGGCGAGGAACTTGGATTTGTAGGATGCACGATTATTATTTGCCTATTTATCGCTTTTGCATTGCGCGGATATCGCATTGCGCATTACGCGCCGGATTCATTCAGCAAGCTTTTAGTCATAGGCATTATCACAATGATAACTGCGCAATCGTTCATGAATATAGCATCCATTATCGGTGTTTTCCCATTAACCGGCGTTCCTCTCATATTTATAAGCCACGGTGGCACGGCGCTTCTGCTTGCGCTCGGCACAATGGGAATAGTGCTAAATATTTCTAACTCTCAAAAAAAGCCAGCTTGACAAGATTATATTTTCTATGGTAGTATAGTAGGAAATATTTGTTAACTAAAAAAGTAAAGTTATGAAAAAATTTGTTCGGTTTTTGGCAGTTGCAACAGGAATACTCTGTTGGATTATTTTCACATATCTCATTGGCACATCTATCATTCAAGGAGCTAATAGTGTATCACCTCCTTTGCTCTTTTGGGGATTAATATTAAACACGGTATTAACCATGTTCGTTATTATATACGCTTTAAGAAGAAACATAAAATTTAAATAAGGGAAGCGAAAATTTTAATTAATAAAAAAACTTGTTGATTACTGCCAAGTAATTGACAGGTTTTTTATTTTAATATACTGGAAAAGTGACAATAAATGGATTATAATAGCGCTTATGAAGATATTACTTACAGGAGGCGGGACTGGCGGACATTTTCTGCCGCTCATTGCCATAGCCGAAGAATTACTTGAAGTTGCAGAAAAGCAGAAGATAATCGATTTGCGGCTTTATTATATGTCCGATACTCCATACGATAAGCGCATGCTTTTTGAGAATAAGATCACTTTTGTCCAGATACCGTCAGGCAAAATGCGCACTTATTTTTCTATCAGGAACTTTTTTGATATTTTCCCTTTGGCTATTGGCATGTTCTTCGGCTTAATCACTATGTTTTTTATTTACCCCGATGTTGTCATATCAAAAGGGGGCTATTCTGCTTTCCCGGCGGTTTTTGCGGCCAGATTGCTTCGCATACCTGTCATTGTTCATGAATCAGATTCAATTCCAGGACGGCTAAATGCGTGGACTGCTAAATTCGCCAAGCGCGTAGCCGTATCGTGGCCAGAAGCCGGAGAACATCTTCCAAAGGATAAAACGGCTTTAACCGGCCAACCGATTCGCAAAGAAATACTGCATGGAAGTCCAGAGGGCGCATTTGAATTTTTCAAGCTTGATCCCAAATTGCCTGTTATTTTTGTTCTTGGCGGCTCGCAAGGAGCGGAAGTTATAAATAATAATATCATTGAGGTCTTACCAGAGCTTCTTTCCCGCTATCAAATAATTCATCAAACAGGAGTCAAAAATATTGATGACGTGCTCGCGCGGTCTAAACTTGTAATGGAAAGCGATTCAAAAAATCTTATAAGATACGTGCCTATTCCTTACTTGAATAATCTTGCCATACGCATGGCTGCAGGCGCTGCCACTTTGGTAATTTCAAGAGCAGGATCTTTTATTTTTGAAATAGCATCTTGGGGAATACCATCTATAATTATTCCAATTACAAATTCAAACGGCGATCATCAAAAGAAAAATGCGTTCAGTTATGCCAGAACTGGCGCTTGCCTTGTGATAGAAGAAAGCAATCTGACACCGCATGTTCTTGTCGCAGAAATTGACAGGTTAATGGCTGATAAAGAAAAACTTACTCAAATGAAAAATAAAGCTCTTGCTTTCGCATCACCCGACGCAGCAAAAAAGATTGCTGAACAGGCTCTTGCTATAGCAGTTAGCCATGAATCATAATTATGTCTACAAATTCTAAAACTGTTGTCACGCGCTTTGCTCCTTCACCTACAGGTTTTATGCACATTGGCGGCGTTAGAACTGCTCTATACGCTTTTGCTTATGCCAAAGCGCATAATGGCAAATTTATACTTAGAATAGAAGATACCGACAAAGAAAGGGAAGTTGGCGGTTCGATAAGCCATATAATTGAATCTTTGAAATGGCTGGGAATTGATTGGGACGAGGGACCTGACATAGGAGGATCTCATGCTCCATACATTCAGTCGCAACGGCTCTCATCATACTTAAAATACGCGAAAATACTGATAGATAAAGGCATGGCTTATGCCGATCCTTATACCGAAGAAGAAGTGGAAACTTTTCGCAGGCAAGCGAAAGAATCTAAAAAACCATTTTTATACAGGAATCACCGGCCGAAAAATCCGCCGATATGGAATGGAACGCAGCCCCTTCGCTTTAAAGTTGCAGATATTAAACCGTATGAGTGGAATGATCTGGTCCGCGGAGATTTGAAAGCGGGACCTGAAGCGCTTGATGATTTCATATTAATAAAAAGCGACGGTTATCCCACATATAATTTCGCGCACATTATTGATGATTTTGAAATGGGCGTAACCCATATTATGCGCGCCGATGAGTTTATCGCTTCAACGCCGAAGTTTCTTTCGCTTTATGACGCCTTAGAAATAGAAAGGCCGCATTTTGCAACTTTGCCCCCTATAATGGGGCCGGATGGCAAAAAGAAATTAGGCAAGCGCGACGGGGCTAAAGATGTCTTGGAATATGAAAAAGAAGGATATCTGCCGGAGGCCATGGTGAATTTCCTGGCTTTTATAGGATGGAATCCCGGAAATGAAACTGAAATAATAAATATGGATGAGTTTATAAAGCTTTTTGACATAGATAAAATTCATCACAGCGGAGGAAAATTCAACGAAGAAAAATTGGATTGGATAAACAAAGAACATTTAAAATTGTTATCTTATGAAGAGCAAGAAGAATATGCGGAAAAATTTATTCCAAATAGTTTAAGGAAACTTAAGGGCTATACGAACGAAGTAATACATAATATTGTTCCAATAATCATGGAAAGAATTTCAAAAGGAAAAGATATAGCGGATATGGCTGTAAATGGCGAATTGACTTACTTTTTCGGCAAGCCCGCATTTGACAGGGATTCATTATTCTTTAAGTCATCAAAAATACCCGAGGAAAACAAATATCAAATACTTTCAGATTATCTCGCAAATGCGATATCTATAATACAGGACATACCAATTAAAGATTTTACAAAAGAAAATATCAAAGAAAAATTATGGCCTTATGCCGAAGAAATTGGCCGCGGCGATATTCTTTGGCCGATTCGCTATGCTCTGTCAGGCCTCGATAAATCTCCAGATCCGTTTATTATAGCTTCAATATTAGGCAAGAATGAAACGATTTCCCGCTTGAATGCCGCAATACAAATACTTCGCGCGTAGTAGTATAATAAACTTATAATGAAAAAGCTGATATTTATAGCAAGCTTGATAATTATGGTGTCTATTTTTTGCGTTCCGGCACATCATATTTACTCCGCAACAGCCGAAGATTTGAATAAGCAAATAAATGATGTTAACAGCCAAATACAAGCCCTTGATAATGAAATAAGCCAATATCAAGCGCAAATATCGCAAACCAATGAAAAATCGAATACTTTGGCAAATTTGATTAAAGAACTTGCTTTAACAAGATCCAAGCTGCTCACGGAAAAAGCGCAAACGCAAAAGAAAATTGTCGCGGCAAATCTGGTTATCCAGGAATTGTCCGGCAATATAAGCATTCAGCAAAAATCAGTAAATGAATCAAAAAGTTCTTTGATTAAAATGCTGAAAGATTTGAATGAGAGCGATAGTTTGACTACGATAGAAAAATTACTCTCTCAAGATGATCTGGCCAGTATGAGCAGGGAGTATAATAACATATTGAATATCAATGAAGGAATACGGAAGCATATCATAGATTTGGGAGAACAAATAAATTCGCTCAATATATCAAAAAACAAGAAAGAAACTGAGCAAAAGAATTTGACGACTCTAAAGAATAATTTGATACAAAAGCAACAGGTTATAGAAATAACAAAAAAAGAAAATAGCGATCTCCTGACTGAAACTAAAAATACAGAATCAGCGTATAAAAAGCTTCTGGCTGACCGCCAGAAAAAGCGCGATGAATTTGAAAAGAAATTAAGCGATTATGAATCGCAGCTTAAATTCATATTAAATCCTAATCTTCTGCCGGCAGAAGGATCAAGCGTTTTATCCTGGCCTCTTGATAGTGTCTTTGTAACGCAGCTTTTTGGGAAAACAGTCGCGGCGAAGCGCCTCTATGTCTCAGGTTCTCATAGCGGTGTGGACTTCAGAGCTTCAATCGGCACGCAGGTCAAATCAATGGGTGCAGGCACAATCATCGGCACAGGCGATACTGATCAATATTGCAAAGGAGCATCTTTCGGCAAATGGGTTTTCATAAGATATTATAACGGGCTATCGAGCACATTCGGCCATTTATCATTAATATTGGGAGTTGCCGGTCAAAAAGTTCAAACAGGAGATGTGGTCGCATTATCCGGCAATACTGGCCACTCAACTGCGCCGCATTTGCACGTGACGGTTTATGCATCTCAAGGCGCTGATGTGAAGACGGTGCCAAGCTTAAGCTGTAATGGCAAGACGTTCATTATGCCAATCGCGCCGACAAGCGCTTATCTTGATCCACTTCTTTACCTGCCTAAAATATCAGCAAATATGATTAAGAATGACACAGCTCGAGATTAGTGATAAAATAGGAGCATGAGTGAAGATATGCAAAAACCAAGATCAAATATACATATCCATATCGGGGGAGCAATTATTATAATAATAATTTTGTTTGTTCTGTTTAAGGTTAATATCAAATCCTTCATTAATTCTCCTCAATTCCAAGGCAATGTAAATTATATTGAACAGACAGGCCAAGATATCTGGAATAAATATCTTTCTAAACCTGTCATGTATGTTTGGAATAATGTAATTTGGGGAAGCGCAATCAGCCAGGGAATTAACCAAGTACAAAGCGTCATACCAAGTTTAAAGCTTCCAACAGTAGACCAATCTGCAATAGATAAAACATTGAATATAAATGCCATACAAAAAAAGCTGGGTGTTCAAACTAATTAAATTCTCAAAATTAAAAGTAGGTATTTTGCCTGCTTTTTTTCTTTGTGCCCGAGGTGGGAATCGAACCCACATCCCTTGCGAGACACGATTTTAAGTCGTGCGCGTATACCAATTCCGCCACTCGGGCAATATTATTACGAGTAAATAATTACATAATTTTTGAAATTTTACAACTTTTGCTATAATCAACCAATGCCGAAACAATATTACACAACCATAGGCCTTGAAATTCACGCGGAATTGAAGACAAATTCAAAGATGTTTTGCGGTTGCGCCAATAATCCAGATATAGATGCGCCAAACGTAAATATCTGCCCGGTCTGCATGGCACACCCCGGCACTTTGCCTGTAATAAATAAGAAAGCAGTTGAATATGTTATAAAAGTAGGGCTTGCACTGAATGCCAATATTGCCGATTTTACCGAATTTGACCGCAAAAATTATTTCTATCCCGACATACCAAAGGCGTATCAGATTTCTCAATATAAATTTCCGATCGTTTCAGGCGGAGAATTAAATGGAGTTGCTATAACTCGAGTTCATCTTGAAGAAGATACAGCAACAAGCAAGCACGACAAGGGCGATTATTCGCTTGTAGATTTTAATCGCGCAGGCGTACCGCTTATGGAACTTGTTACTGAACCAGTTATACACAGCGCTAAAGAAGCGGGGAACTTTGGCCGTGAATTACAGCTTTTGCTTCGTTATCTTGGCGTCTCAGAAGCAAATATGGAAAAAGGCCAAATGCGAGTGGAGCTTAATATATCACTTTCTGATAATCCTGATAAATTAGGCACAAAATGCGAAATAAAAAATATCAATTCTTTTCGCGCAGTTGAACGAGCAGCAGAATTTGAAATTAAAAGAATGACAGAATTACTTGATGCTGGAAAGGGAAGTGAAATAGTTCAAGAAACTCGTGGTTGGGATGAGAATAAACAAATAACTTTCTCTCAGCGTTCAAAAGAAAATGCTAATGATTATCGCTATTTCCCGGACCCTGATTTGCCAAAATTGTATTTAAGCAAGGTCTTTGATATTGAAGCAATAAGGAAAAGCTTGCCTGAATTGCCAAGCGCAAAACGAAATCGTTATAAGAATGATTACGGAATAAAAGATGAGGATATTGAAAGCTATATTACTGATATTGAACTTGGAACATGGTTTGAAGATATTGCTAAAATATTAAATGATAAAAATAAAATTAAAATATCTTCCAATTATATAACTTCTGATTATTTGGGGTTAAAAAAATTAAATGGAGATATTAAACTTCCAAGCGTTAAAAACTTTGCCGAGCTTATAAATATGGCAACTGATGGAAAAATTTCATCTCGTGTAGCCAAAGATATGCTTGCTATGATTGTAGTCAACGACGAATCTCCGGAAAAAATAGCCAATGAGAAGGGACTGATACAGAATCATGATGAGAGCGCGCTTAAAGAAATCGTTCAAAAAGTTATTGATGCTAATCCGCAAGTGGTAGCAACATATAAAGGGGGCAAGGAAAATGCCCTTATGTCACTTGTCGGCCAAATTATGAAGGAAACCAAAGGTTCGGCTAATCCTGCACTTGTTCAGAAGATATTAAAAGAGTTATTAAAATAAATTAATAATTTTAGTAGTCCAACTACTAAAATTTTCTCAAAAATAATGAAAGAAACAGATAATGTATTTAATCAAGAACCATTTGAATGTAAATTGGATTGGGGTCTAAATGGTATAAAAGAAGCAGTAAAAAGAAAAGATATTATTATAATTGTTGATATTTTGAGTTTCTCCACTACTGTAACAACAGCAATTCACTATGGATCAGAAATTTTTCCTTTTTCAAAAACAGAAATAGAAGATATAGATTCATATGCAAAAGAGATTAATGCAGAAGTTGTATTAGGAAGGTCAGAAGCAAAACTTTATAATAAACAATCCTTATCTTCTTTGTCTTTTAATAAATCATGTAATGGTAAAAAATTTTTATTACCATCTCGTAATGGTTCAACTTATTCTAAAATAGCTGAAAATAATGATTTTGTTTTTATTGGTTCCATAATAAATGCTCGTCCTGTGGCGCAAATAGTTAATAGAATAAGAAAATTTAATAAAATACCTGTTACTATTATATCTTGTGGAGAAAGATGGAGGGGGATAAGGAATTACGTCCCAATATTGAAGATTATTTAGGAGCGGGATTAATAATTAGTTATTTAAAAGGAACAAAATCACCAGAAGTAGAAGTGTGTTTAAATGCATATAAAAAATCTAAATCCAAATTTAAAAAATTAATTTGGGATTCTATTAGTGGAAGAGAATTACGTAGTTGGGAATTTGATGAGGATGTAAAATATGCATCAAAACTAAATATAATAAAAGAAGTAGCTATACTTAAGAATAAATGTTTTAAATTATATAAATAATAGTAGTCCAACTACTAAAATTCTACTTCTTCTTTTCTTTTTAAAGTTTCTTTCCATGAAGATTTTGCAAATTCTAAATAATCTTTTTTATTTTTAAAATTAGATAAAATTATTTTTTTGGAACAAAGACCTTTTGTGTCATCTTGAATATACTCCTCAAGGCTTGATTTACTAAATTCTGAAATAAAATCTCCATCTTCTTTTCTATTATTAAAATTTATATAAGCACTTAAATTAAGAAGGTAATTATTATCTTCTATAATTTTTGATTTGAATCTTCCTTGAAATAAAGCTCCAGATCTATCATATTTTTCATTAAAAAACCTAGTGTAACCACCAATACGTTGCATAAATTTTTCAATTCCTTTATCTACTAGAGGAGTAATGAGTAAATGGAAATGATTAAGATTTATACAATAAGCAACAATAGAAACCAATTGTTTTTTAGTAGTTGAACTACTAAATTTTAACTTTTTCTTTAAGTGTTGTTGAAAAATACTTTGAATTGGATCAATAGTATTAAATTCAATTAAACTTTGCAAAAACCTTTTAATATCTTCTTCGTCTAAAATAATATCTCTTTTATCTACTCCTCTATTATAAATATGATAATATTTCCCAATTTCAAAAATATGATTTCTCATGATTATTTGATTATATCATAAATTTAGTAGTTCAACTACTAAATTTTGTAATTTATAATAATAAAATGATATAATCGAATTATGAAATTATTCAACAATACAAAAAAAGTTCGGGTGGCAATTAATGGCTTTGGCAGGATTGGCCGGGCATTTCTAAAAATCGCATGGGAAAGGGAGGACATTGAGATAGTTGCTGTCAATGATCTCGGTTCTATTGATAGCTTGGCGTATTTGCTTCGTCATGACACTGTCTACCATGACTGGAATCATGATGTGAAAATTTCTGGCACTGATTTTATTATTGACAATAAAAAAGTTAAGTTTATTTCAGAAAAAGATACGGCAAAACTACCATGGAAGGACTTAAATATTGATGTTGTTGTTGAATCTACCGGCTTGTTTACTTCATATGACAAAGCGCAATTCCATATAACTTGCGGAGCAAAGAAAGTTGTCATATCAGCACCTTCAAAATCTTCGCTTGGCAGCGCGAAAGGCGAAACAATATTGCTTGGAGTTAATGAAGACAAATTCGGCATTTGCGATATAACTTCAAACGCTTCTTGCACGACAAATGCTGCATCGCCACTTATTGCAATATTACATGAGAGTTTAGGCATAGAGAAGGCAATTTTAAATACTGTTCATGGTTATACTGCTAGTCAATCACTTGTGGATGGACCAAGCAAGAAAGACCTGCGTGAAGGCAGGGCTGCCGCTCAGAATATCGTTCCTAGCTCTACAGGTGCTGCTATTGCAGTCACAGAAGCGTTCCCAGAGCTAAAAGGTCTCTTTGATGGCATATCTATCCGCGTGCCAGTGATAGCCGGCTCAATTGTTGATATTACTTTCATTTCAAAGCGACCAACAACAAAAGAAGAAGTGAATGAAATATTAAAGAAAGCATCAGCTGATAAGCGTTGGGACAAATTATTTGCTGTCACAAATGAACCATTGGTTTCAAGCGACATACTTGGAAATTCTCATGCTTCAATCGCTGACCTTGAAATGACTCGCGTTGTCGGAGGCAATCTTGTGAAAGTCATGGGCTGGTACGACAATGAAATGGGGTACACCCACACGTTGGTCGAACACGTCATCAAGACTGGACAAAGTATAAAATAAAAACCATATAAGAAAATTTCAAGAAAGCCCTGCGAAAAAAGCAGGGCTTTTTTATTGCCCGCTTACGCTCGCCTTAAAGGTCGAAATTATTAACCAATCAGACGAGAGCGAAGTCTGACAACATTGTCTCGAAAGAGATCAGCCGATGTACAACGGCAGATGCTAGCAATGAAAACACTTAAAAAAACTAGAGCGGTTACCTATCGAAGATATGGCATACCAGCTTTAATCCTCGAAGGTAGATGGCTCACAGAAAAGTATCGACTGCAAATAGGCGATCAAGTCGATATCGATTATCAGCCTAACGAGCTACGACTGAAGAAGAACGTCGCCCTAAGCCTTAAAAATCAAAAGAGGCGCGACCTTAAGTTTGAGCTCAAAGAAGACACAGATGCCAAACAAAGCACAAATGAAAGTACTAGCGAGGGAAGCATTAAAACTAGTCGAGGATAGAGCGCCGGCAATTGTCGACGAACGAATCCTTGCAGAGACATTTGACCAGGTAGCCGAATACACCGGCGAACTTATGGGCAAGCTAACCAACATGGATGCGGAAGACGAGAAAGCCATGGTCATGGCTCATGGAATCATCCGCGATGGATTACTCAGAGAAATCATCAAGCAAATCAAGAAAGACATGCTTGCTGACGCTGACAAACGAATCAGCACATTACTAGAGAAAAAATAAAAGACCCCTCGAAGGGAGCCTTTCATCAAACAGATACAAGTGTATCAAAGACCCCTTCGTGGTGTCAAGCAAAATAAATTATGCAAACACTAGAACGAAGCAGTTCTCCGACAGCTGAAGATACATTCTTCACCGCCATCGGGAACACAAAACCTTTCTTCAAAGCGGCATTTGAAGGGGAACCGGGAACCGGTAAAAGTTGGACTGCCGCATTAGTAGCGATTGGTCTTCATAAGAAGATCAACAGTAAGAAGCCGATTGTGCTTATTGATACCGAGAAAGCATCAAAGTTTCTGATTCCTCTTTTCAAAGAGAATGGAATCGAAGCGATGGTGCGCGAGACACACTCGCTGGCCGACTTGGTAAAAGCAATGAAGCTCTGTTCGGATGGATATGCCGACATCATGGTGATCGACAGCATCACTCACATCTGGATGGACTTCCAAGAAGCTTATAAGAAGAAACTTAATCGACAGACATTCCAGATACAGGATTGGATGTCGATCAAGAGCGAGTGGAATAAATACTTTTCAATCCCACTCGTGCAATCACCCCTGCATATCCTTGCAACCGGCCGCGTGTCGGATCGCATGGAGCAGGAAGTGGACGAGGACGGACGCAAGGAGTTCACCAAGACCGGAGTGAAGATGCAGGCAGAGAAAAACGCCGCATATGAATTTGATGTCTTGGTACTCATGGAGCGCCACGAACTCATCCAACGCAAGAAGCGCGAAGTCTGGCGTCAGTCAGTGGTCCTCAAAGGGCGAGGCAATCTCCTCGATGGTGCGGTATTTAAAAACCCGACCTACGAAGACTTTGCTCCTGCCATTGAAGCGATCATTAAAGATCCAATTGCGGCACGGTTCAGCTATGCCGAACAGGATGCCGGCGACTTGATCAAGACCGAAGAAGACAAGCGCAAATGGGTACAGGGTAAAAAGCGATGGCTAGAAGAAATTGAGGGCTACCTCGTATCGCTCTGGCCAAGCTCAAGCGCAGCGGAAAAGAAAAATAAGACCGATGCGCTTGAGTATGCCTTCAATACTCGAAGCTGGTCCGCCATCGAAATGATGTCGCCGGAACTTCTCGAGGATGGATTCGCCCGAGTGGTCGAATTCGGAAAGCAGAAAGTCGCCGAAGCAAAAGGCGAGCTTCCGGCGGAATTAACACCGGCGGAAAAGTTCGACAAAGACCTTCGAGACTCAAAAGAAGACGGTCCCAAGAAACCCACAGCTGACAAGGCAAAGAAAAGTGGCAAATAACCGATAGGGATTCGCCACTGACTCAGCCCTTGTCGCAGTGGCATGAGGGCTGAGATCGGGGGCTAATCCCCGACACGGCCGAGTAAAGGTCGACGGCAAAACAATATGAGAGAAACATCGATTAAAAGTCGATGCTTCTCTCTTCCAAAAACAATGGACGATCATAAACAAAATTTAATACCCAATAGTTCTCAGATTCCAAATATCATTTTGGATTTTGTTCTTCCTAGATTACCGGAGGCCGAAGCGCGATGTCTTCTCTACATCTGCCGTCGCACATTTGGATTTCACAAGGACGAAGACAGTATAAGCTTCACTCAGTTTGAGAATGGCATCAAATCACATCAGGGAAAGCAGCTCGACTTTGGTACAGGATTGTCTCGTCCGTCCATAAACACTTCGCTTCGAAATCTCATCCGTTCCAATGCGATATTTGTACAAAAAAATCCGTACGGAAATAGGTACAAGCTCAACCTAAATATGGATGTGGATAAAGTAGTAAACGAAATTAACCAGTTAAGAAGGTTAACCAGAAATAGTAAAGCCTCTTTACCAAAACTAGTTAAGAGAGTTAACACACAAAACCTAGAGAAAAAAGAGAAACCTAGTATTAGGCACCATGTGCATAACTTTGGGGAAATGACCAAAGAACTTGCAAAGAAGATGAGCATTAATAAATAAAATTCACTATAAAGAAAATGAAAAAAATAACTTTTATGGTTAAAGGAAACCAAGAAGATGTTTACGGAAATCCGATTCCATATGTCCGAGTTGTGAAGCGCGCACTCTGGCTTCCAGAAGCGAAACGATACAACGGATGGAAAATTTTCGTTCGTCGATCTTTTTACGGCGACTATCCCGAATATCTAATGCGCGCCGGAAGCACAATGCTGACCGACCTTCAGCCATTCACAACAAATTCTGCAGAAAAGTGTCGTATGGATGTTCGCATCTATTGGCGCAACGGCATTCACGGAGATCCCGATAATATCTTCAAGGGAATCGCTGACGCACTCTTCAAGAATGACAAATATCTCGATGGAAGTTTTGAAACTCATTATTCACCAGACGGCAGAGGTCGAGTCGAGATAGACATAGCAATCGGAATTTAAATATGAACTCAATCAAGATCAGCGAACTGAAACGAGCAGACTACAATCCGAGAATAATGCCCGACACGGAAATGGCCGCGCTCAAGACGAGCATCAAAACTTTCGGATTTGTCGAACCGATTGTTGTAAACAAAAGCAAAGAGCGATATGGCGTGCTCGTGGGCGGACATCAGCGCTTGTCGGCTTTGGAAGCCCTTATAGCGGGCGGTACGGTCCCGACAGGCATTGTTGAATCGGAAGAAAAAGGAGTGTACTTGGTTCCTGCGTCCTTCGTGGAATTATCAGCGGAAGATGAAAAACTCCTAAACCTTGCCTTAAATAAAATTAAAGGAAAATGGGACGACGAAAAACTTGCTGATATAATCATCGCTCTCAAAGAAGACCCGCATATTCCCGCTTCGGGATTCAGAGAAGAGGAGATCAGTCGTATTCTCGATCAGACCCTCAACGACGATGACGAGGAAGAAGAGCCAATCGATGAAATGACCGAACCCCGCTCTAAATTCGGCGAAGTGTATGAGCTCGGTTCGCACCGTCTGATTTGTGGAGACTCGACCGATCCAGAAACATATCGCGCACTTCTTGGAAACGAAAAAGCCGACATGATCTTTACCGATCCACCCTATAATGTGAATTACCATTCACGCGGAGAAAAACTCAAGAGCGAAGAATTGGAAAAGATCAAGAACGATAACATGACCCCCGAAGAATTTCAGAAACTGATCGATGGCGCATTTTACTCCATGTGCATGCATTCCAAAGAGGGTGCTTCGTTTTATATCTGTTCTGGTTGGAGCTCATATCCGCAATTTCTGCAGAGTATTTTAAAGAACGAATTCCATCACTCAGGCCTGATCATCTGGGTGAAGAACGTGCCGAGTATGGGATGGAACGACTATCGCTATAAACATGAGAGCATCATCTACGGATGGAAGAACGGCACGCACTCGTTCTATGGCGACAACGAATACGATGTCTGGGAAATGCCGAGAAAGGCGACTGCGCGATATTTACATCCAACAGAAAAACCAGACTGGCTCGCTATGCGTGCACTTCGCAATTCAACCAAAAGAAATGACATTGTCCTTGATCCATTCGCAGGGTCCGGAAGCACAATGACGGCAGCTGATAAAGTCGGTCGGCGTGCCTACATGATTGAGCTCGATCCAAAGTTCTGCGATGTCATTCGTGATCGCTGGGAGCGAGTTAACAAGTCGCGCAATGGAGCTTAATAAAATATTACAAGGAGATTGTCTGAATGTCCTGAAAAATATGCCAGACGAAAGTGTAGATATGGTTATAACCTCGCCACCGTATTGGGCACTCAGAGATTATGGAGTAGAAGGGCAGCTTGGGCTTGAAAAAGCATTTGAAGAATATATCAAAAAACTCTGTGATATTTTCAGCGAGGTAAAACGCGTTCTCAAACAAGAAGGTACTTGTTGGGTCAACATGGGCGATACTTATGGGGGAAGCGGAATGGGAACTTGGAATACAGAGGAGACGAGTGGAAAACAAGTATATCAAATACCATTCGGTCAGAATAAATCTTCGAAGCTTCGCGGTACAAAATATGATAAATGCTTACTTCAAATTCCTTCTCGTTTCGCAATCGAAATGTGCAATCGTGGATGGATACTGCGAAATGAAATCATCTGGCATAAACCAAACGCTATGCCGCAGAGTGTTAAAGATCGCTTTACTGCTGATTACGAAAAAGTATTTTTCTTTGTGAAAAGCAAAAAATATTATTTTGAGCCACAGTACGAACCATACAGCGAAGCAACGATCAAAGATAAGCGAATCATTAGGATCCAAGCCGGTATAAAGCTCAAGCACACGCGACATAAAAATTATAAAACTGCGGGCGTGCAAGATCCATCGAACGTCAGAGACAGGGGATACGCAACTATTGATTTGGAGCGCGGAAGAAACATGCGGAGTGTGTGGCGCATACCAACTAAAGCGTTCAAAGAAGCGCACTTTGCGGTGTATCCCGAAGATCTCATAGAAACACCAATCAAGGCGGGGTCCCCGCCTGGCGGCATTGTTCTAGACCCATTTTTTGGGTCCGGAACCACGGCGATCGTGGCACTTCGCCTTGGGCGGCAGTATCTGGGTGTTGAGCTCAATCCGGAATACATAAGCATCGCAAACAAGCGAATTGCTGCCCTTCAAAAACCTTTATTCTAAAGCCCTATTTAAAAATAACCCTGAATCACCCTGAATGAAAAATAACATCCATCGCGAGATACGTCACATGAAGCATCTCGTCAAAATTAACCGTGAGGAAAAAAACTGGTACAAGGTAGACCAGCTCAAGCACCGAATAAACCTAGCCACCAAGTACGCCAAAAGAAAGTAATGAAAAAACTGCCCGTTCAAGAGGAAAAGATTAAGCGAACGATAAGGGATGCAATCGTTATCGATCCCTTGATTTCTGTTGCGAAATTGCAGGACGCGCTCTATGACAAGGGCTATCGAACGGCAAACAGCAAGCCTCTTGATTGGGACTACGTGGCGAAAATGCGCCACAAGGTTCATCGGCAGTCGATAGAAAACGTGGATCGTCAGGAAGTGTCTACGCGCATCACCGAAATGAAAGAGCGATACCGTCTTATTTACGAACAGCTGATTCGCATTGCCTACTACAGCGACGATCTGAAGAAAGAAGGAATCCCACCACCCAGTGTTCGGGACCGAGTGAGTGCGCTCAGAGAAATCATTAAGCTCGATGTGGCACTCTTTGGAGCAGAGATGGATGCCGGCATTTTCAACCGCCATCTTGGTACGCTCGAAATTGATAAAAGAAACAAACCACTCACTGCCGAAGCACGCGAACTTATAAGACAAGCCATGGTCAATTGGGGAATGATCCCAAAAGAACTCTCTGCACCACATGGAAATCAAGATACAACAAAACAACAACCCACTCTTCCAGAGTGAAAGTTTCTATGACGATCACGAGACGCGTAGAGCGATGGCAAAAACACTTCGCGGATTTTGCCTTGTCTATCTACCGCATCACATGACGGTCGCTCCCGCAGATTTTCATATGGAGTTGCTCGACATACTCGGAGATCATGATGAGCGATTGGTCGAGATACTCGGATTCCGTGGAAGTGCAAAGTCTACATTCGGATCACTTGCTCTGCCTTTGTGGGCGGCACTTGAATATCCAAAACTGTATCCGTTCATTGTTCCGATTGCCGACACTGGAATGCAAGCCGGCATCAACATCGCCAACATAAAAGAAGAACTTGAAAACAACAACTGGATCAAACAGGACTACGGAGAAGTGAGGGGAATATTTGGAGACGATTTCAGTCTTGAAAGTGAAGAAGAATGGCAGGCAAAGAATTTGCTTCTCTCAAACGGGGTTCGCATTCTTGCACGATCAAGAGGGCAGAAAGTCCGTGGATTGAAGCATAGACAATATCGACCGAAGCTCGTCATCGTTGACGATCCCGAAGATTTGGAATGGGTACGGACAAAAGAAAACAGAGATAAAACCGAGCGATGGCTCCGAAGCGAGGTGTTGCCCGCCATAGATGAACGTACTGGACGAGCCATTATTATCGGCAACCAGCTCCACATGGATGCGCTTATGTCGCGTCTGAAAAAAGACACGGGCTTCAAGCACTTGGAATATCCGCTCGTGCGAAATGACGGCACGATCACATGGAAAGCAAAGTATCCAGATCAGAAAGCTCTTGATCGTTTGCTTAATCTTGTGAAGGCAAGCGCCTATCTGCGCGAGTATTGTCTCAAGGTCGTGCCTGACGAAGGACAGGAAGTAACTTCGGAAGAAATTCACTACTACGAACGCATGCCAAAGTCCGAAGAAGTTTCAATGTATGGCACCGGCATCGACTATGCAATCAGCAAAAAGGAAACTGCCGACTATACCTCAATGGTTTCTGGAGCGCTAACATACGAAGAAGAACATCCATACATCAACATCCATCCGAATCCAATAAACGATCGCCTCGACATGCGCGAGACGGTAGAGACGGCACTCGCATTGCATAAAAGTTTCGGCGGCAATCATGTAATCTTCGCCGAAGAAGTCGCATACCAAAAAGCGGCAAATGATGAAATGGAAAGAAAGGGACTTGCGATAGAACGAATGCAAGCGATACACGACAAACGTGCGCGATTGCGAGTGGCAGCAATTTATATAAAAAATGGAACGGTCAGATTTCCGAGAACTGGATGCGAAGATTTGCTGATGCAACTTTTCGGATTCGGCGTTGAGGAACATGATGACATGGTTGACGCGCTCGTTTATTTAATTCTCGGCTTGGTCAACCAAGGATTACAAATGGAAGAAGTAATAGCGATATGAATACAGAACCACAAAAACAAGAACCTAGAAAGCATGCGATGATCACCGCCGAACAAGAGGCTTTGATGCGGGCAATGGAGCAGGCAAAAAAGATGGACTTCGGCGAGATAACAATTTATATACAAACTGGCAAAATTACCCGATACGAAATTCGAAAATCGAAACTAAATCAAGGTAGCCAGAAAAGCAATGCAGATATGCTCAAAGAAGCCGAAGAAGATATGGGTGATTTTGAAACTGTGGCAATTTGAGTTATCCACATTCACACCCCCTAGCCGGTCCGAAAACGGACCGCTACAATAGAGATACATCTGAATATTCAATCATCACCTGAGTTTTACTCAGCGTCCTGAATGGAAAAACCATAGGGGCGGTACGACAGCAATGTCGTACCGCCCCTATTTTATTTATATATGCCAAACATTTTACAAAAAATTTTCAATAGGATAGTTGGCAAGGGTGTCTCTGGCATCGGCGCAATGGACGGGGCAAGCAGCGATCCGTTCGCCATCTGGGCTTCTTCAAAGCGCGTATCTCCGGCAAAAGCAATGGCCGTCTACAACGGCTGGGCGTACGCGTGCATTCGCGCCATTGCCGAAGAAATCGCAAACATGCGATGGCGTCTTTTCAAAATGGACGGGGACGAGGCGATAGAAGTTTTTAATCACGAAGTGCTTGATCTTTTGCACGGCGTCTCAGACACGCAGACCGGCTACGAATTAAAATATCTCATTGGATCTCATCTTGAACTTACTGGAAATTTTTATGCAGTCATGGACGGAGTGACGGTAGGGCAGGATGGAAAAGCAAAAGGCAAACCGAAAGCGCTCTATCCTCTCAATCCATCCGGCGTTCGCATTGTGGTGAATCACAATCAGTTCCCGAGTAGAATCACAAAATACGAATACACAAGTTACGGCAAGCGATACGAGTTTGAACCATCTCAAGTCCTCCATTTGAAATATCCGGATCCAAGCGATCTTCACGAAGGTATCGGGACCGCGCAATCGATTCCTCTCTGGATAGACGCCGACAATTACGCGATGGAATTCAATCGTAGATTTTTCATAAACGGCGCACGCATCGGCGGAGTCCTTGAAAGTGAGAATGCTCGCACCGAAGCGCAACTTCAATTCATCAAAAAATCTTTCGAGGCGATTCACAAAGGATACGACAGCGCCTACAAAACACTCGTACTCCCCAAAGGAACGAAATATTCGCAGGCAAGCGAAAGCCAAAAGGACATGGACTTCAACAACTTGATGGTGATGATGCGCGATCGCATTCTTGCAGGCTTTCGCGTACCTCGCACTGTTCTCGGAATTACCGACGACGTGAACAGATCGAACGCCGAAGCGACAAATTATATCTTCGCTCTGCGAACAATAAAGCCGAAGATGCAACTCATTGTTTCTTATCTGAACGAATTTCTCGTGCCGCTTTATGGCGATAACTTATTCCTTGATTTTGAAGATCCAGTTCCTGAGAACACCGAACTGAAAGTAAAAGAAATGGCGGCGGCAACCGGCGTGCTTACTCCGAACGAACAGCGTGAGCGTTATTTCGGATATGAACCGGCAGAGGGTGCGGACGATCTGCTCTATCCAATCACTATGCAGCCTCTCTCCATCGATCCGACTCCGACAAAACAAGATGATAAAAATAAAGAGACAAGTAAACGCAAAAAGCATTTCGCAAAAGGCGGAAGCGGTGCGTATCCATCAGTGAGATATGCAAAAGCAGCAAAGATGCGCCAAGGACTTACTGAAGCATTCACCGAGAAAATGACTGCGACTCTTCAGGAATTTCAAAAACAGAAAAAAGATATTTTGCAAAAGAATGTCCGAAGCCTTACCGATCGCGATTGGTCGATTCTATATCGCTCATTTGAATCGAGAATCGAACCGTACGTGAAGCTCGTAGCCGATGCAATTCGAACGCTCAATCGCGGACAGGAAGAACGCGTCATCCGAAATCTTGATGAAGCAATCAAAGCGATCAGGCGTGTAAAAGGAGTGGCGAAAGACACACTCTTTGATCTCAGCGATGAAATCGGAATCACCATCAATCTCACGAAGCCCTCGCTTACCGATTTGTATCTCAAAGAAGGAGCAATCGCTGGAAGCCTCGTAGGTTTCAACGGTCCTGAACTTCAAACAAGTATTCTCGATCAAGCGATCGCACTTATGGCCAGAAGCTACAACGAAACGACTCTGAATTTACTCAAAGACAAACTTGATCAAGGAATACGCGACGGTCTATCAATACGCGATCTAAAAAACACCGTATCCGAAATTTATGATTTCAGCGACGAGACGCGAGCGGAAATGGTGGCACGCACGGAAGCATTCCGAACCGCCAACCTTGCGACAAAGGAGGCATGGAAACAATCAGGCGTTGTGAAGACGGTGAAGTGGTACACGGCGGAAGATAGTCTCGTGTGTTCGCTGTGTGCTCCGATGGACGGAAAAGTCATAAGCATCGACGACAACTTCTTTAACATGGGTGACACCGCGCAAGGCTCGGACGGGTCGACGTTCGACATCTCATATTCCGATGTGGAAGCTCCGCCTTTGCATCCCGACTGCAGGTGT
>DATKGV010000011.1:0-20558 GCA_035510575.1 Minisyncoccota bacterium | reverse complement strand
GAATCATACGACGGCACATCATCAGATAACTCAATCCTCGTCTTCGTCCATCTTCAAACATCATTATCAGACCTTAATCTTAAAGTTGCCGACCTGTCATCGCTTGATACGACTAATGCTACATCACTCGGATCGCTGATTAAGGAATTCTTAGCTGACCAAGCGAATGATATTGCTGATTTATATGCAAAAGCCATACATAGCGATAGCGTGGAAACAAATAATTTGAAGACAAAAGAACTTTGTGTCGGAAATGCCTGTGTCAAAGAAGAGCAATTCTTGGAAATGATAAATAAAAATGTGACAACTCAAACAGCGCCATCACCGGCAGATGCATCTTCAACTACTGCGACAGAACCGGATGCGACAACTCCTGTCACTGTCCCTACCATAGATAATTCTGCTGCTCTTGATCCAACCGCTGTTCCTCCAGTATCGCCTGATCCAGTGCCATCGGATGCTGCTCTAACTGCGCCGGTTCAATAAAAAATACTCCGACTAATCGGAGTATTTTTTATTGAACTTAAATGCTTTTTATAATGCGAGCAAATGTCTCGGGATTATTTTCCGCTATATCTGACAGTATCTTGCGGTCAATTTTTATATTTTTTTTCTTAAGAGAATCAATGAATCGGCTATATGACACTCCAAGCGGTCTCGTAGCGGCATTGATGCGCGTAGTCCATAAGCTTCGGGCGTCGGATTTCTTATCTTTGCGATGAGCGAACGAGTATGTTCCGGCATGGAAAAGAGCTTCTTTCGCTTGCGCTACCTTGGTGCTGCGGCCGAAACGAAAGCCTTTCGTTTGTGAAAGGATATTATGCCTTCTCTTATTTTTTATAACTCCTCTTTTTACTCTTGTCATATATTATATTTCTGATTAATGTTAAACGCTGGCATTGGGCAGATAAGTTCTGGTAATTTTATTAGTCAACGGCATCCTGTTCATCTTTTTTCCGCCAAGCTGTTTTGTTCGCGATTGCTTGGCGTTGAAATGATTGAACCCGGGCGCGCGCGACAAAATCTTGCCTTTTTTTGTTATTTTCAAACGCTTGGTTAATGATTTGTTGGTTTTTATGCTCATAAAATTATTTATCCCTCTCTATTGTAATGGTCGGACCTTTTGGACCCTTCTTATATTCTTCGGCTATTTTAAAATTTTCTGTTATAAGATGAAGCACTCTATCAAGGCGTTCTCGCAAGAACGAATCAGGCATATATTTCGAACGTCCCGATAAAAATAATTCAACTTTTATTCGGTGGCCATCTTTTAGCCATTCCGAGGCCTTGCGGGCTTTGAGCGCCAAGTCATTATCGCCGGTGCCTATTTTTATCTGAATGGATTTTGTTTCGGTTGATTTGGCTCCAGCTCTGGCTTTTTTCTGCTTCTTATTCTGCTCATATTGATATTTTCCAAAATCGGCTATTCTTGCTATTGGCGGAACAGCATTGGGAGAAATTTCAATCAAATCAAGACCTTCTGCGAGAGCTCTAGCCATTGCATCCTTAAAACTCAAAACACCCAGGTTAACGCCTTCATTCGAGATTACGCGAATCTCTTGAGCCCGTATTTGATTATTTATTCTTTCTCTCAATTGCAATTACATCATCTGGCTTACCGTGATAAACAGACTTGCCGGCCTCGCTTTTAAAGGCCTGCCTATGGGGAGAATACTAGCATAGATACGGCATCTAGGCAAGCAAATCTTCCGCTTCTTTGAAAAGCTCTTCAATTCTTTTTTCTGTCTTTGCTTCGCCGAAAAGGCGGATAATCGGTTCAGTATTTGAAGGGCGCAAATGAATCCATGAACTATCAGGAAAATCCAATCGCAAGCCGTCTATCTCAATAATTTCCGCTTCTTTGAAATGAGATTTTAATTTTAAATATATATCGCTTAAACCGCCATCTTTTACCGGCCACTTTGCTTTTTTCATAAAATATTTCGGCATTTTCGCGATGCACTGGCTGACGGTCTGTTTTGTTTTTGCCAAGAATTCCAAGACAAGTCCAATACCGGTGAAGCTGTCTCGAGCCATGTTAATAGCAGGATAAATAATGCCGCCATTGCCTTCTCCGCCGATGATTGCATTATTTTTTATAATACCTTCGACTACATTTGCTTCGCCGACTTTCGTCCTGATGCACTTGCTTCCATATTTTTCGGCGATATCGGCGCTCATTTGCGAAGTAGATAAATTAATGACAATTGTTTGCTCTCGATTTTTCGATAAAACGGCTAGAACGGCAAAAGCCAGCGTGTATTCTTCCGATATCGTTTCTCCAAATTCATTTACTATTACCAATCTGTCAGCATCAGGATCATGCGCAAAGCCAAGATTGGCGCCGGAACTTTTTACCAGATTGCCTATGTCAGCAAGATTCTCGCGAAGCGGTTCCGGCTTATGGGCGAATTTGCCGTTTGGAATATCATTGAGCGGGACAAGCTCTGCTCCAAGTTGCTTGAAGAAATATGGGTCAAGCGCGCAAGCGGAAGCATTTATCATATCAACAGCAACCTTGAACTTCTGCGCACGGATTATTTCTGCGTCTACATTGGCAATAATTTGATCAATATGTTCCTTTGGAAAATCCGGAATATTTTTTTCTCCCTCTGCCTGAGGGGGAGTGCCCTTTGGGGCGAGGGGGTGGGAGTTTTCTTCATAATATGCATTTATTTTTGCTAATTGATTTTCGTCCAAGTATAAAGCTTTGTCATTGACGAATTTCAAACCGTTATATTCTATCGGATTATGGCTTGCTGTTATGATTATGCCGGCGTCATACTTGTGCTTGTGAACAGCAAAGAAAACTGTCGGCGTCGGCAATAAATCTCCATCAACGAAATTAACGCCGAGATTTTCTAATTCCTCAATTACTGACTTTTTTATTTCTGGTCCGCTTTCGCGCCCATCGCGTCCGATTAAGATTATCGGATTTTGTTTGCCTTCATCTTCTCTAAGCATGCGCACAAGCGCTCTCACATACTTTTTTGCAATTTCATCGGTGAGAGTATCTTTCCAGATTCCGCGATATCCTGAAATTGCGAATTTAGGTTGAATTGGCATGTGAATATTGTAGCAAATTTATAAAAGGAGGGGAATTAAGGCAAATAATTAAGGCAAATAAAAAAGCGACACAAATTTGCGCCGCCTTTCTTTATTAATTTAACTTATTTATATATTTGATCCAGCCTCGTTTCATTTGCCCATCAATGTATACTTGATACATCCTAGGTAAAATTTTTTGCAGACGCTGATCACCGGTCTTTTCATTGCACCGGAGATATATTCCTTTCCTTATGCCGTTGCTTTTTTCAAAGGAATAATCTAGTATCTCAAACACATAGGTTCCACCCGCAATCTCGCCGGTTATTTGTCCTTTTGAGAAAATTTCCATAAAAAAATCTTCTTTGGCAACAACCATGGTTATTGCCTTGAATTCCTGAGTTTCTTTGTTTGTAAAGTCCTCTAGGATCTTGGATAATCCTTTAATTTCTGACATTGCTGAAAGTTTTAGTATTTTCTTAATTGAACCAAAAATTGATAAGAAAGTCAAATTTTTGTGGAGATGGTGATATAGGAATCTCGCCCTACGGTCGCTGGTACTTTTCAGTCCCGCCAAGGCGGGAAACGAAAAGTCTTTCGCTTCCCGCACGCAAGCAAAGCAGGGTTCATCGGTCACAAGTATTTTTCTGCTGAAAAATCTCGCGACCCCGACTCGGCTCGTCAGCCTCCGTCTTTCGATTTCCGCCATCTCTGATATTCTATCTACTCCGCTTTCATCAAGCTGTATTAATTCTGTCCATTTTACTTGCATATTTTTGATTGGTTAAAATTGCTAATGTGGATAACTTCCGCTTGTTATGTATAACTTTAGGTAGTATACTTTAGGTATGTATAAAAAGTCAAATGTGGATAAACCAGCATCCAAAAGACAAGCAGAAATATTAGATTTTATTTCAAATTTTCGCCAAAAAAAAGGCTATGCTCCCTCTCTATTAGAAATCGGAAGGAATTTTCATATATCTATCCCGACAGTTCATCAGCATGTATTTTATTTACGACAAAAAAATCTCCTTACAAATGAAAAAGGGAAAAGACGTTCAATTCAAACTTTTAATTTTCTTAAAAATGGATTTATAGAAATTCCACTTATGGGACTGATAGCTGCCGGAGGTCCTATTGAAGCAATTAGAGACCCTCGCCCAATTCAAGTTCCAAGAAACATGATTTCGTCTGGTCACAATTATTATGCTCTTAAGGTTGCTGGCGTAAGCATGATCGAAGATGGAATTTTTGATGGGGATATCGTTGTGGTGCGTGAACAATCTACCGTTGACGATGGAGAAAAAGCGGTTGTATATCTACCTGATAAAGATGCCGTAACACTAAAAAGAATTTACCGAGAGAAAAAACGTATTAAATTAGTTCCCGCAAATAAAAATATGAAACCTTGGTACGAAACCAATGTTGAAATACAAGGAAAAGTTGCCGGAGTTATTAGAAAAGAGAATTAAAAAATAAAAATTATAAAATGTTATACTTAAATTAACTTATGCGATATTATGGATGCAAAACAAAGCTTCTTGATTACATAGAAGAGGTGGTGACTGGGCTGTCTCTGAAAAAGGGTTCAATATTTTTTGATATTTTTAGTGGAACAACTGCTGTCGGAAAACATTTTAAAAAATTAGGTTATACAGTTTACTCAAATGACTTTCTAGAATTCGCTTACTCTCTTGCTTATACTAATATTCAAACTAATTCTTTACCTAAATTTAAGAAATTATCTTTGAGCATAGATGTTATTGATTACCTTAATAATCTTGGTGGAAAAATTGGTTTTATAACAAAAAATTACGCTCCATATAGAGAAAATAAACGTCAGTATCTTTCAATTAAGAACGCAATGAAAGTTGATGCTATTAGGGAGCAAATTGAAATATGGAAAAACAAGAAAGCAATTTCAGAAACAGAATATTATTACTTATTAAGTAGCTTAATTAATGCTATCAGCTTAACAAGTAACATAACTGGAACTTATGCTGCTTATCTAAAAACTTGGGACAATCGTGCCCTTAAGGATTTAAAACTTCAACAAGGAGAAATATTTAATAATAAAATGAAAAATAGAGCATTTCGAGCAGATGCGAATGAGATTGTAAATAAATATAAAGTTGATATTTTATATTTAGATCCACCCTATAACTCCAGGCAATTTGCATCAAACTATTTTCTTCTTGAATTAATAGCAGAAGGTTGGTTTAAAAAAATTCCCGAGATATATGGACAAGCTGGAATGAGACCATACGAAAAACAAAAGTCAGACTATTCTATCTCTCGCAAGGCATCAGATGCACTTTTAGATTTAGTTATGAAAGCGAAAGCGAAATATATCCTATTAAGCTATAATGACGAAGGAATAATATCCATACCAGAGTTAAAGAAAATATTAGGCACCAGAGGCGAAGTTATAGAATACACAAAGGAACACAAAAGATACAGAGCAATTAACCAAGACGGGTCTAAAATTATTACTAAAGAATACCTGTTCCTAGTGAAGGTAAAAAAATAAAATGGCAGAAAGAATGAACAACTTAACAGGCAAAGAATGGTTGCAAAACTCCTTTAGTATTTGGCGAGATATAGGCAAAACTTCTGACGAAAGAAAATTGAAGCATCCCGCAATGTTTCCTCAGCAATTAGTTGAGAAGCTAATTTTGATTTACACGAAAAATCCTGGTGAAGTTATCCTTGATCCCTTTCTTGGTATTGGCTCAACTCTTAAAGCTGCCTATACCCTTGGGAAAAAAGGAATCGGGGTAGATTTAAACACAGAATACTGTAAAACCGCAAAAAGAAGGATCGATGAACACCAAGATGCTTTGTTCGAGAAGAAGATAAAAAGATTTGAACCAGAAATTTATTGTGATGATTCTAAAAATCTTTTGAAATATATCAAGCCAAATTCTGTTGATCTTGTTGTCACTTCTCCGCCATATTGGGATATATTAAATATGAAAAGAACGGTGGACAATAAAAGTCAACGCAACTATTCAGATTCTAAAAAAGATCTTGGAAATATAAATGATTACGAAACTTTTTTACAAGACTTAAAATCTGTTTACAAAGAAGTTTACAAGGTTCTTAAACCAAACAAGAGGTGTTGTTGTGTGGTAATGGACATAAGAAAAAAAGACAAATTTTACCCACTTCATGAGGATCAAACTCGTATAATGAGAGAAATAGGGTTTGAGCTAGAAGAATATGTGATTTGGGATCGACAAAAAGAATATAATAATATGAAAACTTTAGGATACCCTTGGGTCTTTAGATTTAATAAAGTGCATGAATTTATTTGTATCTACTGGAAAAGAACTTAACTAGACAAGAAGTCTTTTTGTTCAAAAGGAATAACTGAATCTTTATTAATTTGGTTATTTTTTTCGTCCCATCCAAATACTATAATTTTTTTATCCTTTCCGTAATCAAGAACCCTATTTTTAATTGTGTCGTCAAGCAAAAGAATACTGACTTCATTTGATACAGCATTTAAAGACGTTAGAAAAGCCATATAAGCACCAGTTAATCGAGCATAACAATTTATCTCTCCAATTTCTTTTAGGCTCAGCGCTGATGTTGACCTATTTAAAATGATTAATTCAAGTTTATTAGATGCCTTATTTCTAAGAACTGCGAAAATATCGGGTTTGAATTCCCAAGATGAGTAATTTGGAATTTGTTTTATATATTGATTATTAATTTTAGATAGACTCGATTGAGGTATTACAACTTCTAAAATTTCATGCGTTGAAGACAGTTTCTTTTTTAGAAAATTATTTAACCATTCCTTCAATATTTTTGTAAATTTATTTTTATCCATAATTTTTTATATTGTAATAAAGTTAACTCTACCTTTATTAAGTGTCGCCAGTTGTATTTTTCTATTAAGTCCATAAGTCAACATATCAGGTCTAGCCTTGAGTATTTTTATTAGTGATAGTGAAGGAGCCTTTGTTGAAATTAGAATAGCTTCTAATGGGCGAGCAACAAGGCAATACCCAATTAATTGCCCAAGTGATTTTAAATCTAAAGATGTAATTTTTGCCTCAATAAAACCCACAGCTTTTTGCTTTTCAAGAAATCCAACAACATCTGGACGAATGCGATATTTATCACAATAATCAAAAACTTCTAAAAGATCACGGTTTTTATTTTTTAAGAAAAGATTTAAGTTTCCTGCAGATGTATCAAATGTGTACACTTTCTCTTTGTATTTCTTAGAAAGATAGTTTGCAAAAAAGACAGTGAGCGGTTGATACATAGCTTTTTCTGCAAGTTCTTTTTCACTCCTTAGTTTTATTTTAGATTCCTTTTTTATAGGCTTTGCTCTTTCTGCTTCAGCTGTAAGTTTATTTCTTATAACATTAAATTCCTTTTCAATAATTCTAGGACTTATATTGGATTCAAGATCTCCGGTTAGTGGAAAACACTCTGGTCTTTTAGCCTTGCTTTGTAATTTTCTGAGGTATTTACAGCCAAATGCTAAGTTAATTTGCCAAAATGCATCAAAATGTCTACGACCAGCTTCTGGAATACGAAGATCATTTTCGCCAGGGTGATAGGCCTTAATTTTTCCTTTGGTGATTTTTGATGGTGGGAACCAATCTTCCTTATCCTTGAAAACAGTTTTTACATTATGTTTTATTAACTCTTGAAATAATGCTTGTTTTGAACTAATGCGAAATTTAAACTCTTGATAGTACTCTGGGAAAAATTTTATCTGGTGTTCACGACTCCAACTTGTTGGTCGTGTATTGTAAAAATCAGTCAGATTGCCATCACGAATATTTGGATGACCCCAGTCAATCGTATGTATTGGGAGAGAAAATTCTGATCTTAAAAAGTTATCTATTTCTACAGGTAAATACCAGTTACGCACTATTTGAAAATATACTCTCATGCGTCCATATCCATTTTTTCCCTCACGATTAAACCATCCACCAGGTGAAGCAAATCCAGATGTATCTAAAAGTCCATTTATAAATTCAATTTTGGAATTTTTGTTTGTAGAATATATGGATTTCGGAATATGAAATTGGTCAAAATTTGTTTCGGAAGAAAAATTTTTACATATTTTATTAAATAAACTAATTTTATTTTTAAAATCTAACACAAGAATGGTCATTGATTTGTTTCCCGTAATCTCAAAATGGGCAGGTATTTTTGATTTAAGTAATGGTATAATTTCTTTTTTCAACGACTCAATAGTTGATTTTGGTTGATTATAAATTTTTCTTACAGAAGGACTTACTCTATGACCACACTCTGGATTTTTACATTTCAAACCACTTCCATTATCTGTAGCAAACCACCCACAAATTTGGCAGTAGGCAATACCTTTTGCGAATTCATTAGCATGTGAAAATTCTATAGCAATTGATTTGCTATCATAAAAAATATGGCCTCTTCCCGTAATAAGCCCTAATAAATAAGCAACTTGTTTAGTCATATATTTTCAAAACTTCATCAATCCAAAAAATGGTTAATTGTTTTTTTGTAAATTGCTGCAAATTTTTTTATTTCCGCTACATCAAGTCGTCTTTCCCCAGACTCAATTTTTGAAATATAGGATTGTGGCTTACCGAGCTTATCGGCTACGACTTGCTGTGCAAGCCCCGCCTCAATACGTCCTTTTTTCAGGCGTTTTATAATTTCCTTATACTCTTGTGTATAAACTGACTTGCTCATAGTTGTAATAATATATCCTTTTATGGTATAATCCCAAAATAGGATTATTCAATATTCCTATCCCTCACCCCATCGCCCATACCAAATTCAAAAAATCTTCCCGCCAAACTAAAATAGAATGGAATTGCGATGGGGTGAGGGCAGACGACGAGCTTTAGCTCGTCGTGGCGGAGTTCATTGAGTTACCACATTAGTAGAGCGGAGAAATTACTTTGGAGAAATGTGGCAAGCGAAGCGTACCACATTACTTCGTTTGATTTTCGAAATAAGTTCGTGCAAAGGATAGTAATACTCCACAATCACGAAAGTTTCCAGAAAAAATGGTCGCGCGCTTGCGCGCGAGAATGGCGAGAGGGTGGGCGAATTCCGCTCCCGTCTTGCAAGCAAATGCGAATTCGGTGGGTGGGCAATGGACTCAGAAATGAGATTGAAAACGGACTCTTTTTTAATAATCTAAAAACAAAAATGATTAAACCAAAATATTTTCTATACGCGCGAAAAAGTAGTGAAGATGATGATAAACAAGTCATGAGTATTGAAGCTCAACTTTTTGAACTTCGTGAATTCGCGCGTAAAGAAAATCTTGAAATTCTGGCTGAATTTCAAGAGTCAAAAAGCGCAAAGAAACCCGGTCGTGAGAAATTCGGCGAAATGATGTCGCGTATCGAGTCAATGGACGGAGCGGGTATTTTAGCCTGGCATCCTGACAGGCTCGCTCGCAATTCCATTGACGGCGGACGCGTCATTTACGCCGTGGACACGACCAAAATTATTTCTTTGCGTTTTCCGACATTTTGGTTTGAACCAACCCCGCAAGGGCTGTTTATGTTGCAAGTGGCGTTCGGACAAAGTAAATATTATTCTGACAACCTTTCGGAAAATATTAACCGTGGTATTCGGCAAAAACTGCGCCGAGGAGAATGGCTCACTCATGCGCCCTTCGGATATGTGAACAATGTGAAAACGAGAAATATTGATCCCGATCCCGTGAAATCTAAAATCATTGTTCGCGCATTTAAGGAATATGCGAAGGGCACGCATGGAGTGGAATCCATTGCGCAGTTTTTTGCTCTGCATGGAATAACCACGAAAAGAGGAACGCCACTTGGCAAAGCTTCCGTGCATCGCATGTTATCGAACAAATCATATTTGGGATTGACGAAACATTACAAAGAATATTTCCCCGGAAGCTTTGTGCCAATTCTTTCTTCAGATTTATTTGAAGCTGTGCAGAAAAGATTAGCCGAGCGAGGCCGTCCCCGCAAAACAAAAGTCGGACACCATTTTCCATTTACAGGACTTTTTCGCTGTGGAGAATGCGAGAGCATGATTACCGCGCAATGGTGCACGAATCGGTTTGGCACGAAGTATCGTTATTATCGCTGTACGAAAAAGAATGGAAAATGTACCCAAGAATATTTGCGGGAAGATCGGCTCGTCTTACAACTCAAGGAACAGCTTCAAAAAATCTCTCTTCCCGACGAATGGACGAACTGGATGACCACGCAGACGGACGAGTGGGAAAAAAATGAAAAATCTTCGTCGGGAACTCTGCTCGTGCAACTCAAAGAGTATGAGCGAGAAACGGAACAAAAGCTCGGTGAACTCGTTAGTTTGTATCTAGACGGCGATATACCGAAAGAAAACTACCTCGCAAAGAAAAATGAGCTTTTGAAAGAAAAAGTCTCGCTCAACGAAAAATTGAGCTCTGCGCGAGCAGAGAGAAAGAATTGGGTCGAACCCTTGCGAGAATGGATTTTAGATATTAAAAAAGCCACGCAATTAATTTCAAGCGACAATTTTTTTGAAATTAAGGACTATTTCAAAAAAATTGGAACGAACCCGCAATTGCGTGAAAAGTCCGTCTCAATCTCATTTTGCCCACCCACCGAATTCGCATTTGCTTGCAAGACGGGAGCGGAATTCGCCCACCCTCTCGCCATTCTCGCGCGCAAGCGCGCGACCATTTTTTCTGGGAACTTTCGTGATTGTGGAGATGGCGGGAATCGAACCCGCGTGCAAAAGGAGCTCGCATATGGATCTACGTGTGTATCATATTCATTGGTTTTAAATATTCATTCTAGAGAACATGCAAAATAAATGAACACCGAGCTTTGTATTGTCGGAATCAATATCAAGCTGTTACTGATTCGTAACCCGATTAATTATGCCTATTCTTTTTATCGGATGTCAAAAGAATAAACACTCGATTGGCCGTTTAGGCGAATGCGAGAGCAAAGTTGCCGAATGCCGAAGCATAAGGCGACTTCACTGAAGCGACTTTGTTTGCACTTAGTCATTTGCAAGAAGTTTAACGAGATTCCTGCGGACTCGACACGCGCATATACGATGACGCCTCTTGTCGAAGCCGATCATCCCCAAAATTTATTATTTTCAACGAACTTTATATTCTCTTCTTATTTCTCTGTCTGCATCGCGCTTCTTGATAGATTCGCGCTTATCAAAAGTTTTCTTGCCTTTGGCTATAGCGACAGCTACCTTGATATAGCGACCTTTACTATACAATGATATCGGTATTAATGTCAATCTTTTTGTTCCATCAGCATCTGCCAGGCGGATTATTTCCTTTTTAGAGAGAAGCAATCTGCGCGCGCGATCAGGATCATAATCTTTTTTCATATTCGCACTCTGATATGGAGGTATGTGCATGCCAACAAGAAAAACCTCGCCCCCGCGGACAATGCAAAAAGCGCCAGCCAAATTTCCAAGGCCGTTCTTGATAGATTTAACTTCATGACCGAGCAATTCTATTCCGGCTTCAAAAGTTTCTTCAATCGTGTAGTTAAAATGTGCTTTTCTATTATCTATGTATGTAGTCATATTTATCCTAATATGTAGGACAATCTTATCGTACCAATAATGGGGGAGAATATCAAAAGTATTGCCCCATTTAGCTATTTGTTTTTCGCATTTCTATGTGTATAATGCAAGATACTTATGGTAGATAAAAATAAGAAAAATCAACAGCCCAAAATTCCCAATATTGCCAATCAAGTGATAATAGCGATACTGATATTCGTCAGCATTACCATTATTTATTCAATCGTCTCAAAATCGCCGGATAATACCAAACAGCTGGCTATTTCTGACGTTGCCAAAAGCGTGACATCCGGCACTGCCGAAAAAATCAGCGTCAAAGATCAAACTGTCACGGTTTATTTTAAAGATAAGACAGTCGGCGAGGCTAAGAAAGAAACCGAAAGCTCTCTTTCAGACACATTATCGCGCTATGGCGTGACGCCGGCCCAATTGGCCAATACTCCAATAGAAATCACAAATGATTCAGGATTCACATATTGGCTAATGAATATTTTACCTTTCCTTTTACCAGTTTTGTTAATTATCTTTTTCATCTGGATGCTGACAAGGCAAGTTAAAGGCGCTGGAATGCAGGCATTCACTTTCGGCCAGTCCAAAGCGCGCATTACCGATCCGAACGATAAGAATAATCGCGTGACTTTCAAGGATGTCGCCGGTTCCAAAGAAGCGAAAGAAGAATTGAAAGAAATTGTGGACTTCTTGAAAAATCCCAAAAAGTTTTTGGATATCGGCGCGCGCATCCCCAAAGGCGTGCTATTGACCGGCGCGCCGGGCACAGGCAAGACCTTGCTTGCGCGAGCAGTGGCGGGGGAGGCTAGCGTGCCATTCTTTCATTTGTCCGGCTCAGAATTTGTGGAAATGTTCGTCGGCGTGGGAGCATCGCGCGTGCGCGATTTATTTAAGATGGCCAAAAAAGCCGCGCCATCGATTGTTTTCATTGATGAGATAGATGCTGTTGGCCGCATCCGCGGAACCGGCGTCGGCGGGGGAAACGATGAACGAGAACAGACCCTAAATCAAATACTGGTGGAAATGGACGGCTTTGAACCAAACGAAAAAGTCATCGTCATGGCGGCAACGAACCGCTCTGACGTGCTCGATCCGGCATTATTGCGCCCAGGCAGGTTTGATCGCCGAGTGGTGCTTGATCTGCCTGATCGGTCGGACCGCGAAGAAATTTTAGCGATTCATTCCCGCAAGAAACCTTTTGCCGAAGACGTGAATTTGAAAGTTATCGCCGAGCGCACTCCGGGATTCTCCGGCGCCGATTTATATTCTCTGATGAATGAAGGAGCGATACTTGCGGCACGTGAAGACAGAAAGAAAGTGGCGCAATTTGATTTAATTCGCTCTATTGAGAAAGTTATGATGGGACCAGAGCGGAAGAGTCATTTGCTTTCCAAGAAAGAAAAAGAAATTACCGCTTATCATGAAGCCGGTCATGCGCTTGTCTCATCTGTTCTGCCTTATGCCGATCCGGTTCATAAGGTCTCAATCGTGTCCCGCGGGCGAGCCGGCGGATACACGATCAAGCTTCCGCTTGAAGAAAAGCGGCTTCAAAGCAAGAAAGAATTCCTTGATGATATCTCTATGTCTTTGGGCGGATATGTGGCCGAGGAAATGGTTTTTGGCGATATTACTACCGGACCGTCCAATGACTTGCAAATGGCGACAAATCTCGCCCGCGCCATGGTGACGCGCTGGGGCATGAGCGATGAGATCGGCCCGATGGCGCTTGAGAGCGATGACGGGCAGACGCTTTTCGGACGGGGAGTGAACGACAAAGAATATGGAGAGAAAATGAGCTCAATGATAGACAGCGAAATTTCAAAAATTATGAATAATTCTTTTGCCGTAGCAAAGAAAGTTCTGACCGATAACAGGAAAATTTTGGACGCCATCGCCAAAAAGCTTATTGAAGTTGAGACGCTTGAACAAGCCGAATATAATCAGATCATAATCGCTCATGGAATTATGCCGAAGAAGAAGGAAACAACAGCTGAAAAATTGGAGATAAAAGATTAATAATAAAATACCCCGATAAGGGGTATTTTATTATTTTGTCCGCCCTCTAGGACTCGAACCTAGGACCCTCGAGGTATAAGCTCGATGCTCTAACCAACTGAGCTAAGGGCGGAATAGATGTATATTACATTATCTTTTTTATTTCAGCAATTTTATTCAAAATGCAAATCCAAGTTTTTGGAGGCGAGGGTTTGGGCAAGATAGGGGAGAGATTTCAAGTCCTTATCTTTTTCTATTAATTTTATTGCTTCAGCGCGGGCGGCTTCCACCATTTTAATATTCTTAATTGCTTCCATTCCAAGGTCGGTGATGCCCCATTGCTTGTCGCCGGAGAGCAACCCTGCGCCGCGAAGCGACAGATCAAGCTCAGCCAATTCAAAACCATTTGAAGCTTTAGTCAGCGCTTTTAATCTGTCTATAGTTTTATCACTTTTAGCATCGGCGAATAAATAACAATATGATTGATAAGTTGAGCGTATAACTCTTCCGCGGAGCTGATGGAGCTGGGCAAGCCCGAAGCGCTCCGCGCCTTCTATGATTATGGAAGTGGCGTTTGGGACATTTACCCCGACTTCAATGACAGAAGTGGAAACCAAAATATCTATTTCGTGATTATAGAAATCTTGCATGATTTTTTCTTTCTTCTGTTTTGTCATCTTGCTGTGCATTATTTCAATCCTATATTCTGGGAAGATATCTTTCTTTAATCGTTTGGCTTCTGATGTTACAGATTTAACATCAAGACCCCCTCCGCTCCTCCCCCTTAGTAAGGGGGAGGTTGGGTAGGGGTCTTCTTCAATCTTCGGACAAATGACATACAACTGCCTGCCATCATGCAATTCTTTTTTAATTTTCTCATAGGCCTCTTGCCTCTTATTTTCAGGAACAATTTCCGTAATAACTTTTTTGCGCCCAGCCGGCATTTCATCAATAACGCTCAAATCCAAATCGCCGTATATCGTCAGCGCCAAGGTTCTTGGAATAGGCGTGGCTGTCATAGACAGATAGTGCGGGGCATGGCCTTCCTTTTTGGCTAATTTCATTCTTTGATTTGTGCCGAAACGATGCTGTTCGTCTATGATGACTAATCCTAAGTCCTCAAATTCCACCGATTTTGATATCAAAGCGTGCGTGCCGATGACAATCGGAATCTCGCCGTTCTTGATCCATTTCAAAAGCTGATTGCGCGATATTGTTGTCCATGTTTTCACTTGCTTGCCGTTTTCCCAATGCGCGCTCTTGCTAGGGAACTTTCGGCAGCCACTGCCTGTGATGAGAGCAACGGATATGCCAGTATGTTCAAAATAATTTATAAAGTTTTCAAATAATTGCGTTGCCAATACTTCCGTCGGCGCCATGTAAGCCACTTGCAAATTGCCGAAGTTTTGGCCGGCCGGCCTGTTCTTTATGACCGCATAAGCGACTGTCGCGGCGACGAATGTCTTGCCGCTGCCGACATCGCCTTCGACAAGGCGGGACATCGGCTTGTCTTTCTTGAAATCATCAAGTATTGAGATAATGGCATTAGTTTGAGCTCGAGTCGCAGTGAACGGAAAGCGAGAAATGAAATCCTTGATATCCTTTTCCGGAATGACGAGCTTGTATGAGAATAATTCGTCATACGCTTTCCGCTCCTGCTGCCTTTTAAGCTGGATGAAAAATATTTCCTCAAAAGCGAAGCGCTTGCGGGCGATATCGGCATGCTCTTTCTTCTGAGGCAGATGTATCCACACTAGTGCGGAATGAAGAGCCGGCAGATTATAATTCTTAATTATCTCATCCGGCAGATAATCAGCCATATTTCTAACGCAATCCTCCCTTAATATTTTCTTGATTGCATAATAAATCCATTTGGAAGTAATGCCTTTTGATTCGGCGTAAACAGGATAGCCATATTGATGCTCAGGCCCGCCGTTTGCGGAAAATAGCGAGTCGTGAAGATCGACAGGCAAGATGTCTTCCTTTTTTATTTCAGGATTAGTCAAAGTCAATCCATAACTTTTGCTTTCTGATATTTTGCCGGTCACGCGGACAGTCGCGCCTTCTTTCAGCATCTTCGCCAAGTACGGCTGATGGAACCAAACGATATTTATGGAACCGGTCAGATCCGAAAGAACGGCTTGGCCCATCGGTATTTTGCTTTTAAATCCTTTTTTTGTTTTCAATCCTGAAACAGCGCCCAGTATCGTAACTGTCTCGCCCGGAGACAAAGTGTTGATCCGGCGAATTTCCGATATGTCGGTATATCGGGACGGGAAGTAATACAGCAAATCGCGCACGGTGCGAAGCGAGAGCTTGGCTAAAGCGCTTTTCTGGCGCGCGTCAATGCGGAACACGGTTTCAAGTTTATCTTCTAAGTTCAATTATTTTAAAATCTTATTTATATGCTCTATCAATTCGTCGAGAGTGAAGTTTGACTTAATCATGAAATCATTGGCACCCAGCTTCTCGGCTTTCTTAATATCCTTGTCTTCCGACAGATTTGAAAAAACTATGACCGGAATCTTTTTCGTCTTGTCTCCTTCTCTTATTTTCTGCAAAATTTCAAACCCGTCGAATTTAGGCAGGACCAGATCAAGCAGGATAAGATCGACATTGGGCTCGTTGATCATCTTGAGCCCTTCCTCGCCGGAAGAGGCGGTAATAATGTCGTAATTCTCTTTTTTCAGCTTGCCGGCTTCAAGGCCTTGCAGGAAATTGTCATCTTCTATTATGAGAACTTTTTTCATGTTCGTATTATATCACAACTGTTAAGATACGGGCAATGCGACGAAGAATGTCGTGCCGGAGCCCGGCTTGCTTTCAAACCAAATTTTGCCTTTATGCTGTTCGACTATGTATTTGGTGGTGAATAATCCCAAACCGGAGCCGATGCCGTCTTTCTGCACGGCATTTGCAGCGCGGAAAAATTTGCTGAATATGCTCGGCTCGTCTTCCTTGTTTATGCCGATGCCGGTGTCATGAACCGACAGCTCGATATTTTTCGCCTCCTCGCTGTATTTCAGCGACAAGAAGACCTTATCGTTCGGCAAGCTGTATTTTATGGCATTTTCAATCAAGTTCTGCAAAACGACGCGTATCATTTCTTTGTCGCAATCGAGATGCGGAATTTGCGAAGCCGGCTTTAAGAATATAAGCTCCACGTTCTTCTTATGCGTTTCGCCGGAGAATTCAAAGATAGTTTGCTCTACCAAAGGCAGAATATCCACGCTTTCAAACTTGAACTGCAGCGAGCAATCCTCGGAATGATTGAGAGTCAGGAGATCATTAACCAGCGCTATCATGCGCTCGTTGCTGTCGTAGGCCTTCCCTATGAAGCTTTCTTGTTCAGTCGTGATATTGCCGAGATCCTTGTCTATGAACATTTTCAGAATCCATTTGAGGGCGGAGAGGGAAGTGCGCAATTGATGAGCCGAAATGGAAATAAGATCGGAGCGATTGACATTGATCTTTTTCAGCTTCTCATTTTCGGCTTTCAGTTTTTCTATTTCATCCACATGGCATATTATACCAGATTATCGGCGGCAATTGAATGAGAATAGCAAGAGCCGCCCTTATTTGACTTATATGTTAACAATTGTTAACATGAATAGTATGATCAAGTTAACAAGAAATTACTATGGAAAATAAAAACAAAAAAGCAATATACATATCTGTAGCTGAATTAGCAAAGATGCTTGGCATTAGTCGCATTGCTGTTTTTAATAAAATTAAAAAGGGTCAAATACCAGCTGAAAAAATTGGCAGATCATATGCTATTTCCATGGAGCATGTAAATGAGATAGTTTCTGGTTCAAATTCTAGTGTGTTAACTGAGGATAAAAAATCTGAAATTAAAAAAGCTGTAGAGAAAGTTGTTAAAGAATATGGAGAAACATTAAAACTTCTCGGTAAGGAATAATTATGACTTTAAAACAGCTTACAATTACAGATATTGAATATGTTGCTCATAGATTAGCAAAAGAGACAATGACTTGGACTGAGCCAATACCTGATTTTAGCACCCGTTATACAAATGCGCTTGAAAGATCTATAGAAGCTCCATTTCAGACATTTGGAGGAAGACAACTATATCCAGGTCTTGTAAAAAAAGCTTCAATACTTTTTTATCTTATGATTAAGAATCATCCGTTTCAGAACGGAAATAAAAGATTAGCAATGACCACATTGTTCATTTTTCTTTTCCAAAATAAAAAATGGCTCAAAGTTGATAATAAAGAATTATATAATTTTGCCCGCTGGGTTGCTGAAAGTAATGCGAAATTAAAAAATGATACGGTTCGTGCTGTCGAAACTTTTTTAAGTAATTATTTAACAGATATCCATTAAGTGCGTTATGAGGGAAGAAATGGCAAAAATTAAAGTGCAGGGAGTAATTGATTTATACCGGCTGAAATTTGAAGAGTTGGGAATTAAAAGAGAGGATTACCCGCACGGCAAGCTTCTTGATACGGAAGAAAAAGGGCTTGAGCATTGCTATGGAATGCTTGAAGAAATGGAAAAGTTTATGGAGGAAAACCGCATGGACAAGGTCTTCCGATGGCTCGGATTTATTCAAGGAGTTCTCTGGTCGCAGAAAATATATACGATTGCGGACTTGAAGAAACATAACCTTGGGACAAGCTAGGACTGTTCTTGCTTATTAAAAAATTTGTCTGGGCACCGACTCGTAAAATTTTCTGCTAAAAATTTTATACTCCGTCGTTCGAATCCTTGCTTGTGTGCGTAAGCACACAAGCACCTGCGGAGCCGGCGAGATTCGAACTCGCGAGGGGGTTTAAAGCCCCTGCCTCTTTAGCAAAGAGGTACGTTAGACCACTCTGACACGGCTCCATAAATACTTTTATACCTTAACACATTTGGCCTTTTTACTCAAAATAAATATGCTAATATATACTGGTTGGGGAATTGAATATAAGGAGGATTGAATATAAGGAGGATTGGATATGAAATATAAACTGCTTTATATTTCATCCGTTCGGCTTATAAGCCGACAAGCTAATGTGCGAAGCACAAGCTTGAGGGAAGGGTCCGGGAGGACACGAAGACAATCCGACGAACGAAGTGAGGAGGATTGGATGAGTGGTTTAAATCAACGGTTTACTAAACCGTCGTACCTTAATCGGTACCGTGAGTTCGAATCTCACATCCTCCGCAATTTTTCGAAAAGGGTTTCTGAATGCAAAATGGGGTCGGCGCGAAGCGCCGACACTAATGCATTCCCCCCGCCGAATCCAGAATCCAAAAGGGTTTTCCACGCTCCGCGTGGCTCAAAAAGGAGTGTTCGATCTTTGATTTCAAAGTTCGAACCGACTTTTTTAAACAAATGAAGATTTTCTTCATTTGTTTTTTCGTTTGCCAATTCCATATTGGATATATTGGCTTTTAGGAATTTGTCGGTAAGTTCGAACCGATTATGAGATTTTTTCTCAAAAGCTGATAATTTCTCTTTGAGAAGCTGTTTTTGACACATCAGCTTGTTTTTAGATTCTCGATATTCTTCAAGTGAAAGTGCGTTTTCTAAATATGCGTTCATCAGCTTCTCAATTTTAGAATCCAAAAGAGAAATTTCATCTTTTGTTTTTTGAGAAAAAATCTCACTCGATTGGATTTCGGATGATTGGTCTTTTTTGTTTTCTTCAATCATCCAATTTGCCCAATCGAGTGGCAAAGAAACTTTTTGAATTTCCGTTCTGACTTGAGAAGTGATGAGTTCCTCGCGAACATATTTTTGATTACAAGGATTTTTCCGTTTGGTACATCGCAAATAGTTATGACCTTTCTGCGTTTCGGTAGTAATAAAACATCCACATTCTCCGCAACGGAAAAATCCTCTGTACAAAAATGGTTTCAATCCTTTGCTATGCGGTTTAGATTTTCGGCTCATCACTTCTTGAACGGAATCAAAAAGTTTCTTTGAAATAATCGGTTTGTGCTTTCCTTCGTATATTTCTCCGTTATATCTCATTAAGCCTGTGAATATCGGATTTCTCAAAATTTGTTGGTAGTTGGAAACGGAAAGCACCTTTCCATTCTTTCTACTCAATCCAAGAGCATTAAACTTATCGTGCAGTTGTCGCAAAGTGAAATTTTCAGTTGCATAGGCCTCAAATGTTTTCTTGATTAACGGAGCGATATTTTCATCGGGTACAATTCCCGCACCTTTTACATTTACATAGCCCAGAGGGGACATTTGAGGCCATATACCGTCTTTCACTTTGTTACGATGACCTCGTTTAATATTCTCACTTAGGTTGTCCACATAATACTTGGATTGTGAGAAAGCAATGGAAAGCATGAACTTACCTTGTGGCGTTGTATCACACCAGAAAGTTGGAAATTTTAGCTCGGCAATTTTTCCCGTATCGAGCAAATATATTATTTTTCCACCATCAACACTATTTCTCGCCAACCTGTCGGGGTGCCACGCTAAAATTCCCGAAGCCTCATTTGCTTCGATACGGAGAAGCATTTCATTAAATACTGGCCGACCTGGAGCTTTAGCGGTTTGTTTTTCCACGAAAATATCTACAACCTCAATCTGTTCTTTAACCGCTAACTCTTTGAGTTCGGCCAGTTGATCCGAAATGCTTCTCACTTGCCGATCTTCGGTGTCGGTAGATTTTCTTGTGTATATGAAAAATTTTCTGGTGTGGTCAATCATAATTTTGTATTGGCAAACGAGGAGCCACGCGGAGCGTGGAAAACCCTTTTGGATTCTGAATTCGGCGGGGGGAATGCATTAGTGTCGGCGCTTCGCGCCGACCCCATTTTGCATTCAGAAACCCTTTTCGAAAAATTGCGGTATTCATTGGACAAAATTCGAACCTTTTTTGAAATGAATCCTGACGAAGAAATCTGAAACAAAGCGGACGAAGTTTTGCGGAAACAATTTTCTGGGGAAAGGATTCCGCAAAACTTCGGCTGATTCCTTTTTTCTG
>DATKGV010000010.1:0-24576 GCA_035510575.1 Minisyncoccota bacterium | reverse complement strand
CGCCGATTTTTTCAAAAAAGAAAGCCGAAGCCCGCGCGGATTCCTCCCCAGACCCCTCCTCCGCGCGGGCGAGTCCGTCGCCCCGCCTCCTTTGCCCCAGAAAAATAGTGGCGGGGCGCATCATTTCAGGTTTCGCTTTTTGGATTTGTGTATCAGATTTGGCAAAATGATTTCAAAAGTTTGCGAAGGTTTTAATTCGGGAGCAGTATTGACAATCTGATCAATTAGAAGTAATGTGAAAAAAATGTTCAATCTAAAAAATTATAAAAATGGAAACTAAAAAAGCTCTTTTAGTTACTGAGATATATAGATTTAACCAGCGTTCCTTATATGAAATGGAAGGAACTCGTGATGGAAGATTCTACTCAAATGGTGTAAGCGGTCTTATTATACAGTCCGTAAGAGTAAGACCTGCAACCAATGAACTCTTGAAAAGTGAATTGGTTAGATTAGGTATTATTATAGACGATATACCAACAATAAAAAAAGTAGCCAATAGATTTATATCGGACTTATCTACAATGAAAGAAGGTAAATTGGCTTATTATTATGGTGATCCAGATAATAGACTTCTGGAAATTGTAGAAATAATTAAGGAAGAAGTAAGATAAATATCATCTATTATGTCAATTTAAAGCCTTGTTAAAAAACAGGGTTTTATTTTTTTACTATATTATACTTTTCTGAACGTCCTCTCATATTCGGCTTGTTATTTAGTTATGTATGAGAATTGAAACATATACAGTGGATTTTAATTGTTGGTCAAAATATTGAAAGAGCAAAACTTTGTTTACGAGTACAGCTAATAATATTTCAACAATTAATTAAAAAGACCGTTCTAAAAATTGAGCGGTCTTTTAATGAATCATTTATTAATTAGTAATTAATAAATGATTTTTAATCTCCACGTAATGATTAAGAAATTCTTCAGGAGTTATTTTTTCAAATTTTCTTGTGGGCAATGTAAAATCTGGGGGCCAATACAAACTTAAGGTGATAGTTCCATTAATAAAGAAAACTAATTCAATAAAAGCTGAATTTTTATTCAAGGTAATAATGTATTTCTGGGGAACATTACTATCTTCAAATTCATTATTTCCTTTTGTATTGCAATACATTTCCCTAATTGGAAGTCCAGTTTTTTCTTCTATTGCATTTATTAGTTTCTGGATATTCAACCAAAATGTTGTGTATTTTCGCCCAATTTCCACAGCATCATCCATGAAATTGATTAATTTGGGGATTACTATTGTTTCCATATTATTATACTTTTATAAATGAATTATTTGCCTACCATTGTATATTTATATCTGCTACCCGTCAACATATCTTATTGCTCAATAATACTTATCCAAATATTCTCCTAAGTTCGGAGCAAAATTAAAATAAAAACTCCCAACTTAGTTGGGAGTTTTCGAAAGATGTGAAATTTAGTATTCCGGTTCTTCTTTTTTCGTTAGAAGTGAGAATAGAGATAATAGCGACACTATAACTCCACCTAATCCACCAATTATGCAACAATAGAACATAAAAGTTGCAGAATATGGATGATGGTCATATCCCGTTGATACCAAACTGTAGCTAATGATGTCTGACATTGCCATCACTATAAAAGAACAGAATATGACTAATAACAAAGCAATAATTTTTACTGCTTTATAGAAGGACTGAGCAACAGTCTTTCTGCTTTTAGTAATACCGAATGATATTTCCATACTTTTTATTTTTAAGGTTTAGAACTAATTTAATTAGCATTAAATATAGCATTTTTCTTACGTTTTGCAAACATTCATTTTCAGAATAACTTTCTGAACATCCTCCCAAGTTCGGAGCATTATTGACAAATCTATATAAATATGCTACTATTGTGGTAGTTATAGTTCTTTGATATTTTGATTTGATTGTTAGATTTTATTAGGTTCTCCCAGTTTCTTTATGGAGATTGAGAGAACTTAATAAAATAAATGTCTAACAATTAAATAATAATAAATATGAAAAGAATAAATACAATTGTAGTTTTGATGTTTGTTTTAATATCATTCTATGGCTTTAGAAGTTTCGCTCAAACTTCAGATTTGGCTACAGCATTAAGAAGTAAAGTAATTATACTTCCTGGTTTCAGAGAAAATATTCTTCCTTATATCAATTTAAAAACTTCTAACAAAGAAAAAATGCACATAGAAAGTCATATTTTGTCATCTGATATGACTATTGAAGATATGATTGTGTCATTCGGGGTGCGGGCACTAGATGCCAATGATATGGTATCATTGTTAACTAACGCATTAGTTTCTGGTGATTTAAAAGGGATTAGATTGATTAAAAAAGGAAATTTATTTTTTGTTTTAATAAATCATGGAGATTACGATACAGGATATTTTGTAGATTTATTCTGGAGTCCTAGCCATAATTGTTGGGCATTAAATGCTCATTCAATGGACAAAGTATATGCTAAAAAAGGTGTACAAGTTTTTAATTCTTATTAGTTAGTAGTTGAGTAAAGATTTGGGGCCTGTTATAAGAAATTATGACAGGTTCTTTTTGTTTATACCGCCAGGCTCCCACGTTCGGAGCAAAATAGGATATAATATAAAAGTGCAATTCATTAAGAATAAAAAAATTATAGGTATTTTACTTTTTTTGGTAATAATAATTTTTACCATTGGAATAATCCAGTTTTTTGTTTTGCGTAAAGCTCATAGTACTTTCGAAAATTATTATAAATTCAGAGGATGTGTTCAATTGATTGAAAAAACTAACACATATGGCACATGTAAACTTTCTTCTGGGCAAATAATTAAATTGGTTAAATATAAAGACAAATGGTATTTAGATGGAGATTTACCTTATCCTGGTTTTAATTTTTTATAGTCTTTTCTTCTATTATAGCTATTCGAAAATCCCCGCCTGCAAAAGCTATGCTTTAGCATTGCGGGCAGGCTCCCAAGTTCGGAGTATGATATAATAGAATCATGAAAAAATCTCAATTTGTTTTTTCTCTGATAGTAGTAATAATTTTACTCCTTGTCGTTGGAGCAGGAGTGCATTACTACGATAAAAGTAAAGGAGTGGCATATAGCGTAGCTCAAATAGATAGCAAAGCTAATATGCCATATTTAGCTAATATAGTAGAGCAAACACAAGCGAATACTGATTTTAGAAAAGTCCTATTCACAGGCACTAGAAGCCAGCTTGTTATAATGAGTATTCCTCCTGGCGGAGAAGTCGGAGATGAAACACATACATACACTGAACAGACCTTATTCTTTCTGAGTGGCACTGGAAAAGCGGTGTTAGATGGAAAAATTAGCCCGATCGGTCCAGGTGATGTCGTTGTGGTGGTTCCCGGGACAGAACACAATTTCATAAATACTGGCGCTGTTCCTCTGAAAATATATACTGTCTACGCTCCGCCAAATCATATTGACGGAACGACTGAAGCTACTAAGGCAGAAGCAGATGCAAATGTTCAGGATGAGGCATACGGCAATCAACCTAAATAAGTTCTTATGATATTATTTTTTTATGAAAAAAAATTATATATTTATTTTTCTAATAATAATTATTTTTGTAAGTTCGGGGATATGGTATGCCGGCAAAAAAGAAAATAAAAGTTCTTCTATTCCTCCGCCTTCATCTCTCATAGCCAAAGTTACCTATGCTTGTACTGGCAATAAAACCATAAATGCCGCTTTTTATAAAGGGAAAATCAAGCCGATAAAGCCGGGTGAACCGCCAATTCCTTCAGGAAGCGTAAAAATTGTTTTAAGCGATGGGCGAAATTTTGATCTGCCCCAGACCATTTCTGCTGATGGAGGACGTTATGCTAATAATGATGAATCTTTTGTATTTTGGAGTAAGGGAAATGGTGCATTTATAAATGAAGGCGCTACGACGACATACAAGAACTGCTCAATAAAAAATTAATTTTATGAAAATAGATTTTATGCCAAAAACTTGTTTAGGCAAATGGTCAGTAGGACTGAATGCCTTTTTTGTGATAGTAGTTGTCACCTCTGTTATTTTAGTTAATGTGCTCGGTGTACTCTCTTATGATGACCATTGGTGGGATGTAACTGTTCCAATTTTGGCCCTTGCAACTATCACTGCTTTTATTTTAGGGATAATAGCCATAGTAAAAAAAGAGCGCTCTGTTCTCGTCTATATATCAGTCATTATAGGGTTGCTTGCCATTCTTTTTATTCCTTTGCATAGTTTATTTATTAATGATTAATTAGTTTATTTCACCACTAAAATACTCATCTGAATTTCATTGACAATATGCATATAAGTAGTAATGTAGAGGAAAACATTCATTAAAATAAAAATTTATGAAAAAAATTAAGTTGCCCGAAAGATCAATTTCTACGTTGAAATTGATATGGTTTCTGTTGCAAATACTCATAGTAATAAAACTGGTGTTCGTTATTACTAAAAAGTTTAAATATATCTGTATTGGCGACGTTGTTGCATCAAGCTTAATAACCACAGTGCTGTTGTTTTTAATTCTTGGTTTTTCAATTATGGTATTTGATCGTCTATTCGAAGAACTTTCGGAGAAACGAAAATTTACTAAAAAAATGTTTGAAATCGGATTAAATTGTGAGATACAACATTTTCCATGGTTTCTTGTAATACATAATTTATTAATGATCGTATTTTTTTTCGTAATTTTTGTTATCAAAATTATTACGCTCTTGTTTGATTTGTTAAAATCAATATATAATGTGATGATTTTAAGAATAGCTATTTATAAATTTGCCAAATAGCGATTAAAATAAGAAAGGCCCCTAAAGCTACAGCTGATAAAGGGTTCTTTTTATTTATTCCCAAATTTATTTTTATTCAAATACCACCGTTTTGCCTTTATAAACCAGCACTCGGTGTTCCAGATGCAATCGAACGGCGCGCGCAAGCACTACTCGCTCCAAATCCTTGCCTTTTCGCACCAAGTCGGCAACTTCATCGCGATGGCTGACTTTTACAACATCCTGCTCGATTATCGGACCTGCGTCTAAATCAGATGTGACATAATGGGCTGTCGCGCCGATAACTTTCACTCCGCGCGCATACGCCTGATCATACGGCTTTGCGCCGGGAAAAGCGGGCAGAAACGAATGATGGATATTTATCATAACTGGAGCTTTTTTTATGAAACTATCGCTTACAATCTGCATGTATTTTGCCAGCACAATCGCGTCTATTTTATAATCTGCAAGAATTTTCTTCTGCGACGCTTCATGCGATCTGTTGCCTTTTCCAATAGGCACATAAGCAAAAGGCACGTCCCATTGGAGGGCCATCTGCTCCATTTCCTTGTGATTACTCATAATGACAGCCACTTCTCCGGCTAATTCTCCCGCTTTGGCGCGCCAGAGAAGATCTAGCAGGCAATGATCCTGCGCGCTTACCCAGACCGCGATGCGAGAGCGTTCATCGGAGAAATAAAGATGCCACGAAGCGCCAAGAGGACTGAGCAGATTTTCAATATGTTTTTTCAAATCGCGCCGATTGATAGCAAATCCTTCAAGCTGCCATTCGACTCGCATCAGAAACAATCCTTCAGCATGAACAGTATGCTGGTCGACATCAACGATGTTGCCTTTGTTTTTATAAATGAAATTAGAGACCCGGGCAATAATGCCCGGCTGGTCGGGGCAAGATATGAGCAAGATGGCTTTTGGAGATGCATTCATTTGCATAATATATATTAGCATAATATTATATAATTCATATATTAAAAATATAACAGGACAAAAACATATGAAAATTGAAAGCGATATATTTATAAATAACGGCAGAATCCCAGTCGAATATACTTGCTATGGAAAGGGAATGCAGCCGCCGCTTAAAATATCCGGCGTGCCGGATGAAGCGAAAAGTTTGGCGCTTATCATGGATGATCCCGATGCTCCAAGCGGTGACTTCGTGCATTGGGTAATTTGGAATATGAGCCCAAAGACATCAATCATAAAGAACAGCATCGCGCCGGAGGGCGCGATGGAAGGCTATACGAGTTTAAATAAGCCGGGTTTTGTCGCGCCTTGTCCTCCGTCCGGCATTCATCGTTATAACTTCAAACTTTATGCTCTTGATGCCGTTCTTTCAATACCGAAGTTTTCAAATAAAGCCGATCTTACCCGCGCCATGGACAAGCATATTATTGGCAGCGCGGAAATTATCGGTTTATACGGAAAATAAAAATATGCGTCAAGTTGCACCAAAAGTTTTTATTGCGCGTATCAATATCGGACGGTCGAGAGATTAATAATTTAATTTTTTATAAATGTTTAATGATTAAAAGAATTATAAGTGTTTCCGGCCTTATTATAGGTTTGGCAATGGCATTGCCTGCGCTGGCTCAGACCAGCTCAAGCACGGCGCCGATGACTGCCAATGTAACTACTGAAGTTGCATGCGTTGGAACAGCCGTCAGCGCTCGCGAAAGCGCCATTGATACTGCTGTCTCCACTCATGCTCAGGCCGTGCAGGATGCATATACCGCTCGCGCGCAGGCATTGGCGTCGGCATATGGGCAGACAACCACGGCTCAAGTAAGGGCGGGAGTAAAGACAGCATGGTCTGCATTCAGCGCTTCTGTCAAAACTGCTTCTAAAGCATGGCGTACGAGCCGCACTGCCGCATGGTCGGCATTTAAGACAGCAGCAAAAGCATGCAAAGCTCCAGCTTCTGTTTCTGATTCTGCGAATTCCGCTTCTGAAATCAGCGGGCAATAAAAATAATATTTTATTGAAAGAAAAATCCCCTTCAAAGGGGATTTTTCTTTATCCACAAAAAAGATTTTCTAATGTACCAATTGTTGCAATTACTGGATCTGACAAGAAACAGGAATGTTTGCAGTCCGGCATGAATGATTTTTTGCTAAAGCCAGTTAGCAAAAATATTTTTAATGATATGGTAAAAAAACATTTAATTGCAGTATAGAATACTAATGTATTTATTAGTATTCTATTTTTGTTTTATTTTTATAAATTTAGCTATTTGCCGATTTTGGGATATAATGCAGTAAGTCAAATTATTAGCTTAATATTAGAAAATATTTTATATGGCAAAAAGAGCTACCGCGCTTGTAGCGCACAAGAAATCAAGGCATTCTCATAAAACCAAGAAACGGCTTGCAATCAAGAAAATTATGCTGGAGGCAAAGAAGGCAAATAGATAGTTGACAAATATATTAAATAGTTATATACTTGCGGGGTAAGTTGTATTCTCATTGGTTTTCTCCGCGCTTATAGCGCTTTAGACGGATTATCTATCATATAGTCCCATGGAAACTGAAGAGAGTTTCCAGTCCGTCTTACTTTTAATCTTATAGTCTGGATAGAATATTAATGTATAAACAAAACAATAACCGTAATCGCGGCCAATCGCGCAGGCATTTTCACAGTTCGTCTCGACGCGGAGGCGAGACCTTTATTCATCATTCGCGATTTATATGCAAGGCGGATCCAATCATTGAATCCGCTCCTTATGTACCTCTGCATAAATTTGAAGAATTTAAAATTAATGCTGTTCTGAAATCAAACATTGTTAAAAAGGGTTATATAACTCCGACTCCGATTCAAGATATAGCGATTCCATACGTTCTTGCCGGCCGCGATGTGATTGGCGTTGCCAATACCGGTACTGGCAAGACGGCGGTCTTTCTTATTCCTCTGATTGACAAGATTTTAAATAATCCCAATGAAAAAGTTTTAGTTATCGTGCCGACTCGAGAATTGGCAATGCAGATCAATCAGGAGCTGATTGAATTTCGAGGAGAACTCAAAGTTTTTTCCGTCTGTTGCGTCGGCGGAATGAGCATCTCTAACCAGATTTACGGATTGCGCCGATCTCACAATATAATAATCGGCACGCCGGGGCGTTTGCGAGATTTAGTTGACCGAAAAGTTATACGGCTGGCTCAATTCCGCACAATCGTGCTTGATGAAGCGGACCGCATGCTTGACATGGGTTTTGTAAATGATATGCGATTTATTATGGCCGGCATGGCGCCGAATCGCCAAACATTATTATTTTCGGCAACCATCACAAGCGAGATTGATAAATTAATAAAAGAATTTTTGACTGATCCTGAAAAGATTTCAGTTAAAACAGGGGAAACAGCCCGCAATGTTGAACAGAATATCGTGCGAGTGCAAAGAGGCGAAGAAAAAATTGATTCGTTGCATTCTCTTTTATCCCAAAAAGAATTTTCAAAAGTCCTGATATTCGGCCGAACAAAGCATGGCGTTGAAAAGCTGTGCCAGACATTGGTTAAAAAAGGATTTAAAGCGGAATCGATTCATGGAGACAAGAATCAGGGAAGACGGCAAAGCGCGCTTAAGGCCTTCCGCGAAAATCACAGCCAGATACTTGTGGCGACCGATGTGGCAGCGCGCGGGCTTGATATTCCAAACGTGACTCATGTTATCAATTACGATATCCCGGCTACTTATGAGGACTACATTCATCGCATCGGCCGAACCGGCCGCGGCAATCAAGTTGGCACAGCGCTGACATTCGTGAGTTAAATAGAAATAAAAAAAACAGCACTAGAGATAAACTCAAGTGCTGCTTTTTTATTTTTGAATAAATCTAACGGGCTATACTGGTAACACTGGAAGTTTCGCTTTTATTTTCGAATTTCTTTGTTTTTTCATTATATTCTCCTATTTGTCCGCGCGGATGAGCCAAATAAAAACGAACAACCGCTTCTCCCCGCTCATGGCTTATTGCTTCTTCTTTTTCATATCTCATATTTCTCGGACCAATAAGCGCTTTTTCCTTTTGTTCTTCAGTTGTATCTTTGGTCTCAAAAATACTTTTAATTTTACCCATCAAAGATTTCTTCTTTTCTTCAATAATTTCATTTTTTACCTGTTCGGCTTGTAATCTCTGTTCAGTCATACCACCCGTCTGTTCCACCTGAGTTTTTACTTCTTGGCTTGTTTTTTGTATTGGCACTGTGTCTTTTGTTGTTATTGGCATTCCTTCTTTCATATATTTATTTAAAATTAAATTAATAAAATTACTGCCTATATTGTATCACTCTAGGATATAAAGTCAATACCAAGCATTCCGGCATATTTTCTTTAAAATATAATCATGATATACTTCTTCCATGAAGAAATCTCCAAAACATTTGAAAATGCTGGAATCCCTCACATTTGATGATGTTTTAATTGTTCCCCAATATTCGGAAATTCTTCCCCGCGACGCAAATGTCTCAACGAATCTGACGAAGAAAATAAAGCTCAATATACCCATCGTTTCGGCGGCCATGGATACAGTCACGGATGCGCGCCTGGCTATTGCCATTGCTCAAGCCGGAGGCATCGGCATTATTCATAAAAATATGACGCTTAACATGCAGGCTGATCAGGTAAAGCGCGTTAAGCGTTCCGAAAACAGCATAATCTCTGATCCCTATACTTTATTTCCTGACTCCACGCTTAAGGAAGCCACGAAAATTATGAAAGATAAAGGCATCGGCGGACTGCCTATCGTGGATAAAAAAGGCAAGCTCACGGGCATTATTACGAGCAGGGATATGCGGTCAGAAACGAATCTTTCAAAAAAAGTCAGCGATATAATGACGCGCGATATCATTACAGCCCGCGAATCGTGCACTTTGGCGCAAGCCAAGAATATTCTTCTTCAGCACAAGATAAAGAAGCTTCCGATTGTCGATAAGAATAATATTTTAGTCGGGCTGATTACTTATAAGGATATTCAAAAAGGAGAAGCTAATCCCAATGCCTGCAAAGATGAGCGTGGCAGATTGCGAGTCGGCGCCGCGATCGGAGTCGGTCCTGAATTGCTTTCGCGCGCGCGCTCGCTCGTTGATGCCGGAATTGATGTGCTTGTTCTAGACAGCGCTCATGGCCATTCGAAAGGCATTATTGAGGCCACTATTAAAATTAAAAAAGCATATCCGAAGGTGGAGCTGATAGTGGGGAATGTGGCAACAGGTGAAGGAGCTCTCGCGCTTGCCCGCGCTGGCGCAGATGCCGTGAAAGTCGGCGTAGGTCCCGGTTCAATCTGCACGACGCGCGTTATAGCTGGAGTCGGAGTCCCGCAACTTTCCGCTATTATAGATGCGACAAACGCTTTGTCTAAAGCCAAATATGATATTCCGATTATTGCCGATGGAGGCATACGTTATAGCGGAGATATGGTCAAGGCGCTTGCTGCCGGCGCTTCTGCCGTGATGATCGGATCATTACTTGCGGGCACTGAAGAATCGCCAGGCGAGGTTGTTTTGTTTGAAGGGCGCAGATTCAAAAGTTATAGAGGCATGGGTTCCATAGAAGCTATGCAAGAAGGATCCAAGGACCGCTATTTCCAAGACAACGAATTAGAATCTTCCAAGCTCGTGCCGGAGGGAATCGTCGGCATTGTGCCTTTCAAAGGCACCGTGGCCGAGATTGTATATCAATACGTGGGTGGCCTGCGCGCCGGCATGGGCTACATGGGAGTTTCCAAGATAGAAGACATGTGGAATGCCGTGTTCACTAAAATCACTTCATCGGGCATGACTGAAAGCCATCCTCATAATGTGACTATTACCAAGGAAGCACCGAATTATACGAAATAAATATGGACGATAATAAAAACCAGAATAAAAAAAGGCGAGTGCTGGTGATACTTGGCTTGCAATGGGGCGATGAAGGCAAAGGAAAGTTCATTGACTTCCTTGTTTTGTTTCTAAGCGCCTTGTGCAAGCTTGTGGTCGCTCGTTTTCAAGGCGGATCAAATGCCGGGCATTCCATAGAGTTCGGAGACAGGCAGGTTGTTTTTCATTCAATTCCTTCAGGCATGCTTGAGAAAGACACATACAATCTTATCGGCGCCGGAGTAAACGTCGACGTTGTTTCCATGAAAAAAGAAATTGATGAAATAAAAGATATCGCTCCCTGGTGGCATGACAATTTATTCGTTGCCAAAGAAGCGACCGTCGTGGTGCCGACCGCCAAACTGATAGATAACGCGCAAGAAATGGCTCGAGGCGCCGGCAAGATAGGCACCACCGGCAAAGCCATCGGCCCGACTTATAGCGATTTCTACGGACGCACCGATGATCTTTCCGTCTATGAGGCGCAAGACGAGGAAACTTTCAAGAAGCGATATAAAGAAATCCGCGACTCTCATTTTAAAACTCTCACCCAAAAATATAATTTTGCCATAAATGAAAAGGAACTCGCTCTCGAAGAAGAGAAATTCTTTGACTGCATTAAATTTCTGCGAACTTTAAATATCGTTTCATGCCATAACTTCATGCAAGAGTCGATAAATGCTGGCAAGCAAGTTATTGCCGAAGGCGCGCAAGGCACGCTTCTTGATGTTCGTTTCGGCACGAGGCGCGACGTGACTTCATCTCATACGACATCGGCTGGCGCTTGCGTCGGACTCGGCATATCGCCGCAATCTATCGGTGATGTTTTGGGCGTCTGCAAAGCGTATACAACTCGCGTCGGCAGCGGACCATTCCCGACCGAGATCGGCGGCAATGCCGCATACGCGTGGTCAGGCAATCATAAAAAAGTTGATGAAGAAAAATTAAGCTACAGCATTAATGACCCCGATCCCTTGCATCAAGAAATTGCCTTGCGGACTCTAGGCCGTGAATATGGCGCAACAACAGGACGATTGCGCAGATGCGGCTGGCTTGATTTGCCGCTCGTTAAATATGCCATAGCTCTCAATGGTGTCACAATGTTGGGCATTACCAAGCTCGATATTTTAGATACACTAGATCAAATACCAATATGCGTAAAATATGAAAATTTTGAAGATGTCGATATGAATAAATTGCCGGAGGCAAAACCGGTGTATAAGAATTTTCCGGGATGGAAAAAAAGCACCGAAGGATGCGCGAATTATGATGATTTGCCGATTGAAGCCAGAAATTATTTGGAATTCATCGAGAAAGAATTGGAAACGCCGATTGCCTTTATTTCCACTGGTCCGAAGCGCAGCGAGATGATAAATAACCTGCCCGCCCTCACGAAAATTCGGGAGCAGGCGGGAATAAAATTATCATAGATGTATGGATTCTTCCTTTGCGCAAATACTTATTATTGATTTGGGTTCGCAATATACGAGCGTCATCGCCCGTGAACTTTTGAAGCTCGGTTTTAAAACAATTGTTTTAAAACCGAGCTTAGTTTTGAAATATTTAAGCGAGCATAAGCCGAAAGGCATAATATTATCCGGCGGAGCATCAAGCGTTTATGATGCCGATGCTCCCGTCATACCCGATGAAATATTTAAAGTCGGCTGTCCGATTCTCGGCATTTGTTTCGGCATGCAGTATCTTGCTTATATGAAAGATAAATCTCTGGTGGCGGGCAGCGAGCATAATAAAAAAGAATACGGGCCGATTGATATAATTTTAAAAGAAAGCCCGCTGTTTGAAAAATTAAATGATCATTTAAAGGTCTGGGCGAGCCATGGCGATATTGTCAGGGATGCGCCTAGAGGATTCCGCATAATTGCAAGTTCGAATAATGCTATTGAAGCTATGGAAGATTCTATAAATCGCATATATGGCGTGCAATTTCATCCCGAAGTTGCCGAAACCGAAGATAATAATTTGATTCTTTATAATTTTGCTTCACTGATATGTGGCTGCGTAAAGGACTGGAAATCAAGCGATGTTATAAAAGAAATACAAAATGAAACATTGAATCAAATAGGCGAAGGCCAAGCTGCAATCGGAGTTTCCGGAGGCGTGGATTCCACCACGCTGGCATGTATGCTGGCGCCTGTTATGAAGAAAAATTTATACGCTTTTCTGATTGATACCGGCGCGATGAGATTCAATGAAGTTCTTGAAGTGGGAAAGACCTGCAAAAAAGCCGGCATAAATTTGCATATTATTGGCGCCGAAAATGAATTCTTTAAAAGTTTATCAGGCATAGCCGATGCTGAAGAAAAAAGGCGCAAATTCAAGGATGCTTATCAGCTTATTTACAAAAAAATAATTAAAGAAAATAAAATCACTCACGTATTACAAGGAACGCTTGCGACAGATCTTATTGAGTCGGGGCATTTAGGCGATGCCGCAACTATCAAATCGCATCATAATGTCGGGCTTGATTTCGGCGTGAAAGAAATCACCCCGTTTGCAAAACTTTTCAAGCATGAAGTCAGGGAGATATCTAGGAACCTTGGACTTGAAAATGAAATAAGCGAACGCAAACCGTTCCCGGGTCCGGGGTTGTTCGTCAGAATCGTGGGCGTGCCTGTTACGCCCGAGCTTATAGAAAAAGTCCGGCTTGCCGATCATATCGTCACGGATATTTTAAAGAAAGAAAATTTTTATAAAGATATATCGCAAATCGTTGTTGCTCTCTTGGGCAGCAAAACAGTCGGAGTGCAAGGGGATAGCAGATCATACGAATATCCGATAGTCGTGCGCGCTGTTTCAACCACCGACTTCATGACAGTCAAAGGATTTGAAATACCTTCTGAAACAAGAAAAATTATAATCTCTGAAGTAACCAAGCATGGCTTCAACAGAGTTTTCTTTGACGAAACCCCCAAACCGCCAGCAACGACGGAGTTAGAATAAATTATCATTTTTTATTATAATATTATGTATATCAAAGTCAGAGTGCAAGCAGGGGCGAATAAGGAAAAAGTAGAAAAAAAATCAAAAGATCATTATAATATTGTGGTCAAAGAGCCGGCAGAAAGAAATTTGGCGAACAACAGGGTTTGTGAAATAGTGGCAGCTTTGCTCGGCGTAAAAAGGGATGCTGTGCGCATAATAAATGGCCATCAAAGTCCGAGCAAGTTGCTGTCAATTACTTTGCCTGAGTAATTTTGGTATAATAAGCTCATTATTAATAATAATTTAATTCAGCCGAATAATATGAACATAAATATTAAAGCGACAAATATGGAATTGACTGGCGCCATTAGCGATTATGTTAACAAGCGCCTGGCCTCGATTGAGAAATTTGCGAAAGAACACGAGCTCTCTGGCCATGTTGAAGTAGAGAAGACGACGAATCATCATAAGCAAGGCGATGTGTTTAAGGCTGAGTTTGATATAAATCTGAAAGGAGAAAATTTCTTTACGGTTTCGGAAAAAGACGATTTATATGCCGCTATCGATGATGCCAAAGAAGAAATATCCCGCATGATCATCAGCCAGAAAGACCGCAAGCAGACCCTTTTCAAGCGCGGAGCGGCAAGCGTCAAGAAAATGCTGAAAGGCATATCCAAGCGCAATCCTTTTACTTCGAAATATTAGATCTGAGAAAGTCCGAATAATTGATTTCTTTCTTGCCTTCCGGCACGACTCGTTCGATGACGAACGAGTCGTGCTCGTATCCGGCCTTGACTATCTTTACTCTCATATTTCTGCCATTTTTATTTATGAAGAAATATGTTCCGGGCCAGCCGGCAAACGCCCTGTATTTATTGTAATTTTCCATGGCACTTGCATTAATATCAATCAATCCGTCTTCCTTCTTGATCTTCTTGCAATAGGTGGCTTCGCTTTCATTTTGAATTTTAGGATTAATTTCTTTTTTTATTATTCTCGGCAGAATGTCGCAGAGCATTTTCCCGCCCATGCCTGTCAATTTTTTAAGCAGTGTTTCTTTTATCTCATCAATGCCTATCGGCATCTCACTTTCGCTTATAATCGCTCCGCTATCCAATCTGAATTCCATCTGCTGTATGCAAACGCCAGTTATAGCATCGCCGTTTAATAATGCTTGTTCAACCGGTGAAGCTCCTCGGTATTTCGGCAGAAGGGAATAATGGATATTAATCGTGCCAAATTTTGGCATTTTAATTAAAATTTCCGGCAAGATTTTGCCGTAAGCAACCACGACAGAAAGATCAATATTTAATTTTTTAAATTCTTCTATAAATTCCTGATTAATCTTTTCAGGTTTTAAACATTTTATATTATGTTTTTCTGCCCATAATGCAACCGGTGTTGCAAGCATATGCATTCCACGGCCAGATCTTTGATCAGGCGTTGTAACGATAACCTTCGGCGCATATCCGCATTGAAAAAGCATATCAAGCGTCTCACTTGCAAGTTCTGGAGTGCCCCAAAATGCAAAATTAATCTTTTCCATTTTTTCATTATAAACGATAAGATTTTTTGTTTACCATTGACAAAATGATAATTTGTATGTTATTGTTCTAGTAAATAATATTATTGATTTTTAAATATATGAGCTGAAAAGCTCTATAAAATTTAATAGTTATGAATAAGTACAAACTGGAAATTATTTTGGTAGCAGTTTTTAAAACTGCATCATTTATTAGTAGTCAAATCGAATTTGAGGCAGAATCATTTGAAAAAGCTCTATTGAGATCCCAAGAGATTTTAAAAGAAAGAAAAAATGATGTCTTAAATACACTTGATGGTTTAGTTAAGGGAGAAAATCCATTGTTGTTGATTACTGAGAGTCAGAAAGAAGAACTTATTAAGGGTTATCCAACCAAAGTAAAACTCATCGAAACAAAAACTTATTTGATTGACACGGTGTAGTTTAAGCTGAACATATAAATTCTATTTTGTTAAAAAGCGGCCAGAAAAAAACTGTTCGCTTTTTATTTATGAAATCTGAAATCTGCAGAAGCCTTGCTTCCGCAGATTTGCTTCCGCAGATTTTATTTTATACAATATACGACATGTCTATTCGTAAAGTTCCATTAGTTAGCGGAGAATATTACCATATTTTTAATAGAGGTAATAGTAAACAGAAAATTTTTCTTGACAATGAAGATCGTAATCGTTTTTTAAAACTTTTATATCTTTGTAATTCTAAAGGAAGTATTGATTTTAGGGAACAGATTGTAAGGTTAAGAATTAACGCATGGGATTTTGATAAAGGAAAACCCATAGTTTTTATTGGTGCATGGGTTCTTATGCCTAATCATTTTCATTTATATTTAACAACAAACGCGGAAGCAAGGCTTCCGCAAAATTCAAATGCTATTGCCATATTTATGCAAAAAGTTTTAACGGCTTACTCAAAATATTTTAATGCAAAGTATCATAGAACTGGTTCATTATTTGAAGGAAAATTCAAATCTGTACACATAAACAAAGAAACTCAAGCAAAATATCTTTTTTCTTATATTCATCTAAACCCAATAAAATTAATACAAAAAGATTGGAAAGAGTCAGGGATTAAAGACAAGAAAAAAATATTGAATTTTTTAGAATCATATAAATGGAGCAGTTATTTTGATTATTTAATGATTTTGCGCTCAGAAAATAAGATTATCAACAGAGATAAATTTTTAAATTATTTTAAAACAAAAGAATCGTTTAAGAAGGATATTTTTGATTGGATTAAAATAAAAGAATAAGTTTTGCGGAAGCAATTTGCGGAAGCAAGGCTTCCGCAAGATTTATTCATATTCTTCTTCCGGCGTCGATTCGTGAATATCTTTGGCTTTGTCTATGAAAAGTATGCCATTCAAATGGTCGGTCTCATGCTGGAAGATATGGGCAAGCAAGCCGCTTGCTTCCTTTGTAAATTTCTTGCCATGCTCGTCATGCGCTTCTATAGTAGCTCTTGTGGCCCGGCGAACCTTGCCGTAAATCGGCCTTACCGACAAGCATCCTTCCACCATAAGCTTCTTATCCTTTGATATTTTCTTAAAGATCGGATTGATGAAAATCAAATCTTTGTGATATTTTATATTTTTGCCTATAAGCTTGGTTTCAATATCCGGCTTCTTGCCTCTGATAAAATCTTCTTCAAAAATTCTGCCTGACACTATAAATATGCGAAGAGGCAAACCGATCTGCGGGGCGGCTATGGCCACGCCGTCGTCTTGCGAATGCAGGGCTTCCGCCATGTCTTTCAGAATTTTCTGAATTTTCGGTTTTACAATGCCGGCAACAGGAACTTCTTTTGCAATTTTTCGCAAAACAGAATTTCCATTTTGAACAATTTCAATCATAATTATTTCAGCTCTTTTATATATTCCAGCAATTTGGGAAGCTTGATCGTCTCTTGAGAGCGGTTCGTCATATCGCGGAAAATAACCGAGTTCTCAAGCGCTTCTTTCTGCCCGAATATTATGCAGTAATGCATGCCGAGCTTCTCAGCCACCGCCAGCTGGGCGCCCAAGTTGTCTTTTGAAATGGATTGCGCTATCGGCACTCTGCCTTTCCGCAATATTTCAATGACATTCAGCGATTTTAATTTCGCGTCAAAGCCGAGCTGAATGAAATAAATTTTCGGCTTTTTGATAATGCGAGGAGAGAGCTTGGCGAACCATGGGGCTTCCACCACTCTGTCTGCGCCGATTGACATGCCGACAGCTGGAATATCTTTCTTGCTGCCGAGCTGTCTTCCCAGATAGTCATAGCGTCCGCCGGCGGCAATGGCTGTTCTTTTGCCAGTTTCCTTGTCTTCAAGCATTATCTCAACAACTGTTCTCGTATAATACGACAATCCGCGGACAAGACACTTGTTAATATTGTAAGCGATGCCCATTTCTTCCAGATACTCCAAGACCTCCTTGAAGTGCTTCTTGCAATTGGGGCAGAGATGAGAGAGCATATCCGGAGCATTCTGGTTCAATTCCATTGTTTTATCTTCTTTGGAATCAAGAACGCGCAGAGGATTCGTTTTTAGCCGTTCGCGGTCGATGGCAGGCAGCGCGCTCATATTTTTTTTATAAAATGAAACCAGTTCGCGAATGTATCCGCTTCGGCATTCCTTGTCGCCGATTGAATTGATATCAAGAGAGAGATTCAAAGCTCCTGCTTCTAGAAGAGTGGTCCAGGCGGTCTTTATAACGAGCGCGTCTAAAATGCTTTTTTCGCTTCCTATGGCATCCATGTCAAATTGCGAAAATTGGCGATAGCGTCCTTTCTGCGGATTATCGTGGCGGAAGACCGGACCATAGCTATACAGAAGAACCGGCTGGGGGAGAGCTTGCATGCCATGCTCTATATAACTGCGTATCAGTCCGGCAGTGTGTTCGGGGCGCAATGCTAGATGATCTCCGCCTTTTGTTTTCAGAGTGTACATTTCCTTGTCTATTATGTCGGTGCCGGCGCCGATTGAAGATGTGAAGACGCTTTCGTGCTCGACGATCGGCGTATCAATCGGCTTGAAGCCGTAGTAGACGGCAATCTCCTGCGCTTTTTCAAAAAGGCCCTGGAACTGGTAATACTGGTCGTCTATAATATCGCGCATGCCTTTTACAGATGTGACAGCTTCTTTGTTTGATTTTTTATTTTCACTCATATTTATTGCGATAAAATATTATTTGCTTTCTTTATACGCTCCCGGCAGATACGAAATTTCTTTTACTGGCAAAAGGCGCAGATAGGCTCTTCCTATCATAAGCTTTTTAGGCACGACGCCCCAAATGCGCGAGTCGGAACTTCTATTGCGATTATCTCCCATAACGAAGTATTGATCATTGCCGGTCGTATAAGTGGCAGTGGTTGCGAACGGTTCGTCTATATACGGCTCATTAAGAACAAATCCGCCGGGATTGGCTTGATTTACAATTTTGACTTGGCCGTTGGTGATTATTATTTTTTCATTCGGCAAGCCGATGACGCGCTTAATGAAGAATCTTGATGGATCATCGGGATAGCGGAAGATGGCGACATCCCCGCGACTGGCGCCTTTCACTATGTAAGATATTTCATCCACAATCAGATATTCTCCGTCGTGGAATGTCGGCACCATTGATTCTCCGCTGACGACGAACGGCTGAGCGATGAACATCCGGATAGGAATGACGATGGCAAGCGCAATGGCCGCGAATTTTATCAAATCCCAAACTTTCCCAGCTTGTTCTTTCCATTTCGATTTTTGAGGGACAATATTATTTTCCATACGATTTTTATTTTAACACACAAATACTATTGACGCGATGGCATTTAATGTGTCATGTTTATATATTTTAATTATTCCATTATTCTGTTATTATGAAAGTATGATAATAATCGGACTTGGAAATCCGGGCAAAGAATACGAGAACACTCACCATAATGCCGGGCGCATTATGCTTCAAGAAATTGCCAAAGCAAATGATTTTTCCGAATGGAAATCCGATATGAAATTAAAATCAAACCGTTCCAAAGGGGAGCTGGATGGCGAGAAAGTTGAATTCATCACGCCGGACACTTTCATGAACAATTCGGGCAATGCAGTTGTACAGCTTATAGACGGGCCGAAAAAGCTTTCAAAATTGATAGTTGTTTATGATGATATGGATTTGCCGATAGGCGCATTGAAAATCTCATATAACAGAAGTTCCGGCGGGCATAACGGACTCAATTCAATCATCAAGAAATTAAAATCGCAAGAATTCATCCGCATCAGGATAGGCGTTTCCCCAAGCACTCCAGGAGGCAAGCTGAAGAAGCCGAAAGGCGAAGAGCAGGTCCTGAAGTTCCTGCTTGGAAAATTAAAAGACGACGAACTTAAAATATTGAAGAAGCTGTCGAAAAAAGTCGCGGAAATCATCGCCATGATTTCCAAAGAGGGGAAAGAAAAGGCCATGTCGGTGTTTAATTAAAATAGAAAAAGTCGATAAAACATAATAAATAAGAACAGTCCCTGCTTATTCTATAATTCACAGGCAGGACGAGCAGTTTTTATTTTTAGGAGTATAATATAGGCATGAATAAAAAATATAAAATAATAATTTCAGTATTATTAATTTTGATTTTGTTTGGCGCAGGTTATTATTGGTGGAAAATTAAATATTCAAAACCACCGGTTGAGAAAGTTGTAAATCAATCAGAAAATAATCCTGATATCAATCCAGTCGGCAAAATTAATCCGTTAAAAAATATTAAAACTAATCCTTTTGAATAAATATATGAAAAAATATATTCTAAGTTTTTCAATTTTGGCTTTGGCAGCGGTTTTTTCAGCTGTTTTGGTTCATAATGCTGCCGCGGAGAGCAGCGATGCATCTTCCGGAGCACTGTCTAAATTGACTTATCCGATTGCCGAATTGGGCAATTGTAAAAGTCAGCAAGATTGCAAGGCCTATTGCGACTTGTCGGCTAATATCACCGCTTGCCTTAATTATGCCGAGAAAAATAATCTTATGTCTCAAAGCGATCTGCAATCCGCCAGGAAGTTTGCGGCGGCTGGAGCCAAAGGCCCGGGTGATTGCAGCAGCAAAGATAAATGCGACGCCTATTGCAGCAACATTGATCACATAGACGAATGCGTTTCTTTTGCGGAGAAAAATGGCTTAGGATCATCGCAGGATTTAACTGATGCTAAAAAAGTTCAGTCAGCGATTAAAAAAGGCATAAAGCCGCCGGCTTGCAAAAGCAAAGAGGAATGCGATACCTACTGTTCTTTGGCGGAAAATATGGATTCCTGCTTGAATTTTGCCAGCGCCGCTGGATTGATAACTTCTGAAGAACTTAATTCAATTAAAAATGGCGGAAAAGAATCAAATTCTGATAATGGGACAGGTCCTAATCTTAGCAGCGGGAAAGGTGGCGGAAATAGCGGAGGTGGCGGAACACTAAATACAAGCGATAAAAGTGGCGGATCAGGAGGAGGTTCTGGTGGCGGCAAAGGCGGAGGCGGCGGCAAAGGTGGAGGTGGCGGCAAAGGCGGAGGAAAAGGAAATGGTAAGGGTGGTGGAGGAAAAGGCAACGCAACAGGAAATAATGGCACAGGTCCAGGTACCGGCGGTCCAGGGAGTGGTCCTGGTAATGGAACAGGTCCCGGCTCTAATGGTCCAGGCAATGGCACAGGTCCAGGTACCGGCGGTCCAGGAGCAGGAGGTGGCCCTAGTAATGGCACAGGTCCCGGCTCTGGTGGTCCAGGCAATGGTCCAGGTATCGGTGGTCCAGGCAATGGCACAGGTCCAGGCACCGGTGGTGGTCCAGGTGGTGGCGGAGGAAAAGGATCGGGTCCTGGTAATGGAACAGGTCCCGGCTCTGGTGGTCCTGGCGGTGGAGGCGGCGGTGGTGGTAATGGTGGCGGCGGAGGAGGTGGTGGCGGCGGTGGAGGAGGCGGCGGTGGTGGAAAACACTAGACCAAATAAAAACTCTATTAATCAATTTGATGAATAGAGTTTTTAATAATTCTTTAAAATGGAAATGAGAAAGGAAATTCCGATAATCTTTTCCTGTTGTAAAACACAATTCCGAAATCGGGATCTTTTGTTTTTTTTAAAAAATTATTGGATAGTAATTCCTTTTCGCCGATTTCATTTTTCGGCTTAAGGAAAAACGCATAACACCAATATTTATGAAATAGATAATCTTGATAAAACAAATAATGAACAGAGAAATTCGTTTTATCTTCTGTTAATATGATTATATCATCATCTATTGTATCGATTTTAATGGCATTATGGCCATCAAGCTTCAACAATGAATCTTTTATCTCAAAATAATTCATGTCGAAAATTTTTTCGATTTTTTCATCCTGAGCGTCAACTTTTACTGTTGATACTGGTAACAGCAATACGAATGCGAAAAACATAATCCTTTTCATATCACATAATTTTTAAGTTTCAATATTTTTCGCAATTTAACATAAATAAATATAAAAGTCAAATGGCTTTATTTTTGGTGCTTGAAGAATTCTACTTGGCGCAATCTTTTGACGGCCTCCTCGCGCGTCTTATACGGCCCGCCCAAATTTCTGCGAGTTTTCTCCGAGAGCACATAATATCCATTTTTGCGTTTTATGATCATAGAATTTTAAGAAAAAACTGTTATTGCTATATTAAAAAATGTGGATAACTCGACTTTGCAAACTTTCTATATATTTTCTATAATATCACTATGATTACAAAAAAGCAACAGCAAGTTCTTAATTTTATAGGAAAATCTCAAGAAAAACATAAATATTCTCCGTCGTTAGAAGAAATCCAAAGAAAGTTTAAGCTTGCATCAGTATCAACTGCACATTATTATGTTAAACAATTGGAAAATAAGGGTTATCTTTTAAAAGAAGGAAATCATCATAGATCAATTGATGTTTTACCAATTAGTCAGATGGTACAAATTCCTCTTTTAGGAATAGTTGCTGCTGGTCAACCAATAGAAGCAATTCCAGAAAAAGAATTAATTGCTGTTCCCAAAAATAAACTTCCCAACTGTGGAAATATTTATGCTCTTCGTGTTTCTGGTAATAGTATGATTGATGAAAACATAAATGATGGTGATATTGTTTTAGTAAAACAACAAGAAACAGCAGAAAATGGGGAAAAGGTAGTTGCATTAATAGATAATTACAATGTAACTTTAAAGAAATACTATCATGAAAAAGGACATATACGCTTACAGCCCGCTAATAAAGATATGGAGCCAATAATTATACGAAATGGCAAAGATATTTCTATACAGGGAATAGTTCTCGATGTTATTCGAGAAAAAGAAAATCCTACAATTCAATTACCAAAATATAAAGAGCAAGAAAAATATAAAGAGTTACCTATTAATAAAATTATTTGTGGAGATGTAGTTGAAGTAATGAAAAAATTTCCATCTAATTCAGTGGATATTGTTGTTACATCTCCGCCATATGATGCTGTTCGTGACTACAAAGGGTTTTCTCTTGATTTACATACAGCTGGTAAAGAAATATATCGTGTTCTCAAGGATGGTGGAGTAGCTGTAATGGTAATTCAAGATCAAACAAAAAACTTTGGTAAATCACTAACTTCTTTTAAAACAATTGTGGATTGGGTTGATAATGTCGGTTTCAAACTTTTTGAAACAGTAATTTATCGAAAATATGGTGCAGAAGGTGGGTGGTGGAATAAACGCTTTCGTGTAGATCATGAATATATACCAATATTTTTAAAAGGTGAACGACCGCAATATTTCAACAAGGAACATTTAAAAATACCATCAAAACATGCTGGTAAGACAATGACTGGAGGTGGTACTCGCCTTACAAATGGAATTCGAATAGCAACTCGTTCGATAAAAATTAATCCAATGAAATGTCGAGGAACAATCTGGGAGTATCTTACAGCAGGTGATGGAAGTCGTTTAAAACATCAACATCCCGCCACCTTTCCAAATCAGCTGCCATATGATTTTATTAGTTGTTTTACACCCAAAAATGGAATAGTACTTGATCCATTTGTTGGAAGTGGAACAACAACTGTAGCAGCTAAAAATCTTGGATACAAATATATAGGTATTGATATTGCACCCGAATATTGCGAAATCGCAGAGAGGCGAATAAAAGAAGAAACAAATAATCAAAATAAGCTTTTCTGAGAAAGTAAATATTCTTTTAAATTAAAGATATCATTTTGATTATTTTAAATAATCTATCATGGGAGTTTATCTGGTTCCTCTAGAGTGTATTCAATTGCTAACGTGCTTGTCATAGCCCAAGATAAAGGATTTTTTTTCATTAAGTCATTAAATCTTTGATTACTTGGGTTTATATTACCTTTTTTGAATTTATAAATATAAAAGTTATTAAATACCCAATTTTTGGAAATAAATCTCCAACCAGTTAATTCCGCCAAAATATTTAAAAATTTTATTGCATTTTCTTTTGATTTATCTGATAAAGAAAAAGAATTATTTTGTTTAATTAAATTTATTGGCTCTCCATTAGGACTGGATATTTTTATTTTATCTCCACCTCTACTACCATCAGTTATAGTTCTAATTCTTTCAAAAAAGTCCTTTAATGCAATCATTAAAGAAGATGTTGAATAATGATCATTAAAGAAAATCGTATTTAATGGACTATTTTTTTCTTCAGCATACAAAAAGTTTAACCAACTTAAACAATTATCAGGATAATTGAATAAATTCTTAAAAGTTCCATCAGTATATAAAAGAGGACAAATGGCGGTTTTTTTTATTTCCACTTTCCTTTTATATCCAACTATTCCTAAAATAAGATGAATTGCACCAAGAGGATATTTTAAATTAAATGTTGTTTTAGCATCATATCCTCTAATATTATTTGGTTGTATGCAATTTGAAAAATTAAACCAATTTTCTGGTTTATGTCTTTTATTGTATAAGACCATATGATGCCCTAAACTTTTTACGTATTCCCTAAAAATTTCCATGTCAAGAAAAATACAATCCTTAACACTTTCTCCCTTTTTTAAAATTAAAACCTTTCCATCATAGAAACCAGTAATACTCCAATTTAATATATTTGACATAAATAATCCGCAAAGTAAACCATCACTATCTGGACTCAAAATACATTTTTGATTCCTTTTAAGAATCCAAGGGTATTTTTTAATAATTTCTTTGTAATTTATTTTTTCATCCATACTTTATTTAACCTACACTTGTGGTGTCATTATAGCATTTGCGCGAACCTATTTTCAAGAAAAAATGGAAGACTAGCGTTTCCCCGCGCGCTGAAGCGCCACCACGCGAAGCGTGGTGCTTCTGCTGAAGCAGAAGTGCGGGAGAACGCTCTGCACACCACACAATCTTTTAAAAAGGATGTGGTGTGCAGAAATGCAAATGCGGAACGCGAGCGAAATTTTGCGAAATGCTGGGGGTGTGGGGGAAAGTATTTCGCAAAATTCGCTTCGCGTGCTTCCTGATTTTTTGGCGGGATTTTGGCGGGGCGGGCT
>DATKGV010000009.1:0-16276 GCA_035510575.1 Minisyncoccota bacterium | reverse complement strand
GAATCATACGACGGCACATCATCAGATAACTCAATCCTCGTCTTCGTCCATCTTCAAACATCATTATCAGACCTTAATCTTAAAGTTGCCGACCTGTCATCGCTTGATACGACTAATGCTACATCACTCGGATCGCTGATTGCGGAGTTTTTAAATGATCAGATTGTCATGATAAAAGAAGCGACAGTTGGAATTCTTCACATTAACGGCCAGGTCTGCGTGGACGATGTTTGCGCGACGAAAGATGAATTTAAGAATCTTCTGCTGGAAGCCAAAGGATTGCCACCTCTGCCAATATTGCCGTCTTCATCTCAAACTACAGCGACAAATCCAAGCGATGGAACTTCTTCAACTCCGTCGGACACTACTCCGCCTGCAACTTCACCCGACACAACACTACCTGACACTACTCCTGCAGTAAATGCTCCCGCTGTTTCTGATCCGGCTGATGTTACTACGCCGCCAGTTCCAGAAATTCCGGCAGTCCCTCCTGCTGACCAAACATCTGCTCCCCAAACAGCAACTCCATAAATATGATTTCACAGACAAGAAAAATGATGCGCAAATGGACGCCGATAATTGTTGCCGGCGTTCTTCTTTTTTCTATTTATTTCTATTTGCATAATTACAACACTTTAATTGACAGTATTTTAGCGGTTGTCCTAGTTATTTTTTCAATTCCAATCTGGATTGAAATAATCATAAGCGTTTTTCATAAAAAATTCGGCGTGGATTTGATTGCCGGCCTGGCTCTTCTAACTTCAGTGATTTTCAGCCAGTATCTTGCCGGCATGATAATACTTCTGATGCTTTCCGGCGGCGAGGCGCTTGAATCTTACGCCATGTTTCGCGCGCGCAAATCATTATCGGAATTGCTGAAACTGATGCCGGATAAAGCTCATGTCAAAATGGATAATGGAATAATGGATATTGACAGCCATGAAGTTGTAGTCGGCGCTCAGATAATAGTCAAAGCCGGAGAAGTCATACCGGTTGATGGTATTGTTATTGGCGGGGAGTCCGCCGTTGATGAGTCGATTATGACCGGCGAATCAATGCCAGCTTTGAAAAAGAAAGGATATCATGTTCTGGCTGGCACGATAAATACCGGCGCAATTCTTGAAATCAAAGCAGTCAAAGCTCTTTCCGACAGCAGATTTGAAAGCATTATCGCCATGGTCCGCAAAGCCGAGGAAAACAAAGCACCATTTGTGCGCCTTGCCGATTCATACAGCGGATATTTTACAATTTTCACTCTTATCGTTGCCGGAATCGCTTATGCCATATCCGGCGAATTAATGCGAATACTTGCCGTGCTTGTGGTAGCGACTCCCTGCCCGCTTATCATTGCCACCCCGATCGCTTTCATGTCCGGCATGAATCTGGCTTCTAAAAAAGGCATTATAGTCAAAAATGGCGGAGCGCTTGAGGCCTTGGATAAAGTAAAGACATTTGTCTTTGACAAGACCGGCACCATAACGCTGGGAACGCCGAAAATTCATGCCGTGCATGCGCTTTCGCCTTTATCGGAAAAAGAAATTCTTTACAAATCGGCTTCGCTTGATCAGCTATCAGTCCATGTTTTGGCTCGCGCGCTGATGGATTACATGCATAAGATAGGGGCAGGCATGCTTTCTTATCCCGAAAATTTCAAAGAAATATTCGGCGAAGGTGTCTCCGGCAAGATTGACGGATCGAATTATATTTTCGGCAAACTTTCATTCATCAGAAAAATGGGAATCAAAATATCGGAAGATATAATATCTTCTTATGATTCCGACATAAGCGAGGGAATTATTCCGGTTTATCTGGCGAAAGAAAGCGGAATACTCGGCGTTGTTCTTTTCCGCGATGAGGTTCGTCCGGAGATAAAAAATCTTTTCTCAAATCTAAACAAGAGCGGAATCAGCCGCATGGTGCTGTTATCCGGCGACAAAGAGCGCATCGCCAAGCAGGTTGCCGAGTCCGTGGGCATATCCGAATATAAATCGGAATATCTGCCGGATCAAAAGCTTGATTTCATAAAAGAAGTGCAGGAGAAAGACAAAGAAGCAGTGGCCATGATTGGCGACGGAGTTAATGATGCTCCCGCTCTCATGCAAGCCGACGCCGGCATTGCCCTTGGCACTCATGGAGCGACTGCCGCCAGCGATTCCGCCGACATCGTAATTATCTCAGGCCACATTTCTTTAGTTTATGATGCTTATCTTATCGCCCGCAGATCGCTTCGCGTGGCCAGGGAAAGCATTTGGATCGGCCTTGGATTATCGGGAATAATAATGATTGTGGCGCTTGGCGGATATGTTCCGCCGGTCTACGGAGCTCTCATTCAGGAAATTATAGATATCGCTGTCATCCTCTACGCTCTGCGTGCGGGAATATCAATCAGGAAGAATTATTGATCAATTTAATTTCTAATTTCACGATAAAATGCTATAATGCATGCATATTTATTAATTAATTTTTTTCCTAAATATGCAAAATAAAAAAGGAAATATAGGCGTGATAGTTTCTTTTATTATTGTTGTTTGCCTCATCGGCTTGATTGTATACGCTCTCCTTTATAAAGGGCCGGAATATAATCCTTCGAGAATTTCAAATAATAATGGCAATTCTTTAGAGCAAACAGCAGGCAATGAGAACACAATAGCAAATCAAACTGCAACACCGCAAAAAAAATCTATGGAACAAACAGCAAAAAATGGCGACACTTTGGTTATGAATTACACCGGCCGGCTTACGAATGGCACAGTCTTTGACTCAAACGTTGATCCCAAGTTCGGACACGTAGAGCCGTTCACTTTCGTTCTCGGCGCCGGCCAAGTTATCAAGGGCTGGGATGAAGGATTGGTCGGCATGAAAGTCGGCGAAAAGAAAACTTTAACTATTCCGCCCGAAAAAGGCTACGGCGCGCAGGCAGTCGGATCCATACCTGCCAACTCAACTCTCATTTTTGATGTCGAACTGGTTGCCATTAAATAATCAGTTTTCATGGATAAAAATAAAAAGCCATTTTTAAAAAGAATTTTCAGGAAAAAACGCACATGGATAATACTAGGCGTTATATTAATTGTTGCCGGTTATTTTATTTTTAAGCCGAATAATAATTCTAAGAATATTGTCAGCGATTTCGCAAAATACGCCGATCTTAAAGAGACGGTCCTTGCCACCGGCCAAGTGACTTCGGATACCGATTTGGATTTATCTTTCAATACGAATGGCATTGTTAAATCCATTAAAGTCCAGGTCGGCGATAAAGTGAAATCAGGCCAGATACTTGCTACTCTTGATCAAGGTTCAATATTGGCAGGGCTCACTTCTGCTCGCGGAGCGCTCGCGGCAGCTAATGCCAATTTGCAAAAAACTCTGGACGGAGCTTCCAGTGAAGAAATTTCTCTTGCCAAAATTGCTCTTGAGAGTGCCAAGACGGATTATGAAAATGCTAAAAATGCGGAAGACACTCTTGTTGATAACGCTTACAATGATTTGTTGAATTCCACGCCTGAAGCCGTTCCATCAAGCGGCACAAGCGATTACGTCGCTCCGACAATCAGCGGAAATTATAATCTTGATAAGGAAGGAGCAATAATCGTAAAGATATATGGAACTGATTTTTCGGTCTCCGGCATTGCAAGCGGAACAGGAGTTCTCACTACGACTACAGCCCAGCCGATTGGAAATTCAGGCCTTTATATCAAATTCCCGTCAATCAACAATATAAGCGTTACTGATTGGACTATTAATATACCGAATGCAAAAGCGCCGGATTACCTGACAAATTACAACGCTTATCAATCTGCATTAAAAAACAGGGATTCATCTTTGTCATCTGCCCAATCGTTAATTGATCAAAGAACTGCCGAGCTTGCTCTCAAGCAGGCGTCTGCCCGCCAATCCGATATTGATTTAGCCAAAGCCAATATTATATCGGCTGAAGGCCAAGTGGAATCCGCTCAAGCTCAATATAATAACACGATAATTACTGCTCCAGCCGACGGCACAATTACCAGCATTGATGTCAAAATAGGCGAATTGGCTCAAGCGCTGAAAGAAGCCATAATTCTGCAAGATGTTTCAAATATTTATCTTGAGGCCTACATTAACGAGGCGAATATAGCAAGTTTAAATATCGGCATGCCGATTGATGTCACTTATGACGCCTTCGGTTCCGACAAAATTTTCAAGGGAAATATAACCAAGATTGATCCTTCATCGACGCTTATTTCCGGCGTCGTGAATTATAAGGTGACTGCCAGCGTTGAACAAGAAAAAAGCATCAAGCCCGGCATGACTGCCAACATGACTATCAATGTGGCGGAGAAAGATCATGTTCTTGTCGTGCCCTTAAGAGCAATTCTAACTGATGCAAACGGGAATAGAACTATCCGCATTGTAACCAATACTAAGACCAAAGCATTTAAAGAAGTTCCTATTGTCACCGGCCTGGAAGGCGATAATGGCATGGCGGAAGTGATGAGCGGGCTGAAAGAAGGCGATGAGTATGTAGTGTTAATAAAAACATCATAATGCTAATTGAACTAAAAAAGATTATTAAAGATTACGATAACGGAGGCGTAATAACCAAGGTCTTGCACGATATTGACTTGTCTGTCGAAGAAGGCGAATTTTTGGCGATTATGGGCCCGTCCGGATCCGGCAAATCCACGCTTATGCACATTATCGGATTTTTGGATCGTCCAACCTTGGGGGAATATTATTTCAACGGAGAAAATACTGAAAGTTTTAATGATGACGAGCTTGCTCATATCCGCAACGAGCAGATAGGATTTGTTTTCCAATCATTCAATCTCCTGCCTCGCACCACCGTCTTGGATAATGTCATGCTTCCTTTATTTTACGGAAAATCCAAAAAAAGCCCCGAACACAGGGCAAAAATCGCGCTTGAAGCGGTGGACTTGAGCGAAAGAATGCACTATATGAGCAATCAGATATCCGGCGGGCAGAAACAGCGGGTAGCTATCGCCCGCGCGCTTGTCTGCGATCCGAAAATCATCTTTGCCGATGAGCCGACTGGCAATCTTGATTCCAAGAGCGGAGGAACTGTCATGAATATTCTTGAACGCCTGAATAAGGAAGGACACACTATAATTCTTGTGACTCACGATATGCATGTGGCGCTGCATGCCAACCGCATTGTGACAATCCGCGACGGCCAAATAGTGAAAGATGCAAAAATTCCATCATCCGAGCGAATTCACTCAAAAGCGGTTTCGGATTGAAGATATGAATAATTTTATTTCAGATCTTAAAATGACTGTCAAGGACTTGCTTGGAAGAAAGGGCAGATCTTTTTTGACCATTCTTGGCATTGTCATAGGCATAGCCGGCGTTATTATAATTATTTCGCTCGGCGCCGGAGCTCAAACTCTTGTTTTAGGGCAGATTACCAAGCTTGGCACTAATATGATCGGGATACTTCCCGGCAAAAGCAATGAAAAGAGTCCGCCGGCATCTGTTTTTGGAATTCAGATCAAGACGCTTTCGCAATCAGATGTTGATGCCATCAAAAATAAAAGCAAAGTGCCTGACGCTACTGATGTGGCATCTTTTGTCCGCGGCAATGCGACAGTTATTTCCGGCCGTCAAAGCGTAGATACGAGCTTTACCGCAACCGATGGCAGTTACATTCGCATTCAGAATGTGGAAATGAGCAAAGGCGCCTTCTTCACCGATGAAGAAGGCGCCTCAGGCGCCAATGTGATTGTTCTCGGCTATGATGTCGCCCAAAATCTTTTCCCCAACGGCGGAGAAATCGGCTCAATCGTAAAAATACAAATGCCTAGCAGCGGTCCGGCATCGAAAGCAATAGAAAACAGCATTCCGTTCAGAGTCATAGGCGTGCAGAAAAAGCTCGGCACGGTGGCTTTTCAGAATCAGGATGATCAGGTCTTCATTCCGTTTTCCATCGGACAGCGCCAGCTACTCGGCATAGATTATATCCAGTTCATCAGGGTGAAAGTTGACAGCGCAGACAATATGAAAAGCACGATAGATGACATCACTCGCGTGTTGCGGGAACAGCATCGCATCACCAATCCTGACAATGACGATTTTTCGGTCCGTGATTTGGCCGATGCTATTAAAATATTAACCAGCATAACTGATACGCTCCGCATATTCCTCGGGCTCATGGCTTCCATATCTCTCTTAGTCGGAGGAATTGGAATTATGAATATAATGCTGGTCAATGTTTCCGAGCGCACCAGTGAAATAGGATTGCGGAAAGCCGTGGGCGCGACTACCAAAAATATCCGCAATCAGTTCTTGTTTGAAGCCGTTGTTCTGACTTTGACCGGCGGCTTGCTCGGCATCATTTCAGGCGTATTTATTTCTTATATGATAGCTCTTGGAGCGATATTTTTGGGCTATGACTGGACATTCATCATAACGCCCTCGTCGGTCATTCTTGCCGTCGGAGTATCGGTAATAGTCGGCGTTGCATTTGGATTGTATCCGGCAATAAAAGCGGCAAAGCTTGATCCTATTGTCGCCTTGCGTTATGAATAACACATATCTCAAACAAGCTATAAGAGGCATAAAATCAAGCCCGTCAAGGACTATTTTAACCACGCTTGGAATTGTCATAGGCATTGGCACGGTTATCTTGGTCCTTTCTTTAGGCGAGGGATTCAAGAGCTACATAAACAGCCAGGTGGATGCTTTCGGTTCAAATACTGTTTTTGTCGAGACCTCTGTTCCAGCTTCCACCAAAGATCGTTCAAGCGCCAATGCATCGAGCCAGCCGAACAGTTCCGCTAATAATGCAGTACCAATTACAACACTGAAGAACCGAGATATAGCAGATATAAAAAATTTGCCTAATGTAGTGAATGCTTATGGCGCAGTTTTAAGCCAGCAAATTGCTACTTACGGAAATGTTTCAAAAAATGTTTTTATTTTTGGAGCCGATGCGTCAAGATTTGATATTGATAAAGGCGTAATTTCAAGCGGAAGAGGATATACCGAAGAAGAAGACCGTTCGCTTGCGCAAGTAGCGGTGCTTGGCCATGACATAGCTATCGATTTATTCGGCGAAGACGACCCATTGGGCAAGTTTGTCCGCCTAGGCAATTATAATTTTGAAATTATCGGAGTATATGACCGGCGGGGAAGCTTCGGATTCTCAAATGACGATGAGCAGATTTTCATACCGGTTGACACCTTGCAGAAAAAAATTCTTGGCATAGATTATTTGTTCTATGCTGTCGTTCAATTGCAAGATAATAGCAAAGCCGACATAACTTCGCTTGATATTGCCGATGTCTTGCGCCAGAATCATTACATTGCCAATCCATCGCGCGATGATTTCAAAGTCAGCACGCAAACAGAAAGCTTGGATACTTTCAATACGATTCTGCAAGCGGTTACGTTTCTGCTTATCGCTATCGCTTCCATCTCGCTTGTCGTGGGCGGTGTGGGAGTCATGAATATAATGTATGTAGTAGTGACTGAGCGCGTGGGAGAGATAGGATTAAAGAAAGCGCTGGGCGCCCGCAATAATGACATACTTTATGAATTTCTTATTGAAGCGGTTCTACTTACTATTATCGGCGGTGTCATAGGCATTCTTGGCGGATCCTTACTTTCCTTTATTGCTTCAAAAGTTGCTCAAAATTTTGGCTTGAAATGGGATTTTATTGTGCCATTATGGGGAATATTCCTTTCAGTTTCTGTTTCAATGATTATCGGCATTGTTTTTGGCGTCTTCCCAGCTCGTAACGCCTCCAAACTTAATCCAATTGAAGCGCTTAATAAAGAATAAATACATGTATTGACAATGTACATACATTGTATATACTAAGAACATGACTACATTAAATATAAGAATTGAAGAAAATATAAAAGATAAAGCTACTAAAACCTTTGCTGGTATGGGATTGGATGTTTCTTCTGCTGTGAAATTATTTATCAATCAATCAATTAAAGAGAATGGATTGCCTTTTCATCCTACAAATAATCCTAAAGTTATAAGAGCCATATGGGACAAGGAAGTTAAAGATGCTTTAAAATATGGCAAAAGATACAAAACAGGCAAGGAGGTTTTAGCTGATTTACTATAATTTATATGTATACAATTCTACGTATGAAGGATTTTGAGATATCTGCTCAACGTTTAAAACATAGTGGAATTAAATTATCTGTTAAGAAAAAAATTGAGCAAACTATTGATATACTTGCTAATGGACAAAAATTGCCATTAAGTTATAAAGATCACAGTTTAAACGGGGAACTTTCAAAATATCGAGAATGTCATATAAAAGGTGATTTATTACTTATTTATAAAATAGAAAAAGAAAATTTAATTCTAGTATTAGTTGATATCGGTTCTCATTCGCAGTTATTTTAAATGATAGGTTTTATTATTATATATAAGTTCAAACTCATGATATAATATAATTATTAATATTTAATTACTAAATTATATGGAATTTAAAAGATTTAATCCATTTACAAAGAAAGAAAAGGAGGATGATTTTGAAAAAGAGAATAAGCAAAAGATATTGGAGGTATTATCTTTTATAAAAGAATTAGCCAATGATAGTATTTTTGAAAATCGTAAAAAATATCACGTAAATGGTACTCAACCTGTGAATTTATTAGATAGAATTTCTCGCCCTCTTGTTGGTTTGAATGGTTTAGGAAATGTAGATTCTGCACGTGTAAAATTATCAGAAATAGTACAAGGAATTTTAGAAAAAGCAGAAAGTCAAAATAATGAAGATATCGAAAAAATTAGAAAAATTTTGGATTTATTAAATCAACCTGATATATTTTCTAGGCCAGATATTACACTTAAAATTAGTGATCAAATAAGTTTATTTGATTTTAAACCACAAGTTATTTTAAATCGTAGTAATGAAAAAAGTAAAATAATAGAAAAACAAGATTATTGGGAAAAACCTGATCCATCTCTCAATTAATTTAACCTATGCTATAATAAATCATTATGAATACACTTTTTAATGATAAGAAAATAAATGGTGCGGTGCTTGGGCTATTAATAGTAATTTCATTGTTCACATTAGCAAAGTTTGTTAACGAAATTAAAGCAAGCGATTATATCGGCCGCGGTAATCAGCCAGCCAACACTATCTCAGTACAGGGTACTGGTGATGTCATGGCAGTTTCTGATATTGCGACATTAAATATAAATCTTAGTAAAGATGGTACAACAACCAAAGAAGCTCAAGATTTATTAAATCAATCTATTGCGAAAACTTTAACTTATTTAAAAAGCCAGAAAATAGACGATAAAGACATAAAGTCAGAGTACGGAGGATTGAGTCCAAAATATTCTTATAGCCAAATTGTTTGTATGGCATATCCATGCCCAACTCAAAATCCGAAAATTATCGGCTACACCGCGACTCAGTCGATAACTGTCAAGATTCGCGCCGTTGACAGCGCCAGTGATGTCCGCACCGGACTTGCGAATATCGGCGTGACGGATATCAGCGGTCCGACATTCAGCATTGATAATCAGGACAGCTTAAATGATCAAGCTCGCGCAAAAGCAATCACTGATGCTAAAAATAAAGCAGAAGTTTTGGCGAATGAACTTGGCGTCAAGCTTGGCAAGGTTGTAACTTTCTCAGAGAATGGCAACAGTCCTTATCCTGTCATATATGAAGCAAAATCCATGATGGCATCAGGTAGCGCGCCAGCGGCGGTTCCTGCCCCAGTTCTTCCAACGGGAGAGAATAAAATTACTTCAAATGTGTCCATAACTTACGAGATAAGATAGATTGAAATAATATGCAAATCTTGACTTTTGTTTTTAATTACGTATAATAAGCATAAAATTTAAAAACAAAAATCATGCAAAAACTAAATCTGAAAACGATTGCTTTCTTGAGCGATCTTGTTGAGAAACCGCTGGAAAGAGAAGTTGCCGACGATTTTCGCGAACTGATTGCGCAAAATGGTCAAGTACAAACAATTTCTATTAAAAAAGAATATCTAACGCCACGCAAGGAAACGCTTATTGTGAGCGCAACTAGCGGCAAATGGGACAGAAAAAAACAAGAGAAAATTTTCATTCTTGATGATGATATTGAAAAATATTGTGTCGGAGAAAGCGATAGGCCAACGCCTTTTATAAGTGCTAAAATTTTCGATTGGGTAAAGGAAAAAGCTTATAAACAATTTGCTTTTGATGATGGGATTCTCTCTTTCGCAAATCTTAGCCAATCGCTTCAGGTGATGTGGGATTATCATTTTTTAATAAAAGAAATTCTTGAATATGATAATCGAATGATAATTCCATTCCTTTATCAAAGAGAAAATGATAAAAACAATAAACCAAAGCAATTTATTGTTAACGCTTTTAGATACAAAGGTAAGATTAAGATCAAAATGGGGACAAATGGACTCATTAATAGCGATATTTGCCATACCCAATATGGCAATGTAATTATTATGCCGCGATTTGCTACTCGTTCAATTACTAAAGGCATATATGTGGACCCTGATTTTGTCTTTCATTAATTTCTTTAATGTTCCATAAGATTTTAATAGGCATACCGTGCAAACGTGTATGCCTATTTATTTTTGCCAAAATATTGACTTTATAACCCCAAAAAGGTACTATGCTAGCAAGCCCTACGGGGTGGTTTTTAATAAGAGTAAGGAAATCTTTATATGGACAAAACCATTGAATATATCAAGGAAGTAATAGCCGAAATGAAAAATGTGACTTGGCCGACTCGCGCCCAGACAATGTATTTTACGGTTACCGTCCTCATCATATCCATAATCGTGGCTTACTATCTGGGATTGCTCGATTATATTTTATCGCACGCTCTTGAATGGCTGCTTTCAAGATAATTTATTTTTTATATGGCAAAACAGGAATTAAAGGGAGAAAGAAATTGGTACGCGATCCACACTTACGCCGGATACGAGAATGCCGTCATGCGCAATTTGAAGCAGCGCATTGATTCGCTCGGCGTCAATGACAAGATTTTCAATATTATAGTGCCAACCGATAAAAAAATTAAGATAAAGGGAGGCAAGCGCGTGGAAGTGGAAGAGAAAGTTTATCCGGGTTATGTCCTTGTCGATATGATTGTTGACGATAATTCTTGGTATGTGGTCCGCAATACGCCCCGCGTAACCGGCTTCGTCGGGGCGGGAGTAAATCCGGTTCCTCTCAACAAGGAGGAAGTAAATGATCTTTTCAGCAGGATGGAAAAAGCAAGCGGCGCCAGCAAGCATCAGATAAACGTCGATATCAATGAAATCGTGCGCATTGCCGACGGCCCATTCAAAGATCTTGAAGGCAAAGTCAGCGATGTCGATAGGGAGCGCGGAAAAGTCAAAGTTCTGGTATCGATGTTCGGCCGCGAGACGCCGGTTGAATTGGATTTCTTGCAGATTAAAAAATTATAAATAATACTCATATCATTTTATGGCAAAAAAAATAACAAAAAAAGTAAAACTTCAGATTCCAGCCGCTAAAGCGACTCCGGCTCCGCCTCTCGGCCCGGCGCTCGGCCAGGCCGGCGTCAATATCGCGGAATTCTGCCAGAAGTTCAATGCCATGACTCAAGGAATGGCAGGCGACATAGTCGGCGTGGCGATTACTGTCTATGAAGACCGCACTTACGATATTAAAGTTAAAACGCCTCCAGCTTCCGGACTGATATTCAAAGCAGCCGGAGTTGAAAAGGGCTCAGGCAATCCTAATACTTCAAAAGCAGGCAAGATCAGCAAGGCGGAAATACGAAAAATCGCCGAGAAGAAAATGAAAGACCTTAACGCCAAGAATATCGAGGGAGCCATGAAAATTATCGAGGGCTCAGCGAGATCTGCCGGAATAACCGTCGAATAATAAAAATGGAATCATTTTCACTTAAAGATCATAGGAAAATTCTTATTTGCCTGACTCTTTATATCACTTCTTTATTTGCCGCTAATACGCTTGGCATCAAATTAATGCCTTTTCTTTTCGGCACGCACCTTTCAGTGGCAGTTTTTTCTTTTCCAATCGTGTTTTGCATGACTGATGTCATTGGAGAAGTTTATGGAAAGAAAATGGCCAACAATTTTGTTTTTGCCGGAATTGTCAGCATTCTTTTGTTCTTGCTTTATTCTTTGATTTCTACCATGATGCCTTGGGCATATGAAGGTCTCTGGGTTAAAGCCGGATATGATCAAATTTTCGGGCTTTCAGCCCGTTTTTCCATAGCTTCCGTTGTTGCTTTTGCCATCGGCCAGTATCAAGATGTCATTTCTTTTTTCTTTTTAAAGAAGCGTATTGAAAAAAAGTTCTGGCTGCGTTCCAATTTATCCAATATCTGGTCTGAATTTTTCGATTCTACCATTTTTATGCTTATCGCTTATCTGGGCATATTGCCGATTAATACCATTTTCTTGATAATAATTCCATGGTGGGCTTATAAGATATTCATAGGATTCCTATATACTCCTCTTTCGTATTTGGCAATTCGTTTATTGCGAGGCAAAAACAATAATGCAAATTACACCAATCAAAACCAGAATATTTAAAGAGAATGAAAATTTAATCAATTTTATTCTCAAGTATGCAAAGAAAATCAGAGAAGATTCTGTTTTGATTGTTACTTCTAAAATAGTTGCGCTTGCTGAAGGCAGGACTGCCGTAATAAAAAATGAAAAAACACGCGAAAATATAATTAAGAAAGAAAGTGATTTTGCAATACGGACTAAATATACTTGGCTGACTATTAAAGATGGCATGGTTATGGCAGCTGCCGGAGTTGATGAATCAAATGCCAACGGGAAAATAATTCTTTTGCCTAAAGACAGCTTTAAAACTGCTTCATATCTTCGCAAAGCATTGATGAAGCATTATTATATTAAAAATCTAGGTATTATTATTTCAGACAGCCGCCTTTTACCGCTTCGCGCTGGAATTGTAGGCGTCGCGCTTGGCTATGCTGGATTTAAAGGCGTTAGAAATTATATAGGCAGGCCTGATTTATTCGGCAGATTATTAAAGATATCTCGCACTGATATAGCTGACAGTTTGGCTACTTCGGCTGTCCTTTTAATGGGCGAGGGAAGTGAACGCCAACCGCTTGCTCTTATCACAGGCGCTCCAATTGAATTCGTAAATAAAACTAACAAGAAAGAACTCTTTATTGATCCAAAAGAAGACATTTATCAGCCATTATTTGAGAAAATAAGGAAAATTAAATTATAATTCTGGGTTGATAATTTAGCTCAAATCTGACAGAATGAAGTACATTGCATTCCGAGCCATCCTAGCTCAGTCGGTAGAGCACGGCTTTCGTAAAGCCGGGGTCCCGAGTTCGATTCTCGGGGATGGCTCCACAAGCAAACCCAAATCGTTTTGGGCGAATTTTTGGCGGGCGGAGCGAAGCTCCGCCCAAGGATTTAAAGGATTTCCATATGCTTTTTGTTTTTGGAGGGTGAGGTTCGAGCCGAAGATTTTTTGGAGGGAGATTTTTTTGGAGGGGAGGTCGTTCGTTTTGGCGATTTCGTCTAGTATTAAAGCATCTTTTATCCATTCTCTCGTCGGTTCGATCCACGCAGACGGCTTTCGCAAAAGCCGTCCGATTTTTTCTTCAATAGACTTTTTGTCGGACATAAATATATGACGTCTTTTTAGATAATCTTCTCGTTCAATATCTTGGGCGACATATACATCTGTAAGTCTGGCGAGGTTTTTTGAAATGTTTTGTTCTTCTTCTTTCAATTCTAATACGGCTTCATTTGCAGTGTGTTTATTTTTCTGTTCTTCAATATCCAACATTTCAAAAAATTTTGTTGCCAATTCTTTCGGCATAATATATTCGCTCAATTTTGCCGAAAGTTGTCGCTCCAATTCTTCTCCTCGTATACATGACTCAAAACATTTTTGTGTTTTAGATTTCTTTGAACAGTGATAATAAGTATACAAATGTTTTGTGCCGTTCTTTTGTCTCTTTATTTTTATCTCTCCTGTAATTCCCATACCGCACGAGCCACAAGAGAGAAGTCCACAAAATGGTCTTGGATTTGCTTCCTTTTTTGGTTTGCGACCTTTGGCGTGTAATATAGCGTTTGCTTTATCAAAAAGTTCTTTAGAAATAATCGTTTCGTGTTTTCCTTCATATATTTCACCTGCGTGGCGAAAGTGCCCGTAATAAATAGGATTGCTAATGATGTGTGATATTCGCGAAATATGCACACGATTATTATTTTTTGATTTTACATCGCCATTTTCTAAAACTTTTGCAAGGTCTTCAAGTCTTACACTTCCTGTCGCATAAAGTTCAAATATCTTTTTCACGAGTTTTGCATTTTTCTGATGAATAGCGATTTTCTTAATATTGGAATTATTTATATATCCAAATGGAGCAAGTCCGGGGTAGTCGCCGTTTCGTGCTTTTTGGCGAAGTCCACGAGCAGTGTTTTCACTTAGTTGGCGGACATATTCATTTGCCATTCCTAATTCCACGGACATCATTAAAACATTGTCATTCGGAAAATGACTTTGTCCGTGGGTTTGAATATGTTGGATTATATTTTGTTGAAGCATCCATTGTATTTTCCCGCTATCTACTGGATTGCGTGATAAGCGGTCAATTTTCCAGCAAACAATTCCTTGTGCCTCGCCATTTTGAATTCGCGTTAGCATATTATTAAATACTGGACGACCGGGAATTTTTGCTGACCGCTTTTCTATAAACTCATCTGAAATATAAATATTTTCTCGCTTGGCGAGTTCTCGTAATTCGGCGAGTTGTGATTCAATAGAAAGGATTTGTTTGTCCTCTACATCGGTAGATTTACGAGCATATAAAAAGTATTTTTGCATGGTTGTATTATACCACAACTGATGACATAAAGCACAACTATAGAGTATAATCTGTGTATAATGAACGAATCAGAAAAACTAGGCAAAAATCTAAAACGTATTAGAACCGCAAAAGGTATCTCGCAAGGTCAGATTGGCCGAACACTTGAAGTAGATAAAAGCTTTGTTAGTAATATTGAAAATGGAAAAACAAATCCGACTCTTTCAACGATTGCCAAAATAGCAAAAGCGGTCGGAGTTTCGGTCGGGGAATTAATGAAATAATATTTTCATTTATTAATTTATGAAATCTGAGACTGACAAAAAACAATTCAGGAAATTTATAAAGGACAATAGCGACATGCTATCTACTTTGGGTATTTTTTCTGCTTTGGCATTTTCCGTTTCAAATTTTGTGCCTAGTTATATTGGATTCCTTTTATCCATATTGTTTTCTTTACTGGTAGTTGTATTTTTATTAGAAATTTTAATGAATTTAGTCGAAACTGGTCTTATTAAGAACGCTACAGGAAAATTATTCGGAACAATTATCCTAGTTTCTTTTTTTCTTTTATTTCTTCATATACTTTTATATATAGAGCTTCAAAATCCCCTCGCATTTTATTTTTTTCTGACGCTTCTCATTTTCATGACAACTATACCTTTTGTATATAGCACATTCATAAACCATGGACATGAAAATAAGTTTTTTGAAAAAACTAGCAGAGCCTCGAGACTTTACAAATTTCTTTGTGGAATTATTTTAATAGCTTCTTTTCTTATTAGTTATGCAATATATAAAAAGTTGGATGATAAAATAAAAAATTATGTTCAAAGTAATTACACTTTAACCAAAACAGGATCTTTAAAATAAAACTCCAACTGCGTATAAGGGAGTTTGCCGATTCGCAAATCGGCAAAGGTTAACACGCGCACGGGCGTGGGTGGGGCAAGTGTTATACGTTTCGTACGACCTCCCCTCCAAAAAAATCTTCTCTCCAAAAATCTTTGGCTTTTGAATTTTTGAACCTCACCCTCCAAAAACAAAAAGCATATGGAAATCCTTTAAATCCTTGGGCGGAGCTTCGCTCCGCCCGCCAAAAATTCGCCCAAAACGATTTGGGTTTGCTTGTGGAGTACCTTTTAAACTCGGCTAGAACCTATTTTAGCAAAAATCGTTCCTAAAAACTATCAAACAACCAATGCGCACGCTCCGCGTGCCTCATAACTTTAAACTAATTACCACGCTCCGATAATGTGGTAATGCTAATCAATTCCGCCCACGCACGCAAGCGTGCGTGTCTGCCCTCATCTCATCGCATTTCCATTCTTTTTTTGTTTGGCGGGGGAATTCTTTTTTTCGGATGGGCGATGGGATGAGGGCAGGTTTCTTCAAAGAAGAAACGGCGGAATTCAAAATATAAATTCAATCGGTGCCTTCGTTCATCATATCATATTGTCCTTCTCCCC
>DATKGV010000008.1:0-136986 GCA_035510575.1 Minisyncoccota bacterium | reverse complement strand
GGGGGCTGGCGGTAAAAAATAACCACAAGAAATGGTTTGTCGTGCTGATTATATTGAACACGGTGGGAATCTTAGAAATTTTTTATATTTTCAAAATCGCCAAGAAAAGCTGGGTTGAGGTGAAAGGAGATTTCCACCAAGCGTGGGAATCAATTAAAAAATAAAAAAGGAGGCGTCGCATAGCGGTTTAGTGCACCGGTCCTGAAAACCGGAGTGCCGCAAGGCACCGTGAGTTCGAATCTCACCGCCTCCGCATTGACAACCTGTTAGTTTTGTGTTCCCACATGCTCGACTGAGCAGTGCGACCCGAGTACATACAAGGTTGCGAAAAAATGGAGCATCTTCTGCTCCATTTTTGTTTTTTCTTGCACAAAATTGAATTTGACACATATGTTAGAATTAGTATGTGGATAAATACATACAGCCAATTACAAAGATATTCACCTCTTTCAATGAGGCCAAGGATGATGTCGACCAAAACGGAAACATCTCCCTCTTTGTCGATGATCGCGAGATTCTCAGTATTAGCGATCTTGCTCAAGGAAATCGGAATCTCATTGTGGGCGAGCCAGGCATCGGAAAAACAGAACTTCTTAAAAAGTTCAAAGAACACCATGATACTCTTGGTGATACGACATGTGTCGTGAATCTTCGTGTACACGATCCTATCGAACGGATCGATTCTTTTTTAAAAGAAAGTACGTCTAAAAGAAAAGTGCTCATCCTCGACGCTCTCGACGAAGTTCGCGCGGCTATTTTTCCCAATGTGCTACAGAAAATAGAGACGATTGTGAAAGAAAATCCAAATCTGGTCATATACCTTTCGTCCCGTTGGATATTCGTAAGCAAATATGCCGCTAGCTTTCCGGAGTTTCGCTTCATCAGAATTTTGCCGTTCTCGACAGGTCAAGTACGGCAGTACCTGGTTCGTGCTGGAAATTCCGAGACGGACGTAGACGCGCTTCTTGTGCGGATTATGAACTTTAACCACGGCAAGCTCCTAGTTCAGGTGCCTCGATACTTGTTCTTACTCGTCGAATTCATCAAGAGCAATGGCATTGCAAGTGTTTCCCAAGTATCCAGGAACGACCTGTTTGAACATTTTATCTACTCCAAGCTTGATATCGAGGACAAGAATCTCAATACCGACACGAAAGCAATCATAAAGCGCATATTGGAAAAGCTTGCCCTGACGATGGAAATATATCAAGCGAATTCCATCACCAAAGATGAGCTCATGACGTTTTTCGATGACATTCAGTCCGACCTCAAGCTATCCATTCTTTCACATACAACTCTCGATGTTCTGTACGCGAAAACTATTCTCCAAGAAAGCAAAAGCGATCTCAGTAGTGTCGAGTTTGAAAACGCCGAATTCCAAGAATATCTCGCCGCGAAGGAAATCACTCGCTTCCCTGAGCCGCATCGCGTCGCTTTCAGCTTCGCCGTCGAGGAGAACATCGACGAGATACTTCCGTCATGGTTCAACACTCTCACGTTTCTCGTCGACATGGTTCCAGGAATGCTCGAGCAACTTTTGGAATTCTCTGGCCTCCGGAGCGGAATATTAAAAATTGCCGACGAGGGATTTTTGAGCTTTCTCAGCAGAGTAAATACGAATACTCTATCGCCGGAATTCAGAAGTCATGTGTTCATGGACGTAATGAGCTACCACGAAAAGACACTTCAGTGGCTGCCGGGACAGCTGGCCCATTCACTGCATGGATTTTTCAATATTGCGCTGGAAGCCGATCTCAAGCGTATGGCAGAAAGCGCGGAAAAAGAAACGGAAAACGGCGCGAGCCGTTTCGTGAGGCTTGGAAACGTTGCGTATGCCGTAGCATATTTGCTTGAAGCAAAAGTTTCGCTCGACAAGCCGTACTGGCGCGAGAAACTCATTTTATATACCAACGACAAGAACGAGAACGGTGTATTGCAACGGCATGCGCTCCTCGGCATCGAGAAGCTCTGTGATGCAAGCGTCATCGACGAACTTCCTAATCTCCTTTTAGGAAGCGACGAACTTGTCGCCCGCGAATTTGTCTCCACATGCATCGCTCTTGACCCAGACAATCCGAAGAGCGTTGAGTACGCAATTCAATCGGTGAAGAACAATGAACTGTCCGGCAGACACGGCTTGTTTGAGATGAAGAAGAAAACATCCATCACTACCTTTTTAAAGGCGTACATAGAGGATGAGCAGTTTAGGAAAGAGTTTCTTGATGATGTGCGAATTTTTGGTGAACAAGATTTCGCACTCGTCGAAAATATCGCTGCAATTTTCGATGACGAGATCGCTGCACTCTGTAAGGAAGTCATTGTTAAGTCGATTGAAAGCTATCTGTATCGATCAATAGACCACTCTGCGTTCGTGAACGGACTTATCCGCCTTCTCAGGAAACATAAGCCAGGATTCATTCCAGACATCGTCAGACAGTTGCATGCGGAAGATGAGATAAAACACGCTCTGTATTTCTCGCAGGAAACCTTCGCACGGGTGCTAGAAAAAGACGACATTATTCCATTTCTCGATACGATGATTGAGCTTAGTCAACAGCGAATCGCAATGGACACAATGATCCGAATCAAACATTCCAAACGTGATGGAAATGAAGAAATGTTTGAACTCGGAAGAAGCAAATTAGCAACTGAATACGCCGACTGGGAAGCGGCTATCGCACGCGGTGTTCCGGTGGATAAATCTCGAGACGAGAAAACAATAAAGGAATTCAGGAAGCTTTTGGAACCATCAAAAGGACAATTTAATCCAAGTGTTTTTAACCAATACGTTCACGCTACCGCCACGCTCGATCCTCTCATGACAAAGAAGGACAAGGATCGGCTGATTACGCTTGTTACTGGTAGCTCCCTCAATCAGGATCCGACCACCCATGGTTATGAAATTATTTCCGAGAATCCTGATGGCAGTACGCAGCAATTTAAGACGAGTCAGCTCGTTCAATACTTTGGCGAGGCTCTCCGTGTCGCTCAAATACTTGGCGTTGATATCACTCCTTTCCGAAAGAATATCGCGCTCTATATACCATTCGCATATAGTGAGGACTTGAAAACTATTTTCGAGCTTGTCCCGAATTTCACTCCCGATGAACTTGGACTGGTTGTTGCGGTGTATCGCGATAAAAAAGACGATCTCTGGCGAAACAAGCCCGAAAGCTTGACTAGGCTTGTTCAGCAATACCATCTTACGGAAGGAGTGCCGGTATTACGTGATTTCATCAAGGAATTACGCATGCGCGTATACGAAAAATGTGAAGCTCTGCGAGTTGCTGATTCCCTGATGCCCGACCCTGCCTTTCTCAAGGAGATATTTGATAGATATATCGGCAGCGAAACAGAAAGAGAGATTGCTTACGTTGCCAACGGACTCCTTATTACTTCTCATGCCGATCCCGACGCCATTGCTTGGCGACTTGAGGAAATCAAGAAACGGCCTTTCGCTTCTTCGCGCATGCGATATGGAGTCGTACATGATATCGGCCCAAACGAGAACGAACTGCGCCACGACAAACCGTTCGCCAAGCCTCTTACCGAACTTAAGTATGGAAGATTCGAAGCCCAGTATCTTGAGCTTTTGGATTCGGCAATCGATGTATGGTCTCGCGGAAAGGAGTTCCAAGAATATGCGCAGTATATGTGGGAGATTACATATTCGTATTTCGATAATCTCAAAGAATATCGCGATTACGCACCGCTCAAAATGCTTGAGGAAAAAATCGAGACATTCACTATGAAAGATGGTGTGAATTGGCTCGCATCGAACATGGTCCGTCTACGCCGTTCCTACATTACCTACCTCGGCAAGCCAAAGAACTTCTCCGAGGCTATCAGGAAATACAACGAGGCGCGCGCATTCGATGAGAAGAAAATCCGCAATTCTGCCGATCTGTTCCGTCAGTTGCAGGACGTAATCAGTACCGAACTCAGGCAGTGGGTTGAGTATGACGGTGCTTACAACATCATTGTGTCAAAGAAGAAATACGCAAAAGAAAACAAGGAATACGAGAAGTTGATACAAATGACCATCGGAGCAGTCATCAGCGATGCTTGTCGTGGTCGCGGGTTCAAAATTGATCTTGCTCGAGAACAGCAAAAATTAGATGGCAAGAAAACCGACTTTATCGTTAGATACGGTTTTGTTGGCCCGATTGTTCTTGAAGTGAAACTCGGTTCAAGCTCAGACGTAAAAATGAAAGCCCCTGAAAAATCAGAGTCATACTCTAGCATGGAAAACTATATGAAAGGATACGGCGCGGCGCATGGTGTTTTCCTCATCATGGATGATACCGGCAAGAATCATGTCGCGAGGGCGAAGGCCGTATTCGGTCGTATCCCAAACGTGTCCGCTATGGTTCTCGACTGCTTTACTCCAGCTCAAAAGAATCCGAAGAAAAAGACTTCCTCAAGAAAGACAGCGAAGAAGAAATCTACTACGAAAGCCAAGAAGGTTTCTGTGAAGAAAAAGAGATCATAACCTCAACGATTTATTTTTCCTCTCTTTCCTGAAGGAGCGTAATTCTCTTGTCCTTGAGCACCAGTCTGCTTCGCAGATGTCCCATCAGCTCGCGCTTCTCAAGCGGCGTGCCCTCGCGCAGGACGTATTTTGCATACTCTCTTGTATTCACATCGTCCTCGTTGATTGAATATTTCGGCGTGCCTTTGGTTGCAAGTCGCTGTAGCCGATTGAATCGCTTGATTTCTTCCTCGAGCTTCATTCGCATTCCCAGTTCGTTGATGCTCACTTTGTCAATGACTTTGAAAAGTTCCTCGATCAGTTCTTCCTCGCGGATGTACTTGTTCTTGCAATTACGATCTCTCGCTTTCGAGCAGGAGTAGTAGACGTACTTGGCGGTCGTCGTGTCTTTCAGCTCCTTATATTTCTCCTGCGCCGTGATTCCCGAGCCGCACATGCCGCAGGTAAATAATTTTGTAAAAGCGAACTCCCGATTCTCTCTGACGATCTTATCTCGCTTCAGCTGTTCCTGCGCTTTCTCATATAATTCCTTGGTGATGATCGGCTCATGTTTTCCGTCGTACCAGTTGCCGCTGTCTCTCGGGTACTCGAATGGCCCGTAGTAAATTGGCATATTGAATATTCGATACACACCGGAGAGCGTTAGTGGCTTGTGTCCTCTCGTATGGAAGTTCAGGTCGAACCGAAGCCAGTTGTACACCTTTCGTCCGCTCCATCCCTCGTGGGCTACTTTCTCGAACATTTTCCGGACGATCGGCGCGCGGTCAGGATCTATTGCAATCTGGCATTTACGATCGAGCATCTTCTGATTCAGGTACCCAAGCGGTGCCATGCCTGGCCACAATCCCATCTCCACTCTTGTCCGCAGTCCGCGCTTCACGTTGATGCCTCGGTTGTCGTTTTCGAGTTTCGCCTGCGAGCCGAGAATCATCAGTAGGAATTTCTCGTTCGGATTGTTACCGAACGTCTGCCCGAAGGTGCGTATCTGATGCAGTTTTCCGGCATCCATCAGGTCGACGATCTTCCCGAGGTCGCCCGCGTTTCTGCTGATTCGATCCGGTGCCCATGTCAGGATGCCGTTAAACTTGCCCTGTTTGATTTCATCCACGATCTCGTTGAAGACTGGACGCTGGCCGGTCTCTTTCGCGCTGTGACTCTCGCGCTTCATGGTCACGATCTCAAGACCCTCGCGCTCCGCCAATTGGAGCATCTCTTTGATCTGGCTGTCTATGGACAGCACTTGGCGTTCCTCACTTTCCGTACTTTTTCTTGCGTAAAGGCAGTATTTTACCTTTGTGGGGACTACTACTTTGGCCGTAGTCCCTAATGGCGCTTGTGTTTGTGTATGGTTCATACACTACAAGGAATGACGCAACTCGCCCTAGGAGTCCAGAGCGTCCCGAGTGGTAGGTGTTGGTAACTAAAAGGTCAGATTTTCTTATCAGAATACTTCTTAAATATTGTCTCTCGTAATTCATGTGTATCGCCATGACTCAGAAGCCCTGCGTAGGAACTTAGTGATTCCTTTTTTGAGTTTTGATTTAAATTTCTGAACATTCTCTTTTTCGTGGATGTCCTCGGCACACGATGATGTGGAAAATGTACCCAACCAAGAAAGTCTACGCCCGAGGCGAATGTTTTTATAAACACCTTATCAGGATGAAGGGATAGCTTGAGTCTTGTTTCTAAAAATGCAGATATTTTTGGCAAGACGTTTTCTAAATATTTTTTGTCTGTGTGCAGAATAACAAAATCGTCCGCGTACCTAACGCAATATTCAACTTTCAAATCTCGTTTGAGAAAATGATCAAACTCGTTCATATAAATATTTACCAAAAGCTGGCTAGTGAGATTACCGAGAGGTAATCCTACACCATCCTTGTCTTTGGTATTAAAACTGCCAACAATTTCTCGAAAAAGTTGAATGACATCTTCGTCTCCCATGCGACGCTTCAAAATATCTTCTAAAATTGTGTGATCAATGTTTGCAAAAAACTTTCTGATATCGCATTTCAAGACCCACACTGTCTGAGTATGATTTTTAGAAACTTTGCGGGCATAGTCTCGAAATCTATCAAGCGCGCGGTGCGTGCCTTTACCACGCCGACATGAATACGAATCAAAAATAAACTTAGGATCAAAGTAGGGATACAAAATCCTATAAATAGCATGGTGAAGTAACCGATCGCGAACACTCGCCTTATGAATATCACGCGGTTTGGGATCGTTGATACGAAAAGCTTTGTACAGACCGTGATGGTAGGTCTTATCGACGAGTTCGCGATGGAGGGCAAGTATATTATCGGTCAGATGAACTGAAAATTGGGCAACGTCTTTACGGCTCCGTTTTCCATGAAGGAATTCTCGCCATGCGACGAGTAAGTTTTCCACAGAAATGATATTATTGTAGATATGAACCGAGCGACAAATCTCCCCCCCCCCCGACTTTCGCACACCAACAACGCTTCGATCCTCAACAAGATCAAAGAGGGGTATTTGATTTGGGTTAATATTGTTCCGCATATTGCTAAAGGCGCACGCTATACAATCGGCTCACGGATTGAGAACAAGTTTCTCGATCTGCTTGAATTGTCATACATCGCATATTTTATCGAAAAAGAGAAGAAAGAGGAAAAAATTACTGAATGCATTTTGGTGTTGGACACACTAAAGTTTCTTGTCTCTGTTGCATGGGAGGGCAAGCTTATTTCAAACGCTCACTGCGAGAACGTGGCATTGAAACTCGAAGAAGTCGGCAAGATGTTTGGTGGCTGGAAGAAGAATCTTGCCAACCCTGAAAAGAAAAACCGCGACATGTAACATGAGGTCGCGGAAAAGAAAATAGTTTCGGAGACGGAAAGCGAACTTATTGTCCGGATTCCACTCGTTGTCGGGTTTCGCCCAATTGTTGTTCAGCCACAAACCGTCATCGTTGCGTTCGAGGTTGAAGACGTTCGGGTTGCCGTCAGAGTCAGCGTTTGTGCGGCACGCCATCCATGTCACCGCCGACTTAGGCGCACATAAATGTGCCAGAAGCCGTGCTGTATTGTTATGCGTGATCGAAAATCAACCAGCGCGTCGCACCAAGTTTTTTCTTTTTAAAGACCTCTATGTACATCCTCCGCGAAAAGCCATAACCGTTCGCGCTCTCAATCTACACGAAGTAAATTGGTCTTGAAAAACCGTAGCCGTTCAATGAAACCAATCTGAAAATAGTATACCAAAAACCTCTTTATTTCGCAGTAATTTATGCTATAATGCGAACCATATATGGAAAAGCACCCGCTCCACATGAAAAGCCCGGAACTTCAAACTTCTCCCGAGGTAAATCGAGCCGTTGTGCGAGAAGAGCGACAGACTGGCGAAAAAATGCCGAATGATCCTTCCGAGCGTATCGAAGCCTATATGGATCGTTTGGAGAATGTTTTTCTCAATCCTGATGAAAAGAAACGTGAACGCAATCTCGAAATGTTTCGCGACAAAATATATGACGCATTCATTATAAAAAAGGAGAATTTTCCTGAATCATATTTTGAACTGCAAAAGCGCATCGCTCGCGAGCGTGGACAAGCAGTAGAGGAAATCCCTGACAATGTCCGTGAACAAATGATGGATGTTGCCATCGAAGACCAGCGAGCATCGCTTAATGCGTGGATGGAGTACCTTACTTCAGACGATGCCATGTATCCTGCATGGTTCAAATACTTTGTTTGGAAAAATATCACCAAACTTTCCCAATTCGACAAAGAGCGTGGCGAGTTCAAAAAGCGTACCGATAGTACTGTTGCACCATATCCCGATATCTATCGCGAACCACTCGCGCAAATTGCCGACATATATTTCAAAGTAAAAGAAGATAACAAAAATCTCAAAGAACCAGAGGTGCGCGAAGCTTTTTCTCAAAAGTTTCCGAGCTTATACGCTGAACTCATCTCAAAATCTCTTGCTGCCTCAATGGAGAACCGTGAGGAGGTCAAAGGTGAATGGAAAAAATACCAACAGGGACAAAGCGGTGACGCCGAGCAACTTTTTGAATCACTCGAAGGAAAAGGAACTGGTTGGTGTACTGCCGGTAAATCGACAGCAGAAACACAAATAGAGAATGGCGACTTTTATGTTTATTACACGAATGATTCAAACGGCGAACCAACCCAACCTCGTCTTGCGATCCGTATGGAGGGTGACAATAGAATTGGCGAAGTGCGTGGTATTCTTCCGCACCAAGGCGTAGAACCAATCATGCAGGAAGCACTTGATGAAAAACTCCAAGATTTCGGAACCGAAGCAGATGCGTACCGAAAGAAAAGTGGAGACATGAAAATACTGACTGCTCTTGATCAAAAGCGCGAACAAGAAGAACCATTTACCAAAGATGATCTTGTATTTCTCTATGAAATTAACTCGTCCATCGAAGGTTTCGGATACCAAACCGATCCGCGTATTGCCGAGCTTCGCGCTGGCAGAAATACAGAGGAAGACATGCTTGTTATTTTTGCATGTACTAAGGAAGAAATTGCTCACGTTCCAAGCCAGATAACAAAAGATACAAAGGCGTATGTTGGACAGCTTGAGCCAGGCATCTTCCAAAGATTGCCAGAAGGTCTTGAGCATGTATACACCTCGTTCCCAGACAAGAAAATTCGCAGAGAAAATGTCGAGATAGGTGGAAAGACGGCCGAACAATTGATTGCTGAAATGGAAGCAGCCCACATCAATATTTCCGACTACGCAAAATCTATGATGAAGAATCGTGACTTCATTCCAGGTAAAAAGCGTGAAGAAGCAACACTTATCCGCCTTACTGTTGCTGACCTTGGTTTCAAAACAAGTGCTACCACTGACCAAATTTACGAACGCGCACAAACGCTCGGCTTGGAATTGTGTCCTCCTGATACTGGCCCTAACTATCGCCTTAAATACAGGAATCAACCTCTAAATGAATGGGTGCGTATTGGAATGAAACAAATCGCTGACTCTGGCGGCTACCCGTTCGTCTTCCGCCTCGTGCGCGACGGTGACGGTTTGTGGCTGGACAACTATTGGGCGACGCCCGGCCTCGAGTGGCATCCGGACAGTGAGTTCGCTTTCCGTCTCCGCAAGTCTGAATCTTAGACCTATTGCCTCTTTGTATTTTTCTGATTCTTTGGCTCTTGGATTCTTTGACCCTTTGGCATTTACTCGCGAAGCGAGTTCGCGCAATTTTTTATAATTAAGAAAACGGATCAAAATTACGGATTTCTTTTTCAAGCTTATCCATCTCTTTCATCATCCGCATCATTATTTTGATTGATCGTTTTTTCTTCTGCTCGCCGTGCAAGCCGATCAAATATTCAGCATCCTCGTCAGGAATGAATGACGCGAGCGAGATATACGACGCGCAAAGTAAACGAATCCGATCTTTAATCGCTCGTTTCAACTTAGATTTAGATTCCGGCAAATCAGAAATACGATTGAAGGCGTATTTTACATCTGATTCTTCGTCCTCATATTTGAAATGCTGGCTGGTCTTAATGACCGCTTCTATGTCGTCCACACTCTATTAGATGACGCAAGATCGTAAATAAGTCCAGTCAATAATTCTAATTCTTTTTATTCTGTTGGCGGAATTATTATAGGTAAATCGCTAAATAATTTAAGATCAGGCAACAAGGACAGAATCCTTTTCTGAACCTCGCCACTCGGAATACTCGAAGTGTGATAGCAGTCATCTTTCTCCGAGAATACCACATAGTCCGTGCCGTCAAATGTGCTGATGGGAATCCAGAAGAACCTATCAACAGGATCATGCCGATCTGTTGCGACGCTTACGCCGATGATGTAGTCATAATTCTTCATATATTCTTTCACTGTGAAGCACCAGTTGGCTACACCCTCGACGGTGAACCGTGCGCCGATCGCCATGGGCAATTTCCGTACCGCCATGTCCGCGTCGTCGATTTCCATTCCTTTGCTCATGAGCAAGGTCGTGATTTCGGCTTGCAGTCCACGCCGCGCTTTTCGCACCGTGTATGCGCCCTTTTGCCATTTGCTTGGCATGAGCCAGTACAGACGGTCTTGCGCGGCGTTGAATATTTCAGACGATATGATTCCTTCAAACGCATTTGGCTGAATAACCCACTCGCTTCGTGGATTAGCACGATGTTTTTGCTTCAATCGACCCCAAGTCTTGTTGTAAATTCGGGTTCCTGTATATACCTCGTTAGTGAGGATATTGAGCACCCCGCTTGATTTCCATTTCTTACCCTGCACTGTCGGAATGCCTCGCTCGTTCAATATGTCGGCGATCGACTGGGGCGATTCCCATTTCTCGACGAGCATTGAATACATGTCTTTGACTATCTCCGCTGTTCCGTCGTCGGCAGGGGCGAATGTGACGCGCTCGTTTGATATGGATTTCCATTGACCTCGTTTGAGTTTCTTTACTGGCTTCTTGTCTTCGCCAAGAAGTAATCGGCTCATCCCATATGGAGGCTGTCCTCCGGCAGAAAATCCTTGCTCTGAAACTTTGACGCATCCGTGCCAGACTTTACCGCTTAACTGGCGCGAGTACTCGGCGGCCATGTATCGACCGATTGATGTTTGAAGTGTGGAGATGAGTTGTTCATCTTCTTTAGGAAAGCCCTGCGAAACGTAAACAACTTTCTTACCGTGCTGCTTACAAAGATATTCATAATGCGCCGCCTCGTCTTGGTCCTGAAATCGTCCCCAACGGGAGACATCGTATACGAAGACGTAGTCAAAGGCGGGGGCGAGGGGGTTTGTTATCCATTCATCGAATAATCGCTGATATCCGGGTCGATCGGCCGATAGTCCGCTTTCACCCTCATCTGCTTCTTCGTGAATAATCTCTATTTTGTGAGTTGCGGCAAATGCTTGAGTATGTCCTTGTTGGATGGCAACTGAATTTTCTTGTTTATCTTTTGCAGAATGACGATAATACGCTACGGCTTTTTTGTTTGTGGGTACAGATATTGCCATAGTATTATGCGACTTTTATAGTTTTCCTGATAAGGGCTTGGAGTTGAACGAGAGAGGCTTTTTCGTTCTTGGTATACGATGTTCCATTCTCTTTTTTCTGAGTAATCTTCTTGATGAGATCTCCACACATGAGCGCGAATCCTGTCTGGCGCGTACGCTGTTCGAGCTCATTCGCTGTCATATCGGGCTTCGTCAAAAACTGGTACAGCTCATCCTCATTAATCGTCGCTTGCATGAACGCTTTGCCAATCTTGCGGATGTCGAGCGATTTTGTAATCACTTTCTTGTCGATCTTCTCGAATATGACTTCGATGATGTCATCGACTTCAAGTTTCTTGATCTTACGGAGCTTCTTGAAGATGTTGAGCATCGACATACGGACGCTTTTCGGTACATTATATCTCTCCATCATTGTTAAGTTCGATATTCTCTGCTTTCTCATTTGCATTGCGAGTTGTACAGATGATCTGCTCATGCCAAGGTAATCGGCAAGCTCGTGGTTGTTCTTGAACCCATACGAGTACTTGATTCGCTCCAATGCTTCAGAGCGTTCAAGCGGATTCCATGCACGACGATTGTTTTGCATTTCGTAACGTCTCGTCTCGAACTCGCCGTCCGTCATCTTGGGATAGATGCGACAAGGCACCGTCTTCATGCCAAGCTTCTGGGCACATATGAAGCGACGATGTCCGTCAATAATAATAAAGCGCTTGTCTGATATTTCGCTTACTTTAATCGGCTCCTCGATTCCGTAGTTCTTGATTGATAATTTTAACTTGTTTTTCTCGCCTTCGGCTCCGAAGTCTTTTCTCGGTTGATTCGGATCTCGGGCGACCTGACCTATTGGTAATTCTGCAAATGTGAACTTGTGTTTTGTCATATGCTTCTATTTCTTCTTATTTAATAATTCCGAAAAAGAAGCTCCGAGCAGGAGTCGGAACTTCAATATTCGGGGGGTTGACCGAGCTTAATGTACAATTTTTGTGTTTTGTGTCAATGTCTATGATTTTTTGATCTGCTATCGCGCGGGGCACATAAAAGTGATACTTTTCCTCTAAATATCACTTAAATCTGCCTGTTGGTAACCCCTTAAATAAAGCTTCATTTAAGGGGGTTTTTATGTTATATTTCAAAAGTACCCCATAGTGTTTTTTATAATTGTGCTTCGTCCCCGAAAGGACTGTTTTCTCTTACCTGTTATTGGCAAAGAGGGGCAGTCCGAGTTCCATAACAGGAACCTTTCGGGGTAGCACCGCTATGGGGTACAGGCTCGGCTGTCCCTTTTTGCCGTTTCTATACAAAAAAATAAGACAGCTGAGACATAGAACTGTACCCCTATGTCATCAAATCTTTCAGATAACGAAAAAAGAGATGTAATAAAATACTTGGAAGCAGGAAAACCTCTCCCTGACAAGTATCGTTTTTTACTATTCAAAGACGACCGCGAGGTCGAGCTTCTTTGGAATGGAAAAACGAACGAAGTGACAAATGTTGTCCTCCCGTTTCAGGCAATCGAGCAAATCGATGAGCCTCGAAGTGAAGGCAAGATCGGAGCGCAAGATTCACTTTTTGATACTACTGGCAGACAGGTTACGGGCTGGACGAACAAGCTCATCTGGGGCGATAACAAACTGATTCTTTCGTCACTCAAAAACGGACCGCTTCGAAAAGAAATTGAAGCACAGGGCGGACTTAAATTGATTTACATAGACCCTCCGTTTGATGTCGGTGCGGATTTTTCGATGGATATAGAAATTGGTGAGGAGCAGTTTACTAAAAAACCTTCAGTGATTGAAGAAATCGCATATCGTGATACTTGGGGAAAGGGTGCGGATAGTTTTGTCGCAATGATTTATGAGCGATTGAAATTGATGCGCGACTTACTCGCAGATGACGGAAGTATTTATGTGCATTGTGATTGGAGAGTAAATAGTTATATGCGTTTGGTCTTGGATGAGATTTTTGGGAAAGATAATTTTAGGAATGAAATTATTTGGCAAAGAAGCAATCCGCACGGGCATGTTGATACGAAGTATGCAAATATACACGACACAATTTTGTTCTACACCAAATCAGATAATTATATTTTTAATACTCAATATACTCCAGCCGATGAAAACTACATAAATACATTTTTCAAGTTGGATGACGGAGACGGCAGAAAATACAGATTGGTCACCCTGACAGCTTCTGGATCTGGAGAGGCAAGATATTTCAATGGTGAATTGATTGCTCCACCCAAGGGAAACCATTGGAGATGGTCTCAAGACAGAATAAACGAAGCAATAAAAAATAACTTAATTGTTATTACAAAAAATAAGTCAATTCATTACAAGTATTACTTAGAAGATAACAAGGGTACTCCCGCACAGAGTTTATTTGTAGATAAAACTACGAGCAACATTCAAGCAATAAGTAAAGAAAATCTTGATTACCCAACCCAGAAACCCGAAAGTCTCATAGAGCGTTTGATCAAAGCGTCTTCGGATGAAGGAAATCTTGTCGCTGATTTTTTCTGTGGTTCGGGTACAACAATGGCTGTTGCAGAAAAGTCCGGCAGAAAATGGATTGGATCCGATTTGGGCAAGTTCGGTGTCCATACTTCTCGCAAGCGAATGATTGGAGTACAGCGTGAACTCAAAAAAGAGGGCAAGAATTTCCGAGCATTCGAAATTTTGAACGTTGGCAGATACGAGCGTGAAAACTATATTGCTATAAACGATAATCTGCGAGCAGAAGAAAAAGCAAAACAGGCAGAGCGAAAAGAAAAAGAGTTTGTTCGCCTCATCATCGCCGCTTACAAAGCCGAGCCTGTCGAATCGTTCGTGAATATTGTCGGTAAGAAGCGAGATCGTCTCGTTGCTGTTGGTCCTATAAATTATCCAGTCTCACATAAGCTCATAAAAGATATCGTGAAAGAGTGCAAATCAAAGCAGATTACAAAAGTGGATGTACTCGGTTTCGACTACGAGATGGGTATAGATTTTCAAGAGTACAAAGAACAAGGCGTGGATATATCTTTCAAAATCATCCCGCGCGAGGTGTTCGACAAACGCGCCGTCGAAAAAGGTCAAATCAAGTTCTACGATGTTGCTTTCATTGAGGTCAAACCTATTGTAACAGGCAAAGGAAGCATCAAAGAACTTGCTCTCGAACTTTCTGATTTCTCAGTTTTCTACTCACAAGACGAGCTCGATACAGTCATCGAGGAAATCAACGGATCTAAAGGTAAAACTAAAATTGTTGTAGATAAAGGGCAGATTTGGAAAGTCACGACCGACAAGAATGGAATGGTGAATCCTCCTGAACAGCTTACAAAAAAGTGGAGTGACTGGATTGACTATTGGGCGGTTGATTTTGATTTCACAAGCCGAAAGGAAATCGTAAAGTTCACAGAAGACAGCGAAGAAAAAGAAGAATGGACGGGAGACTATATTTTTGATAACGAATGGCAGAGTTTTCGCACTAAGAAGAACAGGAACCTTGAACTCATTTCTGCAAAAAAAGAAATGCCAAAAGGAGCGTACACCATTGCAGTAAAGGTCGTAGACATTTTTGGTAACGATACCACTCGAGTAATCGAGGTGAAAATTTAATATGGCACTACATAAAGATTTTCCCAAAGACCCATTTGAAATACTCGACCCGAGCATCCGGTGGTTTCCTGCTGCCGAGGATCTGCGCGAGCGAGGATATGAGAAACTTCTTCCACCTCTTGTTGCGGAATTACGAAAGAAAGTAAAAGAGTGGCGAGACCAGAATTACAAGGGAGCAAGTGATACTTCAATAGCATTGCTTAACTGGTGGTTCAAAGAAGAACATATTTTAGCTGACAAAGATGGAACTACGTATAATTTCCGATACTACTTCGCCCAGCGCGAAGCGCTGGAGACAGTTGTCTGGCTTTATGAGGTTGCCCAAGTAAAGGATAAATACGATCTCATCAGATACAACTCGACTGGCGTACTCTCTCCACAAATGTTCACAGAGGACTGGCTCCGTTTCGTGATAAAAATGGCGACAGGGGCAGGTAAGACAAAAGTTATGAGCTTGATCGTCGCGTGGGCGTATTTTCACAAACTTTATGAAACTGACTCCAAGCTGGCAAAAAACTTTCTTTTAATAACTCCGAATGTTATCGTTTTTGAACGAATAAAAAAAGATTTTGAAGGATTGAACATATTTTTTGAAGATCCTGTACTTCCTGATAATGGATATCGAGGACAGAACTGGCATGATGATTTTCAAGTAACACTTCACCTCCAAGATGCACTGCGAGGTATTTCAGACACAGGTAATATATTCCTCACAAATATCCATCGCGTGTTTGAAGGCGACACAAAAGAGGCAACCCTAGAAGACGAGGATGCTTCCCAGTATTTCCTTGGTGAAAAGCCTGTCACGAAAACGAATGACTCTACCGTTGATTTGGGAATGATTGTGCGAGATATAGACGAGTTGATCGTCATTAACGACGAAGCACACCATATCCACGACGAGAAGCTCGCTTGGTTCAAATCAATCCAAGACATAGACAACCGCCTCAAACAAAAAGGTACTGGGTTGTCGCTCCAACTCGATGTAACTGCAACACCGAAGAAGACGGACGGCTCAATTTTCGTACAGACGATTTCTGACTATCCACTTGTTGAGGCAATACACCAGAGAATAGTCAAAAATCCCGTCGTCCCGGACGAAGCGAGCCGTGGCAAACTCAAGCCGAACCAGAGCACACTGTTCAGTGAGAAATACAGGGATTATATAAATCTTGGAGTGGAAGAATGGAAGAAGTCGTACGAGACGCTCAAACCTGTAGGTAAGAAATCTATATTGTTCATAATGACTGATGATACTCAGAACTGCGATGAAGTAGCGCAATATCTTGAGACGAGCTTCGCTGATCTAAAAGGTGGAGTCCTCACAATTCATACTAATAAAAGTGGTGAGATTTCTGAAACCATCTCTGGAAAAAATAAGGAAGAACTTGAAATCCTGCGAAAACAAGCAAATGACATCGACAGTTGGGAAAGTCCATTCAAAGTTATTATTTCTGTGATGATGCTCAAAGAAGGATGGGATGTGAAAAATGTCACAACTATCGTGGGACTTCGCCCATATGCCTCTGACTCAAAGATATTGCCAGAACAGACGCTTGGTCGTGGCTTGCGACGAATGTTTTTCGGAAGAGACGATGTTGATGAGTATGTAAGTGTCATCGGCACTCCCGCCTTTATGGATTTTGTTGAATCAATTAAAGGCGAGGGTGTACTTCTTGAAAAGCGACTGATGGGTAGCGGATCCAAGCCGATTACGCCGATGGTGGTGGAAGTGGACAAGGACAACCCAAAAAAAGATATTGAAAAGCTCGATATTGAAATCCCTGTCATGAGTCCGCGTATACAGAGAGAGTATAAAAATCTATCAGAGCTTAACGTTTCAATGTTTGGTAGTAAGCGAGTAAAAATAAAAATATTTTCCGAGGAAGAGAAGCGCGAAATTGTGTTTAAAGACGTTGTAGATGAGAAGACGCACCATACGACTGTTCTCACTGGCGATATTGAGCCAAACTATCAAAGCGTCATAGGCTTCTTCGCCCAAGCGATAATGCGAGAGCTCCGACTTTTCGGATGCTACGACATCTTATTCGGTAAAGTGCGTGATTTCGTGGAGAATTATATGTTTGAGGGAGCTGTCAATTTATCCGATCTTAATCTCTTACGGAACCTCTCCGAAGTCGAATACATTAAGCTGATCAAGGACGAGTTCAAGAAAGCCATCAATGAGCTTACAGTAAAAGATGGTGGTGATACGGAAATAAAGAACTACATTAAGATAAGTGAAGCGCGACCATTCGTTGTAAATGACAAATCTTTTTTGATCCCGAAAAAATCCGTATTCAATCGCATCGTTGGCGATAGTAATTTCGAGCTCACTTTTGCCGATTTCCTTGAGCGGTGCGACGATATAATTTCTTATGCAAAAAACTTCCAAAACAAAGAAGCAAATGCTCTGCGAATTGAATATAAAAATTCCGAGGGCTTTATTGCCACGTACTATCCTGACTTCTTTGTGAAAAAAAATGATAAGACCGTTTTCATCATTGAGACCAAAGGCAGAGAAGATGAGGACGACAAAATAAAGTTTGAGCGTTTGCAAAAGTGGTGTAAGGATGTGAATGACAGGCAAAGTAAAATGATCTACGAAGCTCTGTATATCAAACAAGAGGAATGGGAAGAAAATAAAGCGAAGAATTTCGAAGAAATTGTGCGACTGTTCTCAAAAGCGTAAGTAGCTCAAATCCAAGGTCCCCCATTCTCCTCCACAAATTTTAGCCACGCGTCAAAATCCCTGTTGTCCTGCAAGACATCAAGCGACCGTATCACCGCCATCGCGAACGCATCGGCAAGATCGTCATGCCCCTCGATCCCGAATCCCGTCAGCTGGTTGATAAGCTCGTCTGCTCCATTTCTCGGAAATTGGATCACGCCTGTCTGTATGTAATGCGAAGTCATGGCAAGGCGCGACCGCTTGTCAGTCGTATTTTTTACGCCTTCGACCAACACTCCCGACCCCGCCAACTGATCGGCATAAATTTCTTGAAAGCCGTTCGATTCGATCACCACCAATGGCTCCATGTTGTACGGCAGATTCTTTGCAATCATCCGTATCGTATTAACTGTTTCCGGATACGGCATCCGCTTGTTGATCGGATTCGGCAGGATGTACATTTTCAATTCTCGGTCGATCTGGTGCAGCACTCCGGTGACGACTGCGGTATAGTCAGCCGTTTCTTTTTGCGAGATCGCCAAGTCCACTCCAATGAACACGCCCCGCGAATCATGCTCGATTCCTTCCGGCAGATTGTCATAGTATTGGATCCACTCGGGGAATATCACGCGGGTCGAATCCGAAATTATATGCAATAAATATTCCTGCTGCCACGCCAGTTCATTCGCCACGCTTCGTCTCAGTGCCTCGATTTTCTCAGGCCTGTCAAACTTGCCGGGCCACAGGCACCTGCCCTCGTCATCGAGAAGCGGATACCACTTAAACACTCCATCCATTTCTCTTTTCTCAATCTTCGTTTTCAATTTCATCATGAGCGAGTCCTCGTGGAGTAGATTTCCTACTAATATGATTCTGGTATCAATGTCTCCGAGCGGAACAACTTCCCGAGAGAACCAGTCAAACGTCTTGTTTCTGCTGTCGAGCGTCTTGGTCGAGTTCAGGTCTTCAATGTCGTCAAGGATAATGAGATCGGGGCGGTACTGGTTGTGCTTGAATCCGCGGATGCTTTGCTCAAGCGAGGCGATCGTGATTCTCGCTCCGACATTCTCAAATACCAACGACGACGATGCCCACTCTGTATCGTTTTCTTCTCGGAACGGTCCCAAGTCGCTCTTGAGGAGATCGTTCGTTTCCAGTTCATAGCGGATGTTCATCATATGCTGTTTTGCCTGCGCTTTCGTCTGGCAGACGATGAGGACATATTTCTTGTTTTGCTTCCCGAGGATCGCCCAGAGCGTGTATGAAAAGGTGACGATCGTGGACTTTGCCGAGCCGCGGAACGCGACAATGCAGACCAATTTCTTTGAAGTGTCTTGAGTCAGGTCGAATATCTCGTCTTGGAACGGCGCGACCTCGTACTTCACATAGTGAGGAAAGTACACGAGAAAAAAGAAAAGATGACTTTCTCTGGTAACGCTCTGCCTGACGGTGCGGTCTTTGGCAATGCTCGCCAATATGTCACTGCTAGGATTCTTCATTGTTTTCTTCGGGCGTGATGCCTGCTAACTTTAATGCCTGTTCGACCAATGCCTTCTGCTCAACTGAAAGCTCGTGTATCGTTTCCAATCTGCCGTCGATCTGCACCTTGGTCTTGTAATCTCCATGGTGGTGCTTGAGCCAGTACATGATAGCCGCCAAGTTCCGGTCTTTGACCGCGCCGATGAGCTGGGATTCTGCAACATCATTAATGAGTGATCGTCCTTCACTCACTGCTTGATCAACTAACGTAGCAAATTCCTCGTCTTCGGATTTCCACCGGTAAAAAGTGGCTCGGGAAATGTCGAGCTTCTCGCACGCGATCTGGACGATCGGCGTTTTCCGCAATTGTTCCAAGAGCATATTCTTGTTTTCTTCAGTGTTTTTGTTCATGCAATAATTTTGGTTTGATTTTCATCAGCTTCTCGAAGCGATCCATGACGGTCTGACAGTATTCGGTATCAAGCTCGACGCCGAGGCAGGTGCGGTGCGTCTGCTCGCACGCGATCAATGTCGAACCGCTACCGAGGAAGCAGTCATACACGATGTCGTTGATGCTTGTGCTGTTGAGAATGAGATTCCGCAGAAGCGGTATCGGCTTCATGGTCGGGTGGAGAGAGCTTTTTGTGGGACGAGGATAGAAGAGGACGCTTTTGTCTTTCGATCTTCTGAACGTATGCGTGCCGAACCATCCGAAGACGATGAGTTCGTGCTGAGGCAGGTAATCCTTTCTTCCGATGACCGCTTGATTCTTCACCCAAATCAGCAATTGAGAGAAATATATCTTGCATTCATCAAGCGAAGCCTTGAGCGCAAACAGCATCTTGTCGCAGTTGAAGATGTAGATGCTGTTTTTCTTCGCCATGTGCGGAAGGATATTCTTGATCCACCCCGACATGAATTTTTGATACTGCGTTTCATCCGAAATATTGTCGTTCAGGATTTTCTTGTTGACCTTCACGCTCGCAAAGTTTTCTTTGCTCTCAGTGTAGGATATTCCGTATGGCACATCGGTGAGGATGCAATTGATCTTGTCCGCGCCGACAAGCTTCTTCACGCCTTCGGAATCAAGCGCATCGCCGACAAGCAGCCGGTGTCTGCCGAGCTGCCAGACCTGACCTTGCTTAACTGAACTTGATTGCTTTTGTGCCGGTGAGTTTTTCATATCGGTTGATGATGACATCGCAGAATATTGGTTCCTTTTCGACCATGTGGCATCTTCGATTCAATTGTTCGCACGCGATGAGCGTTGATCCCGATCCGCCAAAGAGATCGAGAACGATGTCGCCAGGCTTGGTGCATCTTCTCAATGCTTTCTCGTGAAGGCTCGGTGGCTTCTGCGTTGGATGCTGATACTCTGATCCTGTGACTCTCTTCACGAGCCAGATATCCAACATGTCGAGCATGTCGTCGATGGCTTTGTTACCGTTGCCGATTTCCTTGTTCAGAATCTCCGTGAGGTTGAGTGCTTTGTCGGAAAGGTACGGCTTGCCACGCACGCCGTACACGCATGGCTCATAGCATTTGTTGAACGCGACTCCTGGCGTGGGATTCGCGCCGTTCTTGATCCACAGGCACACCCGCTTGCTGTCGATGCCGAGTTCCTCGTAGATTTCCTGCACGAGTCCGATGTATCGTTGGTCGCACCAGACGAAAACATGGGTATCCATGTTTGAAATCAGGAGGCCGTTAGTGATGATATCCTTCAGGAATTCCTTGTACTCATCGTCCGGCTTGCTGTCGTTAACACTCCCACCGTAGTGTTTTTTGCCGCCGATGCCTTTGTCGTAGTCGAGGGAGATGTTGTACGGCGGGTCGAAGTAGAGCATCGCCACGTTCTTGATGTGCACGGTGTGTCTGACCGTCTCCAGATTCCCGCTGTCGCCGCAGAACAGGAAATGATTTCCGAGCTTGTATGCGTCGCCGTATTTCGTCTTCGGCGTCTTGATTTTTTCGAGTTCTTTTTCTAAATCAAATTCATCATCTTCAACGGTGAGATTCTCGTCCCAGATGTGGGTGAGGTCATTATCGTCAAATCCGTTTTCAAGGAGAAGCTCGAGGTCAAAGTTCTCGGCGAGTTTTGCCCAGTCCCAGTCGCCGTGGATTCGGTTCGAGGCAAGAAGGTACGCGTCGTATTCTTTTTTGGATAGCTTCCGGCTCGGCACGCGCACGTCAATAACCTCCTCGCCACGCCCGAGGAGCTTCATGACCATCAGACGCTGATGTCCTGCGATTAAATTATTATTAGTGTCGATGACGGGGATTTCGACCAGATTGAACTTTTGAAGACTCTGCTTGAGGTCTTCAATTTGCTTCGGACTCATAGTCCGAGGGTTGATGGAGCTTGGAACGAGGTCAGAGATTTTTCGTTGCTCCGTGTGCCACACTAGTGTTGTTTTTTGCATCTGCTTATCTATTAACGCTAATAAATAAGAAAGCCCGCCTCGCGATGAAGACTTAAAAATCAATCCGACAGATTAATTCCTTAGGCTTTCTCTACGAAGCGGGCATGGCACAAAGTGCGGTACGCCACCTGTAATCTTTAGTTGTGCTTATACTATACCACGATTTATTTTGCTTGCCACTTTCGACTGCGGTGGATCAGCTCTCGACGTTCCTTCTTTTTTAGCTGTGCCATTTTTTCAATGAGATCTTTGCCGGGGTAGATTGGAATGCCTCCCGCGCGAAGCGAGCGGATCTCGATTTCGCCGCGATCTAATCCTTCGCGGAGATCGACGGGCAGGTCGATCGTGAACTCGAACGTGCCGTCTGGATTCACGCCCTCGACGACCGCGTCGAGTTTAGTCGCACCAGAATAGAAGCGCGGTGACGGCAGTCCTGCAAATTTCCTCTGCTCTGCTTTTTCGAGACTAGGCGTTGCGCGAAAGTCCTTCGAGTGGAGCGTGATATCGGTGATGTATATGACTTTTGTCATGTGTCCATTATACGAAAATCAGACTGTTGAATCCATAGCTTACAGCCCGGGGATAAAGTAGTCTAGGTAGTAGACCAGTCTAAAATCTTGACCGAAATCGGTCTAAATACTAGACCGAAAGTAGTCTAAAATTTAGACACACAAAAGAAAGAGAAACAAAGGAAACTAAGTATTAGGTGAACCTGTGGATAAAGTAGTTCGCCAAACGAACTGGTTCAGCAGACGAACCACTTTCGGTTCGTCCGACGTACCGATATCGGTACGCGGGACGAACTAACAAAAGAAAGGAAACAAAGAGAAACAAAGTATTAGGGCAATCCCTAGATTGCCTGTGGAAAAACTGGTAAAGGAAATTAACTGGTTAAATCTTTTTACCGAAACTGGTTAAATATTTTAACCAAAAGTAGTTAAAATATTTAACACACAAAAGAAAGAGAAAAAAGAGAAACCTAGTATTAGGAGAGCGTGCCAAAAATCTTGAGATTTGGTATGGTGGGCTTATATGGAAAAGCCCACCAACCAAACCCCCGAGAATGTACTGCAAACGCCAGACGGCCAATTCTTCGTGGATCGGCTCTGTAGCATCTTGATGATGCAAGTTGAGCAGGAAGCCCTTGAAAAATCTGGCTCAAATGGCGATGAGACACTCGAGACAGTCTCGGCGGAATAGCCAAAAAAGTGTCTCATGTGTCTCATTGCGGAAATTATGACCGCGACCCACAAAGCTGAATTTCAGCAGTGAGAATATGCTAGAATACCCTTACAAGGGTTGACCCTCTGGGTACCATACCCGAGTACACCGCCAGTTAGGAAATGATATAATCTTTAAAGGTCAAATGTCTTATTAACTTATCTAATTATAAAACTATGATAAAAGGAAACTTTCTCGGTGCCGCGATTGTTGCAATAATCTACACAATCTATATTTTAATAAACCCTAATGCAATGCCTTCAAAAACAGCATTTGTGTTTGCGTTGGTAATTTTGAACGCTTTGACTATCGTGCTGATGTCTTTTGCATTCAAATAAAATAGTTCAAAAGTTAAGAGCGTGATATCTGCAAAAAAAATGTGATATAATAAAGGTCATCAAGCTTATATTATATGAGTAAAAAAGTGAAAAAAGTAGTGATGGTCTCTGGCGGATTTGATCCCGTTCATATTGGCCATGTGCGGATGTTCAAAGAAGCGAAAAAATTGGGCGATGAGCTCGTGGTGGTTCTCAACAACGATAATTGGCTGATGGCTAAGAAAGGTTTTGTCTTTATGCCGGAAGCTGATCGCAAAGAAATCCTTGAGGCCTTTCGAGCAGTTGATCGCGTAGTATTAAGCAGTCATAAAAAAAATGCAAAGGATATGAGTATTAGAAAATATTTAGAGGCGATTCATCCAGATATATTTGCAAATGGAGGAGACAGAAATGAAAAAGATTCTAGAGATCCGAAATCTTCTTTATATAAAGATATTAACCTGTGTAAAAAACTCGGCATAGAAATAGTTTATAATGTCGGTAGAGGTGGTAAAGTCAGAAGCTCGTCGGAATTAGTAAAATCAATTAGAAAACATATTTCATGAGAAATTGGATAAAAAGATGTGGGTCTTGCATATCGGATAAGCGATTTGTCGTCTCCGTGTCTGTTGCTTTCGCTTTTCTGATTGTCAGCGCCATTATTAATTTTTATGCCGGGTCGTATGCGACAGAGCGAGCGAGCAATTCCGTGACCGATATTATCTTGAGCAATATTCCGGTCTTTGATCTTGACGGCATTTTTGTTTACGGATCAGTCATATTTTTCATATTCATAACTTTGGTTTGCTTTTATCATCCCCAGCGCCTTCCCTTCACTGTGAAAAGCATAGCTTTGTTTGTGATTATAAGGTCTATTTTCATAAGCTTGACGCATATCGGGCCTTTCCCTATCCATAGTTTCATAGATCCCAATAATCTTATCAGCAAATTCACTTTCGGCGGCGATTTGTTTTTCTCGGGGCATACCGGCCTGCCATTTCTGATGGCCTTGATATTTTGGGAAGACAAGTTTTTCCGCTATCTTTTCATCGCCACGTCTGTTATGTTCGGAATAGTCGTCTTAATGGCGCATTTGCACTACTCGATAGATGTCCTGGCCGCCTTCTTCATAACTTACAGCATTTTCAAGATTGCCGTTTTCTTTTTTAAAAAAGACAGGGAGCTCTTCCTTAAAAAATGAAAAGCGTTATAATATAAGAGTGGAAGAAATAACTATAAATAAAATAGAATGGTCCGCGCCGGAGTATGACCACAAAGAACATAGCACCGATTGGTTCTGGACCATGGGGCTTATAACTTTGGCTGTGTGCGTTTTAGCTGTTTGGATACGCAATTATCTGTTTGCTGTGTTTATATTCATTTCCGGATGCTGTTTGGCGATGTTTAATATCCGCCATCCGCAAGAAATTAGTTTCATTATTGAAACTGAAGGCATCACTATGGGCAGGGATAAATATTCATGGAAAAACATCAAAAGTTTTGATATAAAAAAAGACGGCAAGAATCCCAAATTATTGATACAGACAAGCAAATATTTCCTGCCGGTTTATACTATACCCATTCCTGCCAATTTAATCGGGCAGATCAGGGAATCGCTCTTGAAATTCGTGCCGAATGCCGAGTTGGAAGAATCTAAATCAATGCAATTGATGGAAAAGCTCGGAGTTTAAATAAAAAAAGCGCTTAAATAAGCGCTTTTTTTATTTTATATTTGCTTGCGAATATGTATCTGATAGTGTAGATTTATAAGGTGATATTTGGTCCCGTCGTTCAATGGATAGGACGTAACTTTGCGGAAGTTATGATGCAGGTTCGATTCCTGCCGGGATCACCACGTCGTGCGAAGTTCTTGTACACGAAGAGCATATAAAATTCTAAATAGTTAAAAAAATAAATAACCACCCACCGATATACTCGATGAATGGTTATAAATTATTTTCTTCTTTTTATTAGGTTATTTAACCTAGTTGTTAACGTAGTTATTCTTCTGTAATCATGGATTATTTCACAAAATTTCCAGACAGCATTGCCATAATCGGTAATATCTTCTGAAAAATCATGATCCTCATCGTATTTTTGACGACTGACAAAGCATTCACCATTATTGATCATACCAAACTCAAAAATTGTCTGAGTCTTCTTGTCATCAATTATTGCATGAATCAGCCATGTGTCCTCAATACTAATACCCTGTACATCTATATGATTTATATCCATAGGCATAGCATCTTCAATGGTTTGAATTTCCAGCAATCTTCCATTTTTAAGTTTTATTGACTTAAGCAGGGAAAGACAGATTTTGTAGTCTAAATAGGAATACTTTTCTTGCATAATTATAGATTTTAAGTGGAACAATATTTTCATTTAAGATAACATAGAATCATTGACAAGTCAAGTAAAATATGCTATCATACTACTTAATAGAAGCTCTTTTCTAATTAAACTTGAATATAAACAATTAAATACATAAAATCATGGCTATAAACACTGAAGGCATTGAGGAAATCTTCACAGATGACCAAAAGAAAATGATCGCTCTTTACGAAAAGCAAATTGACGATCATATCATGAAATACTACCTTGAAGGTAAGAAACTAGATGTTAAACCTGAACCCTATCCTCACAGTCATTATTTCAAAATAGGAGATAAAACTACTGGAGCAGGTTGTGATGAAAGAGTAGTAGGTGAAATTATCAAAAAATATTCACAAGCTGGCTGGTCAATTAAGTGGGTATTTAACGAAACAAGTGCAATTGACGGAGATTGGGTTTTTAGATTGAAGAAAATCAACAATTTTGTGGGAAAAAGTTTAAAAATTTCTTTTACCTATAAAGATCCTAAGTCAGGTGTTACAGAACATAGTTTGATTATCCCAATATTAGGAGTATACAACCAAGATGAGGTCTTTGTTGTAGAGAATTTAAAGGTTGAGGTAATTTAAAGAGAACAACAAATCAAGCACATCAGTTTATATTATACTGGTGTGTTTTTTATTTATTTAAAATTAATGATTTATACTTCTTAAATGATTCTCAATATCCATGAAGAACATACCTTTAGTGCTTGGCTGAGTATGAATAAATGGTTTCCAAGGATTATTTTTATCAAGTACTACTTTTGTAGGCAAATCAACTTCTTGAAAACCGAATTTATCTTGTAATGCTTTCTGCCAAGCAAGAGGCGTCTTGCCATATCTAGAATCATTTGAGCCGTCCATTTGCCATTCTTTGTATTTTTCTAAAATTAATTTTATCTCTTCCGTTGTTGGTTCATAATATTTTGCATTTGCACTAAGTAAGATACTTTCCCCATTTGCAGGGGTATCTATCCCGACAGCAATTTCACAACTTATTTTCTGAACTCCAGAAAGATCATTTATGGCTTTAAGACTTCGTAAATCTTGATTCGGAGTTGTTTCTGCTTCATTTTTATTAGTGGAGGAATATAGTGCATCGCCACCAGTATCAACTGCAACTATGGTATCTATTCCACCAACTTTTTCTAATACAAAATTTATTTGTTCTGATAAATTGATACTTTCTTGTTCAATAACTAAATATACAGGAACATCATGCGTTGGTATATTTTCCAAGAACCTGCCAGAGCCCGTAGTTTCTGGTGTGATAAGGTAAACACCTTTCTTAATTTCTTCGCCATAGTTTTCTATAACTCTCTTGTCCCCAACTTTTCCATTGTTACTTAATGATTCAGTCTTTTCTGTGCGAATTGAAACAACACAAGGACATTCTTTGCCAGATTTTTTAAGCATCTCTGCAAGCAATGATGCTTGTATGCAATCTGATCCACCGCCAATTCCAATGGGAATAATTCTTTTGCCTGAAATTTCTGTTAGATTAGCAATTTTAGTGAACTTATCTTTATTGATTTCTGGAACACCAATAAGTTCAACTTCTGCGTCATTACCGATAATTTTTAACTTAATTTCTTGTTTTGATAATTTATCTGGATTTTCAGTGGCTACTTTTGCAAGCGAAGATGCCATAACAGTATAAATACCATTATCTTCCTTTCCTTTATTAGCAATTCTCGCTTCTTGAAATACTCTAGCAAGAGTAGTTAATCCCAATGAAAGAGCTTTTTTAAAAGCGTCTGGTTCTTTATTATCATTAAATTTCTTTTGAAGATTTAATAGAAAAGAAGGAGCGTAATATATAAGCGTTGCTAGCCCATCATCAGTGCCTTTTTTGTTCAAATCAGCTTCAAGTATGGCATGAGTATTTTTAGGTAGTTCTGAAAATATTTTTTTAACTTCTTGTGCTTGTTCTATATTGGAAATACTAAGCATACAGCAAATTCTTGTCATCGCTCGATCTTCTGGAGACAAAGGATTAAAACCTAAATTTTCAGCTTTTTGATTAAGGTATGAATTATAAGCTTCATCTGCTGTCTTTCCTTGACCAAGTTTTTCAACTAAATCAACTGCTGAACTAAAATCTTTATATAACGGCTCAGTCATTACAACTGATCCATTCTGGACAAATTGTCCAGCTGCACCTGCCATGTCATACAGAGAATGTAAAAGATAAAATCTCAAGCTCTCTTGATCTACGTCTTTTAATCCTTCCAAGCTTGCAGGCATACTTTCACCTCTGATAAATTGTCCGATGTTAAATTTTGTTTTCAAACCATTTAATATAAGCTCTTTATGATGAGAAGATAATTTTTGAAAACTAGGTGAAATTTCAGGATGTTTTTCTAATCCAATGAGAAGCATCTTGTCATGATCTATATCTTTTATACCAGATTTCTCTGTAATATTTTCTACAACACCCTTAATCTTTCCAAGATCATTGATAACCATAAAAGTTTCCATAGCTTCAATATCTTCTTGATTTTGTAAGATAGATTTTGAATATTCTTGAAGCTTCTTAAAACTTTCTTTTGTTAGTTTTGTCGGTTCCTTTTGACATGCGGTGAAACTATCATAATCTCCATTATCAGCCCAATAGAGTGTTAATATTCCAACTGCAGTTCTATCAAACTCAATTAAATCCTTTTTATCAAGATTTGAAAAAATCTGTTTGCCGACAGTACCCTCAACTTGTCCTGAAATGCTTGCTTCTGGAGTAGAATCAACATTACCAGTAAGCCATTCCATTTCTGGGTATTTATTAGTAAGGTTTTTTACTAATTCAACCGATGATAAAGCCTTCTTTTCAACTGATGACTTGGCATTAATATTTACCTTTTCCTGATTGTTCATATTGACTCATTCTATAACCTTTTTAGGTAAATTAAAATAGATCATTATAGTGTCTTATTTGTCTCATTCACAAAAACAAGACCCAGACCGAGGGACTTCATTCCAAAAATCATAATTATGCTAGAATGTCCTTACACGGTCTCATTGCTCAAATTCCGAGACAGATGAGAATCATAAAGTGTGATATAATAGACCTTGCAGTCGAATTTTTTATTATTAAATAAATTATTATATAAACGATATGAATATGGAAAACAATAATGTTTGCAACGGCGGCGATTGCGGCAAATGTGGTTGCAATCATGGCGACATGCATCATGGGTGCTGCGGTTGGAAGAAATGCCGCATGATAAAGAAAATTATTTGGATTGTTATTGTTATTATCGCATTTTGCTTGGGCACTCAGCTTGGAGAATTAAAAGCCATGGCCAGATACAATAATTTCGGCGGTAGAGGCATGATGTGGGGTTATAATGGCGGACCAAATATACTGAAAGACACGACACAAGGGACAATACCAACTCCTAAACAATAATTCAAATTAAAAAATCCCCGCCACAACTTCACAGATGTTGACGGGGATTTTTTAATTTATTCATTCGCCTTCCGCCCATTTTTTTAATTTCTTGTATGAGACCTTTCCGCAAATTGTTTTTCCTGTTTTTTGATTCAACAGGAAAGGGACTCCGCCGCACGGATCGTCGCCTTTATCAAGATTAACCATCATTTCTTCATTGTCTTTGTTGTGCCATGTCTCAAGCTTTTCAATGTCATATCCTTCGGATATCAGCTGGTCTATTATTTTATTCATTTCTCGGCAATATTCGCATTCAAGCCCATAGAAAAAAAGCAAATTTTTCATTTCTTTATTATACTACAAACTTACTTGGTTATCCTGGATAAGCGAGATTTTTTGCGCGAGGCATTGTTGGCTTTGATAATTCCCGTCTTGGCCGCCTTGTCTATGGCGCTATAGGCGATGGAAAGGAGCTTCTTGGCTTCGGCTTTTTTATTCTCTTTTATAAGCTTTTCAATATTCTTGATTGATTCCTTGACGATTTTGCTTCGTCGGTCATTAACGGCTTTCTTGGCAAGCGATCCGCGCAGAGCTTTTTTAGCTGATTTTGTAATTGGCATATCTTTTCCACCGGCTGGCGGATTAATTACGAATTAATAATTATGAATTGGTAGAAGCATATTACCAGAAATAGCTAGAATTTGCAATATTTGCTATTATTTGATTATGATTGCTCGAATAGAAGGGACGATAGTATATATAACGGATAAATTCTTAATCGTTGATGTCAAAGGCGTCGGCTATAAAATTTACACTACAGCCGACACTATAAATTCTTGCCGATTGGGAGATAATTCATCGTTTTGGACATATATGGCGGTCCGGGAAAATTCTCTTGATCTTTACGGTTTTGCTTCAATTGAAGAAATGTCTTTCTTTGAGCTTCTGCTTGACGTGTCAGGCATTGGACCAAAGTCCGCCTTATCCATTTTAGGTGTGGCATCATTAAATACGCTCAAGAAAGCTATTGCTACCGGAGATACGAGCTATTTGAATAAGGTCTCGGGCATAGGCAAGAAAACAGCCGAGAAGATAGTTCTTGAGCTTCGTGACAAATTGCAATCGTATAAAGGAAAAGCTGGCGACCAAAATTCGCTTCGCGATGAAGGCGATGTGATAGAAGCGCTCAAGTCCCTCGGCTATTCGCAAAGCGAGGCCCGCGACGCTTTCAAACAAATCCCCGACAAGGCAGAAGGAGCCAACGCCCGTATTAAAGAAGCATTAAAAATATTAAGTAGAAGATAATATGCCGGAATTGCCAGAAGTTACAACAACAGTAAATGGCTTGCAAAAAGTCCTGCCGGGCTTGTCTATTGCTGATGTTTGGACTGATTTGGCTAAAAAGAACCAGAAAATTAAACAGTTTAAAAATACAATCAAGGATGAAGCCTTCTATAAAAAATTCAAGAAGGAAGTTGTTGGAAGTAAAATTTTAAATGTAGAACGCCGGGCCAAGAATATTTTGATAAATCTTTCTCCCACCCCCTCGGCCTCTGGCCACTCCCCCTCAGGCAGGGGGAGAAAAAACACAATCTTAATACATCTGAAAATGACTGGGCATATTATTTACGGCAAATATGTTTTTCACCCCTCCCCAACCCCCGCCCGACCGAGTCATTCGGGCAGGCTCCCCTTGCCAAGGGGAGGGCGAAGAGTGGGGTCTTGGTCCCCCAGTCCCGACGAGCGCGCGGCGCTGCATGATCTATATAACAGATTCATACATGTTGTTTTCTCTCTTTCAAACGGCAAGCAATTCGTGTTTTCCGATGCGCGCAAATTCGGCAAAGTAACGCTGATGAATACCGATACTGCCAGTGAAAGCATTCATCTGAAAAATATCGGGCCGGAACCTTTGGATAAAAATTTCACATTTCTAAAATTCAAAGAAAGATTAGGTACGAAAACAAATGGCAATATAAAAACCGTCTTGATGAATCAATCAGTTATAGCCGGCATTGGCAACATATATTCCGACGAGATGCTTTGGATGGCTGGCATTCATCCTGAATCAAAATCTGTTTGCATTCCGATAAAGCAATTGCAGCTGCTTTATAAATCAATGAAAGAAGTTTTAAGCAAAGGCATAGATTTCGGCGGCGATTCAATGTCGGATTATAGGGATATTAACGGAAAAAGAGGCAGATTTCAGAATCATCATAATGCCTACGGCAAGCGAGGCGACCCTTGTGGAAAGAAAGGTTGCGATGGTGTTATAATAAGGAAAGTCCTTGACGGCCGCAGCGCGCATTTCTGCAACAGGCATCAGAAATTATTTTATGGTAAAAAGAAAAAAAGATAATATCAGCTTCAATAAAGGGGAAATGCATTTCGGCCTTGAGGTTCTGCTTTTTCTGCTAGCTATTTTCATAATATGGGTTTTTATGGGAGGAGCAAAGAACGACAGCGCAAAGAAGCCGTTTATAAAATCTCTCAATGACGCATCTGCTCCCGGCCAAGTTTACGGTCCGGGCAATTAAAGAGCAGTAATTAATTTCTTAAAATTCGAAACAGCGCCACTCCGCAAGCGACCGATACATTCAGAGATTCTTTCTTGCCGTGCATCGGTATTTCAGCTATTAAATCGCATTTGCCCAATATTTTCTCATTCAATCCCCCAACTTCAGGCCCTAACATAAATGCAACTTTTGCAGGGATTTTAATTTTGCGATAATCTATTGATTTCTTATTCTGTTCAATGGCAATAATTTTGTAACCTTCCCTTTTTAATTTAGTAATAATTACTGATAAGTTTTTTTTATATTCCCATTTAACAAAATTCTCAGCACCTAGAGCGCTTTTGGCTATATCTTTCTGAATCCTGCCAAATTGATCAATTGGAGTTGGAGTGGTTCCAACCAAATATATCTTCTCAATACCAACCGCATCTGCCGTCCTAAAAATCGCCCCGACATTAATGGCGCTACGAATGTCAAAGAGTATCAAAATAGCTTTTGTTTTATTGCGAACTTTGTTGATTTTTATCATAATATATGATACTTTTGAGTGTATCACATATTTAATTCCTCTCGTAGCTCAGTCGGTAGAGCAGCTCCCTTTTAAGGAGATGGTCGCAGGTTCGATTCCTGCCGAGAGGACAAAATTATAGTTATCCCCCACACCTATATTTTTATTGCAGGCTTTTTGAAATTCTAATCTTTAATTGAGAGAGCACTCTACCGTCCTTTTTTAAAATATAGGTGTGGGGGTTATCCCCACCTTATTTTGATAAGCAGTGTTTTTGTTGTATAATGCGAGCAAGTTGTTTTCATTGTAATTCATCCACTTACTACCCAAGATAGAGGGGCACATAAATCGGGAATGATTATATATGAAAAAGATTTCGCTTCTAATTGCCATTAAATTAAACAGATGCGAAAATGTTCTTTATTAAAAGTCAAAGGCCTAAGAGTTTCTTCTTAATCAGTTTAGTTTGATTGAGGATTGGCTCTTAGGCCTTTTCTTTTTGTTTAGATTATTTTTTTGATTTGGACTTTGCTTTTTTCTTTGATTTTGCTTTAGCTTTCGGCTTCTTGCTTTTTGGCTTGGCATCTTTGGCTATCGCCTTCCAATGCTTGCGAATATCTGCGACCAGCTCTTCAAGCTCATTTTTATCAACATTCTGAAACTGGGAATATTTATCCCTGACTTCATCAACAATCTTATGATAAGCCGGTTCGGTTATTTCCTTTGTTTCTTCAAATTTTTCAATAATATCCCCTTTCATCTTTACCGCCCAGCTTCGAATTGCCTTGCGGTTCTTCTTTCCATTTGGGCCGAATAGCAAATATGCTGCTGCCGATAATCCCGCTATAGTGGCTCCTGCGCCTATCATAGCATCTGTGCTCATACCTTTTTTATTACTCATATTTTTATTGAAATGACATATTTTTTCATCATTTCATATTAATTTAATAATTATTTTTTATTTTTCCTCTTGCCGAAGATAAAATTGAAAATAGGGCTTTCTCTGACATGCATGCTCATATCGTGCAATTCTTTTTCAGTGCTGTTTACAGTATTTTTCAATTTTTCAGATATCTCGGAAAAATTTTTCATTGCTTTTATAAGATAATATCCGAAAAAAATCAAAACGACTGTTAAAATCGCGACAAAAATTGAACTTATGAAGAAAAATATTTCCGACTTTAAAATAGGTTCCACGGCTCTATTATATCATTTATTATGATAATGACGAAAGAATGAACTGTTCAAGCCCGATGACGAAATCGCACTCCCCCATGTGGGCTTCATGATAAATTGATACTAATTCTCCTGATTTGCGCATCAAGCTGTCTGCGCTAAAAACCCTAGTTCCATTCAGCATCATTGCCTTTATCTTCCAGAACAGGACTCCCGAAATGGATTCCGGCTCCATGCCGGCCAAAATGCTCTCCCTGTAGAGCATCCATGCTTTTATCTTATCTTTGCGCCCGAAGGCATCGGCCAGATCGAAAATATTAACTTTGGGAATTTGCTTTGCAACTTTTTGCTCGAAAGATTTTATCTCGGCATATTTGTCATATTTTTTTATATCTGCAGCCAACAGCTTATCTTCAATCAAAATAAAAGTTGCCGGCGAATTTTTCAAAATATTCAAATCTTTCGGCGAAAGCTCCATATCGCTTTGATAAATCAGCCCTTCAATAATTACAATCGGCGATCCGCCGAACAAGCTTATATTGCCGGCATAATCATAAAGCATTTCTTTCGATATTTTAGTTGGTGTAAAAAAAAATGACTCGTTCTTACCAGCAAGCTTTTTCAAGCAAGCATTTTTGCTTTTCACATCATTGCCGTAAAGAATATGAATCATAGCCAAATTTTGACTTTATTCTTATAATCCAAATACTTCTGCCCGTATTTTTGTTCAAGCAATTTTTCTTCCGCTTTCAAGAAAATAAGGCCGGTCACAATGTAGGCGGCAATCACAAAAATAATAATAAACAGCGAATTAACTAACAGTCCAAGGCCAAGCGTCATTATGGCAACGCCTATATGAGTCGGGTTGCGGCTGTATTTATACGGACCGCCTTCAAAATTATAAATAACACCGTGTTCCGTATTTTCTTTGATATATCTTGACGTCGATTGCGACCAATATATCAAGAATGATCCGAGCATGATCATAATCAGGCCGATATATTGATAAATCGGATTCAAGAAAATATTAAAATTGTAAATTATATTGAAAATGGCACCTAAAACGATTGCCATCAGAAAGACAACATATGAATGCGAGAGCACGAAATGAACCATGCCATGGCGGACATTATCATCGCTGACCTTTGTATTTATATCTTCTTCCATATGATAATCCTATCATTCGCAATAAATTTTCGCTACTGCTTCAGATCGCCCCAAGTCCGCCCGAAGCCGGATGACACCAAAAGAGGCACCGGTTCCAAGTTTTCCAAAAATTCGCTTGGAATTGCGCTCTTCATGGCGCTTTCAATTATTTTCATGGCTTGCTCCACTTTGTCTTTCTTGATCTCATAAACCAACTCATCATGCACTTGCAATACAAGCCGCGTTTCGTTTATAATCCCCGCTTTCACCAGATCATCTTCCGCTTTTTTCATGCCGATCTTTATGATATCGGCCGTAGCTGTGCCTTGGATAGGCGCATTGGTTGCCATGCGTTCAGCCATGGCGCGCATGTAAGGAAGCGTTGAATGAATTCCCGGGAAATATCTTTTGCGCCCGAAAAGGGTCTCGGTATAGCCGTTTTTTTTGGCGAAGTTTTTAATGCTTTCAAGATAATTGGCAATCGTTGGAAATTGAGCGAAGTAATTATCGTAAAATATCTGCGCCTCCTTGCGATCCGCGCCGAGATTTTGCTTTAGCGCGTTTATGCCCATGCCGTAGAGAATGCCGAAATTTATCACCTTGGCTCTTCGCCTCATATCGTGAGTGACTTCATTCTCTTTAACGCCGAAAACTTTCATGGCAACTGCGGCATGAATATCTTTGCCGTCTTTAAAGGCCTGTATGAAGTAAGGGTCTTGCGACATCAGCGCCGCTACTCGAAGCTCTATCTGCGAATAATCAAAAGATGCGAGCACATATCCGGGCTGGGCGATGAAAGCATTGCGAATGTTTTTGCCAAGCTCCGTTTTGATGGGAATATTCTGCAGATTCGGATTATTGGAAGCGAAGCGTCCGGTTGTCGTGCCGGTTTGTATGAAATGCGCATGAAGGCGCCCATCGCTCGCAACTTGGTTCGGTATCGTGTCTATATAGGTGGAAAGCAATTTCTGCAATTCGCGATATTTTAAAATTTCCTTGATTATCGGGTGAAGATCGCTTATTTTTTCAAGTTCGCTTTCACGGGTGGAACGGGCGCCGCCTGCTGATTTCTTCATCCCCTTCACAGAAATTCCGAGCTTATCAAACAAAACTTCTCCAAGCTGTTTCGGGGAATTAATATTGAATTCCATTCCTGATTGCTTCCAGATATCATGTTCTATTTTGGTTAAATTGGCGTGATATTCTTTGGAAAGCTTTTTCAAGTAATCAACATCGATCATAATTCCGCATTTTTCCATCTTTTCTATTATGGGTATGATTGGTATTTCGATTTCCCTGTAAACATAAGTCAGGTTTTCTTTTTTAATATCAGATTCCAGTTTTGCAAATGCTTCATCTAATGACTTGCTTTTTTTATAATGAATCACATCATCAAGATTAGGATCAGTTTTTTCAGAATCTAAAAGCCAAAGCGCTATTTTTGCTTCAGAGATTTTTAATTTTTCAGAATCAGAGTATAATTCTTCAGACCCCCTCTGCGTCTCCTTCTTGATAAGGGGAGAAGAAACTTTTTTACTATCTAATAAATCCAAGAATCTCCCTTGCAAGCTCTTAAATTCCATATCACGGAAAAATTGCGCGACTTTTTCCGTTTCAACTTGCTCTTTCCATTTATCCTTGGGCAGCTCAAATTCAATCGGAGCATCGCGGCGAATAGTCGCCAAGGTCTTGGAAAACAGCGCTTCATCTTCATTCTCTTTCAAAAGATTTAATATTCTGTCGGTTATTCCGAGCTCTTCTACTTTTTTGGGATTCTTCTTGATTTCTTCATACAGTTTTTCAATAGTGCCATATCTGGAAATAAGCGTTGTCGCCGTTTTTTCCCCTATTCCCTTGACGCCGATAATATTGTCAGACGGGTCGCCGCGAAGCCCTTTGTAATCAGGAAGATATTTCGGCTCAAAACTAAATCTTTCTTTTACCGCTTTTTCATCATATAAAATAGTGTCATTGATTCCCTTCTTTAGTGTGTAAACTTGTACATGATCATCATCGACAAGTTGAAGCGTATCCATATCGCCCGAAGCAATTATTACATCAAGTTTTTTATTACTTTTTACCTGTTCAGAAATTGTGCCAAGTAGATCGTCGGCTTCAAATCCTTCGCATTCATACATCGGGATGGATAGGGCCTTGAAAAATTCTCGCGAGCGGATAAGCTGGGCAACCAGCGCTTCATCGGCTTTGGCCCGGCCAGCTTTGTAATCCTTATATGCTTCATGTCTGAAGGTCTTTTTCGGCAAATCAAAACAAGCCGCAATGTAATCGGGCTTCAAATCATTGATAATCTTAAATAGCATTGTCGCCAAGCCGTACAGTGCCCCAGTCGGTTCGCCTTTTGAATTCATAAATTCAGGCAAGGCATGATACGCGCGATGAATAATCGCATGCGTATCAAGCAGTACCAGCTTTTCTTTTGTATTAGAATCTTTCGCCATTATTTAATTATACCAGAATTTCAAGTTCTCTGGTTTTGTCGTCTTTGTGTTTTAAACTGACTTTGCAAATATCACCAACTAGGCATTCTAGGACTTTTTCTGGCCATTCTACGATAATTAGATTATCTTTATCTTCAAATAATTCCTGCCAGCCGAGATTTAATAATTCCTTTCCGGAATTTAATCTATACGCGTCTATATGAATCAAGTATTTGAAGTTTTTATTTTTGCTGATTGCATATTTCTTCATTATCACAAATGTCGGCGAAATCAGATTTTCTTTTATGCCAAGCAGTCGCGCAATTTCTTGAGTAAGCGTTGTCTTGCCGGCGCCAAGTTCGCCATGAAGAGCAATAACGGTTGCCGTTTTTGATTTTGATTTAATAGCTTTTTCTAGAAGCGATTTTGCTATTTTATCTAATTTGTCTAAAGTCATTATTGCCTTCATGGGGATATATTAACATAAATCGCCCCGCGGAAGCTCCCGCGGGGCGATTATTTTAACTTTTAATGAGTTGGAATATTGTTTGGTGGCAATGGGGTGTGAGAATTATTATAAGCATTAGCTCTTGATTGAGCGCTAATTTTGCGGGCGATAAATACAATTCCCATAATGCAGATAATTATTATCAGCCAGCCGATTAAGCTTGTGGGAAAGATTCCGCTGCCGAATGCCGAAGCGGTCAAAGTATTGCTGGAAGCATTGTCTTTTATTTTGTTGAGCGCATAAGCCATGGCATTTTCTTGAGCGCCATTTGCATTAGTGTAAACAAGAAGCGCTGTCGTCACAACTTGCGAAGTGCCGGATGGTATGCCGCTGACTTTTCCCTGCACATATATCACGTCATTTGCATTATTGGCAAGATCATTAAGCGGAATGGTAAGAGTATTGGTATCGCTTGAGTATGTGCCGCTTGAAGAGTTTGTCAGAGTAATGCCTTTTGGCGCAACAACTTGAAGCATCGGATGAACTAATGTCGTCTTGCCTATGTTCTTATAAGAAACGGTGTAATCAACAGTATCGCCTTCGCTTATTGATTCATACTTGTTTTCAATCTTGAGCATTATCGGGGACTTCTCGCCTGTAACCGTAGGTCCTTGAACTACAACTTGCTTGGCGGGTACTGCAACGCCTGGAGTTTGGAAGATTTCAATGGTGCCGAAATATGTTCCATTTGAGCCCTGAGAGACCGCGCGGAAATAGTAAATTGTATCAGAAGCAAGGCCGGTCAGATTCTCACTGAATGAGGAATTGCCATTAGCCAGCATGGAAGCAGTTCTTAATCCAAGATTAACCGTCGTGCCATATTCGAAATACACATTAGTATTGTAATAATTAGGATTTGTAATAAGGCCATTTAATTGGGCGGAGGTTTTTGAGATATTTGTTGCAACAGTTGTGACAACATTGGTGTTTGCATAATTATAAGCGAGAACATTATTGTTCTGCACTGTTATATAAACAGATTGCGTCTGGCTGACGCCGTTTGATCCATAGGCGGTTAGGACATAATTGCCGGAGTTGTATGCCGGATAAACGACCTTGCTGCCATAAGTTGAAACATTTCCGATGTTTGAGATACTCACCGAATAGCAATTGCTGGTGCTCCAAGAAAGAGTAACTGGGTAGCCGGAGGTAACATAGGTCTGGCTTGCGCTGAAGCTTGAAATAGAGCAATTATATGGATATGTATAAGGGTACGCATTGTATTGATTTTGAATTACTGAAACATAAACAGATTGGGTTTGCTGGGTTCCATTATAATCATATGCCGTGATCGCATACTGGGACGAACTTGCAGGATAAATAGTTACCGTATTGCTCAAGTTGCCGCTATTAACGCCCGGGCCTATGACGCTGGCCGAACTGCAGCCGCTTGTGCTCCAAGATAATACGACTGGCGAACCGTATGACACGGAAATAGAGGATGAAGAGCCGTTAGCTGTAAGATTTAGATAACAGCTGTATGTGTATGCCGGCGTATATGTTGACGCATACGATATAGGATATACCGGTGTAGTAAAAGTAAAAGCCGAAGCGCTGCTGCCAGCCAGCACAAATGCGGCTACTAATAAAGAATATATTGCTTTTTTCATAAAATTTTTCATTTAATAATTAATTTGAATTTAAAACTTTTAATCCTGTTATGATAGCATATACGATGATAATTGTCAAGTATGTTTATTGCCTATTTTATACGATATAATAAGGCGATATGGCTATTTCGTTTGATGATGATAAAGAGATTAAAGGTCTTGCCGATCTTCGGAAGCAAGAGGAAGAGGATTTGGTTCAAGCGCTAGCTGAGCCCAAATATGGCGTACCGCCGATTAATCTGGCCGGTATTCCTATTGACAATGACGCTCTGCGCGCAATTCCGGAGGCAGAAGCACTTAAAGAAGAAGTTGCTCCGTTTAAAGTGCTCGGCAAAGACATACATATCGCCATAAGATCTCCGCAGCCGGAAAAAATAGAAAGATTGAAATCATATTTCGAGGATCACGGCTATAAACCGCATTTCTATATGGCTTCCCTTGCCAGCCTTTCCAAGGCGTGGGAACGCTACAAAGAAATTTCATATGCTTCGGAATCAAGAGCCGGCAGCATTGACGTATCGGGCGAAACTCTTAAAAAAATAATGAAGGGCATTAATAATATTGATGATATAAAAAACGCCATAATCGAAACAGAAAAAGACAAGTCGCACACCACTTCGCACATACTGGAAATTGCGCTGGCCGGCGCCATCGCTATCAATGCTTCGGATCTTCATTTTGAACCGGAGAAAGATGTCGTCCGCTTGCGCTTCCGCCTGGACGGAGTTCTGCATACAGTCATGGATATATCCCCGACAGTCCATAAGCTTATAAATTCCAGAATCAAGCTTATTTCCGGACTTAAAATAACATCTTCAGCCATAGCTCAAGACGGCCGTTTCAGCATATTCCTGGATAAAGACGAGATTAGCTTGCGTGTTTCGCTGATACCGGGGGCTTATGGCGAATCAATCGTCATGAGAATACTCAATCCAAAAACAATCCAAATAAAATTGGAGGATATGGGCATCGAATCGAAGCTCTACGACATATTCATGCAGGAAATAAGAAAACCGAATGGCATGATCCTCTTGACCGGTCCGACCGGCTCCGGCAAGACCACGACGCTTTATTCTTTTTTGCAGAAGATTTATTCGACTGAAATAAAAATAATAACCATTGAAGACCCGATAGAATATCACCTGCCGGGCATTACCCAGACGCAAGTGGATACTGAAAAGGGTTACACTTTTCTTGAAGGTTTGCGCTCATCGCTCCGCCAAGATCCGGATGTGATCATGGTTGGCGAAATTCGCGACAGCGAAACGGCAAAAATCGCCGTTGAATCGGCTCTAACCGGGCATTTGGTCTTCTCTACTCTGCACACCAATAATGCCGCCGGGGTTATTCCCCGCTTGATTGACCTTGAAGTTAATCCGAAAATTCTGGTTTCGGCATTATCTTTATCTATCGCCCAGCGCTTGGTCCGCAAACTTTGCGCCAGCTGTAAAAAAGAAAAAATAGCCAAAGATGAAGAACTTAAAGTTATTAAAAAAGTTATTGATAATGCTCTGGCTCATAAGAAAGATTTCAACAATTATGGCGTAAGCATATCGGAACCGTTTAAAATATATGAAGCCGTCGGCTGCGCGGAATGCAATTATACCGGCTATAAAGGGCGAATAGGAATATTTGAAGCCATTCATAACAACGCTGAAATTCAGGAAATAATACCTAAAAATCCGAGCGAGCGGGAAATAAAAGAAGTCGCATCTCATCAAGGATCGCTTGATATGCGGGAAGACGGGATTGCCAAAGTCCTAAAAGGCATCACTTCTTATGAAGAAGTCGGCAGCGTGGTTGATTTGTACGAGGAATAGAAAATAAAATAAAACTCCTACAAATGTAGGAGTTTTATTTTTAAAAAGAATTAATTAGAATTTAACTGATTGAACCATTGTTTCAAAATCGGGTAAATATGCTGAATAGTCATCAACTGCTTTTAATGTTCTTCCTTGTTCCTTAAACCTAAAGAAAAAGAACGCTATGTAATTATTGTCCGTAATAATATAATGAACATCATCATAAGCAGGTAATTCTATATCTTCACATCTAATATATGTGAGATTATTAATAATCTTTTTCTCTTTAATCCAACCATGAACTGCCATACCACCTATTAAAGATGAGCAAGCATTGTCTAGATCAGATGAATCATTACCAAAAATATCTTTTTTAAAAGAATCATTTTCAGAAAGTTTATGAACAGACACATCAATTATTGGATGTAGATAGGTTTTATTTATAATTAATAAGGCTGATTCAATATGATTATCATGTAATTCTAAATTATTATTCAAATCTAACTCGGGTTTTAGAACGGTCGGTAACGAAATATCTGCTGGATTAAATATACTCCAAATTTTCGGAGCTGAAAATTGAAATGGCATATTCTTAGCCTTAAAAACAGTTAAATTTGAATCTGTAACAACATTATTTGAGGTGCTCTTATTGGTGTTTTTAGAAATCTTATCGTTTAATAAGAAATATAATAAAACTGCTATTATTAAAGTTAATAAAACAATAATTACTATTAAAATTTTACTTTTTTTATTCATAACAACATGATATAACTAAAAGTACATCTTGTAAAGATAAAAAAGAAAAAAACATAAATCTCTAAACAATCCTTTAGGAACATTCATTCTTAAAGTAAAATACGATTACAGGATAGTCCCAGTAAATATAAATATAACCAGGGCGTCCTATGCACGCATGTAGAGCGCAGGGCCGATTGCTTAGAGATTTATGTCCTCTTCGCGCAAATGCTATAATCAAGATGTATCAATTTCTTTGGGAACTATATCATAATTAAAAAATAATGTCAAGCACTGAACAAACAACAAAAGACGAAAGATACCTTGACCAGACGCTGCGTCCAACCGCCTGGGATGAATATATCGGCCAGGAAAATATTAAGGCAAATCTTAAAATACTTCTGACTGCGGCGGAAGAGCGATCCCATCCGGCCGAACACATACTCTTTTACGGGCCGCCGGGCTTGGGCAAGACCACGCTTGCTCATTTGATAGCTAAAGAGACAAACAGGCAGATTAAAATAACTTCAGGTCCGGCGATAGATAAAGTCGGCGATCTGGCTTCGATTCTTACTAATCTTGCGCCCGGCGATATCGTCTTTATAGATGAAATTCATCGCTTGAATAAAATGATTGAAGAGGTTCTCTACCCCGCTATGGAATCCGGTGTGCTTGATATTATCATCGGCAAAGGACCTTCAGCCCGCACCATACAGCTTGAACTTCCGCCATTCACTCTCATCGCTGCTACCACCAGAATTGCGCTGTTATCATCCCCTCTTCGTTCGCGATTCTCCGGCGGAACATTCCGGCTTGAATTCTATACTCATGACGAGATAAAAAAGATCCTGATGCGATCGGCAAAAATACTTGGAGTTAAATTAGATGATGAAGCCTTGAACGAAATAGCCAAGCGCGCCAGATTTACTCCTCGAATTGCCAATTATTTTCTGAAACGCTGCCGCGATTACGCCCAAGTCCACAAAATTCCTTTATCTAAAGAGACAGTAAAAAAAGCTTTGGCTTTGCTTGAAGTTGATGAACTCGGATTATCTGCGTCCGACAGGCGGATTCTTGAAATAATCATCAGCAAATTTGGCGGCGGACCAGTCGGATTAAAAACTGTCGCTGCGGCAACTTCTGAAGAGGAAGCGACGATTGAAGAAGTGATTGAGCCGTATCTGATCCAGCTTGGATTAATTGAGCGCACCACTCGCGGACGAACAGTCACAAAAAAAGGTTACGAGCATTTAGGATTTGATTATGTAGAAAAGTAAACACCCCTCAGTCATAAATGACAGCTCCCCTTCGCAGGGGAGCAAAAAATTATATAATATCATTATGTATGAGATTTTTAATAAATCAAAATTTAAAGATAGAAGAAAAGAATTAAGAAAATCTTTAACTCCACAAGAATTCAAATTATGGTTTTATTTAAAAAATGAAAATTTAGTAATAAAATTTAGACGACAACAAGGTATTGGGCCATATATTGTAGATTTTTATTGTAAAGAAAAAAATTTAGTTATCGAAATAGACGGTTCTCAACACTTAGAAGCAAAAGAATATGATATTGAAAGAGAAAATTATATGAAATCTCTTGGAATAAAAACTCTAAGATTTTGGAATAATGAAATTGATAAAAATATTGAGAGTGTTTTGATGAAAATTAAATCAGAGTTTTGAGTTTTGCTCCCCTGCGAAGGGGAGCTGTCCGAAGGACTGAGGGGTGAAATTAGTATATAATTGTATTTATGAAAATACTAGCAATTGATCCGGGATTTGAAAGAATCGGAATAGCTGTCATAGAGAGAACACCGAAACAAAAAGACGTTCTGGTTTATTCGAGTTGTTTCAAAACATCTGCTAAAATTCCTTTCCATGAAAGATTGACTGCTATCGGCAATGAAATTGAGAGAGTTATAAAAAAATACAAGCCAGAAGCGCTAGCCATAGAAAAATTATATTTCACCACTAATCAGAAAACAGTTATGGGAGTAGCCGAGGCGCGCGGAGTTATCGTATATAGCGCGTCGCGCAACGGCCTTTCGATATTTGAATATACTCCGCCGCAGATAAAAGTGGCTGTAACCGGCTACGGCAAAGCCACCAAAGATATGGTAATTCGCATGGTTCTAAAGCTGATAAAAGTGGACAATTCAATCAATTCGGATGACGAATTAGATGCTATAGCCATAGGATTAACATGTCTTGCCTGTGAAAGGTTTTCCACAGGTGTTTAGGTATTGCAAAGAAAATAATATTTTGATACAAATAGTGCATTATAATTATTGCTTGATAAAACGATATTTAATATATGAGCTATAGCGATGATGAAATAGAAATTAATAGTCCAGATGAAGAAGATGATGATCTGGATATCGACGCTGATCTTGGCGATGGCCCGCTAGATGACGACCTCTTGGTTGATGATGAAGAGGAAGCCGGGGATTTTGCCGATTTGAATGGGAACGAATATTAATTTTCTAAAATAATTTTGCAGAATCTTTTTTTGCCGATGCGATAAACTCCGCCGCTGGCGGTTTCCGCATAAGAAGAAACTTTTTGATTCGTATTAAGATTGGTTATGGCGCGCTCGTCCACCAGCCGGCGATAATCGCTTTTTGATGAGATTATTTTCTTCGACAAAAGCGCGTCGACTAGCAAGGTGTTTCCTTTCACTTTAATATTCTCGATGTCATTCGGTATTTCATTTTTCTGGAAAGTATTTATAAATTTTTCTTCAGCCGCTTTCGCCTTTTTCTCTCCATGATAAATAGCCGTGATTTCTCGAGCTAAACGCATTTTCAAATCGCGCGGATTTATGCCTTCGGCAAGCAGAGTCGCAATTTTTTCTATTTCAAGCATTGGTACGTTAGTGCAAAGCTCAAACCCGGAAATTATCAAGCTGTCATTCCAGCTCATAATTTTGCCATACATTTCCTCTTCATTATCAGAAAGAGAAACCATGTTATTTTCTGTCTTGCCCATTTTCTTGCCGCCATTGTCTTCAAGAAGCTTCATGGTTAGAACAAATTTTTCTTTATTCCTCATAACTTTCATAAGATCGCGGCCGACAAGCATATTAAATGTCTGATCATTGCCGCCGATCTCGCCATCTATATTCATGGCAACGCTGTCGTATCCTTGCATTAATGGATACATGAATTCATGGATAAAAATTGACTTGTCTTCCTCTTTTCGTTTCTTGAACATATCGCGCTCAAGCATCTGGCTGACTGTCATTTTTGAAGCTAAATTCAAAACTTCGGCAAAATTCATTTTGCCAAGCCATTTGGAATTAAACATAATTTTGGCAGGATTTTTGCCAGTAAAAGACAGAAGCTTGCTTGCTTGCTTTTTATAATTCTTAAGATTGGAAAGCACTTGCTTGCGGGTTAACGGCACTCGGACAGAAAGCTTATCCGGATCACCAATCATGGCAGTGAAGTCCCCCATTAGTAATATGACTTTGTGTCCGGTTTTTTGAAATTCAGCCAATTTTTTAATAGTAATAGCATGCCCGAGATGAAGCGTCGGGCCAGTCGGATCAATGCCTAGGTATATGGCAAGCTTCTCGCCCTTGGCTATTTTTGAAGCCAAAAATTCTTTTGACGGATAAATAGCAGAAACTCCGCGAGTTAATAGTTCATTTTGATTATCTTTTTCCATTTTAATACTTTACCATATTTGCCATTTTTATAGAATATAGTATGTTATTATACACATATATGAAGATTAAGAAGCATTTGATAAGAAATTGGATTTTTGGAATTATCGGGGTGGGGCTGTTGTTTACAGGCGCTGTTATCATCTGGATCAGCACGCTCCAGCTTCCGGATTTCAAATCATTTACCGAGCGCAAAATAGAAAGTTCAACCAAAATATACGATCGCACCGGCACGATCTTGCTTTATGACGTCCATCAAGGAATCAAAAGAACTGTCATTCCCTATGAAGATATGGGGGTTAATATAAAGAATGCCACAGTTGCCATTGAGGACTCTGAATTTTACCAGCACAATGGCATTCGCTTGACTTCCATAATTCGCGGAACTATTTGGGCGAAACTCACAGGCAAAAAAGTAACCGGCGGTTCGACAATAACCCAGCAATTGATCAAAAATACTCTATTGACGGCAGATGTCACTTTAACTAGAAAAATAAAAGAGTGGATTCTGGCCATAAAGCTCGAGCAGGTCATGAGCAAGGAAGACATATTGGCTCTTTATTTGAACGAAGCTCCGTATGGCGGCAATATTTACGGCATTGAAGAAGCGTCAAAGGCCTTCTTCGGCAAAGAACCTTATAATCTGACTTTAGCTGAGTCGGCATATCTGGCTGCCATTCCCAATGGGCCTACGTACTATTCGCCATACGGCAAAAATAAAGACAAGCTGGATGAGCGCAAGAATTTGGTATTGAAAAGAATGCTAGATTTGAAATTCATAAATAAGGATGATTATAATAATGCTGTCGCCGAGAAAGTCGCATTTCTTCCGGCTCAGCCGATGCATATAGCGGCTCCGCATTTTGTTTTTTTCATAAAACAATATTTGGAAGACAAGTACGGCGAAGATATGCTTGATAATGGCGGACTAAAAGTAATTACAACGCTGGATTATGGTTTAGAACAGAAAGCCGAAGCATCAGCCCTATTGCACGCCAAAGACAATGAAAAAAATTGGAATGGCAAGAATGCCGCAGTTGTGGTAATTGATCCTAAAACCGGCCAGATACTTTCAATGGTCGGATCGCGCGATTATTTCGACAAGACGATTGACGGCAATTTCAACGTTGCAACAGCATCCCGCCAGCCGGGTTCGTCGTTTAAGCCCATAGTATATGCCGAAGCGTTTAAAAAAGGGTACACCGCTGATACCGTATTATTCGACGTGAAAACGGAATTCAACGCATCGTGCAGTCCGACAGGCAAACCGCTACCGGGACACGAGAATGCCAACTGCTACATGCCGGATGATTATGATAATAATTATCGCGGTCCGATGGCTCTTAAAGATGCGCTTGCTCAATCAATCAATATAGTAGCTGTAAAACTTTTGTATCTAGTCGGCGTCCCTGATGCTCTAAAAATGGCTCATGATTTGGGCATTAGCACGCTGAACGATCCGACCCGCTATGGATTATCGCTTGTTATCGGCGGCGGAGAAACAACTTTGCTTGATATGACTTCCGTCTATAGCGTCTTTGCAAATGACGGAATAAGAAATCCTTATCAAGGAATTCTTTCGGTGGAAGACAGCTCTGGCAATGTGCTTGAAAGCTACCAAAATAAATCTTATCAAGTTCTTGATCCGAATATCCCGAGAATATTAGATGACATACTTTCGGACAATAAAGCCAGAACGCCGACATTCGGAGCAAATTCCGCGCTTGTTATCCCTGGACATGAAGTTGCCGTAAAAACGGGTACGACTAACGACAACAGAGACGCTTGGACTATAGGATATACGCCATCAGTGGCAGTCGGCGTTTGGGTCGGCAATAACGATAATACTCCGATGAAAAAAGGCGGCGCGGCGCTTGCCGGTCCTATTTGGAATGATGTCATGACAGCGGCACTCGCAAATTTGCCGATAGAGTCATTTGACAAGCCGGATCCAATTGATCAATCAATACCAGCAATTTTGCGCGGGTTCTGGCAAGGAGGCGACACTTTTGTCACTGACAGCGTAGGAGGAGGATTGGCTACGGAGTACACGCCTGCTAGCACTCGCAAAGAAACATCTATAACAAATGTTCATAGCATTTTGTATTGGATAAATAAAGATAATCCACTAGGGCCTCGCCCTGCTGACCCGACAAGCGATTCTCAATTTACAAACTGGGAATATGGGGTCCAAAATTGGTGGGAAAATAATAAATCAAAATATAAAATAGTTACCGAGAACGATAAACCAACCGCTTATGACAACATTCATACGATTACTTCAAAGCCAAGTTTTGAAATAACTGGCATAGATAATGCTGTATACAAGAAAGACCAGAATATAACAATCACTATCAATCCTAAAAGCCAAAGCCCCATTAAAAAAATAGATGTGTTTATAAATGATACTTACTTAACGTCATTAAAATCATATCCATTCGCGGTATCATTTGTTCCAAGCGATGTTGCCAATATTTCCGATAATAATCTGATAAAAGTTATAGGAACCGATATTACAGGGAATACCGGAGAAAATACAATTCCTTTTCAAGTGGAGAATAATTAATCTCTATCCTTAAAAATGCTACAAACTCTGCCATGGCAGAGTTTGTAGCATTTTATTAATTAATCTAATACACTTCCTGTTGATAACATTTCTCGCAATAGATAATTTCTGATCTGTCTGGCGCATAGCTTGTCTCAAATTCATTAGTACATCCCTTATTCATACATTTGCGATACCATAGTTTAAAAGGGTTGTGATATTTTAATCTTTGGTAATGTCTACAATTAGGACAGTATTTAGGAAGTGGTAATTTTTTTTGTTGGTAGAATTGGAGCTCATCCGGCATTATGCGATAGGCGCTAGAGCATTGAAAATCTTGATTGCCATTATTTGGACAAGAAATAACTTCATTTAGAATATCCTTAGAAATATCAAAAATATTATCTGGTAAATCGTATGAATTTTTTGTTATTTTATAGTCCCTTTTTTCACGATCTTTCCAAATATAACCCATTTTAATCGCTTCTTCCTTTTTTAAATTAAAGAAGTCATGGGCATTAGTTTCATTATATCCAAAAGGACACATATCATAAGGAAAAAATTCACCATATTTATATGTTCTTCCTTTTTCGTCTATATATGGCATATTTGTCATATGTTGTTTTATCTTTTCAATTAATGGAAAATATTCTTCCTTCGCATATTGCCTATTAAAAATACAAAATTCAGCATTAGCAAGACCCAAACAACCAAAACAATTTGAACAACCCTTAAGAATAAAAGAGTATTCGCATTCACGGCAACCAAAATTAGTCAGATAACAAAAGAAATTTTTATAGCTATTTAAGCTTGGAGCTATTGATTCATAACATAATTCGGCTTTGTTGGCGCCTTGAACATCATAATAATCTCTGCCACCATGTATTCTTACACTATAAACTACATTCTCTGAATTATTGCTAATATCAAAAGAATTTCTTATATTTTTTGAGTGGTGAATATAATCTCCTGTTGCATTTTGTGAAGCAAAAATTAAGGCATACCGATGTATGGCATTTTTCTTAATAAGATCATTAAATTCTTCTTTTGTTTTTTCTAATTCAGAATATGTTTCTAATTTAAGTTTTTTGATTTCACCTTCATATTCCTCTTTTGATAATTTTTTATTTCTAAATATATATTTCTGATTTCTCAAGTTATAGCTTAAACAGCAATTCTGGCAATTCATGCAATCAAAAACGAAATAAGAATCAATGCAATTATTAGATTGAATAGCATAATGAGTATTGTAATTTCCTTCACAATCTACATTAAATGAACACCCATCTATTTTTGTAACACTAAAATTATCAAAACTATTCTTTGAATTATCAATATTTTCAGAATACATAACGTCTTCACAATCAACTACTGAATAGGATAAATAGACATTTTTATTCTCTGTGCCAAAATTAATAAAATCGGAATTAATCAAATTACCATAAGCAAAACTATATAATCTTGGAACAGTTTTAAATAATTCTTTTAATTGAATAAAAAATGACTTAGAGAAGTCATATTTTTTTCCATAAGATAATGGATCCCATTTATCTCCATACCAGCAATTATTGCAATAAACAGGAATGCTATCAGAATACATACTGATCAAGGATTTCTTGCATAATCCGCATTCTCTTCTATATAATGCTCTCATATTTCGCCATATCATTCTTCTAATCATTCTGCATTCCGGGCAAAAAGTCGGCGGAGGGACTTTTATTTTTTCATAAAAAGAAAAATCGTCTGGCTCAATAATAAAGTTGTTTTTGCAATTTTGGCAGATTTTAGTTTCTGAATTCATTTTTAATTTATCTTATATCTTTAAAATTTTTGTCTGGCAGAAGATTGGCTAGATCAGATAGAATTTTTTGTTTGTGAATTAAAATTTCGTTTTTAAATATTGGCGAGCTATTTATATTTATAGTTGTTCCTTTTATTTTTATTTTATTTGCTTCTATTGGAAATTTTGTATACTTTTCTATTGCTTCGGCTATTATTTTATTTGCTTCTTCATTTTTAAAAACAAGCGTTTTAAACTTTTCTAAGAAATTGTTGATGTGGTTATAATCCATATTTTATCTATTCATTGGCATCACCAAATACATGAAAGATTGATCTCCTACTGGCCTGATAATCATCGGCTTATTATTGCCGTTTAATTCCAAATTAATGCTGTCGGCAGTTATTGATTGAAAGCAATCCAATATGTATTTGTAATTGAAATTAACAGACACGCTTTCACCCGAAAGAGCGCCGCTGATGAGAGTTGTGTTTTCTCCCACATCGGCATTTTGGGATTCTATTTCAAAAATCTTTTCCGGCGGATTGATTTTAAATGTTATTTGATTGAATTTATCAGAGAAAATATTGGAGATTTTCAAAGATGAAATCAGATCTTGCTTTAAAATAACGGCTTCAGTGCTGGAACCCTTGGGAATAATCTGCTTATAGTCAGGGAATACTCCGTCTACAACTCTTGAAGTCAGATATATATTGGCTGTTTTAAACGATATCTGATTTTTTTGCAGAGTTATATTTATATCGCCGTCAATTCCGTCAAATACTTTTATTATTTCAACAACATTTCTCAATGGAATCAGTATTCCATTAAAAGACAAGTTCTGCTTTATTCTAACTTTTTTTTCCGCCAAGCGGAACGAGTCCGTGGAAACAAAAACAAGAGTATCGTTTTCAGGGTATATGTAAACGCTCCCGATTTCCGGCTTGATATCTGAAACCGAAGCCCCATAATATACGGACTTCATCCCTTCGATAAATTTTCTAGCCGGTATTATGAGATTTTCCCCTTCTATAACCGGTATCGTCGGAAAGTCCTCATGCGGTATGCTTTTTAATAAAATAGTGTTTGTTTTTGTTTTGACCAGCAAATTGCCGTTTATTAATTCAAAAGAAACTGATCCATCACCACCAAGAACAGAAAACAGAGATGAAATTATATCTCCGCGAATAGCGGCAACTCCATCTTTTTCAATTTTCGCTCCTATTTCCATCTCAATTCCAATGCTTAAATTAGTAGCCCTTAATTTCAGCGTCTTGCCGGCAGCAACCCAAAGTATCGATCCGAGAACCGGGAGCGTCAAATTTTTGCCAGTAATTCTATCAACTGTAATTAGCGCACTTTTAATTTTTTCTATTGAACATTCTATTTTCATATTTGTTTTAATTTATATTTAAATACTTTATTATTAATATGATCAATGTGGATATGTGGATTGTTTTTTAATCTTTTAAAATTCAAACACTTTTGCTTTTTAATATTTTTTAATCATTTATATATTATTAAGTAATTATTATTTTAATATTTTCATTGAAGTTATGCACATTTTCAAATATTACAGGCACACTTTTTCCACACTCTTTATTTTTTTTAATATAATAATTTACTTGAACATTATCCTTATTTTTTCTATTTCTTGCAATAATGATGGGTCAACCTTCAGGCCCTCTTTTATTTTCAAATGAGAATGAATCACTGTTGTATGGTCGCGGCCGCCCATTTTCTGCCCTATTAGCGGATATGATATATTGAAATCCTCGCGAAGTATATACATTGCCACCTGCCTGGCTCTAACAATTTCTCGGCGGCGGGTTTGCTCATAAATAACATCTTCTTCTATACCATAATAATTAGCTATAATGCGCACAATATCCTTTATTGCAACGGTTTTTTTAGGCTTAATATTGTTTTTTATCAATATTTTTACTTCCGAAAGCGAGAGAGATTTATTTTTCAGTTGCGACTGGCAGATAATTGTATTTAAACTGCCCTCAAGCTCGCGAATATTGCCATCTAATGATTCGGCCAAATAAGAAATGACATCAGGTTCCACGATGCAGTTGGTAGATTCAAATTTTGCTTTTATTATGGCGATGCGCGATTCATAATCCGGCTCGACTATTTGAACTGTCATCCCAGAAGCAAAACGGGACTGAAGACGTTCTTCAAGTCCTTGAATGAAATTAGGATGCTTGTCTGAAGAAAAAATTATTTGCTTGTTATTTTCATATAAAGTATTGAAAAGATGAAATAATTCTTCCTGGGTCTTGTCTTTCCCTGAAATGAATTGTATGTCATCCATTATAACAACATCATATTTCCTATATTTCTCCTTGAATGAATTCGGGTTCTTGTTCTGAATGGAGTTTATGTAATCAATAGCAAATCTTTCTAAAGAAACATAATAAATCTTTTTCAAAGGATATTTCACTTTTATAGTATTGCCTATCGCCTGGATCACATGGGTCTTGCCTAAGCCGGTTCCGCCATAAACAAAAAATGGATTATAACTATGCCCTGGGTTGGCGATGATGGCTTGGGCAACGGCATAAGCCAGCTCATTAAACGGCCCGACGATAAAAGAATTGAAATTATATTTAGGATTTAGATTGTCATCTTTATTTATATATAAGTCATTCAGAGGCAGTTCTTTATTAATATTCTGAATGGCAGGCATGGATTTATTTTCCTCATTTTGTTTTCCAGCTTCATGTTTGGAAATCATATATTCTATGCTTCTTACCCCGTTATTATGCTCAATAAGCGTCTTTAAAATAAGCTTGTGGAATTTGTTGTATAGCCAATCCTTGACGAATTCATTGGGGACGCCCACATAAACAGTCCCGCTATCTTCTTTTACTATGGAGGTGTTTTTAAACCAAGTTGTAAAATTGGCCTTTGAAATATTTAATTCTATTTCTGAAAGGCAATTTGTCCAAAGCTCATTTGTATTCATAGCGGTCATTATACTACTTTTTTAAAATCAGGTAGCAATGCAATATCTGGATTAACATGTTAATAACGTGTGGATTAAATTTTTTTAGCATTCTTTACTAAAAAATTTACCCATATTTGCTTTATGTTTGATTATGTTATATATTCCTAACATGTCTCAAACATATAAACCAAACAGAAGAAAAAGGGCTAAGACCCATGGTTTCTTAGTTCGCTCAAAGAATCCGGGAGGCAGAAAGGTTATATCGCGCCGCCGCCGAAAAGGCCGCGCCAATGTCTCCATTAAAAAATAAAATCTGTTTATGCTTCCGAAAAATAAGAGGGTCACAAAAGAGTTATTCCAAAAGATTATAAAAACTGGAGGATCTCTCTCTGGCCTGTTTTTTATATTCCGCTATATCAATAGCAATGCGCCGCGATACGCTTTTGTGGTGCCTAAGAGCGTGGCGAAGAAAGCCGTTGATAGGAACAAGCTTCGCAGGATCGGCTATCGCGCCATGTTTCCATACTTATCTAAAAATATTTCAGGCATCTTTTTTTATAAAAAATCCGGGAAGCAGGCGTCCTTTCAAGAAATTAAAAGCGATATAGAAAATTTATTTAAAAAATTAAAATGAATCCAATAAAAAAAGTTATTATTTCAACTATTAATGCTTATCAAAAAATTAATCTTAAAGCGCATTCATCATGTGTTTTTTTGCCGACTTGCTCTGAATATACAAAAGAAGCCGTATTGAAATATGGCGCTATTGGAGGCATTACTCGCGGGTTTGTAAGAATTTGCCGCTGTCATCCATGGCAAAAAAACCGTTATGACCCCCTTATTTGATTTTAATTTTTTTTAAGATACAATAGACCAATGAATATATTATGGAACACGGTCTTTTATCAGCCGATTTACAATGCTCTTATATTTATAATTAATACAATAACCTTCGGCGACGTTGGTTTTGCCATTATCCTATTGACTATTGTTGTTAAATTCATACTCTATCCTCTTACAAAGAAGTCCATAAAAAGCCAAGTGCTGATGAAGCGCATAGAGCCTGAAATTAAGCAAATTAAGAAAGATTTTCCCAATAAAGAGGAGCAAGCCAAGAAAACATTTGAATTATATAAGAAATACGGCACCAATCCGTTTTCCGGATGCTTGGTGGTCCTGCTTCAACTGCCTGTTATTTTTGCCTTATATTATGTTTTTTATAAGGGATTGTCTCTTGATACCGGGCCTCTATACTCTTTCATGCACTATCCTATTTATATTCACACCAATTTTTTAGGATTGATTGAAATGCACAGCAAAAGCATAGTTCTGGCTGTTATTGCCGGAGTTGCGCAATTTATACAAGGATATCTTGCGACGCCAATTAAGCCGAAGGTTGAAATCGTAAAAGAAATAAAACCGCAAGAAACTAAAACATTCCAGGAACAGCTTTCTGACAGCATGCAGATGAATGTAAAATACATACTCCCCCTCTTTATCGTCTTCATTGCCTATAAAATCTCGGCCGCTGTTGCATTATATTGGATTATAAGCACCGTCTTCACTATTATTCAAGAATGGTATATAAGAAAAAGCTTGAATAAACAAATGGCAAAACAAGCAATGTGATAAAACTTTTTATGAATCAAGATGAAATCAAAAAAATTATAAATGACATATTCACTCTCATAGATTGCTCTATTTCAAAGTGCGAATTTACTGACGAAAATGGAATGCTGTGGTGCACCATAGAAACTCCTGATTCTCGGCTTGTGATAGGGCGCGATGGTGAAACACTCAAGTCCCTCAATCATCTAATTAAAAAGATTATTGAAAAAATAGAAGGTGAAGAAAAAAGTACGGACATCTTTATTGACATTAATGGCTATCAGAAAAAGCATTTTGATAATTTAAAGAATATAGCGCATATGATGGCTGAACGCGCCAGATATTTCAAAAGCAATATTGAAATCGACCCGATGCCGGCCTATGATCGCAGAATTGTGCATATGTTTTTGGAAGGAGCTAAAGACCTTAAGACAGAATCGGAAGGATCCGGTTCAAACCGCCGCATAATAATTAAATATGTGAATGAGAATAAAATTTAAGAAAAATTACTTAAGATCAAGACTCCACAATGTGGAATCAATTTTGTTTATAAAAAACAGATTATTCTCTCCTTTATCTAGGAATAAATGCGTGGCATCTATAGGTTCTGCGTTGGTTCCATCCGATACTGTTTCCACTTGAAATGTTGCAGTGTTTATTTTAACAAAATAATCGTCAAAAGATATCAGTCCCTGATACCAAGAGTCAGGATACTCATTACCCGCTACATTTTTAGGCACCCCGCAATAAATATTTATATTATCGTTGCTCCATACGCACTTCTCAGGCAAGCCGTACATATTTAAATCGCTTGAAATATGCTTGCTTATATTAAAGAGTTCAAGCTTAGGTCCATCAGAAAGCGAAGCGCTATAAAGAACCACCGTACCGTCTTTATTGGCTAATGTCGTAAGACCGGCTATACCGCCGAATACTTTCGTCAAAGATCCGTTTGCGGTATTTAAGCTGAATAAGTCCCCATTAACAGACCAAGAGGCCTTTGTCGTCAAAAATACTTTTTGACTGCCGACCCATTGCGACAGCCATTCTGTGAACGGCGAGCTGAAGACCTGATACTTTTTAGTTTCAGCAAACGCCCTAGTTGTCCCTGTTATGCCATTCTGATTTTCTGTCAAATAAAAGAACTTGCTTTTGTCGGGAGATAAGCTTATATCAGTGATATTATCAGGCAGAAATTCGCCTTTTGTTTCGCCCATAGTTGCCATAAAACTGCTTATAGTTTGATTGTCGGTTCCTAGATATCTATAAATGACAGTTTGCGCCTTGCCGTCAAAAATCGCTTCATAGATGCTTGGTATTGTTGAATTTGAAATCTGATTTACTGCTTTCGTATCCAAATACATCTCATAAATATGCCCGGTCACCCGTTCAACATATCGTATAGATGGAACTGTCTCAAATTTTGGCTGAACTGACTTTGGAACAGCGATCTTTGTTGTTTTGGTTTGAGTACTTGTCGGATTTGGAGCGCTTGCAACTGGCTGCGTTTGATTTGTTGTTGGAGTGGTTGGAACAGTTGTGGTGGGAGCGGTAGCAGGAGTCACTTGTATCGGTCTTGTATCTTCAAAATAAGTTGCTCCGGCGACAGAAAAATTAGTTATTTGATGGAATTTGGAAACAATCGGTGTTGTCTGTTGCTGTGGTTGATTTGCTGTTGTTTCAGTAGATTGGGTATTTTGATTATTTGCCGGCGCTGTCTGTGTTCCGCTGCCGAAAGGATTAAATGTCTGATAATTTGTCGTTGCGTTGTTTGTCGTACTCGGTGTCGTTTTTGAACTGCCTATGAAGAAATAAATAATAAGCATTATCACTCCTGTGAGCACAAACACTGCTATGAATATGAATATTGTTTTCTTTGGCATAAATTAATGATATCTTTTTACATACTACCTTGGTTGTTTATATTGCATAAGCTATTCATTGCATGGAAGTGATCGAACTCTTCCACAAATCCCAATCCCGAACCATAATAACAATCTGCCCCGCCATTTCCCCATTTAGGAAGATTTAATTTGGTAAGTCCATGAACATATGCTGTAAGAGTCGAAGTTTTTGCTAAGTCGACGACCCAGCCGCCAGGATAGTGACTCTTCACGCTGTTTAATCCATGCCGCCAGAATTCAGTGCCGCCCGTAATATTCAGTTCACAATTCGAGCAGGCCTGTTTTAGGGCATATACATATTTATAATTAAGATTATATAAACTTGTACAGTCATAATCACCGACATTAACGCAAGCTGCCTTAGTAACAGATATGCCCAATCCATTAAGATAGCTTCTTATCCAAAAATCCGATGTGTTATCAGTAGCTGGTACTGCTGGCGATGGGAAAGCGTCGCCTTTTTTATAAGTTGTGCCGGGATACGGCTGGCCATCCGAAGGTATTGGCTGAGGCGCGTCTGGATCCACATTTATCGTAACATTGCTTACTGTTACGCCTTTTGATCCCAGCAGATCCGGATTAATTGTATTTAAGAGAGCATATGCGCCGAGGGCGATAAATAAGCCAAGCACGCAATTCCATATATTTCCGATCGCCTCGGTCTTGCCGAATACCGATTCATGCCCCATGTATTTGACTGCATTTATGATTATCATAACCACGGCAAGAGCAGCGCATAAGCCGATAGCGAGCTTGAATATAATGTTTAAATAATCCCCAATGCCGCCTGACGCGCAGCCCTTTGCCGGATTGGCTGTATTTGTATCAATGCAAACTAAATTGCCTATTGGAGCCAGAAGATTGTAGACAGTGCTGGCTACGCCTGGTTTGATCGGAGTGACGGGAACTGGATTCGCATTATTAGCATTATTTCCTCCAGTTAGGACTATATTAGCCGTGGGAATTTGAGTCCCGTCTCCCGCAGTCAATGTCAAAGCATTGGATGAATTATCATCATTCCAATTTGCAATTAAATCTTCAACATCTGTGACTTTATTGGCAGTTAAAGTAATATTGCCGACAGAACCGGCAACATTGGCAGTAATGGTAACATCAGTTGTCATGCCTGCAACTTGACCGGAAAACTTGGCATTAGTTGCGGCAGCATTAGTAGCAAAAGGCGCGAATAAAATTATTGCCATGAAAGATATTGAGATGTAAAAAATTATTTTTTTCATATTACATATTCAACCTTAATTGCCCGCTTACTTTTTGGAAAAGCGTGTTCAAGTTTTCCATATCAAGGCCTATATCGGCATATCCGCCGCGGGAAGTCGGCTGGATGGTCAATTCTGTTTTATTGGCAGGAGTGTCTATATCCCCACCGTTAATCTGCCATTGATATGTGAATTTATCTTCATTGCCCCTAAGCGCCGCGAAGTACGGCTCGGCTATTATGGTCATTTCATTTTCGTTTGCGCTCATAGATGCTTCATCGGCTAAAGCCCGATTATATAGTATTCCTTCAGTCGGCGATTTCTCATAGAAAATTATTTTGGGAGATATAATCGGTATTTTAATGGAACCGGTGGCGTTATATTGCCCGTTTACGGATGATGCCGTGACTGACACATTTTCAGATGTATTGATCTCGCTATTTGGGAACACATAAGAGTTTTTATTATAACCCGATGCGTCTAAAACAGCGCTGCCGTTATTTTGCCAAGTGTAGGTGACATTTCCTTGATCGGAAATAATGCCAGTATCCGGTATTGCAACGGCTTTAATAAGGCCATCCGGCGATACGAACGCTTTGCCACGATAAAAAGGCGGAGTATATGAATCAGATCCTTCCCATAGAATTTCAATTTCTGACGGGGTAATGACTACCGGTATTGTTATTTGATCAGATCCGTCGGCAGTCGTTATGGTAACACTAAAAGCGGTGGAAGTGTTCGGTCCCGAAGCTTTAAATGAATAGCTTGTCTTGCCATAGCCGGACAGCACCACATTTTTCCCGCTCTTCCATTCTATCATCGCTTTATCAAGATCAGTTGAATAACTTTTAAGAGTGATGCTGACATCTTGATACGGCTCCGGATTTTCTGGAGCTGTGCTTACATTTATATCGCTTTCCTGCAATCCGATTTCAAGCACAGCGCGAGAAACCATTGGCAGCAAGAACATGCCAAGAACAATGATATAACAGAATAATGCTTTTATTTTAAATGACATCGCAATTACATTATATGACATTTTGCGCTACTAAACAATTAAAAAAATTCCTCTTCCCCTTAATAAGGGGAGGATTGAGGAGGGGTGAATTAGTAGGCACCCCCTCTGCCCTTGGCATCTCCCCCTTAGCAGGGGGCGAAAATTCAACCCTAACTCTTTGCCGAAAGCAAATCATCTTTTGCTTTCTTAATAGCCAGGATTTGCGAAGGATCCGAAGTGATAATTTGGTCCTCGGTATAAGAAGATATCACTTTGACAGCCACGTGCTTGAGGCCGGCGAAGAATATTCCCTCGCCGACATTGGCTTCCAAAAGCAGATATTTTTCCTCATCGGTCAGATTGAATGTTTTTTGAAGGACATCTATCGTTGACGGCGACTGCTTAAGAAGAAGCTGAATAGACGAGTTTGTAACTATCGGCACTCCGTATGGGCTTTTCATGAAGTCGCCCACGTCTTGCGTGATAGTAGCAAGCCCCAAATAATATTTTCGCCCGCGCTTGGCGATGGAATACAAGAAAGACGCCGTATCTTCGGATTTCATCATCCACCAGGCCTCATCAACCACAAGCAGGCGCTTCTTGATATTTTTACGGACAGCATTCCAGATGTAGTGCGTGACTATATACATGGCTACCGGCTTTAATTCGTCTTCCATGTCGCGAACCGAAAAGACGACGAATTTGCGGTTGATATCAACGTTTGAGGGCTGATCCAAAAATGACGCCCATGATCCGTGAGTGTATTTGGTTAGCCGCTGTATAAGCGATCCGCTTCCATCCATTCCCGCCAGAATCATTTCGAAATCCGATAAGAGAGGCGGTTCAATATTTGCAAAGTCCGAGTCGGCTGTAATATCTTTCAGCGCGTATGTTTCAGTAATCGCGCGATCAACTATGGAGTCCTCTTCAGGCGTGAGCCCGCCCAGCATTATGCGGAACAATCCCACGAGATTAATCGTATTGGCGCGCAAGACATCGGCGCCGGTTTCATCGGAGCTCGGAATGGGCAGATCAAAAGGATTGATGTGGTGGTCGGAAGAAAGAGCAATATTGAAATATCTGCCGCCGACGGCTTCGGAAAGATATTCATATTCCCTTTCCGGATCAATAACGATAACTTCGGTATCAAACATCAGCGTGCGTATTATTTCAAGCTTGGTGGCATAAGATTTTCCGGCGCCGGAAGTCGCGAACATAATTGAATTATAATTAGGAAGAGAGAATCTATCGAAAATTATCAGGCTTGAATTATGGCGGTTTACGCCGTACAAGATTCCCTTGTCCGAAGTCAGGTCGAAAGAGACGAATGGGAACAAGCTTGAAAGTGGCTCGGTGTTCAATTTCTGATGAATGCCAAGAAGATCAGTGCCGGTCGGTATGATGCTCTTGAACGCTTCATCCTGCTGGAACAAAGCGGGCTTTATATATATTAGTTTTGATTCCAAAAGTGACTTAATCTCGCTTTCGATTTTGAACAGCTCATTGTCATTATCAGCATAGATTGTAATATAAAGGCCCACATCGAACATTTTTTCTTGCGCTTGCATCAAACTGTCGCGCAAACCTTCAAGATCTTGATAAGCGGTGTCCAGCATCGGGTCGCGGACAAGGCCCTTGCCCTCGCGTATTGAAATCTGGCTTTGGACTTCAGCCACCTTTTTCTGGAATGAGCGCAGTATCTCGGAAGTGTCGATGGGATGAATAAATATGGAAACATCAAAGACCTTATCAAGATTGATAATCGGCGAGAACCAATTATCGGTCAGGTAGCGGGGATAAGATATGACGAAAAAAGTGCGAGCTATCTTATCTCCCAGATTGATTGACTTTGGAGTTATTTGAAGAGCCGATGGCGCTATGATATCTTGAAGTTCAAGCGTCGCCGCTTTGTAAATCTCCGTAGGAAGCACCGGCATCACCAAGCTTTTGGGCTTGGCGCTTGCTTTATCATTCTTATTTCCTAATATTGATGAAAATATGCTCATTTTTATTGTAATTTAATTCCTTGGCTAATATCTCCCGGATTGAATGTCTTATAAAAAAGTTCAACTATTTCTTCCGTATTAAGCTGGCTTGATCTTATGCCGAGTCCGCCAAGACCGGCAGTTATGACGCCTACCCGCTGATCAAGCTGGCTGCGCTTTTCTTCGAAATCGGCAGTATCAATGGCTTTCTTGGTGTCCTCTACCTGTTTCTTGGGAGTATTTCCGCCGATTAAGCTGTCCAGCATGCTGCTGCTTGACTTTATCGCTGTCGAGCTGTATGGCACGACTACAAAAAATGTTTTTGTCATTATATTAACTTCATCGGTGAAGGAACGGATAAATTCTATATACTCGCTTGTTTGTATTTTTAACAGCTGCTCCTTCTGCTCTTTTAGCCGTCCCTCAAGCGTCATAAGATAGGGCCTGATATCAAGCCGGCGCGATTGAATGACGATTTGCACGGAAAAATCAAGCCCATTAAGGAATGACTGAAATTGATTTATTATGGCTACTTGTTCGTCTGAGGACTTAAGAGACAGGTTGATAGATGAGGCTATCAGCACGGCTCTAAGCCCGCCATCCTTTAGAATGATAACCCCGTTGCGTACTTCTTTGATTGGCACGAATTCTTGAGCTGCTCTTGCGTTGATTGCCATCTTTTTATTATAACATGTTACTTATATTAAGTGTTGTCGCTTTCTTTCTCTTTGACATCCAAGCTCCATGAAAGATCTTTCAAAGAGCTTTTTGATATCATCGGCACGACTGATATCGGCTGCGGCAAGACGGCTTCTTCTGTTTTTTCATTGTGTTTTACCAGGCGCTGTTTCCATATATACAGCTTGCTGGAAATATAGTAATTAATTCCCGCTTGCAGATAATAAATGAAGGGCTTGTTATTTATCTTGTAGAATGTCAGCAAAGCCGAAAGTCCAGCCACAGGCAAAATAAAGAAAATTCCTATCCATAACGGCAATAATCTGTATATGACGTATATCAAGCCGGCGCCCCCGACTAAATAAGCGAATTGGCGAAAAGTAAAAGGGCCGAACAGCTTGTCTTCAACGTCGATAAATTGCGGAACCTTGAATTGCATATAAATAGTATAACATGTTTTTATTTCTTCCCCTCCCCCTTAACAAGGGGGAGGCTGGGAGGGGGTCAAACACAAAGACCCCTCCTCAATCCTCCCCTTATTAAGGGGAGGAGGAAATTCCATTATATTACTTCTTCGTGATATGGATCATGCAGTTTAGAAGTATATCCCTCAGGCGGCTTCGGTATTTTACCAGCTTCGTCATCTTTTTTGCTTATTTTAGGCAGAGAATAATCGCTGACTTTATTCATGCTCGCAGTCGGACCGCTTAATTTATTCCCTATGATGCTTGAAGCGACGCTGGGCGGATTTTCTATGCCTTCAAGAACGCTTTTTTGCGTTTCAGTATTTGGAAGCAAGTGCTCTTTTTCAATTTCTGGTTTTTCTTCTATCATACCGATCCCTTGCTTTGCCAAAACCTTATCTTCATTCATTGTCATTTTTTCTTTCTCATTAATATTTTCTTTTGATGGCGTTTCATTTATCATTTGAATTCCGGAAGTCGCATATATGCTTTCCTCATTTTTAAATGACAAATTCTCTACTGGCGCTTTCTTGTATGGAGGAAGAGGAACTTCGTCTTCCTCTGGTTCTTTTGTTTGTTCCTGCTCAAAGGCGCGGATAACTTTCATAATATTTTCATTTACCTCCGCGACTATTTCCTTCAAATCATCCTTGTCTAGCCCGGTCAAAGCGCTTGCCAATTCGCCCTCATATTTATCCGGCGGAATTTTGCCTGACATTACTTTGACTGTGATATCTTCCAAAAGCGCCATTTTATCGACTGTCAGCTTATTTTTTGTCGCTATTTCATAAAGTTTGTTTTGCCAATCTGAACTTGCAATCGCTAGTTGTATGTTTATTGATAAATCAGAAAATCTTGGATCAAGTTCTAATTGTTCCTTGTCTTCTTTATATATTTCTTTAAGTTTTTCTATTTTTTCATCTGATATAAATATATATATATCTTTTATTATCTTATTTAGAATTTCTTCTTTTATATTTAATTTGCTTTTTAGTTCATCTTTAAAATCATTTGGATAAACTAATCCTAGTATCAATAAAGAAGTTTCCATTTGAAAAATATCCAATTGTTCAGCATTAAGTTGAGCTGTTTTTCCTATCTCTAAAATTTGCTCATTTGTTTTTGGATCAGCAAAAAAGGCAACTATCTCTTCAGGTAAAGATTTTAACTGTTCCTCTATTATTTTTTCTGTTTCTGTATCCATTATATTATATTTTAAGCATGATGCGTCTCTCCACCCGATGGAGCAGATGCTGGAGTTGCAGCAGGTGCTGGTGCGGCTTGAACAGCAGGTTCTTTATGTGCCTCCGGTTTATTATGTCCGCCTTCAGTAGCTTTTTGCGCTGCAGCAAGGGCTGCAACAGTAGCAGCTAATTGACGCGCTTCTTTCAGATTTTCCGGATTCTTTCTAATTTTATTTGCTTTTATTCTATTTGTTGCAAATATGCTATTTTTAAATTGATCAGCTCTATCATTTCTTCTAGCAGAACTCATTTGATCAGCTACTGTTTGAGCAGTTTTTGCATCCAACCCGTCACCCATTACTAATTGAGTTCTAAATGCCGCTTCACTTATAGGTTTACCATTTTTATCAACAGGAAGTTCCCCTTTACCATTATTAGATTTTTTAATTTGTTCAATAACTCTATCAGCTTTTGCTTTTGACATATTTCCACTTCTTAATTCAGCCATTCCATAATCACTTGTATCAAGATGTTTTTTTGCAAACTCTTCTTCTTTTTTAACTTTATCTTCTCTTATCTTAGCAAAACCACCAGCCTTTGCACTTTTTCCTACATCAAGACCAGTTGAACTTAAATCTTTACCAGCAATCTTTACTCCCCTTGCATCAAAGCTACCTGAAGCAACACCGCTTGTCATCTTTAATGCGCGAGCGCCAATTTTATTTTTTCCTGCCCAGTCCATGAATTTATTACTTTGCATTGCATTAGTGGCTAGACGTCCAATAGTTTGTCTTCCAGCAAAAGCTGCTACACCAAGACCTGCCCCAGCAGCCATACCACCATATTTTTTAACACCATCAACAATCCCTTGTCCCATAGTTCCTGACATCGTCCTTGCAACATCTTTAGCTTTCATTAAGAGCACCATAATAAATATGAACGGCAACATAATTGAAACCACGAATGCCAGACCGCTTTGGCCTTGAGCGTTTATCAAGCTAAGGCCGGTATCAAGGAATTTAAGTATCAAATAAAGGAAGAATATGAAGATTGGAGCCAAAAATGCCAGCTTCAGCGTCTCAGGCCACCATTTTTTCCACCCGATGTAATCAAGGCCTTGCATCGCTGGCACTGTATAGGAGAAGAATGCCAGAGGAACAAATATCATAGCCAGCCACAGCCCGACAACTCTAGCAACGAAGATCAAGCCGACAGATAGAAATACCATCAAGCCGACTATGTTTACCGCAGTAGCGAGCAATGTGACCAGAATAAACGTTCCTGTTCCTAGGGTTGTCTTGTCTTTGTTGCCCACGCCTCCCTTGTCCGGCAAATAACCGACTTGGTTTGCATTGATAATTAAGTTTTGAGGATTAACTTTATTAACTAAAGCGGCTGATAACGGCAATTCTCCATTGGGACCTGCGGTAACAGTGCCGAGTCCAGTTCCAGCAGTGCTGTTTTGAGTAATCGTAATAGCGTTTGAATTATAGAAAACTCTTGCCAGTATGTTTGAAGTGTCGATAATAACTTGCGTGGCGAATAAGCTGAAATTGATCAGTATGCCTATGATGACCACATTTATAATCATTTCTTTTGTCTTGAATCCTTGAAGATTAAGGATTGTGGCAAAGGCGATATAAAGCAGAACAAAGATAAAGAACATATTGCAGAAATCGCGCACAAGACCCCATCCTTGTACCACGAAAGCCGATCTGTAAGAAGAGTCGCTTATGGAATACGCGAAAACAAAATCAAAAAATCTTCCAGTCAGCGCGAACACGAATGATGTCGGAACAAATAATACATAATACAAAAGCTGCGCCGCGCAGCCCGCAGGACTGAGATCAAAAGGATCCTTGAAGCAATATGGCATAGTATCTACAGCTCCTGGCACCATTGTTGCCTGCCCTTTACTGATAGCTCCCCCGGTAGTGCCTTGTTTTTGGATAACAATAGGAGGAGTGCTTGCTATGCTGAAATATCTATTTATTACCGGTGAAAGAGTGCTCTCCTTTTGAAGAATATCTACTCCGGCTTTTCCACCAGTGCAGATTCTGTCTAGTATATCTGTCACATCATTGTCATAACATCCTTTATAATACAAAGTTACAGTATAACTTCCTCCTGCTTGCAATGACGATAATCCGGGAGTTCCTATAGGCGAGATATCTTTAACAAGAACATCATTGGAAATAGAAATTGGCATTTTACTGTCCCCTCGCCACCCAGATTTCCCTGTCATGTTTCCCAAATAATTCATACCGCCAGTATTAGATAGGTTTAACAGTGCGTTGGTAACATCAAGCCAGCCAGTTAGATTTGGATTGTTATTATCTTTTATAACTAAGATAAAATCATTATCAGCAAAAAATGTGACACCCCCTGTGCCTTCTCCTTCGTATTGCGCATGACTCCAATTGTCTGACGCATCTCCCCCTGAAGCAACACCGGTGCTTAAAGTAATATTAACCACCATTGTGGCTGTTTTATTATCAGGCGGTATTACATCTATACGGCCAGCAGAAACAACACTACTTGTGTTTGGAAAAGCATTTTTATAGCCGGTTGGAGTATCATCGAACCCGGCCGCGCTGGCCGTATTGCTCTTTACATTCACTCTGTAATTGCTGTCCATACCCACGCTAATAGGCGCAAAGAAATTTGCGATGACTGAAATTATGAGAATGTAAGGCAAAATTTTTTTCATGGCGATAATAATTACCAAATATAAAACATTTTTTCAAATTTGCTGTAATCTTCAGGTTTTGCGCTTTTGTCGTAAGTTTGAGTTTTTGTTGGATCCATATATGTCGCTGCGAACCACTCGGATGTAGGACTTGGAGTAGTGAGAGAACTAGGAAGATAACTTCCGTCAAAATTGTCATTTGCGCATGTACCCTCTTGATAATATGGATTGCATTTTATTGATGTCGGACCGGTGTAATTAGGATTGTAATCAGGATCTGTTTTATAATCAGGATTTCCTTTTTCTGCCTGACATTCTTTTTCAAATTCCGTGGCTTGATCTATTATCGCTTTGTTCTTGTCCATATCGCTGTTTACGGCAGTCACATCATCATCCGTTTTAAGCGTCGGCGCGATAAGATAAAATTGTTTTAATAAAAGAACAAGCTTTTGGTGCTCGGTGCGCGTAAATAACAATGGATCATCAGGACATGAAGCTGTTATCTCTGTTGGCGGCGTGGTTTCACCAACTGTTATGGTTGTTGTCGCTGAATTGCTTCCAAATGAGTTTGAGCAAGTAAGCGTATAGTCGGTTGTTGAAGTTACTGACATTTTCTGCGTGCCGCCATAATACTTGCTTCCGGTCCAACCACTCCCGCCACTTGCCACGCATGAAGCAGGACTATACTGCATATTCGCTACAGTCCATGTGAGAACTGATGATCCTCCCGTTGAAGATAATGACGATGGATTTGCAGTAAATGTAACCACAGGAGCATTTGGATTTAAATTATTGGTTGAACCAACTGTTATGGTTGTTGTCGCTGAATTGCTTCCAAATGAGTTTGAGCAAGTAAGCGTATAGTCGGTTGTTGAAGTTACTGACATTTTCTGCGTGCCGGCAAAATATTTACTTCCGGTCCAACCACTCCCGCCACTTGCCACGCATGAAGCAGGACTATACTGCATATTCGCTACAGTCCATGTGAGAACTGATGATCCTCCCGTTGAAGATAATGACGATGGATTTGCAGTGAATGTAACCACAGGAGCATTTGGATTTGAATTATTATTGTTATTTAAATTATTATTAGGCGTTGGGATCGGCGTAAGCGCTGGAGAGTATTCTCCATTTGATCCAAAACCGCCGCTGGTATTATTTGCCGGACCAACATTAATGGGGCCTGATCCTGTTCCCCCTGTAATCAACCCGCCATTATTTCCTGTCCCTACTCCTGTACCTGTTCCTCCTGTAATCAACCCTCCATTATTTCCTGTCCCTGCTCCTGTGCCATTTGTTGCTCCGCCATTGCCTATTACATTTGGATTTTTCGGCTTTGATGTGCCAAGCAACGGCGCAAAAACTTTGCCAATTCCTGTTGGTGAGCTTGTTGTGCCGAATATCTGGTTTTTATTTTTAAACAGGAAATACACGGCTATTCCGAGCAGAATGACCGCTATAATCGTTATTATCAATGCTTTGCTTTTTTTAGGATTGTTTTCCATAATTTTTTAATTAAGGCGCAATTGTGGGAATGCACTCTATCGTATTTCCTGTTGCCGGATCTATGCAATCATTGCCGGTAATATTTATTACTTCATTATCAAGGCAATATTGCGTGAATGGGTCCTCTCCGGCCTTGGCTCTGTTGGCAGCTCTCCTGTCTCGCGCTATTTTAAGAATTGCCTGGACTTGATCATCTATTTTTTGAAGCTTGTATATGTTTGAAGTAGCTTGCGAAACAGAGTCAGTATAATCTTTTGTCTCGGAAGTTATATTATCAGCGTCTACTTTGAGGTCTTTTGTTATACTGAGGCCCGCTTGCGCCATAGGCAGATAATCTGAAGATGGATTTAAGTTTGAATCAAATCCGCTCTGCATGACGCTATTCGGCCCGTATAAAGCATCAATCTTGGCTTTATATTCAGTATTGAGATTTTTTATATAATCGGTCCAAGCTGTAACTTTGCCGTCAATCTGAACTTGAGAAATCTTAATTATTGGCGCGCCTGCTGGTATCTGGCCATAAGATTTGAAAGGTCCAAGCGGACTATCGTTATCCATGAAGAAAATAAAAGGGCCGTCAGTAGTTTCACCCTTTGTGACGTAAGCATAGAATATTGCCTTTACTTCCTTCCATAAATTTGTGTTAAAACTTAGATAGCCGTCAAAAGCGCTTTTGTATGTTGATGGATCCGGTAGCGTCAGAATATCGGTACGAGTAGTAGTGTTATCCCCAGAACATGAGGAAAGATAAGAGATTATGCCAAAAGATAGACATTCAAGTTTAAATTTCCACGCTGGTATATCCACACTCTGCGTTCTTATGTTGGTTAAATAGTCATTAAGATTATTCATAGTATCACTGGAATTGCTTTGCCAATTTGAGTTAGGTCCTGGAATGCAATAATCAAGCTTGCCGACTGCCGGCACGACAAAAGGCAGAACTTCTTTCAATGATTTGTTGGCCGCCGTCTTATAGTCATTCTGCGTTTTAATCAAAGCCGGTATATCTCTAGTTAAATCAAACGATCCGGTAAATCCTCCGCCATTATTATTTATGTTCGTTCCATTAAGCGTGCTACCGCCATTAGTCATGCTAACGGCAGTTGTTCCAAGACTTACAAGACCTTGATTTTCAAATTGACTAAGGAGTTTAGTGAACAAAAGGTTCAGCGCGTCATTCATGGTTTGGCCCAGTTCAAGCTGTGTTTCGGGCGAATTAATATATTTGGCAACCTTATCTCTTATAGCGCTTCCAGGAGTGACTGTTTTATAGAGTATGCATATGCCATTTCCTGCTCCAGGATCACTGGTGGTTGTTGAGTCCGAGCCATCATCATCGTATTCAAGATTGCCGGCTTTATCTACCAATTGCCATTTAACGCATCTCTGATCAGGAAGATAGCCATTGCCTTCGGCTAATTGTTCTTTCGTCATGGCAACGGCAGTCGATTGCTTCTTAGCTATGTTTTCGCCTTCAAGCAAAGTAAATCCGAGCGGATTGTTGGCTGGATTCATAGTCAAACCAAGCCATCCATCCCAGCCGCCATCTGAATCATATGAAGATGAGTATATTCCTGATGATGAGTTATTAAGTCCGCCTTGCGAGAAATCAGTCGCGAAACTTTTCGGCGTTGATCCGAGGATAAGATTATTCGTCAAACTTTGAGCATATAGATTTACGCCGTGAACTGCGCTCTCTTCCGTCGCCAGCAGGGAAAAACTTCGGCCATACGGGTAATAAGCCGAGTAGCCGGGATTTTTCAATATATTGGTCTCTTTTTGAACTATATCATTAGTCAAATTATTCATGAAAGAGTCCGCCACGCCCACAAAAAATGGATTGCCGTTAAACCCGGTCGTGATCCAGTTCATAGTGTCTTTTGTCATTTTAGTAAGCTGATTTCGAGCAAGCTGAATGGCTATGCCGTCTAGGCATTTTGTTCTTTGCGCATCTCGTTGAGCTTGGTCATCTTGAAATTTTTGCGCTATTGTTGCTTCATCAAGAAGTTTGTCTGTCTCAGCCGCTAGTTGTTCAAGAGAAGTGTTTCCTGTACCTTCTACTTCCGTGCTTGCTGCCGCGCCAGCAGTTACTGAAGTTACTTCTCCTGCCCTTATATCTGCTTCTTTTGCAACTTCTGGAGCTTTGACGGTAATAAGATTAGTCAAAAGTCCTTGAATTGCTCCCGCAACAGTGTTTATAATTCCCGTGCATGCCACAACAGACATAAATACTTCAGGGTTTGCTATATCCGAGGCCTTTAGCTTATAAGGGCTGCTGCCATTAGGGTGGTCATAATTAAGTACAGCTGCAGAAACTGGCAAAGGCGAAAAAACCTGCGCAGAAAGCAGAGAGAAAACCATTATTGCGAATATTATTATTTTTGCGGCAAATTTCTTCATATTTTCTTATGTTTAGTATATCATTTCTGATTAAAATTGTCTGAAAAATATGTGATATCGGCCACCAGCGCGTCGCTGTATTTCTTGTAATTAATCAAGGCCTTCATTCCGGTAATCGGATCCGAAATTATCTGCGTTAACCCTGTTATGGACTGGGAAACCTTGTCATAATCATTTGCCAAGCTGAGATCTTTGGGCGCAAACGCTTCCGGCACGGGAATCTTAATTAATTCATTGGCGAACGATTTGTATTGGTCAGCTATTGTTCCAGCTAGATATAGGGCTTGAGGATCGTTATTTTGCACGCCTTGAGCGATAAAGGTCAATTCATTGCCTATGTCCTTGTCTTTATATTTGGTTAATAGGTTTTTTAAATCCTGATAATATTTAACAGCCGATGATGTTGTCGTTGTCTTTACAATCAGCATATCTTTCGTGTAAACATCAGCGATAGGGTCGGCTATGATTTTTTGCCCAATGGCATCGGATATCGATTGCATTGATGCATCATCGAGATTTCCTGTCTGCTCCAGCGACATGATAGTGGCAAAGAATTCCTGCGAGAGTAATTCATTATCTGTTTTATTTGTAGAAGAAACGGAAGCGCCGTTTTCTTTGGACAAAGCTTCCTGCTTTGCAGTGATGAATTCCTTGTTCGACGGCCCATTCTTGCTCGGATCAAGACCCCATAATATTTCTTCCCAGTCGGGTATGCCGTTATTATTGCTGTCCTTCTGCACAATGTCTTTAACCAGCAGTTTGGTCGGTACTCCTTCTTTTTTAGGCCTGTTCATGAAATAGCTTGTTATCTCATAGGTGCCCCAAACGACGGCGACAACTGCCGCGATAATTGCTATGCGAATTATGAATTGTTTGCTTGGCAGATAATTCTTATTCATTATGTTTCTTATCTGCGAATTATACTATTTATGAGAGAATTTTCCTAGGCATTTTCTGATAAATATCTGCTTATCGAGAGCCACTGCGTAAATGGCACATCTTCAGCTCTGATTTTTTGATTTATTCCTAATTTTGCAAACATAAAATCAATAGTTTCAAGCGATGCCACCTCTTCCAAGTTCTTGCGGAGAACTTTTCGCTTGTGCGCGAAAGCGCTCTTGATTATTTTGAAGAATTGCTCTTCTTCACTCGGCGTCTTGAAATTTTTTCTGGAGATATCTTTTATCGATATAATGGCTGAATCCACTTTAGGGCTGGGCGAGAAGAATCTTTTTCCAACTTTCATCACATATTTCGGCGTTCCATAAGCTTTGACGCTGAGCGATAAAATGCTTTCTTTGTTACTTCTAGCAGTAATTCTGTCTGCCACTTCTTTTTGCACAAGCAGGATCATAACCGACGGCTGATTTTCTCCGGAGAGAAATTTTTTTATGATTGCGCCGGTAATATTGTAAGGAATATTGGCTATTATTTTGTACTCATTAATCCCTCTCCCCCTTGATAAGGGGGAGATGCCCGAAGGGCAGAGGGGGTCTATCAATTCACCCCTCCCCAGCCCTCCCCTTGTAAAGGGGAGGGGGAATTTAAACTTTAAGATATCCTCATTTATTAAAATAAGTTTTTTATTTTTTATTTCATTCTTGAATTTTTCTTCAAGCATTCTGATCAAGCTGCTATCTTTCTCAACGGCGATTACTTTTTTCGCTTTTTCCAGAAGCTTGCTTGTTAAGGCGCCTTTGCCGGGACCGATTTCCAAAATAATATCATTGTCATCAACCTCGCCCGCTTTGATCATCATTTCAAGCGCCGGTTTTGATTTTAGAAAATTTTGGCTGAGAGATTTTTTCGCATGATAAATCATATTTGTATATTAGCATTTATTCAAAAATTGAGTTTTTCCTCCCCTGCCAAGGGGAGGATTGAGGAGGGGTGAATTAATGCACCCCCTCTGCCTCCGGCATCTCCCCCTTAGCAGGGGGCGAGGAATTATCTCATAAATAAACTATTTTCTCCTTATTACTTGGCTTACCCTGCTCAAAACTTGTCAGATGTTCCGGAATGTCATAAATAAATTCGCTCGGCATGTTCACTTGTTTTGAGCCGAATATCGTGCGGAGCTCTGCATATGATAAATATAATTTATGCTTTGCCCGCGTCAGCGCCACATAAAAAAGCCGCCGTTCTTCCTCGCCGTCTTCTTTTGTTTTCGTGCCGCTCATTGCATGAGGGAATAAATCTTGCTCCATGCCGGTTATGAAAACATATTTGAATTCAAGCCCTTTTGATGCATGAACTGTCATTAATTTTACCCCGCCGTTGGCGGGGCGAGCGCCTTTACCCATATTATGCATCAAGGTATCTTGATCGCTTGAAAGCGCGGCATCTTCAAGCAATTTTTCCATGCCAATTCCCTGCGGCATCGCATCATATTTGGTTGCCAAGGTTACCAATTCTTTCATATTTTCCAAGCGTTCTTGCTCGTCGCTTGTGCCATGCGAAAGTTCTTTTTCAATTTCGCTTTTCTCCAAGACATATTTTATGGATTCTGACGGCGCGTGAGATTCAGAATATGCGTGTATGTCATCGAGCAATGAATAAAATTTATTTATTTTTTCTTGCATAGCGGCAGGCAGCATGGCGAATTGATTCGCAAAAAGTTTTACAAGCGTGACTTTGCCGATGCCGCGCGCCGGATTATTAATAATTCTTTTTATGTCTGATAAACTCTCTCTGTTGTAACTTGCGCGGATATATGAGAGCAAGTCCTTGACTTCTCTTCTCTCAAAAAATTTTACTCCGAGCACTTGGTACGGAATCTGCTTTCCGAGCAATGCTTCTTCGATCGCGCGCGATTGAAAGTTGGCTCGGTAAAGAACGGCGATATCTTCTGGATCATTTTTTCGCAGCAGTTCGCTTATAGTGTCTGCGACGAATTCCGCTTCGCTTCCCTCATCGTAGGCCTCGTGCACGCTGATTGATTCGCCTTCAATATTTTTAGTAAAAAGATTTTTGTCTATGCGGTATTGGTTTTTCTTGATGACGCTGTTTGCCGCCTCAATAATATTCTTGGTTGAGCGATAATTCTGCTCAAGCATGACAATTTTGGCATTAGGATAATCCTTTTCAAATAGAAGCATGTTTTTTATGTTTGCTCCGCGCCAGCTGTAAATATTCTGGTCGGTATCGCCGACGACGCAGATATTTTCTTTTTTATTCACAAGCAATTTAACGAGCTCATATTGGACTTCATTAGTATCCTGATATTCGTCAATGTGGATATATTGCCATCTGTCCTGATAATTTTTTTTGATTTCGGGATATTTTTTCAAAAGCAAGACCGTCTCAAGCAATAAATCATCGAAATCCAAGGCCTTCTCTTTTTTAAGAGTCCTTTCATAATCGCGCCAGATCACTCCGACAATGCTTTGCAACGCGCTTGCCGCGCTATTGTTATAAGCATCAGCAGTTATGAAATCGCCTTTTGCTTTTGATATGATGCTTTTTATTTTTTGCGGTTCATGCTGTTTCCCATCTATGTCGCGCGCCTTCATCGCATCTTTAATAATAACCAGAGCGTCATGTTCATCAATGATAGTGAAATGCTTGGTCAGACCGAGCAAACTAGCATTTTCTTTTATAATGTGAACTCCAAGAGAATGAAAAGTAGAAATAAACGGCTCGTCCCGCCTTTGGGCGGGGCGAGCCGTCCTTCCAAACTCCGGCATATTGCCGTGTATAGGATCTCCGAGCAACACGCTTACTCTGTCCTTCATTTCTTTGGCGGCTTTATTAGTAAAAGTCAGGGCAAGTATGGAACTTGGCGCAATTCCCTGATGAATAAGATGGATAATTCTATGCGTAATGGTCTTTGTCTTGCCAGCTCCGGCTCCAGCCACGATTAAAAGGGGTCCTTCTGTATAAAGAACCGCTTCTTTCTGTTTGTCATTGAGATTTTCGAGGTAATTCATGCCTGTCTATGATAGCAGTTTTTACATAAAACATATTATTGACAACTTGTAAAATATAGTATATAATGGGCGAAAATAAATTGAAAATTTTAAATAGTAACTAATACGTAGAAAAATGAGAAAAATTGTTTTATGTAGTGTATTTTGCCTATTAATTATGGCAGTTGCACCAAAAGTCGCCTTCGGGCAGAACAACAACAGGGAATATGCATTTGTTATGCTCTCAGGAATTATCGACATCCAGTATGTCATGAATACCCCGGATGGACCAAAACCGTTCATGATATTAAATGTTGAAAAATATGGAAAGCTCGACGACCCAGAAGATGACACAACAAAGAATGTTATCGTCAAACTTGAATATACTGACGAAAACTACAAGGCCTTGAGAGCTTTGCAGTCCGAGTTTAAGCCATTTTGGATTTTGTATGAAAAAGTTTCCTTGCGAGCTGGTAATTACCTGCCGGTAGGCAAGGGCGATGACGGCGACAATCTTGTCTATGCTATGGGTGAACCAGTTAAATTTGATAGGAAATGCAAAGTTACTGTAAGGGATATGCAAAAATATTTCTATTCACGACTGGATTACTTAGTTCCAAGAAAGGTTTGGTTTAAGCATGGATTTTGGGGAACCAAGAAATACTTTTTCCAAATTGAAGCAACAAAAGTTTTGGAAGTGGATAATGGGCAAAGAATTTTTAAGAATGAAGTTTTATATGTTCCTGATACAAAGGATAACAGAAAAAAACTCATCACCCAAAGTATGGAAAATAGCTTTTTCTTGAACACATATGTGCTATATACAACCCAAAACGGTTGCATAGACATTGAGCCGAAGAAAAATGCCATACCAATCAACGTGGTAACCAACTTTAGCCCTATTCCCGGAAATACAGGCAATAAAGACAATAAGTTGTTTCGTGTAAATGATCCATGGGATCGTCTAGCAGGATACTAAAATTTAAATAAAAACCCCTTTCAATACTAAATTGAGAGGGGTTTTATTATTATCCAATTCAAAATTTAAGAGTTTTTTCTTTCAAGCGCTTCTATCAAACGATAAACGTATTCATTAGGAGTTTCAACCGGGCTTATATTCGGATATATTTCTTCTCCTGTCTGAACTTTAACAAGATTAAAGAGCTTTACAAGTTCCTGTCCAACTCTGTATTTATTTCCTTCATCTTTTCCAACTTCCATTAAGTCCAGAGCAGAAGGGTCTCTGCTGTTTTTTGCCAATTGCCAGAGCGGATTCTCATCCGGACTCTGCATTGGATCCACTTTTCCAAATTTTTCCCATAGCCATAAATCTGTATCTCGTTTAGCATCATCTGCCCATGTTATTCCTTTACTCTTTAGATAATTTTCAACCTTGCTGTCATATTCTGCGCGAGGCATGCCATGCACCTGCTCGCTATTCGGAAATGCTTTATGAAATTTTTCATAATTATTTTCATGTATATTAGCTTTATTCTCAACAACGGCGATATGTTCAGTACCACTAACTGACGATGCAGGTTTATCAACTTCAACTGCATGATAAACATGATACAAACCAGTTGTTTTGTCTTGCATGACTACTTCTTTAAGGTCATGCAATTCCATATCATTTGATGCTCCTAATTTAATTACGCCGCTTTCCATGGCAATCTTTGCTCTGTAATCAGTATTGGCAATTTTTCTTGCAATTTCAAGATCCTTGCTTTCACCAAAGCCGACTTGCCTATAATGTGTAGAATCAGACGCAAAAGTTTCTCCTTTGAACGGATTATCTTCTTTTATATGTGCATCAAGAATTTTATTTTCTCTAGCCAAATCAGAAAATCTATTTGCTTCTGATGCCGAAAGTGTCGTTTTTCCATCAATATTAGTGGGCGTCTTATTTATGCTTGAATCATTTTTAATATAATTATCTTCAACTTGCCTAATTTTTGGCTGTGCTGTCTGCGCATGTTCTACCCCGACATTTTTTGCAGGTATTGATTCCATCTTTTCAAAATTCGGCCTGCCTATTTTTTCTGTCGGCGCATTTGAATCGGCGTTCATCAATCTATGGACGTAATCATGCAAGCTTTCATCAGGATTTGGATTAATCAATTTGCCAGTGTTTGCTTTAACTGTCTCACGCAAAGCAATCAGGGCCTTGCCCACATCATTCTGCTCCGTCGGATCATCGTTAACTTTCATCAAATCCTCCGCGTAAGTGCCTTTTGTTTCCTCGCTCACATCATCAAAGTCGGCAATTGCTTTTTCCTTATTGCTGAAATCGTAGCCGCTTATATTTTTTGATATTGGCTTAGGTTCCGTTACCTCTTCTGTTTTCGTACTATCTATATTTTCATTATTTTCATTTTCTACTTCAACTTTTTTTATTTCATTTGTATGAACTCTCTCATATTTATTTGCTTTTGTCGCTTCAAATTTATCTCCTTCATGATGCGTTTCAACTATTTTCCCATCGACGGTTTTCTCATTAATGACCGCATGCCCATTTTCCATTTTTATTTCATAAGCCACTTTGTCTGCATCTGCAACTCTTATTTCTTGTCCATCACTTCCTACATATCCTTCTTTTATCGCCAAAATATGCGCTTCGCGTCCGGCAAATTCATGTAATGCATTTGCATCATTTGCATCTCCCTTGAATCCGAGAGATTTTGCCAATTCATGATTATTTTGAATCTGCCTGATGAATGTGCTTTCTATTCCTTCGCCTTTATGGACAACTGCATCAGGATTTAAAATATTTTCATGCAACTCATTATCGAGCTTCGTATTCGGGAAATAGTTTTTCATCATTGCTTCATTCAATGGCTTATCCGCCTGCGTTGCATCAATATTTTTTATCAAGTGGCCGTTTTCAATATGCGCGTTAATTGCACCAGCATGAGCGCCTATAGTCGGTGCGCCATGATGCATAAATTCACGAATATAAAATCCAAGAGTTGCAAATCCTGCGCTGACTGCCATGCCTCGCAGCATTTCTTGATTCTTAATGATAGCTTGCTTGCTTCCCAGCTTAGCTTCATTATCTTTCATTATTTTTTGGAGCAATTCATGGCGCCTATTATCTTCTTTTATTAAATCTGGAGAAGGTTCTGCGATTTGTATTGACGTTTCACCTAAAATTTTTAACAGCTCATAATTCTTGCCAATAGCATTCTTTGTTCCATAATTTATCAGACCCTTTTGAAGTTTTTCTTCAACAAAACTCAAGCGATGGTAAAGTTCAGAATTTAATCTAAATCTTTCTTCTTTCGAACTAACTTTTTCTAATTTTTGCTTTATATTATTCAATCTTTGCATCTGACTGTCAGCATCCACAAAAGCGGCAACTTCTTTGGTATTTATTTTTTGACCGCTAAACACTTTTGAAATAATTCCAGTATTTTTATTTTTATCATCAACTGCTCCTTTTTTGCCCGCTTCTTTTCTTTCTAAAAATGTTTCTTCATTGCGTCCTTCCATGAACGCCGTATTTATTTTTTGCTTGGCTTTCTCACGAGCGCGAATTCCTCCAATAGTTCCAGCGACAATTGGCGCTGCAAGCAATCCAAAAGAATATGTTAATCCCTTGCGTGCGCCATAGCCGATACCCATATATAATCCTCGCCAGATGGTTTCATTATTTACCAATCTTCCCCATGAACTTTCATTTCGTATTTTATTTAATTCTTCTATGGCATCTGGATTAGTATTTGTGAATTGAAGCATGGCTACATTAAAATCGCTATCTTTCATTTCAAGCATGGCTTTTTCTTTTGCAACTTTTTGTGATTCTTCATATACGCCATTTGAAGTTTGAATCATAGTGTTTGGATCGTAGTTCTTTGCCTTCAATTCAAGTAATGTTTTAAGCGCTTCATTATATTGTAATTCTATATTTTTATATTTGTCGTAATGTTCTGACTTATTTTTATTAAATAAATTACTTTTCTTGCTTGCTGCAGCTTTCTCATTCTTCCAAGAGTCAGGCATTTTAGAGAATTCATTTGCAAGTTTATTGTAATTTTCAACAACTTCCTGCTGTTCTTTTGATAAACTTTTATCGATTGGTATGAATTCAACACTTGCCTTGCCATCTTTGATAGTGGCATTTAAATCCATATCAGCAGTTCTTTCCGCCAACTGTTTTAATTTTTCTTCATCTGGTTTTATTTTGCCGTTTCGCACATCCTCAATAACGCTTTTTTCTTCCTTGCTAATCCAAACTTTTTTAAATAAACGATGAAGAATCTTTTTGGGCAATGTTTTTGGATCTTTTATTGAAAGCTTATTTTTCTCTTGAAAATTCTTTTCTCCTATTTCTCTCACACGCGAAAGAGTATCTTGAGAGGCCTGTTCAACCACGAGCATTTTTTGTCCAGCCGAAAGATCATTCCACTCTGGAATATTTTTAAAATCATCTTTACTTAATCCTGCCTGTACTAATTTGTTATCAAGAATTTTCTTATTTTTCTCTTCATCTTTTTTATTGAGGTCAAAATTTATGTTTTCTTTAATTTTCCCCGTCTTTTTTTCGTTATCTGCATTTAATTCTTTTTCAGCTTGTTCCCAATCTGTCTTTTCATTGCCCTCTCTTCCCTCTCTTTTTCTCTTCTCATATATTTCATATGCTTTTTTATTTGTTTTTTCTAGAGATTCTGTTTTTATTATATTTGATTCTTTATCAAGCGATAACGCCTCTTTTACAAGCTCATTATTTTCTTCTATAGCCATCTTGTTGTTTGGCGATTTAATTAATTCAGCAAGTTCTACTTGTCTTTTTTTGACTTCTTCTATGCGGGCATTAACTTTATCTGCGTGTGCAATTTCTTTATTTTTAGTTTTTGGGGGAACTTCATTTGTCATACCTGCCATTATACAACAATACCCCTCTTCTTGTCAAAAATTTAATTTTATGTTCTGGTTTATTCTCCTCTTGAGGAGTACCCGCTAATGCGGGGGAGGTGGATGCATTTAATTTATTCCACCCCGTCTTTTGATTACAAAATCCACCCTAGAAGAGGGGAATCTAAACTGTGGATTACTTTATTGACTAATGCTTTCACATGGGCTACCCTTATAGGCAGGGTTCAATGGTATAGGGCCCTCTTGTACTGATTTATCAGAAAAAACCTTTATTTTACAGCATTTCTGAGATGATTGTAACAATCACTCGCGTTGCTTATATGATTACAGCCCTCGCTTTTGCGGTCGTACTGTAGTTCCTGTTTGGGGGCAATGTGGTGTGATTATTTAATTTAGGCTTATTTTACTCAAAATAAAAGATTCAAACGACAATTTTGATGATCAAAATGGTCGTTTGATGAAAATATCCTTATTTATCAAGGCTCATATTGTCAAGGTCTTTTTTCTGTTGCTGGTTTTAATACCAATAATTGGCATTCCAACACAGGCAAATGCCGGATTTTTTTCTGATTTAGTATCGGGGATTCTTGGAAAAAGCCAAACTGCTCAAGCAGATCAGCCGGCTGCAGCAACTTCTGCCAATGACAATGTCGTCTATAATTCCCAAACCATACCTCTTCCTGAATCGTCTATTGATCCAGACATGAAAAATATCAATAATACGCAAGATAATACGGCAGTAGTTGAAGATGGAACGCTTCTTTCCAATAATGGGTCTCTCGGACCAGCCAACGATTTGGAAAAATACGCTTCATCTGCAAAAATTAACGTTTATATCGTCAAAGAAGGCGACACTCTTGAAAGCATAGCCAAGAAATTTAAAATATCAAAAGACACTATCTTTTACTCTAACGCTGACTTAGAGGATAAAGATACTCTCAAAATAGGTCAAACTCTTGTTATCTTGCCTGTCAAAGACGACATGCCAAAGCCGGTTATTAAAAAAGAAGACGAAAAAACAGATGTTTCTTCTTCAGAACAAATCCAGACAAATACAAACAAACCTGCCGATGAAGTTGATCAATTGCAAGCACCAGCACCAGCACCAGTGCCAGCACCAGCACCTACTGTTGATACGACAACAAATGTTACACCTGCAGCAGAACCTGCAACACCAACCGGTCAACCGACAGGCACAGTAGTAGGCGGGTATATATGGCCATTCCCGGAAGGAGTTGGACGAATTTCTCAAGGATTGCATGCCGACCAGGCATATGACTTCGCTGCTCCAAAGGGCACGCCCATATACGCGGTCCAAAGCGGTATCGTCTTAATTGCTCATTCAACCGGATATAACGGCGGTTACGGATTATATGTGGTTATAAACTTTAATGACGGGCGCCAAGCCATTTTCGGCCATATGAGTAAAGTTGCAGCAAAGGCCGGCGATATCGTCAAGCAAGGCGATATAATAGGCTATGTTGGTTCTACTGGTCATTCTACCGGGCCTCATGTTCATATCGGATTCCATGGCACTCTTGGCAACCCTTATGTGGGACTGAAAATTAACAGCACTGATTTAATGATCAATGATTAAAAAAATTATTCCAGTATTAATAATTATATCTTTATTTGTTGGTTATCCAATAAGCAGTTTTGCCGCAACAAGTTCATCCAGTACGGCTGTTTCAGCCGTAAAATCGGTAACTAAAAAAGTAGCAGTTAAAAAAAAGAAAACTGTAAAAAAGAAAAAAGTTGCTGAGAAACTCATCATCAATCCCCCGCTTATCACTCTTGACAATGCTCCCCACTCAGCCAAAAAAGTAACCGCAAAAAAGAAAACTGTAATAAAGAAGAAAGCATAAAAAATATCGAACCATATGGTTCGATATTTTTTATTATGTTAATTTACCCTAGGCCTGTATTGCAAGGCCTCAAGAATATGAGGTTGATTTATATTTTCGCTTCCTTCAAGATCAGCAATCGTGCGCGCCAATTTTATAACTCTGTGATAGGCGCGGGCTGATAATTGAAGCTTCTCCGCGCTTTGATTCAATAATTGTTTTATTTCAGGCGTTAGCGGGGCATATATGCCCAGTTCCTTGACGTTCATTTCGCTATTTGAGCTTATTTTTCTGGCTGCATTCTTGAATCTTTTTGCCTGTATATCACGAGCCATTTTTACTCTATCTTTTATATTAAATGTCTTATCCCCAACTTGTTCCATATTTGAAAGCTTATCATAATCAACAGCGCCGACTGTCACCCAAATGTCGATGCGGTCCATTATCGGGCCTGATAATTTTCTTTGATATTTGTCCAAATCGCTCGGCTTGCAGATGCAAGTTTTCTGCTTGTTGCCGCGATTTCCGCAGGGACACGGATTCATAGCGGCTACTAATATGAAATTTGATGGAAATATTGCGGATTCTTTGGCTCGGGAAATTGACACGAAATTATCTTCAAGCGGCTGACGCAGCGATTCAAGAACTCTCTTTTCAAATTCGGGAAATTCATCCAGGAACAATACTCCTTTGTGAGCCAAAGTCACTTCTCCGGGCTTGGGAATGGATCCTCCGCCAATCATAGAGACATAGCTTGCGGTATGATGCGGCGCTCGAAACGGCGGTTCTGTGACAAGTTCGCCGTCCAGTTGCCCGACCACAGAATGAATGCCGGTAATTTCCAGCACATCGTCTTTTTTCAGCTCTGGAAGTATATTTGAAAAAACGCGGGCAAGCATTGTCTTGCCGGTACCGGGCGGTCCTGACATCGCTATGTTGTGCCCTCCCGATGCCGCGATTTCCAAACCGCGCTTGGCAGCTTCCTGTCCGCGGATATCGGAGAAATCTATTTCAGGATTTTTCTTGGCGTATTCTATTATTGTTTTTGGCTGAGGTTTTAATTTCGGCTTTTCCTGTTCTAAAGGATTTCCTTTTTTGTCGTATTTTATCTTATAAATATGATCAATGACTTCTTTTAATGTCTTTGCTCCGTAAATAGTTATGCCGTCCACCAGCGCCGCTTCTTTGGCGTTCATGATCGGCAGATAAATTTCCTTAAATCCAAGTTTTTTAGCCGCTTCTGCAAGAGGAAGGGCGCCTTTGATCGGCTGCAGTTCGCCATTAAGCGAAAGTTCTCCGAGAAATACCCTGTCTTTAGGATCAAAATCAATTTCCTCAGCCGACAGCAGATATGCAAGAGCAATCGCTAAATCAAAATAGGGGCCTTCTTTTTTAAGATCAGCCGGCGAAAGAGATATGACTATTTTTTGATTTTGATTCTTGGGAGAAGCAAATCCGGAATTTTTCAGCGCCGAGCTCATCCTGTCTTTTGACTCATCCACGGCTTTATCAGGAAGCCCGACAAGAGTAAAAGCATGCAGGGTGTTCTTAGTAATATCAACTTCCACCGTGACAATTTTTCCTTTTATTAAATGTGTCTGCGCAGAATAAACTCTTGCAAATGACATAATTTATTTAAATTGCTTTTACCATGCATTCCTTGCATGTGCGCGCCGCAGGATTTACTTCTAATCTATCTTCCTCTATTTTTTTTCCGCAAATTTCGCAGATGCCGTAAGTTCCATCCTCAATTGAACCTAGAGCATGATTAATGTCTTCCAGCCGAGTTTCTAGAGCTGTCATTGTGCTTGATCGTTCCTCGAAATCTTCCGATCTGTCAGCCAGATCGTTCTCATCGGCTTCAGGCGCTGTCTGCTCTTCTGGAACTGCTTCCCATTCATCGGTATCCTTATCAACGCGGCCCAATCCGCCAAGTTCGTTTTCCAATAATTGCTTTTCTTCTTCAAGCTTTGTTTTATTTATATTTATTTTCATAATTTATATATTAGCATTGTTATAATAAATAACAAATTATAACGGCTTGGTATTTTGAGTCAATAATCTTGAAATTATTTCTTTTATAGTATCCTGGCTGTCGGCAATGACGAAGTTATTTTTGTCTATGAATATATAGTAAAGCAAGGGATTATTATTCTGGTCATATAAAACGCGAGCGTCCTTATTATTTATGATAATATCTTTCCACGAAGCATTTAAGAGTCCGCTATTACTACCTGAGATGTCGATTTGAAATAACAGGAACATATCGCTCAATAATGATCTTTCCCAAGCGAGCATTCCGGCATAGGCTTGATTATAATCTTTTATTTCGAACAGCAGGAACAAATGCGGCTTATCAGCCGGCGTATAAGTGCCTATCATATATCTATCGGAGAAAGAATCAATAAGAGATGATGACGCTGTCACTCCCATGAGAGACAGAAAATCTCTTAACTTGATCAATGCCGTACTCCCATTTGCATTTGCCGTCAAGAATAACGATTTTATAGCGCCCTGCTTTTCCGGTTTAGCCGCTTCAGATTTTATCAAGTTTACCAGATTTGCGCCGCTTGATACGTTTGTTACGTCAATATATGACTGGTCATCGTAAGAAATAAGAGCATTTGGCTTTATAATTGCCTGTTGCACCGCATTATCGGCATTTTTTTTCTGAAATATGAAATACAAGCCGGCAATCGATGATACAATCAAAATAAGCCCGCCAATTATCATAAGTATTTTTGAAGTACTAATCTTTTTTTCTTCCTCATATACTTTTTCCATCTCATGCCTTTTTTGCTCGGCCATTGCTATTTTTATCACAGACATTTCATTATTGCGGACAGCATCAGCCATATCCGATGAATATGTCCTTAAAACCTGCAGGCCTTCCGCGCTATTTGGTTGTGGCTTATTTTCTTCCATATTTGTCCAAGCAAATTTATGCCTTATGCTTTTGGCTTGAAGAAATTAATATCGGCTTCCTTTATTGACAAACTCAATCGGCCTTTCTCATCAACCTTGATTATCTTAATTGGAACTTTATCTCCTTCTTTAAGAATATCAGAAACTTTCTCAACTCGGAACGGCGCAATTTCTGAAATATGCACAAGTCCCTCGGTATCATGGCCGATGCGGACGAAAGCGCCGAAATCCATAAGTTTTACAACCTCCCCTTGCGCAGTGTCGCCAACTTTATATTCATGCGTTATTTCTCCTATTATTTTTACCGCTTTTTCCGCTCCTCCATTCTTGCCAGTGACAAATACCGTGCCGTCTTCTTCTATTGTGATTTCAGTTCCGGTTTCTTCCCGTATAGCATTTATGTTCTTGCCGCCGGGACCGATAATCATTCCTATCTGGTCTTTCTTGATTTTTACTGTCAGAATCATCGGAGCATTTGAAGAAATATTTGCGCGCGGCCCTGCTATTTCTTTGGCGATAGCTTCGAGAATTTGAAGACGGGCGCTCTTTGCTCTTTCTAGCGCGTCTTTCAGTATCATGACGGAAACGCCGTCAACTTTTATATCCAACTGTATGGCGGTAATGCCGTTTCTTGTGCCGGCAACTTTAAAATCCATATCGCCATAATGATCTTCAGGCCCTTGAATATCTGAAAAAAGAACGTATTTATTCTTGTCATCCTTATCAATCATAAGCCCGATTGATATTCCGGCTACCGGATTTTTAATAGGCACTCCTCCATCCATAAGAGCGATAGTTGATGCGCAGATTGATGCCTGAGAAGTTGATCCATTAGAAGCGACTGATTCCGAGACGACGCGGATAGTATAAGGGAATAAAATTTTGTCAGGTATGACTGGAGTAAGCGCTTTTTCAGCCAGAAAGCCGTGGCCCATTTCTCGGCGATTGATTCCGCCGAACCGCCCGGTCTCGCCGCTGGAATATGGAGGAAAGTTATAATGATGCATGAAGCGTTTCTTGCAAGATGATTCCATTCCTTCAATCGTGTGCATTGCTTCAGGGCCGGCAAGAGTCAAAACCGAAAGCACATGCGTCTCTCCGCGATAAAATATCCCGGAACCATGCAACGTGTCTGAGATACCTCCGGCTTTGGCGTATAATTTCCGAATTTCATCAGGCGCGCGTCCGTCAGCGCGGATGCCTTTAATAAGCGCAGCATCATGAAATGCTTTATCTAAATAATGGCGCATGTGATCTTCTGCGGCATACCTGCCCTTGTCATCATCAGGATCATATTTCCCGTCAATAATATTTTTCCAAAGTTCCTCGGCCTCACTTGTTATCTTTTTGCTGTCTTTGCTGAATAATCCACTCTCTAACATCGGTTTGACTTTTTCATCGAAGATTGAAAGCATTTCAGCGGGTGTTTCAACTTTAGGGAATAATAATTTTTCTTTGCCGAATTCAGCTCGAAGTTTTTTCTGGAAATCTTCCCATTTTGTTATCTCGGCAACGGCGACTTCAAAACACTTACCCATTTCCTCTTCAGACAGCTCAAAAGCCATGGCTTCTATCATATTGATTGTTTGGTCTTTTCCGCACACAAGCAGATCAAGCGTATACACCGGCTCATCGGCGATCGGTATGTAATCATTTATTTTAATAGTTTCATCTGCTTTTGTTTTGCTTACATGAACAGCTCCGACTGGACCATTCCATGGTATGTCCGAAACATAAAGCGCTATTGATGCGGCATTAACTCCGAGAGTTTTCGGGTCGGCTTTGCCTATGGCAAGGACCGTTATGATGACTTGAACCGCATTCTTTATATGATGATCAAAAAGCGGTCGTATAGTTCTGTCTGTCATGCGGGCAGCCAGTATCGCTTGATCGCTCGGCCTGCCTTCACGGTGATTAAACTGGCTGCCGAGGATTTTTCCGGCCGCGTAGAATTTCTCCAGATACTCGACTGTCAGATTGAAAAATCCCGGATTTGAATCCCCGTCTTTCGATATGACGGCTGTCGCCATAACGACTGTTCCTTCCGATTTGAGCATTACCGATCCATTGGCTTGATCCGCCAAATCGCTGAAAATTGCGGTAATTTTCTTTCCGCCTACTTCTAATTCATATTCTTTGCTGTTCATATTGTATTTTATAAGCTACTTTTCAGACCCTAGTTTTGAAACCTGATAATTTTCCGGCTTCAACTCTATCCGTCTGAAGGGTAGCTAGTTATTGGCTGCTAATAGCCAAAGCATAGCAGAAATATTTACTTTTATAAAGAGGCGATATTGGCAGGTTTTTTGCAAACAAAAATCCTGCTTGTACTTTGCATACAAGCAGGATTTCATTCATTCCTTTTTTCTCTTTTTAAATTCTTCGCCAACTTTTTTCACACTATTCCTAAACTCTCCTATTTCTTTTTCTTTTAAAAAAGGATAAATTTCTTTTTCTTCAATATTCTTTAAAATTTTATACTCGTTCCTGAATTTTACGTAATATCCAAACAAGATTAATCCGAGTACAAAAAATATAAAAGATATGAAAATCCCAGAATAATTATTTATAGTTTTTAATTTTAAAAACATAAATAAACAAATTCCCGCAGAAATTTTAATAGCAAGAATTCCCGTTATTAGAAATACCAAGTGTTTTTTCATAACCGTATTTTTTAAATGTTTTTTGACATATTATCATAAAAATTATATATTGTCAAGTTTATTGACAATAGTTTTTATTTTCTATAAAGTAAAGAAAACTTAAAAAATTGTACTATGAAAGATTTATTATTAACACCCCAAAGAATAACGCCAAAAACTATTAAGTTTGATGGTTATACTAATCTGGAACCGGAACAACTTATATCTTTTAGCAAAGATTATTTGAATAATCTAATCTTGCTCAAAGATTATATAAATAGGAATAAAGGCAGACAAATAAAATTGCCTGTGACTCGTATAAAAGAGGACGGTTTATTTTCCTGGAAACATATCACGGGAATAGTAGGTTCTATGGGAGAAAATAGTTTTCATTTTTACACTTGCCAAGACCTATCCTCTTCTATTTATGAAGAACCAATAGATTTGGTTGTAAGATTTGATAATATATTAGGAATAATACCGATGCATCCAGAATTGGATTGCATTAATCCTTTTATAATATCATCATGTTACTCAAATTATTTGAGATCTCTCATAGATATGAGAACACTATTGCAAGAATGTGTTGGATATTCTTGTAATATGTTGTATAAGGGAAAGCACAACTTTCTTAGAATAGAAGGTGAAATTGTCAAAACGAATAAATCTAATGTTGAATATAAAAACTTTAGATCAGTGGTTTATAATAACAGTGATAATTTCTACAAAATTGTTGAGTTAAATCCCGGCAACAGAATAACTTTATACATTAATCATCTTCAATACCTAATAGAAGTTTCTACTATTGGTGTTAAAAACCAAATTAATCAATATGACGATGAAGATTGATTAATAAGAAACAATGAATGAGCCACCTATTTAGGATGGCTTATTTTTTTATTGATATTAATAATTTAATATATCAAATATTTTCTGGGATTTTCTGACAGATCAAGGAAATCATCGGCTGCCTCCTTTAATCTCATTGAAGTTGATTTTCCGAATGAAATCACCTCTACTTGCGTTGTATTTTTCAAATATTCGACAAGAGGGACGAAATCGCCGTCGCCGGTTATAAGAATTGCCGCGTCAATTCGGGACGACATAGTAATGGCATCGACGGTAATGCCCACATCCCAATCGCCCTTTTTTGCTCCGCCGGCAAAAACTTGAAGATCTTTTGTTTTTGTTTCAATGCCGAGCTTGACCAGCGCCTCAAAGAATTTTTTTTCTTCGCCCCCCTCGCTGGTTATGACATAGGCTATCGCTCGCACCAGCTTTCTTCCGGCAAGAGCGTCTTTCAAAACCGCCCCGAAATTGACTTTCCTTTTATATAAATTTTTTGCGCTGTGATATATATTGGAAGTGTCTATGAAAACTCCTACCCTTTGTTCTTTATGTTTTATGATCATGCTTGCATTATATCAAAATAAAATGCCCCGACCAAGGCCGAGACATCTTATTTATTCTTTTAATTTCTTAATTTGATTTGCGTGCCTTGCTTTGTCGGTCTTTTCAAGATTCTTCAAATGGCCCCTTCTGTCAGCAACCATTTTGATCAATCCTCTGCGGGAGCTGTTGTCCTTCTTGTGTCCTTTCAAATGTTCAGCCAATTCGTCAATTCTTTTGCTAAGAATCGCAATCTGCACCTCAGGACTGCCCGTGTCTTTATCATGAAGTCGGCTCTTTTTTATGATATTCTGCTTTTTCTTTGTTGTTAACATTACACCTCAATGTTAGCACATTTTAGTAGAAAATGCAATGTTTTATTTTATGCTATAATTGTTTTACGACCCTCCAAAGGTCGGGCAGGCATTACATGTTTTTCTATCATGGCAGCACGTATTGAACAATTAAAAAGAGAATTTCTCGAACATGTGGAAATCGAGAAAGGCAACAGCTTAAAGACAGTAAATAATTATGACTATTATCTTTCCAGATTTTTTGCCTTTGCCAAGATTTCCGAACCAAATGGAATAACTGACGACAAAATACGGGAGTTTAGATTATATTTGAATCGCCAACCCGGAGTTAAAATTCGCGGGCAACATGCCGGCACTTTGAAGAAAAACACTCAAAATTATCATCTTATTGCGCTTCGTTCGTTTCTTAAATATCTGATGAAGCGCGGCATAACTTCCCTCTCGCCGGATAGGATAGAACTGGCAAAGATAAAAGAGCGCTCGCTTGATTTAATCTCTGCTGAAGAATTAACAAGACTTCTTAATGCTCCCAATATGAGTGAAGCTGGCAATGGAATTTTGAAGTCTGGCCGAGCTATTTCAAAAAACAAAGAAAGTAATAGCGAGGAGATCCGAGGACTTCAAAATTCCATTGCCAGCAAAACAATAAGAATTCTGCGTGATAAAGCCATTCTTGAATTATTTTTCTCAACTGGATTGCGTCTGTCTGAATTATGTTCTCTTGATCGAGATATTGATTTATCAAAAGATGAATTTTCTATTCGCGGTAAAGGAGAGAAAGTTCGCGTTGTATTCCTGTCTGATAGTGCCAAAGATGCCATTCGTAATTACTTAAAATCTAGAAAAGATATGGATCAGCCACTTTTTGTTCAGTATTCGCATAATTCACCGAAGCAAGGCTTAGGTAAAAACCTAAGCCTTGCTTCGGTGGGAAACAGGCTCGCACCTCGTTCTATAGAGCGTATCGTAAAGTTTTATGCGATAAAGGCCGGAATTTCAAAGAAAGTTACTCCTCACATTATTCGCCACTCATTTGCCACTGACTTGCTTTCAAATGGAGCAGATATTCGTTCAGTTCAAATGATGTTAGGCCATGCGAATATTGCCACGACTCAGATATATACTCATATAACAGACAAACAGCTTCGCGATGTTCATAAGAAATTTCACAGTAAATAGTTTTTGAGTTCCTCCTCCCCTTAACAAGGGGAGGATTGAGGAGGGGTGAATTAATTAATGCACCCCCTCTGCCTCCGGCATCTCCCCCTTAGCAGGGGGCGAGGCAAATGCTATACTTCTATCATGAAAATAATTTCATGGAACACAAATGGGTTAAGAGCTACAGCCAATCAAGGCCATTTTTATCCCCTATTTTCGAAATACAAACCCGATATTGTTTGCTTTCAAGAAACAAAATGTGAGCCAGAGCAATTGCCAAATGAAATCCGAAATTATTTTGGTTACAATTCTTATTTCTCATTTTCTAAAAAAAGAAAAGGTTACAGTGGAGTAGCTATCTATTCAAAAGTAAAACCAGAGAAAGTTGAATATGGAATTGGCATAGAAGAATTTGATGATGAAGGTCGCACGGTTATTTCTTATTATAAAAATTTTATTTTAATCAATTGCTACTTCCCTAATGGTGGTGGTGGACCTGTACGATTAAAATATAAAATGGAGTTTTATGATGCATTTTTAAAATTTATAAATAGGAAAAAGAAGGCCGGATATAATGTGATTTTCACTGGAGATGTAAATACAGCACACACCGCTATTGATCTTGCTCGTCCAAAAGATAATGAGGATTCAACTGGGTTCTTACCGATGGAACGAGAATGGATAGATAAAGTTATAGACAATGGATTTGTGGATACTTTCCGTACTCTTAACCCAAATAAAAAAGATGTTTATACTTATTGGGATCAGATAACTCGCGCACGCGACCGAAATGTCGGCTGGCGCATAGATTACTTTTTTGTAGATAAAAATTTCATGAAAAAAATAAAAGATTTTAAAACTCTATCTGATTACTATGGTTCCGATCACTGTCCAATAATGATTGAGTTTTAGTTTTTTTGTAGTAAAATTAATCTATGGAAAATTTTAATCTAATAAAAAAGGAAGACCCCAAAAAAGAATCTATTTTAGATAAGGAATCTAAAGTTTCAAATTTGGCTAAAATTAGAACACTAATAAAAAATACACCTAATTTTAAAGCCACACTATTATCTAAATTACTAGATAATAGTAAAATGGATAAAACTTTAGCAGATAATCTATCTGCTAATCGTATATTAGAAGAAGAACTAATTGCACCTAATGAATCTTATTCAGGATTTACTCCTTCTTTACCTGAAGGAGCCAAGATAATTGACGTTTATGGTTCACAATATCTACAAAAAGATGGCCGAATGTATCATATTAGAAAATTTAAAGGGGGTTTTGATCTTGTAGACAGCACTTATGATTTTATGCCCCGTCCTGATGAACTTTATCCTTCTAAAAGAAAATTAAAATATCAAAAAAAATATAATGTTTCAGATGCTAGTACGCCAATAAATAATGATCAATTTTATAAATTTAATGAAACTGAAGATAATTTAGATAATTGGATTATTCATAATGATATGGGAAAAATAAGAAAGAATGATAAATCTGGCAAGGATAGCACATGGTGGCAAAAAGGAGAACCTTACAAGGGAATGGTAAAGCGTTCATTGCTTGATCAACCAGAAGGTAGGCATTTATTTGCAAAACAGTCCGCACTAGAAGCTTCAATAGGAAAGCCATTAGACCAACACAGTGAACTAATAGGAGATGTAATAGAAAAAGGAAATGTTGAAAATGGGGGAATAACTATAACTCCTACATCAGAAGCATCTTTACCAAACATAGAAGGGTTAAAGTCATTTACGTATAATCCTATAACAAAATCAATGGAAAGAGGCATTTTTCATAATCCTAAGACACCAAAAAATAAAGATAAAAAAGAAAATTATAAACATCATGGTTGGGACTATAATAATCCTGAAAAATAAAAAATAACCGATTATGTCGGTTATTTTTCTTATACTCCATGTTTCTCATGTAACCTTTTAATTTCTTCTTGTTCTAACTTTTCTTTTTCTTCCTTCCCTCTTTCACCTAATGCTTTTAATTCATTATCCCCCAATAAATCTAATGATTTAGCAATGTCCATTAGATGTCCTTTATCATTTTTTGTTGGATCATCAAGGACTTCTTCAAGTAAGGCATGTAAAATCCAGCCCATACGAGGCGATGGTTTCATGTGTAACTCACCTATTAATACTTCCCCATCAATAGCAAGTTGGCCGACAGAAATCGGATCGTGTAGTACTTCTTCAATCATGGCGTAATATTTTCGCAAGCGATAAGGTGATTCACTTTTCTTCATTCCAGCTCTATCACACTCTCTAACTTTCATTAAATCCCAAATTGGATAATTTTCTTTCCTGCCCGCCAAAGCTTTAGCGTCGGAGGGTCCAACTTTTTGCACAATACGACGCACTGCAGAAAGTGTAATCTGTTCTGTATCAGAGAAGAACATGTGATTGCGAATCATCGACACAACTAAATCAGAAATCTTTTTTGGAAATTTTAATCGATCCAAAATTTTTTGTGTCATTTTTGCACCAACAACTTCATGGCCATAGAATGTGTATTTTTTCTTTAAATTTTTTGAACCAGAAACTAATTTAGCATGGTCTGGCCGAGCTATAAGCGAGGAGATCCGAGGACCTGATAAATTGGTTTCTGGTTCTATAAATCCTGCATTATTTCTCCTTGATCTTGGCTTTCCAATATCATGAAATAATGCAGCCAATCTAATTTCAATTGAGAAATTTTTATCTGAAGCATATTCAAGCGCTTTTAATAAATGTTCAAACACATCAAGAGTATGAGCTCCTCCTTGAACACAGCCAATTCCCTCTTCAAGTTCTGGAATAATATATTTTAGTAATCCTAATTTTGATAACATTCCAATTCCCATTGCAGAATTTTTTGATTCAATAATTTTTATAAATTCATCACGAATTCTTTCTTCAGAAATATTTTTTAACAAATGAGAGTTATCCACAATTGCTTGCATCGTGTCATATTCAATTACAAAATTTAATTGTGTGGAAAACCTGATAGCTCGAAGCATTCGCAATGCATCTTCATTAAATCTATCGCTCGGCTTCCCTACCGCTCTTATCACTTTGTCCTTTATGTCCTTTATCCCATCAAATAAGTCCATTAAATGTCCTTTATCAGAATCATATGCCATAGCATTTATAGTAAAATCACGTCTTTTTAAGTCATCTTCAACGTTTTCACTGAATTTAACTTTATCTGGGTGCCTAAAATCGCTATATTTTGCTTCAATCCTATATGGTGTAACTTCAACTATATTATATTGAGGTGTTTCCCGTGTAACATCCCTATCTGTTTCATGCCTGCCCGCCACAGGTAATCCGTCGGCGGGATTAACATCATTATTAGTTACACGTGTAACATCTTCCTTTGTTTCATGCGAAACATCAAGAATAAACACCCCCACTGTTCCAAAAGTATTTTCATATACGGTTTTCTCAAATAAAGCTATTATTTCTTCAGGTTTAGCATTTGTTGTAATATCCCAGTCCTTTGGTTCCTTATTAAGTATAAGATCACGAACGCAGCCACCCACAAGAAAACTCTCAAAACCAGCATTTTTGAGTGTTTCTGTTACATGTGTAACATAAGATGGTATTTTTGAATTGTTTATGATTGGCTTATCAGCCATAAAAATTTGGTGCGGAATAGGAGAATCGGACTCCTGTCTCATCCTTGGCAAGGACGTGTTCTACCACTAAACCAATTCCGCATATTTTTATTAATAAAATTACAACCTGAGTTGGATTATAATATTTTTAATGATTAAATGCAATTTATTTTTAACCTTAATCTGTAAACATATTTTGTAAATAATGATTATTTATGTATAATGATTTATAGTTTTATGCACCTATAGTGAAATGGATATCATACCTGCCTTCGAAGCAGATGTTCCAGGTTCGAGTCCTGGTAGGTGCACAAATTATTAAATTAAAAGTATTTAATTTAATAATTTGTGCAAGCCGGAGGTTGACGAACCGAGGCGGGGTCGCGAGATTTTTTAGTAGAAAAATACTTGTGACCACACAAATTTCTTTTTGACCTTTATTAGTCCTTTATACACATTAAAAAACCTTTAAAATTAAGATTTATGTGGATAACTATGTGTGCATTGTTTATAAAAGACACCAATAATTAAAAGATTTTTGAAAGTTAAAATTGCTATTTTACAGAAATAAGTTGATATAATAAGGATATTATATATAAAGGACAATCCATTGTCTTTTATATATATATATAACGTTTCATGTGAAACATATATGAAAAAATTTACTTCAAATTCTCAAAAAATAGGGCAATTGGGAGAAGATATAGCTTGTAAACATCTTATTAGTAAAGGTTTTTCTGTGTTAGAAAGAAATTATACTAAAAAATGGGGTGAGATTGATATTATTTCGGAGAAAGAGGGTAAAATATATTTTATAGAAGTTAAGTCCGTTTCCCGCCCATTAGTAAATGTTGGCGGGCAGGCATGCGATGTTACACGAGAAACCAATCCGTTCATATCAAGGCCTGAAGAAAATATGCATCCTTGGAAAATGAAACGGCTTTCACGGACAATTCAAACATATTTAATTCATAAAAGAATAGGGAACACTCCTTGGCAATTTGATCTATTACTTGTGTATCTTGATCTCAAACAAAAAAAAGCCCGCGTGAAAACAATAGATAATATTATTTTATAATTTAATTGTTTTTAATTAAAAATATGCTAATATTATTGAGTCCAATCGGAGTGTAGTACACCGGTAGTATACGCGATTCGGGTTCGTGAGAACCGGGTTCGATTCCCGGCACTCCGAATTAGTTTTTCGGGGTGTGGTGTAACGGCTAACATTCCTGTTTTGGGAACAGGCGACTCCGGGTTCGAATCCCGGCACCCCGACAATATCTGGAAATTGTTTTATTACTTTGCAAAGCGGGCCTGCAAGCCTGCGCAAAACGAAGGCGGGACTAGTTTAGTGGTAGAACTACAGTTTTCCAAACTGTTGGCGGGAGTCCGATTCTCCCGTCCCGCACATGCAATTTATATTTATATTTTTTACATTTGTTTCTACCTTTCTCGGAGGCCTTTTTGGCTTGAAATATAAGGACAAAATGCATCTTATCTTGGGTCTTACTGCTGGAGTGATACTCGGCGTTATTGCTTTTGATATTTTCCCGGAGATCATAAAATTAACCGGAATGCTTTCAGTCAATTCGACGTATCCGATGATTGCACTTGTTTCCGGATTTATTATTTTTCATGTCGCAGAAAAATTCTTGCTTGTTCACCATGCGCATGAAGATGAATATGGTCCTCACACTCATCCGACGATAGGGAAGTTCCAAGCGCTTGCTCTTGCGGGACATTCATTTATTGATGGAGTTGGCATTGGCCTTGGATTCCAAATATCCGGACCGACTGGCATTCTTATAGCTATTGCCGTCATATCGCACGATTTCTGCGATGGCCTGAATACTGTTTCATTAATGATCCGCCATAAAAATACCGACAAAAAAGCTCTGCAATTTCTTTTCATAGATGCAATTGCGCCGGTATTTGGCGGCCTCTCAACGCTTTTTTTCGCCTTATCTGAAAAGACCCTATTAATGTATCTTGGATTTTTTGCCGGATTTTTGCTCTATATAGGCGTTTCTGATATTTTACCTGAAGCTCACAGCAAGAACTCATCATTGAAAACTGTCGGCATGACTGTGCTTGGTGTTTTGTTTATTTTTCTTATTACTAGATTATTTTAAATAATCCGTCAGCTGGCGATGTTCACGCATTAAAAAACCACTCATAGATAGAATAGAGCGGTTTTTTAATCTGTAATATTAAATTATTTTACAGCGTCTTTGAGAGCTTTCGCTGCTCTAAACTTTGGAACTTTTGTTGCAGCAACCTTGACTTGTTCCCCGGTCTTTGGATTGCGAGCCATGCGAGCCGCGCGCGCTTTGACTGAGAAAATGCCAAGACCTGCAATTGATACCTCGTCGCCTTTCTTCAAAGTGCTGACGATTGAATCAAATATTACGTTCACAACCTCTTCAGCCTGCACTTTCGTACCGCCGATTTTTTCATGAACGAGTTCTACTAATGCTTGTTTATTCATTTATTTTGCTTTCTCAAAATTTTCTTTCAAAAAATGAGAACACTATCTGAATAATATTCGACCGTTTGCAAACGATCCCTAATAAATAGGTATGATGTTATTATATACCAAGCTTATTTTAATACAAGCCCGCACACTCATTTTGCTGTTATTCTGCTTTTTCAATATAAAGAATAATAATACCTTATATATTAAGCAATAAATACCCAAATAGGCAAATCTTCTATCGGCAGAACAAAAAAGCTACAGCAAAATGAGTGTGCGGGCAAGGGATTAAGAAGATTGACAGTTTACCTCGCGTATTCGATAATTCGATTTTCGCGAATGACTGTAACCTTTATTTCGCCTGGATATGTAAGTTCTTGCTCTATTTTCTTGGCTATATCGCGAGCCATATTCTTGGCTTCAATATCCCCAAGCTTCTCCGGTGTGACAAATATGCGTATTTCACGGCCAGCGGATAAGGCATAGGACTTTTCCACGCCCTCAAAGCTCTTTGCCAAGGCCTCAAGGTCTTGCAAGCGCTTGATATAATTCTCAACGCTGTCACGGCGAGCGCCAGGCCTACCTCCTGAAATCATATCGGCTGTTTGAACGATAACCGCTTCAATTGATTCATGCGGAGTATCATCGTGATGGCTCTTCATGGCTGTGATAATTCGAGGATCGGCATTGAATTTCTGCAATATTCTGATGCCTATATCTATGTGAGTGCCTTGAACTTCATGATCCAGCGCTTTGCCGATATCATGAACTAGAGCTCCGGCCTTGGCTATTTGAATATCTGCGCCAAGTTCTTCTGCCAGCATTCCGGCAATGTGGGCCATTTCAATAGAATGTTGCAGAACATTTTGCCCGTAGCTGGTGCGGAAATATAACCGGCCGATGATGGCCGTAATGCGCGGATCAAGATTGAATATCCCGCATTCATATACTGCCTGATCTCCTTTGTCTTTGATAATTTTATTTATATCTGCTTCCGATTTCGCCACGACTTCTTCTATTTTGGCGGGCTGAATGCGGCCGTCAAGAATCAAACTTTCAAGCGCCAGCCGAGCCACTTGCCGGCGAACCGGATCAAATGAAGATATGACAATAGCTCCAGGCGTCTCATCGATAATAAGCTCAACTCCCGCTGTTCGTTCAAACGCGCGTATATTGCGCCCTTCCTTGCCGATAATTTTCCCTTTTATATCGTCGTTCGGAATATTGACCGACGTAGTCATCATTTCAGAGGCCGTTGAAGAGGCGAGGCGATTTATGGAAGCGGCAAGTATGTCTTTGGCTCGGCGATCAAGTTTCTCGGTATTAGAGGTTTCCATTTTTTGCATTCTGACGAGCAAGTCCTCCTCGTATTTATCTTCAATGTTTTTAAATAGCATTTCTTTGGCTTCATCGGCGGACAAAAGAGCTATTTTCTCAACCTCTTTTTCTTTCTCGGCTTGCATATTATCCACGCGCTCTTTAATCTTTTTTACTTCTTCAACTTTTATTTTTATATTCTCGACTTCTTTGTCAATTTCTGTCTGGCGGGCGTCAAGAAGCTCCTCTTTTTTAATCAAGCGGTGTTCTGTCTGCTTCCATTCCTCTTCTTTTAATTTGGTCTCTTTCTGAGATTCAATTAATCTTTCTTCGGCCTTTTTCTTGGCTTCGTCAATTACTTTCTGGGCTTCTTCTTTTGCGCCGAGCATTATCTGCTTGATTTCAAGTTCCATCGAACCTTTCTTGCCAAGCGAAATAACAAGCCGCAAATAATACCCGACACCGGCGCCTATTACTAGGGCCGCAATGGAAATTATTATTGCTATTAAACTCATAAATGGGCAGTGGACTACCCTTAAAAACACTATATCATTGGCAGATATTCTATGCGTTCTATATTATATTTCTTCGGACACATAACGCTCGTTTCGTATTGGTTGATATTCATACCTTGGTAATGTATTTAAAAGTAAAGCACTGTAACTAATCTGTTAAAATTCGATAACTTCATAATACAGCAAAAGATAAATTTTGTCGAGTTTCAAAAAAATCTCCATTACGGAGATTTTTTTGAATTGGTTATTTATTATTTTTCGCTTTAGTAACCGTATCGTCTATGATTCCGTATTTTTTGGCTTCATCGGCGGTCATGTAATTGTCGCGGTCGGAATCTTTCTCTACTTGTGTAACTGTCTGGCCAGTATTTTTTGCCAAAATTTTATTTAATGTATCTTTCGTACGAAGAATATGTTTGGCATTGATAGCAATATCTGAGGCCTGGCCTTCAGCGCCACCCATAACTTGATGAATCATAACTTCAGAATTGGGAAGCGCAAATCTTTTACCTTTTGTACCAGCTGAAAGTAGAACTGCGCCCATTGATGCGGCGATACCGACACATATAGTAGAGACATCGGCTTTCACAAAACCCATAGTATCTAAGATTGCGAGCCCTGCAGTAACTGAACCGCCGGGGGAGTTTATATAAAGGTGAATGTCTTTCTTTGAATCTGTATGATCCAAATAAAGAAGCTGAGCGATAACAAGATTGGCGACATTGTCATCTATCGGACCACCGAGGAAAATAATACGCTCGTTCAAAAGGCGAGAGTAGATATCATATGCCCGTTCGCCATTCATTGTTTTTTCTATAACTGTAGGAATTAACATAAGTTTATTATAGCAGATTATTGTTTCTCAAGAAATGCAAAGACCTTTTCATTTTCAAGCATTTGTTCCACATAAGCGCGGGCGCGGGCTGGATCAGCATCCTTATAGATGGTTACGATGTTATTCACTTCCTTTTCAATTTCTTCTTCAGTTGCTTTGAGATTTTCTTTTTCGGAAATTGTCTGGATTATCATTTGAAGCTTGGCGCGCTTTTCTGCTTCAGGTCGCCATTCTTTTCGCAAATCTTCTTCAGTTTTCTTAATTTGAATTAAATATTCATCAAATTTGAAACCCATATTTGTAATATCTGCTTCCAAACGATAGAAAATCTTTTCAACTTCGCTGTCTATAAGAATTTCTGGAATTTCGCATTCTGATTGTTTCAAAAGTTCCTCAACAATAGCAAGACGAAGCTTGTCTTTCTGCTCGGTTTCTTTTTCAATTTTTAGATTGGCGCGAATTTTTTCTTTTAATGCCTCAGCGCTGGCAAAGTCGCCGAATGTTTTGGCGAAAGCATCATCAAACGCCGGATATTCGCTTTCAGGAATTTCAACGTGAGTTTCTCCTTTCCCGCCTGCTCCCGAAACATCGTGAGGGCGGGCAGGTACATGTTCATGATCCTTATGTTGTGCTTGCTCAGCTCGCATTTTGCGTAAATCAAGAATTGTTTTCTCAACCATTGCTTCATCGACTACAATTTCTTTTTTGAAATCATTGCTACTATTTTTTTCTTTAGCTATTTTTTTATAGTCAGGAAGCTTTATCTCCGGCAATACTGCCGTTAATATTTTGAATTCCAAATCGGAACCCTTGGCAATTTTAGTAATTGCGATTTGTGGTCGGCCGATAGCGTCTATTTTATTCTCTTGTAATATTTTTGGATAATTATCATAAAGCGCCTGTTCTGCCATTTCTTCCAATAATTCCATTTCTTTTACATTTTCTTTTATCATTGCGATAGGAGCTTTACCTTTTCTGAAGCCCGGCAATTCAACTCTTTCACTTATGATATTAAGAGCCTTCTCCTCATACTTTTCAAAATCTGCCACAGGTAATACGCCCAATATTTCCACTTCGCTTTTTTCAAGCTTTTTTATTGTTATTTTCATAATTTTTACATCTTATACTAAAATTAAACTATTTTCAAACTAATTATTATTAATTATTTAATTTCCACTATCTTACGCTATCGCGTACAACAATGGAAATTATTTTTGTATATTATATCCTTTTTCCAACTTGAAACTTTTTATAGAATCTTTTAATCCTATTGATTTTGTATAATCAATAAATTCTTTTGGTAAAGGAGACGGCCCAACCCAGACACTTTTTTGAATCATCACAAAACTAAATTTTATCAATGTGCGGCGGAACCAATCGCGCTCTTTTTTCTTATCTTCCGGAATATCATAAAGTAGAAGCAGATTTTTAGGATTATTATTTTTCATACTTTTGAAAATTTTTAATTGCGGTTTTTTAGATTTTTCTAAAAAATTTTTACCGTTTTTATTTATTATGAATTTTCCATTTGATTTTTCTATATACCCTTCTTTTTTAAGATTATAAAAATTATTTTGAATTGTTTTATGTTTATAACTGTCTAGGGCAGGTAAAAATAGGGCATTCATTGGAATTCCTTTATAGTAAAATTTAGGAGTATTCAATATTTCTAAAATTTCATTTTTTAAAGACATAATTATATTATACATCTTTCCATTACTTTACGCTATCGCGCAAGGCAGTGGAAATAGATTATTGTTACCTAGTTTATTGACAAGATGCGTTGGGGGGGGGGTAGAATGTGGGCATATTAGTAATATTAACTAAATTTTATGAATGAAGGATTAAATAAAAAGGAAGAAGTAATTGAAGATTCTGATAAATTAAGTAAAGAAATTATAAGTGAATGTATTTCTCCAGAAGAAATTAGATTACAAAAAGAAGGATCTAAGAAAAAAATACTTGAATTTTTAAAAGAAGTTGACCCAGATAAATTTTTTGAAACAGGAAAAGAAAGAAAGAGTTTTGATCAAGAAGATAAATCATATCGAAATGAACTTAATAAAAAATTTAATGTTGAGATGTTTTCTTTTAACGCTTTTTGTGTAATGGTTGATAATATTCAACATAGATTAGGGTATTTAAAGAAAGACAAACAATTAGTTGATTATATTGTTGGATATGCTGAAAAAATTGGTAAAAAAGATTTAAAGTTTGATAATAATATGGCTTATGATGAACTTTTAATGAAATTACAAACAATACCTATAAGTGATAAGTTATTAATTAAAAAAGTTGAAGAACTTTTAAATAAAAATGTTTCTGATGATCAAGAGAGTGATTGGGATTTTAATCCCAATAATGTAGGTTCTGATATAAAAGAGTTGAAGTGGGCAAAAAATAAAATAATAAATAAAGACACTAGTGAGTCTACTCATGGTCTTCTTGGTTATGAAAAGATTTAATTTGTAACTTTGCATTAAAAAATCCCTCAACTGAGGGATTTTTTAATGTGTAATTAAGGACGGTTCTTGGGGAAACTCTCTTAAGAACCGTCCTTGTCCTAATGAGCATTAAAACCAAATTGCTATTAATATTGGAACCAATAGCAATGCGATGATGTTTAGAATCTTAATCATCGGATTGATTGCAGGACCAGCGGTGTCTTTATAAGGATCACCAACTGTGTCGCCTGTAACGGCTGCTTTGTGAGCATCACTTCCTTTGCCTCCGTGATTTCCAAGTTCAATATATTTCTTGGCATTATCCCATGCACCACCACCGGATGTCATTGAGATTGCAAGAAAGATTCCTGTAACAATAGATCCAACGAGGAGTCCACCGAGAGCTTGTGGTCCAAGTATGAAACCGACTAAAATCGGAGTCAGAACCGGAATAAGCGCTGGGACAATCATTTGCTTGATTGCGCCAGTGGTAACGATGTCTACACATTTGGCATAATCCGGTTTTCCAGAACCGTCCATGATTCCTTTAATCTCGCGGAATTGTCGGCGAACTTCATCAACGACTTTTCCGGCGGCTTTACCGACTGCTTCCATGCATAATGCGCTGAAATAAAACGGTAGAAGTCCGCCGATTAAAAGTCCGACGATAACAAGCGGATTACCAAGATCAAAATTTAATTTATGCCCGAGATCAGAAAATTCTTGAGTATATGAAGAGAAGAGAACAAGAGCGGCAAGTCCGGCTGAACCGATAGCGTAACCTTTCGTAACAGCTTTCGTGGTATTGCCGACGGCATCAAGCGGATCAGTCACATCACGGACGCTTTCCGGCAAGTTTGCCATTTCAGCGATTCCGCCGGCGTTGTCAGTAATAGGACCGAATGAATCAATTGCAACTATTATTCCAGTTAAAGAAAGCATGGACATGGCGGCAACCGCAACTCCGTAAAGTTGGCCGAAATGATATGAAACTAATATTCCAACAACAATGGCGATAAGAGGCAAAGCTGTGGATTTCATTGAAATAGCCAAACCTTGAATGACATTTGTGCCGTGACCTGATTGCGATGCATAGGCGATTGATTTAACAGGATTGTATTTTGTGGAAGTATAATATTCAGTTACAACTATAATCATAGCTGTGACAAATATTCCAACTAATGCGCAAACGTAAAGAGCGCCGACAGAATAAATTGATTGCCCAGACATGAGCCACTTTGTTATAGGATAAAATCCAATCGCTGATAGTATGCCGGAAACTATGAGGCCCTTATACAAAGCTCCCATGATATTATTATTCCCGCCTGCTCCCGAAACATCGTGAGGGCGGGCAGGTTTACCTAAGCGAACAAACCATGTGCCTATAATGGAACAGAGTATCGCCATGCCTCCGATAGCCAGAGGAAAAATTACGGCATTGCTCCAGTTTGAGAAAATGAGCGACCCGAGCAGCATCGTGGCAACGGATGTCACGGCGTAGGTCTCAAATAAGTCCGCTGCCATGCCTGCGCAATCGCCGACATTATCTCCGACATTGTCGGCAATAACGGCGGGATTGCGAGGATCATCTTCAGGAATACCGACTTCAACCTTGCCGACTAAATCGGCGCCGACGTCGGCTGCTTTGGTAAATATGCCGCCGCCAAGACGAGCAAAGACAGAAATTAAGCTTGCTCCGAAAGATAATCCGACAAGAGAGCGGACAGCTCCGCCACCGACAAATTTTTCCGCAATTATATAAAATAAAGTTACACCTAAAAGGGCGAGTCCAACTACAAGAAGTCCTGTAACTGTGCCTCCTTTGAACGCAAGACCAAGCGCTTCCTTAAGACCTTTCTTTGCGGCTTCGGCCGTGCGGACATTGGCGCGAACTGAAACGTTCATGCCTATATATCCAGCCAATGCTGATAATACGGCTCCAGTCAAGAAACCGATAGCCATCATCCACCCGAGCATCGGGATAAAGCCGATTATTAAAAATAAAATAAGAGCGATAATACCGATTGTCTTATATTGGCGATTTAAATATGCTTTTGCGCCTTGCTGTATGGCCGAAGCGATATCCTGCATTTTCTTGTCGCCCGCGCCTTCTTTCATCACGATTTTTATCAGAAACAGGCCGTATAATATTGCGACAATTGAGGAAACAAGAGCAAAAATAATGAAAGGATTCATATAAATTTTTATTAATTATTAATAATTTTTACGCATCTGTGCCATCATCCACGATGCCATCATCCAGTATATCATTTTCGCTTGAAATAATTTCTTCGGAATTGCCGGCTTTGATATCTATTCTCCAGCCGGTTAATTTTGCGGCCAGGCGCACATTCTGCCCGCCTTTGCCGATGGCAAGCGACAATTGATCGGGCGCCACTTCAACTATGGCTTTATGCTCTTCGTCAATTATATTTATATCAAGGACTCGAGCCGGCGAGATTGAATTTGAAACATACTGGGCGATATCGGGCGACCATGGGATAATATCTATTTTCTCGCCGTTCAATTCGCTCATGACTGTCGTTACGCGAACTCCTCTCTGTCCGACGCATGATCCGACCGGATCAACATGCTCGTCATTTGAATATACGGCAATCTTAGAACGTGAACCTGCTTCGCGAGCAATCGCTTTTATTTCTACGACACCTGATGCTATTTCGGGAGCTTCCATGGCGAATAATCCTTCAATGAATTGAGGATGAGTGCGGGAAAGCTTGAGATTTACGCCGTGAGGCGTCTCTTCAACGGAATACAAATAGGCGCGAATTCGCTCTCCGCGCTTATAAAATTCGCCGGGAATCTGCTCTTCGGGCAGGATTATTCCAGTTGCGCGATTGAAGTCAATATAAACGATGCCTCTTTCAACTTTTGAAATAATTCCGTTGATAATTTCGCCTTCCTTGCTCCCGTATTCTTCAATGACAGCGCCGCGCTCCGCTTCGCGAATCTTCTGTATGATAACCTGCTTGGCCGTCTGAGCGGCAATGCGCCCGTAGTCCTCCTTGGTTTCAAGCGGGAAAATTATTTCTTCTTCAAGTTTGGCGCCGTTTTTTATTTTCTTGGCATCGGAAAGGAGGATATGATGCTCTTCATTGTAGCGGACGCGATCGTCGTCTTCGGCAATCTCTTCCTCTTCCTCGTTTTCTTTCGTCATTCGCACAAGCGATTCGTCGACAACGATTTTAACTTGATAAAACTCCGTCTTACCCGTTTCAATATCTATTTTTGCGCGGATTATCTGGCCTTTTTTGCCGTAGTCCTTCTTGTAGGCGGCGGCCAGGGCTTGCTCAATCGCGTCTATAATCTTCTCGCGAGGTATCTTGCGCTCCGTTTCAAGCTGTTCCAGAGCCGACCTCATTGTTTTTAGGTCTAACATTGTTAGTTTCTAGGTTTTAGGTTTTAGTTGCTGGCTAAAATATAAATACCTTTTATTAAATTGTTTATAAAAAAAGTCCGGTTTCGAGAACGGACTTACACATTGAATACTACTATAAGTGATTCTTATGGTCAAGAAATTAATTAATACAACCCCCTCTGCCTCCGGCATCTCCCCCTTGGCAGGGGGAGATTAATACAAAGAAAAATAGTTTTCCACACCGCAAAATAACTTTGATTTGTGTTTATAAATTATTATATATGGTACAATAATGGCAGTATGCGCGCTAAATATATTTTTACAATAGCCATTCTTTCCATCTGTGCCATCTTTGTTTTTGGCAAGACGATTGTCCAGGCTAATAATGCTATGGCAGGTCATGACAGCGATAGGCAGATGTACGGTTTCGCTTGGTCCTCCAATATCGGCTGGATTTCATTTAATAATTGTACAGACGTTACTACGTGTCCCGGTACTAGCTATGGCGTAAGTATTAATCCAACGAGTGGCAATCTTTCAGGATATGCTTGGTCTTCCAATGTCGGCTGGATTTCGTTTAATATCGGTGAATTTACCAGCAATGATTTAGCTGTTTGCGGAACAAAATGCCAACCTAATATGTCGTCAACTGGAAAATTTTCAGGATGGGCAAAGACCATTTCTGGCAGCGATGGATCTAGTGGGTGGAACGGTCTTATTGCTTTAAGTTCTGATAGCGATGGAGATAGCAACTCTTGGGGTTTTAATGCCAATCTGGCTACCGGTATTGTGACTGGATACGCTTGGGGCGGTAATGTAGTCGGCTGGATTTCAGCATCAAGTTGCAGCACCAGTGATTGTTCTGGAGCTAATGATTATCATGTTAGTATAATGCCAGCTATTAGCACGCTAACTACGCCGGATTGCACTATTCCTGCGGGCGCTTCTTCATGTTCCACAACTGTAACATGGAACACTACAGATCCTGTTGGCGCTTACTCTTTAACTTCCAATTATCATAAAGCAGATAGCAGTTCTTATTATAAACCAGATGGCAGTTCTGGTTTACAGGCATTTACTATTTCCTTCGGATCTGAAACATTCCATCTTTCACAGAATATAAACGGCATAGATTCCATTGATGTCGCTACTTCTACTGCCAATGCTACTTGCCAGTCCGGTTCTACTTGGAATGGAACCATTTGCGCATCATCATATCCATATGTTTCTTTGTTTGCCAACCCTACGAACGTGCCTAAAAATGGAACTTCTAATCTTACATGGACATCAAACTTGGACTCCTCATATTCATGTGTTCCTGGAAGCGGTTTATGGCAGAATCCTACTAAGTCAGAACCCGCTAATTTAGCTTATCCTCCAGGTGAAAACACAAAACCTATAACTGAAAATACAACTTTCACAATTCAATGCACAAAAGGCGGTACAACGATAGTTTCTAATTCAGTTGTTGTCAGCGTAATCACTCCTCAACCTCCGACTGTTACGCTTACGGCAACTCCGCCATCATTTAATTCAGCTGGAGGAACATCAACTCTTTCATGGCTTAGTCCAAATGCTACTTCTTGTTCAGCACCAACATGGACATCTAATACAGCACCTAATAGTAATGCTCAAGTATCATTACCTCCTGCAACCGATTCAATTGGTTATACAAACAGCTATACAATGACGTGTTCAAACACATACGGAAGCGGTTCGGATACAGTAACTATAACTGTAGGCCCTCAAATTTGTCCGAATGGCTTGCATGGCATAGATAATAATGGTGATGGTAAGATTGATTGCGGAGATGACAGTTGCCACACCGATAATGACCATACAAATCCTGCCACTTGCAAGAAAGTAGTCAAGCCAATCTTTAAAGAATTTTAATAGTTAATCTTGCCCCGCCACAGGCGTGGGTTTACAATAATCATATGGAACCAAATCAAATGAATAACGTCAAATCTAGCAAGAATATTGTCATCACGGCCATCATATTGTTTTTGCTCATTATTGTCGCTATCTGGTACTTTGTTTTTTATAGAAAGTCCCAAATGGCCAATACCGACTTGATCAGAGAACAAGAATTACAGAAGCTTGCTGAAGAGTCAAAGCCAGTAACGGCAACCGAGCAAGAACGCCTTTCGGACCTGAGTAAATTGAACAAATCCTCAACTGCCGCCAAGATAAGCGACGCTGACCGTCTGAAAGAGCTTGAAAGCTTGTCAAAATAGTAAATAATCAATAACTGTTTTAATATATGAAAAAGGTTACAAATAAAAAGAACATGACAATAGACAATTTGGCGATTATGGTTGCCAAGGGGTTTGAAAGTGTTGATAAAAGATTTGACGGCGTTGATAAAAGATTTGAAAGCGTTGATAAGGATATTGCCGATATTAAAATAGATCTTAATGAGGTAAAAGAAAACTTGAAGGCCACTCGCCGCGACGTATTGGATCTTGGTGACCGATTCGTCCCTAGGCACGAATTTGATAATCTGCTTATTCGTTTTGGGCGAATAGAGCGCAAATTACAAAGATAATAGTTAGCTATAATAATCGCAATTTGGACGATTTAAACCATAAAGTCCATATAATATATGGCTTTTTGTTTGGAAACCCCTTCTAACCTTTATCCACTCTTTCCACAGCCAAAGGCCTTTGAGCTTGACAAATGCCTAAAAATGCCCTATACTTGTCAATAAGAGTATTCCGTGTTCTAATTCTAATATAAATTTGATTTTTGAAAAATAAATAAAACTGAAAATATGAAAGCAAAAATTCTCTTTCTGAAAAGAGTGTTCGTACTCGTTACGATACTTTTGTCATTTGGCTTATCAAGGATAAGCGCTCAAGATGACGTCAATACAGTTAGTGCTGTACTTGCAGATGGTAGCTACCAGAAATTTCTCCTTAAGGATATTTCATTGCCAATAGCTTCTAGTGGTGAATTTAATTTTGTTATCCACACCAATGCAGGAAAAGACATTGATATTATTGGATTTAGTTTCATTTATGACACATCGGCAACCGATGTTAAAACTGTAACTAATACTGATCAAGTCAGTGTGTATCCCAACCCTTCATCAAGTAATTTCTCACTTAGGACTAATTTAGAAGTGAAAAGTATTGATGTATTCTCTCTTACTGGTCAGATTGTAAGTACTCAATTGACAAGTCAGTCAACTGAAGACTTTATAATCAATGGTCAGAATCTAAAAGTAGGCGCCTATATTCTTCGTTTAAAAACGAATGACGGTGCTATAATAACAAAAAAAATAATAAAAAATTAAAAACTCTAAGCCATGAAAAAGATTTTATTTTTTTTGGCTACTATTATAGCAATAGGAGCCACAAACTTAATGGCACAGAAAGTGTCGTGTATGAGAATAATTACGGTTAAGGATACAATCTATATCCCAATGGCAGAAAAGCCAGTTGCAGATATAGTTATGCATGAAATTGCATCGCCATTAGATAGCTTGAAAAAGTGCCTGATGTCAGGGAAATGGTATCCTTTCAAAGCAGAAAAAAGCAGTGGTCCCGGAGCTAATGATTGGACTGAATATCCAATACCATTTGCTCACACTGATTATGATTTATATTCTGCTGATAGTACTTGGAGTTATCATGCTAATGGATCAGTTTATTTTCAAGCATCTTATACTATGAGTACAGATGGTAAACAAATAAATCAATCTTTGGGTGCCCCTCTTAAAATTTGGACGTTAACAATGGATGAATTTGTATGGTCTTATTGTGACAATAACGGATGCTATCGTGCTACACAAAAACATACAATGCTTCCATAATGTTTCTGCGTTTTAAAGAACTAAAATCTAACCCGTTTCATTTAATTATGAAGCGGGTTTAATTTTTATCTTTTAACCAGATTTTCAAGAAATTAAATCGTTCTTTCCAGAATTTTTTCCAACCAGTATCTTGTCCTTCCTGCAGTGGATTATAAATATCGACATCTAGGCATAGGATCAAAGTTGGTTCAAAAACGTTTAGAATGGGCAAAGAAAGAAGGTTATGAATATTTTGTAATGAGAACAGCGTCTATTGGCTCAAATTCTTTTAATCTTTATAAAAGAATGGATGTCAATGAAAAATTACGGAAAAGCAAAATGTCAAAAATAGTTCTATTGAGATAGAATCGGCTAGTGCTGAAAGAGTATATCTTTATGGTAAGCTTTGATTGGGATTTTTAATAAAAAAAAGTAAGCGATTTACGCTTACTTTTTTGTTGTTTTAGTTTGATAATTAGCTATCAATTTTACTTTTCCACACCTTTCCATAATTCGCATTTGTATAAATAAATCATTATATGTGATATAATACAGGCACTAAATATTAATAACTATATAAATTATGAATACAAAAAAGTTCACACAAATAGCGCTCGCTTTGGTTTTGGCTATAATGATTGTTTCGGGGGTTAGATATGTATTTGCAGGTGATTCTACTATTAAAGGTTGGACTCCTGCTACAGGTACGCCTCCTACAAATAATACAGATACCCCTATAAATATTGGCGCTGCTGTTCAGAATAAAATTGGGACGTTGAATTTAGGCGCTATTTCGGCTTATAATGGATATACTTATACTACTTCAATTACACCTACAACATTATCAACAGGTGCGGGAATTAAAGATACAAATGGTTATATCACATCGTACACGAACTTGCTTAAAAACACAGGAATAGACACATATGCTCTTATTGCCAGGAAAAATGCGCAGTTTATGCAAAATGTCTTTATTACTGGCAATACTGGCATTGGCACAACTGCTCCTGGCGCGGACTTGGAAATCAAAGATACTGGAACATATACGAAACCAGACGCTTCGCATTATACCGGAGGTCAGCTTATTATCGGCAATTCGTCGAATGGAGCTGGCGCAAGATTGGAATTGGGATATAACACTGCTGCTGATAATGCGTTTATAAATGCCGGCAATTATTATCCATCTTCTGGATCAGGCCCAAGGACGCTTATACTTCAGCCAGACGGCGGTGCAGTTACTATCGGAGGAACCATTAAAATCTCTGGCGGAACTCCCGGCGTAGGCAAAGTTCTTACTTCAGACGCTACTGGTCTTGCTAGTTGGGGAACACCCGGAAGTGGTCCCTGGACAGATACGGGAACATACGTTAAACCCACCACATCTAGCGAAAATGTTGGTGCAAATGCATACTGTGACATAAATGGAGCTAATTGTATTAATAATGCGAATATTACCGATCGATTCGCTTATGTTACACGTATATATGATAATACTGCCCATTATTTTTTGCCTCACCCTACTACAAGTAATTTCTTTGGCAGTATTTGTAAAGTTTTTGTTAATGGTTATGTTTCAAATAATGCTACTCACATTGAAGGAGAATATACACTCTTCATTAATGCACCAGATGATTATGATCATAGTTTGTATATAAGTGAATCAAGTCCTATAAGAACAATTATAGATGCTGGTTCGTCGTATATCACTTTTCGTAATAGTGAAGATCCTACTATAACAGTAAAAGGTTCAGGCCCTGCTCTTGAAGTCAAAACACTTTGCTATTAAAAAAGCTAAAGCTACAGATTAGCAAGGACGGTCCTTGCTAAATCAAAAACCGCCCCTATGTTTGATGGGGCGGTTTTTGATGAGACTAGCTAGACCTTTCTTGCTATAGGTAATATATAGTGAGGACTAGCTAGAACCGTTCTTGCTAGTGGGTAGCTGGAATTGCCGAGACTAGCTAGAACCGTTCTTGCTAGTGTATAAGATAAAAACCGCCTTGGGGACTAGCTAGAACCGTTCTTGCTAGTGGCTAAGGTGTTTGTTATACTGTAAACATGCTTCGCAAAGATTCATTCATAACCGGTGAATATTATCATATCTATAATAGGGGTATAGATAAAAGAGTCATTTTTAAGCTTGAAAGAGATTTCGAGAGATTTAAAATGCTTTTATATATTGCAAATAATAAGGAAGCAATTAAACTAGATAATTTAATAAATATTCTTCATAAGGGATATGAAGAAATAATGATCTTAAATAAAAGCGAGCCGCTAGTTTCTATTGGCGCATGGTGCCTTATGAATAATCATTTTCATATATTAGTTAAGCAGGAAGTAGATGGAGGAATAACAAAGTTCATGAGGAAGATAGGTGTAGGATATTCAATGTTTTTTAACAAAAAATACCAAAGACAAGGAGCTTTGTTTGGCGGACTCTTTAAATCAAAATGTATAAAAGCAGATGATAACTATATGCGGCAGCTTTTTGCATATATTCATCTAAATGTACTTGATATTAAGTTTTCAGGTTGGGAAAAACAAGATAAAGACAAAGACAAAAATAATAAAGAAATGAAAGATTTTCTAGAAACATACAGATATTCCAGTTATCAAGATTATATAGGCACAGACAGAATAGAAAGTAATATTTTAAATAAAAAAGCATTTCCCGATTATTTCCAATCACAGCAATCTTTTAAAGATTTTATAGAGAATTATTTTATAATAGAACCCACTAGCTAGAACCGTTCTTGCTAGTGGTTCTTGCTAGTGGTTAGAAAGCTGATATTTATTACCAAGAAATGCGGAATGGGTTAGGACTGCCGGGCTATTGCATATGATAATATCATATGATATTATCATATGTATTATAAGTTTAATAAATTGAGAAATATTATGACTACCATATCTGTTCCATTGCCTTATCAATTAGAAAAGGAATTAAATAATCTGGTAAAATCCGGCTATGGCTCGAACAAAGCCGATGTCGTTCGCCGCGCCATAACCCGCCTTGCGGAAGAAGAAGCTGTAAATGCGATTTTAATAGCTCAAAAAGAAATATCTCTGGGAAAGGGATTATCAGGAGATTTAAGGGAATTAGCTAAAAAATTCAAATAGTATGATTGAAATTATCTATGCTCCAATTTTTGTTAGAAATTTTAGAAAATTAGATGATAACTTGAAAGAAGAAGTTTTAGAAAAAATTGAACTGTTTAAAAATATTTCGAATCATAAGCTTTTAAAAGTTCATAAATTGAATGGCCAATATAAGAATTGTTATGGTTTTTCAGTTAATTATGCCTATCGAATTATTTTTCAATATGAAAATAAAAATAAAGCAGCTATATTGGGAGTTGGCGACCATGATATTTATAAATAATTAATGGTAGGTTGACTTTATTTTTAGATTTGCTAGTATGGAAGTCAATCGTTTAATTTTATTAATTAATTTATGTCCCGACGTAAACGGCGGGACCAATAAACAATATGGCAACAGAAGAATTTAACAGGGATAAGCCACATGTAAATGTGGGAACCATCGGCCACGTCGACCATGGGAAAACAACATTAACAGCGGCTATTTTGGCGATTCTGGCTCGACAAGGCGCTGGATACGGCGCTAAGATTAAAGGCGTAGATCAAATCGACTCAGCTCCTGAAGAAAAGGCGCGCGGCATTACGATCGCCCTTTCTCACAATGAATACTGGACTCCGACCCGCCACTATGCTCACATAGACGCTCCGGGCCATGCCGACTATATTAAGAATATGATTACGGGCGCCGCTCAGATGGATGGCGCTATTATCGTCGTTGCTGCGACTGACGGCGTGATGCCTCAGACCCGCGAGCACGTTCTCCTTGCAAAACAAGTTAACGTTCCTAAAATTATAGTATTTCTCAATAAATGCGACATGGTTGACGATCCCGATATGCTTGATCTTGTTGAAGAAGAAGTTCGCGAACTCCTAACCAAACAAGGATATGACGGCGCCAATGCTCCAGTTATCCGCGGTTCAGCGCTTAAAGCTCTTGAATCTAAAGATAATAATGATGAATACGCAAAGAAAGTTCTTGATCTTGTAAATGCTCTTGACACTTACATTCCGATTCCTGAGCGCGATATTACAAAGCCGTTCTTAATGCCGATTGAAGATATTTTCTCCATTGAAGGGCGCGGTACAGTTGTGACCGGTAAGATTGAACGCGGAATAGTAAAGCTCGGCGAAGATGTTGAAATTGTCGGCATCAAGCCCACCGCCAAAACAACGGTTACAGGCATTGAAATGTTCAACAAGAATTTGAAAGAAGGCATGGCTGGCGATAATGCCGGCGTCCTTATCCGCGGAATCAAGAAAGAAGACATTACTCGCGGACAAGTTCTTGCCAAGCCGGGTACTGTTACTCCTCATTCGGAATTCGAATGCGAGGTCTATGTCTTGAAGAAAGAAGAAGGCGGACGGCATACCCCGTTCTTTACCGGCTACAAGCCCCAATTCTATATCCGCACGACTGACGTTACAGGCGAGGCGACTTTGCCTTCCGGAACAGAAATGGTTATGCCTGGCGATACGGTCAAGCTCACGATCAAATTAGTAACCCCGGTCGCTCTTGAAGCGCAGATGCACTTCGCCATCCGGGAAGGAGGCAAGACGGTAGGCGCAGGCGTTGTCACAAAGATCATAAAATAATCAGTTGTTAGTAGCTAGTGCCTAGGTTCTAGTAATAGAAATACTAAAATCTAAAACCTAGAAACTAGAACCTATACTTATGGCAACAGAATTAAAAACCAAAAAGAAAACGACAGTTAAAAAGAAAGAAGACGCAGTCGTCCAGCTTCGCATCCGCGTGCGGGCATACGAGAACAAGATTCTTGATGCGTCAGTCAAGCAGATTATCGATACGGCTTCGCGCTATGACGCAAAGATAGTCGGACCGATTCCTCTTCCGACCGAAATCAAAAAATATACTGTGAACCGGGCGCCGTTCATCTTTAAAAATGCCCGCGAACAGTTTGAAATCAGAATTCATAAGCGCGTGATTGATATTTTAAATCCCAATCCGAAAACGATTGAGGCCCTCACCAGCTTGTCGCTGCCTTCCGGCGTTGATATAGACGTGAAGATGATGTAATTTAATTTATGAAATTTATCCTTGGAAAAAAACAGCATATGATGCAGTGCTTTGATGATAATGGCGCGGTAATTCCGACCACTGTTATTTCAGCCGGTCCGCTTATAGTGACTCAGGTAAAAAATCCCGATGTTGATGGCTATACCGCAGTGCAAGTGGCATTTGAAGAACAGAAAGCCAGCCGGGCAACGAAGGCGCATCTTGGACACGTGAAGAAGGCTGGTCTTACTGATGAAAAAGCCACAGGCGCTTACAAACATCTTCGTGAATTCCGCGATATTGAAGAAATTGCGGTAGGAGACAGGATTACTGTTGATGCTTTTTCAAAAGGAGACATGGTAACTGTTTCAGGAATTTCAAAAGGCAAGGGCTTTCAAGGCGTTGTCAAGCGCCATGGCTTCCACGGAGGTCCGCGAAGCCATGGACAGAAACATTCCGAACGCGAGCACGGTTCCATCGGCGGAGGATTGCGAAATAAAGTTCCAAAAGCCATGCGCATGGGCGGCCGGATGGGAGGTGATCGCATTACCGTGAAGAATTTGGAAATTATCGGCGTTGACAAGGAGAATAATCAGCTTCTCGTCAAAGGCGCTGTTCCTGGCAGGCGCGGAACTTTGGTGGAGATAATAGGATAAAGGCCATAGGTCGGACTTGTGGCTAGCCACAAGTCCGACCTATGGAACAAATATATGGAAACGCAAATATACAATCAAAAAGGAAAATCCGTCGGAAAACTTGAAGTTCCGGAATCGGTTTTCGGCTTGCCGTGGAACGGAGATCTTGTTCATCAAGTTGTAACTGCCATGCAGGCCAATGCCCGCACGCCTATTGCCCATACTAAAATTCGCGGAGATGTCAGCGGAGGAGGCAGAAAGCCCTGGAGGCAGAAAGGTACCGGACAAGCCCGCCACGGCTCGACGCGTTCGCCGATATGGAGAGGCGGCGGCATAACTCACGGTCCGCGCAATGAAAAAAGCTATAAGCAGAAAATTAACAAAAAAGCGAGCGCCAAAGCTCTGTGCATGGTCCTTTCTGAAAAATTCAGACGCGGACAGATACTTTTTGTTGAGGAGCTTTCTCTTAAGAATATAAAAACCAAAGACGCAGCAGCGGTCATTAATGATTTAAGCAAAGTAAAAGGTTTTGAAAAAATTTCCGGCGGCAGAAAAGCCAACACGTATATTACAGTGCCGGCAAAGACCGAAAATCTTAAGAAAAGTTTTGCCAACATCCCGACTGTGGAAATTAATGAAGTTCGCAACCTTAACCCAGTTGATTTAATGAATCACCGATACATTATTATTTCACACCCGAAAGAAAGTATTTCATATCTTCTCGGTAAAATAGAAAAGTAATATGGCAACAACAAAAGTAAAAAAGAATAATAAAGAGGAAGATAAGAAAGTTAAAACCCATCCGCTTATCATTGGTCCGCGAATTACGGAAAAGTCGGCGATTTTTGCCGACAAAGGAGCGTACACTTTCAATGTCGTGAATAATGCGACCAAAAATGAGATCAAGAAAGCTGTCAAAATGGTTTATAACGTGTCTCCGATAAAAGTGAGAATCATGCAAGTTAAAGAAAAAGTTGTTGTCCGCCGCGGAGTTATTGGCGTAAAACAAGGAGGCAAAAAAGCGGTCGTATATTTGAAAAAGGGAGACAAGATAGCATTTGTATAATAATTATGAAAACATATAAGCCAACATCGCCTTCAAGACGCAATCAAACAACAGTTAATTATCGTAACGTACTTTCTAAAAGTAAACCTACGAAATCTTTGACTGGCGGTTTCAAGCGGTCTTACGGAAGGAATAACCAAGGGCGCATAACCATGCGGCATCGCGGAGGCGGACACAAGCGCCTATATCGCGATATCGACTTCATGTATGACAAGCGCGATATTCTCGCCAAAATTTCTTCCATTGAATATGATCCGAACCGCAATGCTTTCATCGGACTAGCTATCTATGCCGACGGTGAGAAGCGTTATGTCATCATTCCTAAATCAGTAAAAGTCGGCGATACTTTCATTGTGGGAGAAAAAGCTCCTTTGACGACTGCTAATCGCTTGCCGCTTAAACTTATACCTGTCGGAACTTTCGTCTATAACGTAGAAATAAAGCCGGGCAATGGAGGCAAGCTTGCGCGTTCTGCCGGCACTTTCGGCCAAGTAGTCGCGAATGACTTGGGCTACACAAATATTAAAATGCCATCAACGGAAATCCGCAAGGTTTCGGAGAATTGCTATGCTTGCATCGGCGAGGTTTCAAACGAAGAATTTAAGCTTCAAAATTTCGGAAAGGCGGGAAGATCGCGCTGGAAAGGAATTCGTCCCCGTGTTCGCGGTTCAGTCATGAACCCTGTTGATCATCCGTATGGCGGCGGCGAAGGCAGGCAAGGGCGAGGATTGCGCCGAGCCAAAACCATCTGGGGCAAGCCATCCGGCAAAGGGCAGAAGACCCGCACGCCTAAGAAATATTCAAATATGTGGGTTGTCTCAAGACGCAAAGTTGGCAAATCGAAAAATCTAAAATAATTTTCAAAAATACCCTTCGGGGTATTTTTAATTGACTTTTGATTCTCATAAATGTAATATCAATTAAAATTCTTAATACATTAAAATATGAAACCATCAACTTTTAAACCTCTTTCAAGAGGTCGTTTCAAATGTAATCAAACTCAAGAGGTCATAAAAAGATCCAAAACCAAAAAAGTAGCATATGCTTATAATAGAGCTCAAAATCCGATTTTTGCCAGAGAAAGAAAACAAAAAGAAGATGAACGTCTAGCGATGCTTAGTGCCAGAAAACGTGGAGCACCATACGGATGGGCATAATAATAATTTATGAAATTTCCTGGCCATTATGTCAGGAAATTTATTTTTTAGGTGTATAATACAACCATGTATCAAAGGCTTTCAGAAAAAAAGAAATTCTCAATAATATCCCGCATCAGAAGCTCGAATAATGCCGTCAGAGGCATTGGTATTTTCCTAAAAAGCAGTCATAATGCTTGGGGGCATTTGTTTTTTGCAGGTCTTGCCGTATATTTAGGTTTTATTTTGCGCATCTCAAGCATTGAATGGATATTGATTATACTGACAATAGGTCTTGTGATTCTGGCTGAAACTATAAACTCTGCCATTGAAATAGACATAGACCTGACAAGTCCAACATATCATCCGTATGCCCGCGACACGAAAGATGTCGCTGCCGGCGCAGTTCTTTTAACAGTTTTTATATCCATAATTGTTGGATTAATTATCTTCTTGCCGAAAATTTTGGCGCTGATGAATTGAATTTTAGTTGTTGACAAATTATTATTTTAATATAAGATAGTCGTTGAGATTGCACATTCCGACGGTGTTAAAAGGTGAGTCCTGTAACACTTAAGTTAGAAGAGAATAGTTTTCAATTGCCCATAATGCTAAAGATTCGAGCAATTTTAATGCCCTGTGTTCCAGTGAGAGCAGGGCATTTCTCATATAAACCCAAAAGATTGACTTTATTTTCAGATTTGCTAGTATGATCCTGCGAGCTCTTTGTGAGCTTATTTATATTATATTATGACAAGATCGCTCAAAAAAGGCCCATACGTTGATGAACGGCTGTTGAAAAAGATTGCCGGCAAGAAGCCGATTGAAACAGGCGTGATCAAGACATGGTCGCGAGCATGCGTCATTTCTCCGGAAATGGTTGGTTTTATGTTCGGCATTCATAATGGCAAACAGCACATAGAGGTCTTGATAAGCGAAGATATGGTAGGGCATCGGCTTGGCGAATTCTCTCTGACGCGCAAATTCGTCAGACACGGCGGAAAAATGCAGAAAGAACTTGAAGAAAAGAAAAAAGAAGCGGAAATATCAGCATCAAAATCAGCCAAGGAAGCCGTTGAAACCGCAAAGAAATAAATTTAATTATGAAGGCATCGTTGAAAAACTACAGACAGTCTCCCCGCAAGGTTAATCTTGTAGCGAGCTTAATAAAAGGCAAAAGGGTTGCCGACGCTTTTGTTTTGCTGGATAATCTTCCTAAAAGAGCCTCGCTTCCCATAAAGAACTTGCTTGCCTCCGCTATTTCCAATGCCAAGCAAGCCGGAATAGAAGATAAAAATCTTGTAATTTCAAATATTACGGTTAATAACGGCATTGTCATGAAGCGCAGCATGCCACGCGCACGAGGCAGTGCGTCCCGCATCAACAGGCGCACAAGTCATGTTCTTCTGACGCTTTCCGAAAAACCTGCTGATAATAAGGCAAGGCAAGTTAAAAAGATAAATAAATCAAAGAAATAATTATGTCAAAAGTTGTCCATCCATATTCACATAGGTTAGTGACTCTCCGCGACTGGAAATCGCGCTGGTTTGCCGACAAAAAATATAAGGACTTGTTAAAGAGCGACGTTATTATTCGCGAGTTCTTAGCCAAGAAACTCAGGGGCTTTTATGTTTCCCGCATTGAAATAGAGCGCAATGTCAAAGTTACAAAAGTAATTGTGCACACATCGCGCCCGGGCATGATTATCGGTCGTTCCGGCGAAGGCGCAACTAAGCTCAAAAGCGATTTGATTTCTGTCATGAACAGAAATAATATCGCCATCCCTGAAGATTTCAAGCTTGATATTGTTGAAGTTCCAAATCCGGATGCCGATGCTTCAATAATGGGGTGCCTGATTGCCGAAGGCCTTGAGAAGCGCTTGCCGTATCGCCGAGTTATCAAGCAAGCCATCGAGAAAATTATGGCGGCCCGCGGAGTGAAAGGCGCGCGCATTTATCTTGGCGGACGCCTTGGCGGAGCTGAAATCGCCCGCAGCGAGCAAATTAAGCGCGGTTCCATTCCTCTTCAGACATTCAGAGCCGATGTTGATTTTGCCCGCGAGAAAGCTCATATGAGCTATGGAGATATCGGCATCAAGGTCTGGATTTATCGCGGAGAAGTTTTTAACGATATTAAGAAATAATTATTTTTATGCTATTACCCAAAAAAGTAAAATATAGAAAGTGGCAGACAGGCCGAACTGATATGACCAAAGTCACTCCCGACACTCGTGGCATAACTGTCGCTTTCGGCTCTTTCGGACTCAAAGCCGTCACGGGCGGACGCATTCGCTCGAATCAGCTGGAATCAGCCCGCAAAGTCACGTCAAGAACTCTCGGCAAGACCGGCCGCATGTGGATTCGCGTATTTCCAGATCGGCCGTTTACTGCCAAGCCGGCAGAAGTGGGAATGGGAAAAGGCAAAGGCGATCCTCAGGGCTACTGTTTGGATGTGCGGCCCGGACGAATTATATTTGAAGTCGACGGAGTGCCAGAAGCGCTGGCGAAAGAATCTCTTCGCAAAGCAGGCACTAAATTGCCGGTTAATACGCGCGTAGTAGCCAGATAAAAATAAAAATCATGGAAACAAAAAATAAAAAATTAAATAAAGTTTTGAAAGGAATAGTCGTTTCCGACAAGATGGATAAGACAATCGTTGTGAAAGTTACTCGCTTTGTTGAGCATGCCAAATACGGCAAGCGCATCAAGAAATCAAAGAACTATAAAGCTCATGATGAAAATAACAGCAAGAAAATAGGCGATCTTGTGGAAATAGTTGAGACCCGCCCCATTTCAAAAGATAAAAAATTTAAAATAGTCACGCCAGAGGCGGACAAGTAGAATAATAATATGATTCAAGATGCAACAATAGTAAATATAGCTGATAATACCGGGGGCAAGATTGGAAGAGTTTTCAAAGTGCTTGGTTCGTCAAAAAAGCGCTATGCCGCAATCGGCGACAAGGTTATAATTTCCGTTAAAATCGCCGAACCCAGAAAGATGGTGAAGAAAAAAGATGTGCAAGAAGCCGTCGTGGTGCGCACAGTCAAAGCGTACAGAAGAAAAGACGGATCATACATACGCTTTGACGATAATGCTGTCGTGATTTTGGAAAAAGATAAGCTTGATCCGAAAGGCGGCCGCGTGTTCGGGCCTATTCCTCGAGAAATCGGGGAGAAGGGTTATCAGAAGATTATTTCGCTTGCGCAGGAAGTTATATAAAGGGTCCATAGGTCAGACCTAGGGGCAAAATTTTAAAAAAGAAAGTCCCTAGGTCTGACCTATGGCACAAAAAATTATGAAAATCAAAAAAGGAGACAATGTAATAGTTATCACCGGAAGCAACAAAGGCAAGAAGGGCAAGATCTTGAGGGCTATTCCTGCTTCCAACCAAGTCGTCGTTGAAGGCGTTAATCTTAAAAAGAAAACGCATAAGTCCAATAAAAAAGGGGACAGAAGCCAGATATTGGATATAGCAATGCCTATTGACGCATCAAATGTGGCAAAACATGAATAATTTATTTTAAATATTATGGAAACAGTCAAACAAAAAGAAAAGAAAGCATTCAGCAAGCTTAAGGCCGAACATGGATATAAAAATGCCATGGCTGCGCCTCACCTTGTAAAAATAGTGGCGGCATCAGGCACGGGCAGCGGCATCAAGCGCGATAAAAATCGCAATGATTTGGTTATGGACCGCTTGGCTAAAATTACCGGACAAAAACCGGCTACTCGCAGCGCCAAGAAATCTATTGCCGGATTCAAGACCCGCATCGGCGATCCTATCGGCGTGCTTGTTACTCTTCGCGGAGCGCGCATGTACGGATTTTTGGACAAGCTTATAAATGTGGCAATTCCCCGCACAAAGGACTTCCGCGGCATTGACCGCAAAGTTGTGGATAATATCGGCAATCTGACTTTAAGCATCAAAGAGCATACTATTTTCCCTGAAACGGGCGATGAAGAATTGAAAGACGTTTTCGGCCTGGCTGTTACCATAGTCACAACAGCCAAAACCAAAAAAGAAGCCACAGATTTCTTTGAACTCATCGGCCTGCCGTTTAAAAAATAAGGCTTTTTATTGACATTAAATACCTCTTCTGCTAGTATAGGGGGAGTTTGATATTGAGCTGATCTGTGTTTCTCCTTCTTTGCCCGAACGTAATCGTTTTAGGGAAGGCCAAGAAGAAATAACACATGATATCGCCTTATCAATAAAAGCATTTTATCTATGGCCAAAAAATCAGTTATAGTCAGACATTTAAAGAAAAGCAAATTTAGCACGCGAGAAACAAATCGGTGTTTTCGCTGCGGACGCGCCCATGCTTACATGAGGGATTTCGGTCTTTGCCGAATATGCTTTCGTGAAATGGCAAATGAAGGAATGCTTCCCGGTGTTAGAAAATCAAGTTGGTAAAATATTTATATGGATCAAATCGCAAACATGATGAATATGATAAAAAATGGCAATCTCGCAGAACGAGAGTCCGTTATTGTGCCATTTTCAAAAATTAAATATTCTATTGCCGAATGCCTCGTTAAAGAAGGTTTTCTAAAATCCGTTGTTAAGAAAATAAGAAAGGGCTTGCCTGTTATTGAACTTGAGTTGATGTATGTTGATGGCCAGCCGAAAGTAAGCGGAGTAGAGCGCGTTTCAAAATCATCTCGGCGTATTTACAAGGGAGTCAAGGATATAAAATCAACCCGCAACGGATTCGGCTTAATGGTTCTGACTACACCGAAAGGAATTTTGACTGACAGGGAAGCACGCCGTGAAATGGTCGGAGGAGAAGTATTATTTAAAGTTTGGTAATTATATGTCACGCATAGGTAAACAAAAAATAATAATTCCAAACGGCACCGAAGTTAAACTCTCTGGAACTGTTTTCACAGTGAAAGGACCTAAAGGCGCGCTCACTCGCGATTTCCCAGGTGATGTCACTATTCATATCAATGGCAATGAAATTACTTTTACTCCGAATAGAACAGGTGATCGCACAGTTAATGCGCTCTGGGGCGCTTATGCTTCCCATGTCAAGAATATGATAGATGGCGTAAACAAAGGTTACACTAAAGGGCTTGTTCTTGAAGGCATCGGCTTTAAATCGGAAGTTGCCGGGCAATTTTTAAATCTTGCCTTGGGATTTTCTCATCCGGTTAAGGTTAAAATTCCGGAAGGGATTAAAATAACAGCTGACAAGAATAATATAACAGTCACCGGCATTGATAAAGAATTAGTCGGCCAGTTTACCGCCTCGCTAAGATCTATGAAGAAGCCGGAGCCGTACAAGGGTAAAGGATTCCATTACAATAACGAAATTGTACGCCGCAAGCAGGGCAAGAAAGCTGCATAAATTAGGTTATAGTTTCTAGTGACTAGAAAATACAAAATATTATGAATAAGAAATCAGAAAAAAGAATACGCTTGAAGAAAAAGATTCGAACAAAGATATTCGGAAATGAAAGCCGTCCTCGCCTTTCAGTTTTTCGTTCCAATAAATTTATCTATGTCCAAATTATAAATGATGAGACAGGCAAGACAATTGTTTCAGCTTCCGATATGAGCATAAAAAAAGGCACAAAAACGGAACGCTCAGTATCTGTCGGCGCTCTTGTCGCAAAGTCGGCAAAAGATAAAGGAATAAAATCGGTAGTTTTTGACCGCAATGGATTCAAATATACCGGCCGGATCAAAGCGCTGGCCGATTCCGCGCGCGCTTCAGGTTTAGAATTTTAATATAAAAATATGGACACATCAAAACAAAAACAACATACGAATAATATTAAGAATGCCAGATCTGCTCATGGCGGCAAAAGTGGCAGTGATCGCAAGCCGAGAGCGATGTTTGAGCGCCCAAAGCCGGAGTTTGACCAGAAAATGATTTCCATCCGCCGAGTTACCCGCGTGGTTGCCGGAGGCAGGCGCATGACGTTTGCAGTTGCTATCGCGATAGGCGACAAGAAAGGTTCAGTCGGTTTGGGCACGGGCAAGGGAGGTGATACGGCCATAGCCATAGCCAAAGCGCTTCGCCAGGCAAAAAAGAATATGTTTAAAATCAAAACAACTAAAGAAATGTCCATTCCTCATGAAGTTTCTGCAAAGTTCTCAAGTTCCAAGCTGGCAATGATGCCTAATCGAGGCAAAGGATTGGTTGCGGGAAGCACTGTGCGAGATATGCTTGCTCTCGCCGGGCTCAAAAATGTGACGGCCAAGCTTCATTCCGGCAGCAAGAATAAGTTGAATAATGCCCGCGTCACATATAAGGCTCTTTTGGAAATTCGCGCCAAGTCAGCCGTTCCCAAAATAATCGAGCCGGTCATAGTTGAAGATATTCCAATAGTGACGGAAGCGGAAGAAATTTAAAACAAATAATCATATGCAATTACATACATTAAAAAGAGAACATCCGAATAAGAAATCGCGCCTCGTCGGCCGCGGCGGCAAGCGCGGCAAGACCTCGGGTCGCGGAGGCAAAGGCCAGACAGCCCGCGCCGGCAACAAGCGCCGCCCGCAGATTCGCGATATAATAAAGAAGATCCCGAAGCTTCGCGGTTATAAGTTTAAATCGATAACTGATAAATTTTCGCCGGTTAACGTGGAAGCTCTTAACGCATTTCCAGCCGGATCAATAATAAATGGAGCGGCACTTTTTGAAAAAAATCTTATCAGAAAAATAAACGGAGCCATTCCGAAAGTTAAAATTTTAGGCGATGGCGAATTAAAGGTCAAAGTTTCGGTTGTTGATTGCGCCGTTTCAAAATCCGCCCGCGCAAAAATAGAAAAAGCCGGCGGCAGCATCAAATAATTCATATGGAAACTGTCTTAGACAAAATAAAAATGATATTTACCGACAAGGCGATAAGATCCCGCATTTTGTTCGTTCTTGGAGCGCTCATCGTTTTTAGGCTGCTTGCGATAATACCTATTCCAGGCATTGATTCGGCAAAGCTAGAGACCTTCATAAACAATAACCAGTTTCTCGGAGTGTTAAATATGTTTTCCGGCGGCGGATTATCGCATCTCTCCATTCTGATGCTTGGCGTCGGCCCATATATAACTTCTTCGATAATAATGCAGCTTCTGACCATCATGTCGCCCAAGTTGAAAGCGATGTATCAGGAAGACGGAGAAATCGGGCGCAAGAAATTCAATAATTACAGCCGTATCATCACTGTTCCTCTTGCCATAATTCAGGGATTAGGACTTATTATTCTCTTGAAACGTCAAGGCATTGTCGGCAATCTTTCTCTCTTTAACATGGTTTCCAGCTTGTCTGTCGTTGTTGCCGGTTCAATGCTTCTTATGTGGATAGGCGAATTGATTTCCGAATTCGGCATCGGTAACGGCGTCTCCCTGATAATATTTGCCGGCATCGTCGCGAATATTCCGACTGAAGTTTCCCAGTTCATCTTCACTTATAACACTGCCAGCTTGCCTTTGTATATCTTGTTCCTAGCCATTGGATTTCTTATTGTTGCGGCGGTAGTGATAGTTACCGAGGCCGAGCGGCCGATACCGGTTACCTATGCGAAACAAGTCAGAGGTGATCACGTCGCAGGGGGCACCCAGACATATTTGCCGTTGCGCGTGAATCAAGCCGGAGTCATACCTATAATTTTCGCTCTTTCAATATTGCTTTTCCCCCAGCTTGCCGGCAACTTTCTGGCAGGCATGAGCAATCATGCATTGCAGAGCATCTCGCACGGACTCCTTTGGTTTGTCGCCAATACGTGGCTTTATTCTTTGGCTTATTTCATCTTCGTATTCCTGTTCACATATTTCTATACGGCGGTAACCTTTGATCCAGAACAGATTTCCACAAATCTTCAGAAAAATGGCGCATTCATTCCCGGCATCAGGCCCGGTCCTGCCACAAAGGAATATATTTTAAAAATTCTCAATCGCATTACCATGATGGGCGCGGTATTTTTGGGATTGATTGCCGTATTTCCTCTCTTAATGCGCTCGATTACCGGCATAACGTCTTTCGCTATCGGCGGTACGGCGCTTTTGATTGTCGTTTCAGTCGTGCTTGATTTGATCAAAAAAGTTGAAGCCCAGCTTTCAATGCGAGAATATTAGCATATAATCCTGTAGTAGAATTTTATTAAAAATTTCACTACAGGATATAATAAAAACATGAAGCCATACACATTTATATTTTTTGGCATTGTCGGTTCCGGCAAGGGAACGCAAGCGGAGCTTTTGCAAAAATATTTGAAAGAGAAAAATCTTTCAGATGATGTCTTATGCACCTCAGTAGGGGCGGAATATAGGAAAATTATTGAAAGCGGAAGCTACACTTCCACGATTATCAAAGATATTCTTGAAAAAGGATATTTGCAGCCGGACTTCCTTACTATAAGCTTGTTTACAAATATTCTAACCACGAATCTTAAAGAAAATACCTCGCTTATTGCCGACGGTTTTCCCCGTACGATTCCGCAATCAGAAGCTTTTGAAAAAGCGATGAAATTTTATAATCGCGGAGATGTAAAAGTCATATACATAGAATTAAGCAAAGAAGAAGCTGTCAGGCGCATGAAATTGCGCGGCAGAACTGATGACACAGATGAAGGCATCGCTAATCGCTTTGACGAATATGTAAAAAATGTGATTCCATCTATGAATTATTTCAAAGGAAAAGATGGCTACACAATTTACACAATCAACGGCGAACAATCTATTCCGGATGTCTATAAAGAATTAATTTCAAAGCTCGGGATATAATATGGACAAAAAAGAACACATTGTCATATCTCTCGGCGGTTCGCTCATAGTTCCAGACCAGATAGATGCTGATTTTTTAAAATCTTTTGTTTCGACTATTAAAGAATATGTGAATAAAGGGTATCACTTTGTTATTATTACCGGCGGCGGCAAGACCTGCAGGCGCTATCAAAAAGCGCTCAGCGACGTTTCAGAATCTTCTTCCAGTTCCCTTGATTGGCTCGGCATTTATGCGACTCGCCTGAATGCGGAATTTATGCGCCTGATATTCGGTTCTCTTGCGCATTCAGATATTATTATAGACCCAAACATAGTTCCTGAGACCGATAGGCCGATTATGATCGGCGCCGGATGGAAGCCGGGATGGAGCAGCGATTATGACGCTGTTGTCATTGCCGAACAGCTTAATGTCAAAAGAATAATAAATCTTTCAAACATTGATCATGCTTATGACAAGGATCCCAAAATATATCCAGACGCGAAAATGATAAAAGAAAGTTCGTGGAAAGATTTCCGCGCTCTGCTGCCCAAAGAATGGAATCCGGGATTAAGTTCGCCTTTTGACCCGATTGCAGCCGAGAAAGCCGAGTCGCTTTCTCTTGAAGTTGTCATTGTAAACGGCAGAAACATGGAAAATCTCAAGAACTATATTGACAATAAGGAATTTATAGGGACTGTGATAAAATAAAATTTTTCTTAATATACTTTATATAAATCATAATTATAACTTATAACCAAATCAGACGATCGTCTATACAAGTTATAAACATATTTAATAAATTTAAATTAGATCATTCTCTGTAACTTTAAAGAATCTTACATATTCCAATATTTTACGATCCGATAGATAAGATATAAATTCTTTTGGAAGTGCTGGACCAAACCATACACTTTTTTGAATAAGTGTAAATCCAAAGCCAACAAGTTCATTGCGAAGCCAGTTACGGTAAAGCCTTTTCTTTTCAGGAATATCAAAAACTACCATCGTTGTTTTGGGAAGTTTATTGTTTTTATTTTTTGAATCTGAAAATTTAATCAATGATACATTCTCATTTTTTAAGAAAATCTTTCCTTCTGGTGTGATTTTCCAAACACCTTTTTCATTAGAAAGTAATCCACGTTTTTTCATTTTTGATAATGTATTTCTAAGTACTTGCCCATTATTCTTTGGTTTATTCCTTTCTTTATATATTAAGTCATAAATCATCCTGTATCCGCCAGGATAATTACTAATAGTATGCAGTGTTTCTTGTATAATATTCATATTTCTTATTATAACCTAATTAGACGATCGTTCAAAGTGATTATAAGGTATTTTATTTATACTTTGATATAATGGTGTTATGGAAACTAGGAATTGCCAGAATTGCAAAAAAGACTTTATAATTGAGCCAGACGACTTTTCTTTTTATGAGAAAATAAAGGTTCCAGCACCTACTTGGTGCCCAGAATGCAGAAGCCAAAGAAGACTTTCATGGCGAAATGAATTTATTTTTTATAATCGTACTTGCGATTTATGCAAAAGAAATATAATTTCAATTTATTCTCCAGATAATCCACAAATAATTTATTGCAATAAATGTTGGTGGGGTGATATATGGGATCCAAAGAAATACGCTCAGAGTTTTGATTTTTCTAAACCATTCTTTGAACAATTTAATGAATTTCGCATGAAAATTCCTACTTTGGCATTAGTAAATGATAATACTATTGGCAGTACTAATTGTGAATATACTCAAGATGTTGTTTACAGTAAAGATTGTTATATGACAATAGTTTCTTGGAAAATTGAAAATTGCATGTATTTTGCATATGGAGTTGATGCGAAAGATATTGTGGATAGTATGGGAATTATGAGTAAAAGCGAAGGTCTTTATGAAGCTCTGTATAGTCAGGATTGTTTTGGTTCAAAATATATTCAAGATTCAAATACACTGGTGAATTGTATTTTTTGTTACGATTGCCGAGGATGCAGTAACTGTTTTATGTGTGTAGGACTTCGAAATAAAAAATTTAATATTTTAAATAAACAATATGTAAAAGAAGAATATGAAAAAATAATAGCTAACTATTCGCTTGATAGTTGGACTGGTGTAGAAAAAGCTAAAAAACAATTTAATGAATTTATTATAAAACAGCCTAGAAAATATGCCAATTTCAATAATTGTTTAAATTGCACTGGAAATAATTTGGCAAATAGTAAAAATTCTAAAGATGCTTTTCACACTAGAAGACTTGAAAATAGCAGATATATTGAAAATGGAGATACCCAAAAAGACAGCTATGATTTATCGGTTGGCGGGGAACTCGAACAATGCTATGAAGGAATAACTCCAGATCATTCAACCCGAGCATTATTTGTTAATTATGTTTGGAAAAGTTTGGATGTTCTTTATTCTGACTTTTGTATGTCATGTCAGGAATGTTTTGGTTGTGTGGGATTAAAGCATTGTAAATATTCTATCTTTAATAAAGAATATACAAAAGATGAATATTTTGAACTTAAAAATAAAATTATAGAGTATATGAAAAAAACAGGGGAATGGGGAGAATTTTTCCCAATGTCTATGTCTTCTTTTGCTTATAATGAATCAATGGCGATGCTTTACTTTCCACTTTCAAAAGAAAATGTTTTAAGAAAAGGGTTTCGTTGGCAGAATAATATTCAACAAACAAGAGGAAAAACTACTCTTTTTGAAGTCTCAGATAATATTAACGATATATCAGATTCAATTACAGATGAAATTCTTGAATGTTTAATTTGCAAAAGAAATTACAAAATAGTAAATGAAGAATTAAATTTTTATAAAAAATGGAAAATTCCAATACCAAGGCATTGTTTCTTTTGTCGTTTAGAAAATAGATTCAAACTTCGTGGACCATCTAAACTTTGGCAAAGGCAATGTATGTGCGATAAAAAGCATCCTAATCATGAAGGAAAATGCCAAGTTGAATTTGAGACAAGCTATGCACCAGATAGACCCGAAATTGTTTACTGTGAAAAATGTTATCAACAAGAAGTTTATTAGGTTTGCAAAGTGGGGCTTATTTGGTTAGTATAAAAATATGTCAGTTATTATAAAAACAAAAGAACAAATAAATATTATAAGAGAAGGTGGAAAGCGCTTGGCGGCTGTTTTGGCGAAGGTTGCAAAAAAAGTTGCGCCGGGGATTTCAACATTTGAACTTGATAAGTATGCTTATGATTTAATAAAAGAACTTGAAGATGAACCGGCATTTTTGAATTATAAGCCGGACGGCGTATCACGCGCATTTCCTGCTTCAATTTGTATTTCGGTAAATAACGAAGTTGTTCATGGAATTCCAAGCAGAAATAAAATTTTGAAAGCTGGCGATATTGTTTCGCTTGATCTTGGGATCAAGCATAAAGGACTATTTACTGATCATGCCGTGACTGTGCCGGTCGGAAAAACTGATAAAAAATCAGAGAAGCTTATGTATGACACTAAAGAAGCATTAATGGTTGGTATAGATATGGCGCGTGGTGGAAATACTGTTGGAGATGTTGGCCATGCCATTGAACAATTTATAAATAAAAGATATGGCATAGTTCGCGAACTTGCCGGACATGGAGTTGGCATAAAAATTCATGAAGATCCTTATGTTCCAAATTATGGCAAAGCTGGGCATGGGCAGAAATTAATTCCTGGAATGGTCATAGCCATTGAACCGATGATAAATATCGGCAAGGCGGATATCATAAGCTCGGATGACGGCTATACGGTTAAGACAGCCGATGGCTCGCGCTCCGCGCATTTTGAACATACGATACTTATAACAGAAGGTGAAGCGGAAATTTTGACTGAAATATAAATTCAAAAAGCAATATACTTAAAAATGGCACACAAATTTTCTGCTGAAAATTTGCTCACTATTCGCTCCGTCGAGCTCATAAGCCCATTTTTAATTATATTGCTTTTATTCTCACCGACGCGCTCGCAAGCCTCTTTTTTAGATATTTTGCTTTTTATTATGTGATATAATATTCTCAATGGAGAATTTTAGTTTAAACAATGCGCCGAAATTCAAAAGCCCGCAGGAAGAGCTGGAGTTTTTGCGCGCACATATAAGAGAACGAGAGGAAGCTCTTAAGCAAGAAGGGCAGGAAGTAAGTCACGAAGAGCTGGCGAGTAATGTAATTCAAGAATACAAGGAGTATGAACCCGAAGAGGTAATGTATGATAAAAATCTCATACCGATAGATGAAGCCGAGAAGCTGATTTTGCGCCTTCATCCTGAAGCTCATGACAGGAAAATGGAAGAAATGCTAGGACTTCTGCTTGATAAAGGAATCTCAAGCACTTTATCAATAGTCAGAAAAATGAATAATCCGCATTTGGACGACGATTTCCATCGTTTCTTGGTCCAATATTTATCAAGCACTCATAAGATTCCGGGGCTTAAGGAAGGTACGCCTCTTTTCAAGTCCCTTGATATGAAATTATTTGAAATTACGCTTCCTGATCCGACAACTGATGAAAATAACAAAAAAGGGTTGAAAGAATTATTGGGAGCGATGGAGCAATTCTATGCCGGCATGCATTCCGTGGGCGAAGGGCGGGAAAATTACAGCCGCAATCATTTTGCTCTTGAGATAGCTTTATCTGAAAATAGCGACGAATTCATATTCTATGCCGCAGTGCCGGCGCACAAAGCCGACTTGTTCGAGAAACAGCTTCTTGGCGTGCATCCGAACGCTAAAGTCGTGGAAGTTCCGGATGACTATAATATTTTTACTGAAGGCGGGGCTGTGGCCGGCTCATATGCTACGCTTGCTCATCATGAAGTTTATCCGATAAAGCTCTATGATGCGCTTGATCATGATCCGCTTAATATTATATTGAATGTTTTTACCAAGCTGAAAAAATCAGGCGAAGGAGCTTCTATTCAATTCATAATATGCCCGGAAGATGATGAAATCATCAAAAAATTCCACATAGTTCTCTCTGATGTCAAAGAAGGCATGTCGGTTCGGACTGCAGGAAACATGACTCGCCAATTCGCCAAGGGCTTCGGCTCTATTGCCAAGGAAATGATATTCGGCCCTTCAAAAAACAAAGAGAAAAAAGTCAATGACAAAGCGGTGGAAAATATTACAGAGAAATTAAAGAGCACTATTATGGGAGCGAATATCCGCATAATCGCTTCAGCTGAAACGAGCTCGCGCGCCAAGCAGATTCTTGCCGACATTGAATCATCGTTCAACCAGTTTACCGAAGCTGACCGCAACGGATTTAATTTTCATAACTTGGAGGGAGGCGAGCTGAATGATTTGGTCCACGATTTTTCTTATAGAACATTTTCCAATAAATACGGAATGCCGCTAAACTTGAAAGAACTGGCGACAATTTTCCATTTTCCTTACGGTATAGCGTCATCGCCTCAGCTCAAACAAGCCAGAGCCGGTATTGCGCCGGCGCCGATTGAAATGGGAAACAAGGGCGTTGTTCTAGGCGTTAATAGTTACAGAGGCAAAGATACGGAAGTGCATTTTGCCCCGGAAGATCGCATGCGCCACTTATATGTTATCGGACAGACGGGTACTGGCAAGACAACTATTATGAAGAATATGATTGCCCAGGACATAGAAATGGGGCATGGAGTATGCTATATCGATCCTCATGGAACCGATATTCAGGATATCTTAAGCTATATACCGAAGGAAAGAATTGATGACGTTATTTATTTTGATCCGGCATACACTCCGCGGCCGATGGGCTTGAACATGCTTGAGTATGATCCTAAATATCCTGAGCAGAAGACATTCGTAGTGAACGAACTGATGAGCATTTTCAACAAGCTTTTTGATATGAAAACCTCCGGCGGCCCGATGTTCGAGCAATATTTCAAGAACTCGGCCTTTCTTGTGATGGAACATCCCGAGAGCGGTTCAACGTTGCTTGAAATCGGGCGCGTTCTTTCAGACAAGGCCTTTCGAGACATGAAGCTGTCGCATTGCAAGAATCCTATTATTACTCAATTCTGGAAAAATGCCGAGCAAACAACAGGCGAACAAAGCTTGGCTAACTTCGTGCCGTATATAACTTCCAAATTTGATAATTTTATTTCAAATGACATTATGCGCCCGGTCGTTCTTCAGGAAAAATCGGTCTTTAATTTCCGAGACATCATGGATAGCAAGAAAATCCTCTTAGTTAATCTTTCAAAAGGGCGCCTGGGTGATATTAACGCCAATCTGATCGGGCTTCTGATTGTCGGCAAAATACAGATGGCGGCGCTTTCGCGCGTGGATATGTACGGCAAAAAAATGGAGGACTTTTATCTTTATATAGATGAATTCCAGAACGTAACAACTGATTCAATTGAATCCATACTTTCTGAAGCCCGCAAATATCGCCTGTCGCTGACTGTGGCGCATCAATACATAGCTCAGCTCGAAGAAAATATAAAAGATGCGGTCTTCGGCAACGTTGGATCAATGGCGGTTTTCCGAGTTGGAGCCGATGATGCGCAATTCCTTGAAAGCAAATTCAAGCCGGTCTTTACGGCAGCCGATATTATGAAAATTGAAAACTACAACGCTTATTTATCAATGCTCATAAACGGCCAGCCGACCAAGCCGTTCAATATAAAAACATATTCGCCTGCGCAAGGCATTATGGAAATCGTTGATAAGATCAAGGAGCTGTCATATTTGAAATACGGCCGCGACCGCGCCGAGATAGAAGAGGAGATAATGGAAAAATATAGACAGTAATATTTAATTTGGAATTTTAATGGAAATCTGATAGTATGCATACATTACAATTTTTTAGTTTTTATAGAATATGAAGCATCCAAAAGAAGAAGTTACATACGTAATGCTGAAGCCCGACGGAGTCCGCAAAGGGCTTATCGGCGAGGTTATCAAGCGTTTCGAGCAGCGCGATCTTAAAATTGTGGCTCTTGAAATGTTTAATCCGTCATTTGATAAAGTTAATGACCATTATCCGAAAAATGAAGAATGGGTTACTCGACTCGGACAAAAAACTATGACTACCTATGAAAAATATGGCTATGATGCCGTGAAAGATTTTGGCACTGCCGATCCGGCGAAGATCGGTCCTGAAATACGCAAGTGGCTTATTGACTACATGACTTCGGCTCCGCTTGTGAAAATGATAGTCAAAGGCGTTCACGCCGTGGACGTGGTTCGCAAAATAGCGGGAGATACGATGCCGTATAAAGCCGATATGGGCACGATTCGCGGGGACTTTTCCATTGACAGTCCGGCGCTTGCCAATATGGAAAAGCGAGCTGTGATGAACATAGTTCATTGCTCCGAAACCCCCGAAGAAGCTGAACATGAAATTAAGCACTGGTTCGGAGAAATAAAAATCTTGGACTACAAGCGTTTCGGCGTGGATGAATAAACTTGAAACAACTCAAAATGTGTGCTGTTTTAGAAAAATGCTTGCGGAGTTTTTATCCAATAGTATACTTTAGGCAGGGTTATCGGAAATGTATTACCTAGAACACATTTTATAGGGGATATAGAGTTTTGATGCGGGGCTGTATACTTATTACGTTAACAAATCCGCACCATCCTTTGTCCCACTTAGCGTTATGCTATGGTAATATCTCTCAGATAATCCTAATAAGGAATTCTTCTTGATTGGAAGGATTTTTTATTTTTTATAATGCTTGTTATAAGGTATAATGGCTCAATATGAAAAATAATGCGGATGACAAGAAACTGAAAGTCACTTTCTGTTCAGGAGCAGGCACTGTGACCGGCGCCAATTTTTTACTGGAAGGCAATGGCAAAAAATTCCTGATTGATTGCGGATTGATTCAAGGTGAAAAAATAGCCGATGATGCAAACTGGGATAAATTCCCGTATGATGCTTCGTCGATAGATATTCTTTTCATTACTCACGGGCATATAGACCATATAGGCCGCATTCCGAAATTGATTGATGAAGGATTTAAGGGCAGAATTGTTTCAACTATACCGACGAAAGAGATTACAGAAGTCATGCTTGCCGATACGGCGCACATATTATCGCGCGACACCGAGCATGGGCTGGATAAAATATATACTGCCGAAAATATTAAGAAAGCCCTTGATGTGTGGGATACTCTAGAGTATGGGCAGAAACTTGATATAGACGGCGGTTTCCAATTTTCATACAAAAATGCCGGCCATATACTCGGGTCCGGAATGGTTGAAGTAATCTATAACGGCAAGAAAATAGTTTTCACTGGCGATCTTGGCAACTCGCCATCGCCACTTTTGCCCGATACCGATGTCATTACCGGCGCCGATTATCTGATTATGGAATCGGTTTATGGAGACAGAAATCATGAAGACCGCAATGAAAGAAAAAAGAAGCTTGAAGAGACCATAATGGACAATTACAGGCGGAAAGGCACTTTAATGATACCGATATTCTCTCTTGAACGCGCCCAAGAATTGCTTTATGAGATAGATGGAATGGTTGAAAACAATCGCATTCCGCGCATGCCGATGTTTCTTGATTCGCCTCTTGCCATCAAGTTGACAGTCATTTATCTGAAATATGAAAAGTATTTCAATGAGAAAACTTTGAAGATAATCAAAACGGGAGACAAGCTGTTTGATTTCCCCGGATTGAAGAGCACAATGGAAACCGAAGAATCAAAAGCTATCCTTCAAGTCCCTAATCCCAAGATTGTTATGGCCGGAAGCGGAATGTCCAACGGCGGACGCATTATCCATCATGAGATTAATTATCTGCCGGATGCAAACAATACGATACTTCTTATCGGCTATCAATCCATCGGCACTCTTGGCAGAACCATTGAAGATGGAGCGAAGACCCTGCACATTCAAGGCGAGCAGATACCTCTTCGAGCCCATGTCGTCATGATTAACGGCTATTCCGGACATAAGGATTCCGATCATCTGGTAAGTTTCGTAAAAGACACAGCCAGCACCCTGAAGAAAGTTTTTGTTGTTATGGGCGAACCGAAATCATCTTTATTCTTGGCTCAGAGATTGCATGATACTCTTGGCATAAATGCTCATGCTCCTGATGCCATGGAACAGGTAATATTGGATTGCCAATAAACATCAATATTATGTTATAATTAACAAGCGTGATATAACATGAAAACTGTTTCATTTTTTAAATATCTATTTAAAAATCACTGGCCCCGCGTTATCTCGGTTTCTTTTTTCTTGCTGCTATTAATAGCGTATGCCAGAATATTCGCTATCGGCTCGCCATATGCTCCAGGCGCAACACTTGATCCGGCTTGTGTTCCGGGAGAAGCCAATTGTATCGTGGACGTTGGAGTGTCTTTAAACGGAATAATTCTTACTCCCAATGCCACAGGCTTCTCCATTTCGGGAGGAATAATATCAAAGATGCTGACTATTGCCGATGATGCGACTGTTTCCGGCACGAATACCGGAGATGAAACAACCGCGTCAATCAAGACAAAACTCGGTTCCGCCTCCGCCTCGACCGACGGATATTTGACATCAGCTGATTGGAATACATTCAGTAGCAGTGCGACTTATACGAATTCAAATCCAACTCCCAATACTGTCGGTGGCATTTCCGCAGGATCCACTTTCTCTGCCCAGACCATGCAGAATATGCTTGATAAATTATTGTATCCGTATATTGCGCCGTCAATCAGCTTGTCCGCTTCTCCTTCCAATGGAGCAGTCAGAGAATTTGGCAACAATGTGGCAACTGTAATTTTAAATGCCACTACCACTAAGCATTCAAACAATATCACGTCAGTCACCTTTTGGAGAGGCGCAAGTTTGATTCATACGCAGGCCTCGCCTATTGCCGGCGGAGGACTTGAGACATATACCGATACGACTCCTGTAACAAGCAATGGAATCACTTTCACCGCCAAAGCCGGAGACGGAACTCAAACAACGACTTCAAGCGGAGTTTCTTACACTTTCGTCTATCCTTTCTATTATGGAGTCGGCGCTCAAGGTCTGACTGGAGCTCAGATTCGCAGTAATTTAACCATGTTAATCAAAACGCCTTCCAATACTGTAACCGTCACATCTCCGAATTCGCAAGTTTTCTATCTGGCCTATCCCGACACTTCGCCGGCATTAACTTCAATCCTCGATCAAAGCGGATTTGAAACAATCAGCGACTATACTCTTCGGACTGTCTCAATCACCGGACTTGATGGCACTCCTCAAACCTACAAGGTCTATGAATACAACAACGTTACCACTCAGACCAACTTCACTAACACGTTTAAATTCTAATAATGAAAAACATATTTAAAAAAATATCTAAAGCATCAATCTTGGGAATTATCATGGCCGTGGTTTTCGTCGCCAGCTACGTCTTCGCTAGCATTCCGCTCGGCTCGAATTTCCAGCTGAACTCCCAGCTGCCGCTTGATGCCAGAACTGTTGTTGCAACTCTGGCAGCAAGAGATGCTATGCCTTCAGGTCAGAGATATCAAGGTTTAACTGTTTATGTCACAGCTAATTCAACCAACTATCAATTGCAAGGAGGAATATTAAATACTAATTGGGTGGCAATAGGCGGAGGCAGCACTTCAGAAACCGATCCGGTATTTACAGCCAGCCAAGCTTTCAGCATCACCGGAACCGATATTACTCATTTATCGAATTTAAGCGGAACAAATACTGGCAATCAAGTTGGAGACGGCGTTACTATCACAGGAGCGGGAACAATTGCAGACCCATTTGTTTCTCATGGCGGAAGCGGACTCATCGGTTCAACAAGCGCTATAACTCCAGGAGTTTCAACAGAAACATGGCTAGGTACAAGCGTAGCTGATATGGGTACAGCATCGACCAATAATACTGTGTTTATTGGAATTGGTGCTGGTAAAAAGGGAACTAATGCTAATTATTCAAACTTTATAGGTTACAAAGCTGGTGGTGATTCTGGGCTTACTACTGGTGCCATTAATGCTGCCTATTCAAATTTTATTGGTTATAGTGCCGGTAAAGATTCCGCTAATGCAGCTCATTCTATATTTATCGGAACTGACGCAGGCCTCACTGACACAGTTGATAACACTGTTTCCGGCACTTCCATCTTAATCGGCGACTACACTAGCACTGGTGGAAACAAAAACTCTATTGCCATCGGCGCCAATGCCACCAACACGGCATCAAATCAATTTCTCATCGGTTCATCATATACTCAATTCAACATGCGAGGAGTGAATTACACAATGCCGTCTCTTCAAGGCGGAGCAGGCACGGTATTAGCTAATGACGGTTCTGGCAATTTAAGCTGGACTCCGGGCGGAGGTGGATTAATCGGTTCAACAAGCGCGTTGGGAACAGAAACATGGCTGGGAACAAGCATAGCTGATATGGGTACGGCATCACATGCTAATACTGTCTTTATTGGAATTAATGCGGGCAAAAACGCGACTAGTGCCACCCATTCAATATTTATCGGTTTAACTGCTGGTCAAAGCGCAACTAATGCTGCTTATTCAACCTTTATCGGTGATACTGCTGGTCAAAGCGCAACTAATGCTGCTTATTCAACCTTTATTGGTTATGGTGCAGGTCAGAGTACCACCATTGCCGCTAACTCGACCTTTATTGGTACTACGGCTGGTCAGAATGCCACAGTTGCTCAAAACTCAAACTTTATTGGTGCTAATTCTGGTCAGAGTGCCACTAACGCTGAAGATTCAACTTTCATTGGCTTTAGCGCCGGCAATGGTGCTACTAACGCTGCTAACTCAATATTTATCGGAGATACTGCAGGTGAGTATGATAACATTAATAATACTGTCTCTGGCACTTCCATTCTAATTGGCAACAACACCAGTACTGATGGATACCAAAACTCAATAGCTATTGGTACTAATGCTATCAGTACAGCAACCAATCAATTTCTAATTGATCAAACATACACTCAATTCAACATGCGAGGAGTGAATTACACAATGCCGTCTCTTCAAGGCGGAGTAAGCACTGTCCTGACGAATAATGGTTCAGGAGGATTAAGCTGGGCTGCTGCAGGCGGATTACTTGGTTCAACAAGCACGACAGGAACAGAAACATGGCTGGGAACAAGCATAGCTGATATGGGTACGGCATCAACGACTAATACTATGTTTATCGGAATTGATGCCGGACAAAATGCCACTACCGCTGACAATTCAATATTCATCGGAAATAATGCCGGTGCTAGTGATTCAGTTGACAACACTGTCTCTGGCACTTCAATATTAATAGGCAACAGCACTAGTACTGGGGGATTTCAAAACTCTATAGCCATAGGCGATAGCGCTATAAACACAGCAACGAACCAATTCTTAATCGGTTCCTCATATACCAATATTAATATGGGCGGAATACAAATTATTAGCGGTAATATCTTGCCGACAGTAGCATCGACGGTTAGTGACAATATAACATTTGTAAATACCACTGGAAATGTGAATGCTCCTTCTTCACTCGCCCTCGGCTCTGACGGTTATGCCCGCATAGCATATTCTGATGCTGAAAGTCTTAAACTTGCTCAATGTACCAATAATGATTGTATAACTAGCAATATAACATCAATAACCCCTATAAGTGTAGCAGCTAATCCCTCTCTTAGTATTGCCCTCAGCTCTGACGGCTATGCCCGCATAGCATATTTTAATGTCACAAATACAGACCTCAAATTCGCTCAGTGTACCAATGATGATTGCACGACTAAAAATATAACTACGGTTGATTCTGCTGGTAATGTTGGACAAAATCCTTCACTGGCCCTCGGCTCTGACGGCTATGCCCGCATATCGTATGCCGATACAACAAATGGAAATCTCAAATTTGCTCAATGCACCAATGCTGATTGCACGACTAAAAATATAGCCACTGTGGATTCTGGGGGGTTTAATTCTTCACTCGCCCTCGGCTCTGACAGTTTTGCTCGCATAGCATATATTGATGCCCTTGGTGGTGGAAACATAAAATTCGCTCAATGCACTAATGGCGCTTGCAGTGCAAAGAATATAACCACTGTGGATTCTATAGGTGCATACATAGGGCAAGGTGTTTCACTGGCCCTCGGCTCTGACGGCTATGCCCGCATAGCGTATCATAATGGTACAAATGGAAATCTCAAATTTGCTCAATGCACTAATGCTGATTGCACAACGAAAAATATAACTACTATCGATTCTGGAAGTAATGCAGGATCTTTTCCTTCACTCGCCCTCGGCTCCGACGGCTATGCCCGCATAGTAGATTTTGATCAAACAAACTCAATTTTAAAATTAATTCAATGCACCAATGATGCTTGCACGACTAAAAATATAACCACTATCGATTCTGGAAGTGGTTCAGGATATTATTCTTCAATAGCTATCGGCTCTGACGGCTATGTCCGCATAGCATATAGTGATTTTGATACAAATGGAGGCATCAAATTATTCCGCGACACTGGCGCTGCACCCACATTCACTACTGGCTCTGACATCGGTTCTCCGACTATTCCATTTAGCAATATCTATGCAGTGGATGTATTTTCCAAGCAATCCCTCGTCGGTTATTTCGACATGGCTGAAAACTATCCAACCAAGGACAGCAATCTTTCTGCCGGTTACATCGTCTCTCTAGACAAGGACAATCCGGTCTTCGTCAAGAAAGCTCTCAATACAGACAGAATCATCGGCATCGTCTCAACCATGCCGGGATCTCTCTTAGGCGGCTATAACGATGAACTCTATGCCAATGAAAATAAAGTCCCGATAGCCCTATCCGGAAGAGTCCCAGTCAAAGTGGGTCTTGAGAACGGTCCAATATCACAAGGCGATGACATCTCTCTGTCATCTACAGCTGGAATCGGCAAGAAAGCCAAGCCAGGCGAAGATACCGTCGGTATTGCCCTAGAATCATACGACGGCACATCATCAGATAACTCAATCCTCGTCTTCGTCCATCTT
>DATKGV010000007.1:0-61081 GCA_035510575.1 Minisyncoccota bacterium | reverse complement strand
GCCCGCCCGAAATTCGCCAAAAGAAATCAGCGGAGCAAATGGAAAATTCCTCCCCAAACCCCTCCTTTTCCATTTGCGACATCCGAATTCAAAAACAAATGAGCCGAAGTTTTGGCAAATCCTTTCCCCAAAAAATAGTTTTGCCAAAACTTCGTCCGCATTGAAGCCCCACGCACTGCCCGAATACTTGGAGGGCAGAACCCCGAAAGAAAAACACCCTTTCCTTTTTCAAAAGAAATTTCACCCCCGCCAAATCAGAAATGCAAGGAGTGTTTTTTCTTTCGGGGTTGCTGGCGTACTCGCCAGTGCGTGGGGCTTTCGTGGAGCGTACAGGGCAGTTTCAAGCCACCACGCACGCGGAGCGTGCGAAGTCATTACCTCACTTTGTTTTGGAAATAGGTGCGAGTTTGGTACAATAGAGACACACGAATGAAGTGAGTGTGCCTCTTATTAGAGGAATTGAAAGCCGGAGCGAGGCGTCGCGAGGCGGGGTCGCGAGATTTTTCAGCAGAAAAATACTCGTGACCAAGTCCTCTCCCTGGCACAAAATTTGCATTCTTACTTCCAATATAGTAGTATATTCGTATGAGGATTATTGCTATTATGTTGCCTTATATACAGATAATACTGTCTATCGTTTTGGTTGTTGCAATATTGTTGCAGCAGACAAATGCTGGCGCGGGCGGAGTTTTGGGCGGAGGAGACAGCGGCGGCCTTTATCATACGCGCCGAGGTTTTGATAAATTTCTGTTTATCGCGACAATCGTTATTGGCATACTTTTCGCCGTGTCGGCTTTTATAGCAATATTGATTAAATAAAATTCACTTAAGTTTAAAGTTTTAAATTAATAAATCTCTAAAGATTTGCTTGATGCGCATATTATGCATAATTTTCTATCATTTATAAAAGAGCTTCGTTTGCCCAAAAAAGAAGAGGTTCGCGGCGTAATAGCTGCATTTTCAAGGAAAGAGTTGATTATTTTTATAATCAGCAGCGTTGTGGCCTTAATCTCAGTAATTATTATTTTGGCAAGAGTTAATAATGCCTTTATGGTTACGATTCCCACAAATGGAGGATCTTTGACTGAAGGCATTGTCGGCATGCCGACAATAGTAAATCCAGTGCTTGCTCTTTCAGATGCGGATAAAGATCTCACGGCGCTTGTCTACAGCGGACTTATGAGAAAGATGCCGGATGGCACATTCATACCGGATCTAGCGGAATCGTATAAAGTTTCCGCAGATCAGATCAATTATACTTTCATTATTAAAGGCAATGCGCGATTTCAAGACGGCACGCCAGTTACGGCTGATGATGTCATTTTTACAATTAAAAAAATACAAGATCCTCTTATAAAAAGTCCACGTCAGATGAGCTGGGCAGGCGTGACTGCGAGCAAGATTGACGACAGGACTGTTGTCTTCACTCTCAAACAGCCGTATATATCGTTCATGGACAATATGACTATCGGCATTTTGCCGGAACATCTTTGGAAGAATGTAAGCGTTCAGGAATTCGGCCTTTCAAACTTAAATATAAAGGCGATAGGAACAGGACCATATCAGATTGATTCTATATCCAAAAACAGCGACGGCATTCCTGATGAATATCATTTAAAAAATTTTAAAAATTTTGCGCTTGGCGCGCCTCATATAAAATATATAAATATAATTTCTTATGCCAATGAAAAAGACCTCGTAAAAGCTCTGCTTGATCATAACATTGACCAGGCCAGCGGACTTAGCCCGGAGAATGCGGAAAGCGTAAAGAATGCGGGCTATGCCATCCATACTGCCACTCTTCCAAGAATGTTCGGGATGTTCTTCAATAGTTCAAAGAATAAAATTTTTTCCGATAAGGCGGTTATTGATGCTTTCGACAAAGCTCTCGACAGGCAGGAAATTGTAGATCAAGTTCTCAATGGATATGGCACAATAATTTATAATCCGATTCCAGAAACAATAATTAATGATAAAACCGATAATAAATACGATAGTCAAGCACAAGATGAGGCACAGAATATTCTTGAGAAAGGCGGCTGGACTTTAGGCGCTGACGGTATTCGCGTAAAAGGCGGCGCCGTTGCCAAAACAAATAAGGCCGGCAAAAAAACTGCCGCTGAAACGGCAACGGCGCCGTTGAAAGGTTCTGGCGTGAGATTATCTTTTTCTTTGACTACTGGAGACAGCCCTGAGCTTAAACACACAGCCGAACTCATTAAAGAACAGCTGGGGAAAATCGGAGCGGAGGTGGATATAAAAATATATGAGACGGGACCGCTTAATCAGCTCATCAGGGAAAGGGATTATGAGGCGCTGTTCTTCGGACAGATAGTCAATCATGAGTCCGATTTATTCTCATTCTGGCATGGAACGCAAACACAGGATCCGGGGCTTAATATTGCCATGTATAGCGATAAAAAAGCAGATGGAATACTGGAAAAAATACAAAAAACGCCTGATTATCAAAAACGCATCAGTGAATATATGGATTTGATAAATGAATTTAATATTAATAAGCCGGCCTTGATGATTTATTCGCCCAAATATTTATATGCCACGTCGAGCAATCTTAATCATGTCTCTTCCGACACGCTGACTATTCCATCGGATCGTTTCGTATCGGTCTATACTTGGTATGCAAGCACCGATCATGTGTGGAAAATCTTCGCCAAATAACACACCCCTACCCAGCCTCCCCCTTGTTAAGGGGGAGATGCCAAAGGCAGAGGGGGTGAATCAAAAATAATTTATGAACGAAATAACACCAATATCGCAAAAACAAAAAAATAATCATTTCCATAACAGGAAACCGGGCAGTTTTAGGACTTTTCATAAAATTGACAGCTCTAGGATAAACATTCACGGCAAAACTTCGACAACCGGCAACAAAACAAGCCGCGGCAGCTACCAATATGGAAATTCCAAAGGCGGGCATCGTCCCCATATTAAAACGCCGACACCAAGCAATACTCCCGTTGTAAATAAGAAAAAAACAGCCCTAATTCCGCCGCCAGAGAAAGGAGTTATTCGAATTATTCCTCTTGGCGGAGTTGAAGAAATAGGAAAGAATATGACTGCCATTGAGATTGGTGATGATATTATTGTTATCGATGCTGGTATGCAATTTAAGACCGAAGATACTCCCGGTATTGATTATATTATTCCCAACACCACATATCTCGAAGAACGGAAAGATAAAATAAGAGCGATGCTTGTAACGCACGGGCATCTTGATCATATTGGCGGAATACCGCTTGTGATGAGCCGCATTGGCAATCCTCCGCTTTATTCCAGAAATCTGTCTGTATTGGTTATGAAAAAACGACAGGAAGAATTCCCTCACCTGCCGGCGCTAAATGCGCATATTGTTGAAAAAGATTCTGTAATTTACGCCGGAAATCTTCGCATTAGATTTTTTGGAGTAACGCACACAATGCCCGATTCCATGGGCATAGTCATTGAGACGCCTTACGGATCAATAGTGACTCCCGGGGACTACAAGCTTGATCAAATTGACGGAAAGGTCACGGAGGAAGAAGAGAAGGAGTACGCGTTTTTCGACAAGGAAAAAGTTCTTTTACTTATGACTGATTCAACCAATATAGAAAATGAAGGATTTTCTATTCCAGAAATTCGCGTGCATGAAGGATTAAGCAAACTGATAAAGCAAGGAACTGGCCGCATTATTATTTCAGCTTTCGCTTCATCTATTACTCGCCTGATGAAAATTGTTGAGATAGCAGAATCGCTTGGCAAAAAAGTAGTGCTTGATGGAAGATCATTAAAAACAAATATGGAAATCTGCGAACAAGCTGGAATATTCAAGCCGAAAAAGGGCACGCTTATCCCTGTTGAAGATGCCGATAAATATCCTCCCAATAAAGTTCTTGTCATGATGACAGGCGCTCAAGGCGAGGAGTTTGCAGCTCTTAATCGTGCCGCGAATAAAACGCATAAGAAATTCACAATTAAATCGGGAGATACAATCATATTATCCGCTTCTATTGTTCCCGGAAATGAAATTGCCGTTCAACATCTGAAAGATAATTTAACCAGGCATGGGGTGCGAATTATAAGCTACAGAACAAGCGAAACAACTGTTCATGCGACTGGCCACGGAGATCAAGAAGACATTAAATGGCTCCACAGGAAAACTCATCCCAAATTTTTCATCCCCATACACGGCTGGCATTCAATGCTGGTAAAACACAAAGAAATTGCCATGTCGCTTGGAATGCCGGAGGAAAATATTATTGTTCCAGATAATGGCTCCATAATAGAGATAATAGACAATGGATCAAAAATGATTCTTCGAAAGGAGAAAGCTCCGTCAGGGCCGATGATGGTAGACGGGTTTTCAATTGGAGACGAACAAGATGTGGTTATCCGCGACAGAGTCATGCTGGCGCAAGACGGCATGTTCGTCTTAATCGCCACGATTGATTCCGCGACTGGAAAATTGCGCAAATCGCCGGACATAATTTCACGAGGATTCATTTATTTGAAAGAAAATCAGGAACTTCTTCATCAAGTTAGATTGATAATAAAGAAAACAATTGAAGATGGCGCAGCAGGCATGCATCCTATTAATTTTGATTCCATCAAGACAACATTGGGAGACAATATATCAAAATTCCTTTTCCAGAAAACTGCCAAGCGTCCGCTTGTCATACCGGTATTATTAAGCGTCTAAAAATCTTAATTCATGAAATTAAACAAAATAAACAGAATGTACGCGCTGTCATTCATTTTTACATTGCATATAGCCATATCGGTATATGTCAGTTCAACATTCTTAACGAAAATTATTTCAGAAAAATATGTCGGATTATTGTATACAGTATCGGCGATAATCGCGCTGCTACTGCTTTCGAAAAGCGCAAATATTTTGAAATATTTCGGCAACCGCAAGCTGATTTTGTCTTTTCTTTTGATAAATATGACGGCTCTTGCCGGACTTATAACTTCGCATCATCCGTACATAATAGGATTATCTTTCATAGCTTTCAATACGACAAATACTTTGATATATCTATGCCTTGATATATTCGTCGAGCATTTCGGCAACCCATTGAAAATAGGAAAAAATCACAGCCTATATCTGATGATTACAAATTTGGCATACATGCTCTCCCCGCTCATTACGGCTCTTTTGATAACTAAAGACGGCGGATATACAGCCATCTATATAGTGGCATTTATTGCTACCGTTATCATGGCTATCGGAATGATTTTTTCAGTCAGAGATTTTGCCGACAAGGTCTATAAAAAAACTCCTTTTATTGAAACGTATCGATACTTAAAAACTAACAAGCACATGCTCTCTATTACTGTTATTAATTTTATCTTGCAATTCTTCTATGCCTGGATGGTCGTCTATATGCCGATTTATCTGTATGAACATATAGGATTCGGCTGGGATAAAATAGGAATTATATTTACGATCATGCTTGTCCCATTCGTCATATTCGGGCTGCCCATCGGGCTTTTAATCGACAAATATCACATTAAAAAAAGAATTATTTTGCTGATAGGTTTTCTCATAATATCAGCGTCAACATTCTCGATTTTCTTTATAAGAACCAATGATATTGCCCTATGGGCTCTTGTCTTGTTCATGACTCGTACCGGAGCCACGCTGATAGAAACAACATCGGAAATTTATTTCTTCACTCATATTAAGGAAGAAGATGCCAATTTGCTCGGAGTATTCCGAGATATGAATCCTGTCGCTTATATTATCGCTCCTCTAATCGCAACTTTAGTTTTTATATTCTTGCCGTTTAATTATTTGTTCATAGTCCTTGGCCTGATATTATTAACCGGAATATATTATGTATTTCAACTAAAACATAATCATGAAAATCTCATACCCAATCAGAATCAATAGATATTTGGCTCTTAATAATTATGCCACCAGAGTCGGCGCAGATGAGTTAATAAAAAAGGGACTTGTAATTATCAATGGGCATAAGGCCATTCTAGGTGATAAAGTGGAAGAGAATGATAAAGTTGAGGTAAGCAATAAGGCGCTTAAAAATAACTATGCGTACTATGCTTACAATAAGGCAATCGGAGTTTCTACTAATAAAGAATTAGGATGCAAGGATATTTTATCTGTGACAAAATTCCCGAGACCCCTCCCTAGCCCTCCCCTTGGCAGAGGGAGGGAGAATTATGTATTTCCTGTCGGCCGGCTTGATAAGGATTCGCATGGACTTATACTTATGACAAATGATGGACGCGTGACAGATAGACTTCTCTCACCTAAATATGTTCACGAGAAAGAGTATGTAGTGAAAGTAGAACCAAACTTTTCAGATAAGTTTATCAAGCTTATGGGAAGTGGTGTACATTTTGATGGATTCATCAGCAAGAAATGCAAGGTCTGGCCTGCCCGCCATGTTTCGCAAGGCGATGCAGGCGGGCCTGCGAATAAATCCACAAATACTTTCCATATCATCCTCACAGAAGGCAAGAAACGCCAAATCAGACGCATGTGCGAAGCATTGCATCATAAAGTCATAGATCTTAAACGTATTCGTATTATGAATATAGAACTTGGCAAGCTTCCAATCAGCGAGTATAGAGAAATAGAGGGAAAAGAGTTAGATGAGTTACTAAGGTCATTACAACTAAGATAACAAAATCCCCACATGTTAGACATGTGGGGATTTTGTTTAGATACTAATATATTAATCCTGCTGGTTTTGGATAAATTAATCCATTATCACAACTGAAGTAAATTTTCTGAGCTGGTATTATTGGTGTTGGACAAAATGCTTTATAATCTGGATCAGAAGTTTTAAGATGATTACACATATCTTCATTCGGTTTTATATCGTTTTTTAATTCAATATATCCTTTTCCTGAAAAAGTTTTATTTGTTTTATTTAAATCATTCCAAACAACAGATATATCACTATATGGTTTGGTGCCATAACTATCAAATGTATTATTTATGACAACATCTTTTGTAGCAACATTAATGTCTTTTTGTAAATAGCTATCGACTGTATTATTAATATTTTTAATATCAAAATAAATTCCACTCTCTTTAGATTGGTCAGCAATAAATCGAATACCCATAAACCAAGTTACTGTACCACTTCTATCTGACGATCCAGCTATCACACATTTTGGATTAATAAAAGTATATTCTTTGCCATCAGAGGAAATAGTATTTATATTTTGATTAATTAATTCATTATTTTTCTGTTTTGAATTTTTATTCAAGAAAATATAAACTAATCCAATGACTAGAAGAACAATAATAACAATCAAAAGAATCGTATTTAATTTTGATTTATTTTGCATACTATTTAATTATGAATCTCTGAAGTAGTAGTAGGATAATTATAGAAATATGTTGTATTATTACTTCCTGTCATAACTTTACCTGTATTATCTGACCAACTTAGGTTAGATACATTTCCTAATGTGGTATATAGATACGCACTTGAGGAGCCTGTTCCACTTACTGAAGCTATAGGAATGTAAATTTTAAACGTTTGAGATGCTCCAGCTGCTATTTTATAACCATTAGTAAAATTAATTATTGAATCTCCTGAAATCGTTGGTAATGGCAAATTGGTTGTATTAAGGATAGTGCCATTACTATCTTTTACTATAATAGGAGATGATGTACCGCCAACTAACTTAACATTTGAAGTAGAAAATTTTATAAATAATGAATTAAGTTTAATATCTCCACGAACATCGGCAGTAACATTTACATCAATGGCTTCTGTGCCACTACCAACATTCAAAACAGAATTTGGTTGAGATACAGTAATAATTGGCTTTGAGCTGACAAGCATCATTGTCGGAGCAGAGACTGGAGAAGTTAGTGTAGTTGAAGTTGCAATGTTATTACTTACATATTTAACATATGTTAAAGCAATTTGTGAAGTTGAACCTGAAGGAACACCAGTAATGCCAACATTTGGATAAGAAACATAAGCATCTACATTTAAACCAGAACCGCCATTAGGAACGGCTAAATTAAGACCAGTAACATATGCCACACCATTTGTAACAGGAGCAGATATTCCATTTACTTTTACACTTGTTGCATTAGTCGCAGAGAACTTAAGCTCGCTGATTGTATCAGTTCCACATCCACTATTACTAAATTTATAGGTCGCTTTTGTGGCATCAGTAACTCCAGTATCGCCAGTAGCGACATATTGTCCAGATGTTGAAGATGATGTAACTAGTGTTGGGGAATTGAGAGTACACGCTACTGGAGTCGCAGTATTACGATTTATTGTGAATGAATTATCAGAATAATCCAATACTCCAGCTGGTCCGCCAGAACTAATATAGATTTTAAATGGGTATCCGTCTGTTTTACCAAAGTAATCTAATATTGTATTATTTAGGATAAATGATTCAGATCCATCATTAGGTGTATTTTGTATTATTGGTGTACTTGTTGTGTGCGCACCACTAGAAACTGACATCGAAAGACCAATTGTTAATTGTGTATTTGCTGGAATATTCGTACTTTTCCATTTAACTGTAATCTGTTGCCCTGCCACATATGTCTCTCCCCCATTTGGCGAAAGAACAGTTATTGAAGGAGTAGATGCTTTCTGCACGCAAGAATATGACATTTGTGAACTTGCGTAATTGTTTTTGTTGCCGGAGCCATACCAAGAGTTGATTGTTTCTGTTTTGTAAGCAACTACGCTTGTCGTATAAGGATAAAACTTCTTGCAATATACAAGCTTGTCTATTGATGAACCTGAGGATCCATCAGGGTCTGTCTGCCATGTACTTGTTGCAATATCTACATGTTGGTTAACTTTTCCTGACCAATATGAAATACGAGGAGTTAAGTCCTTGGTTGGAGTGGTTATTAATTTAGCGACAGACAGAGGAGTGGTAGCTGAAGCGCCAAGATTTGACGGCTCTACAGCAGTTTGACCGCTAAATATACCGTGTAGGGTCTGATAAGATAGAAAGACAACAGCGACAACCAGAACAGAAATAATATATTTTTTCATAATTTTTTAGTTAAGCTTTTAATAAACACCATTATACCCCCCCCCGATGGCATTTGGCAATACAAAATTCCCACATGTCTGACATGTGGGAATTTTGATGAATAGCCATTTATTTTGCTATGTATGGAAGTAATCCCATAAAGCGGGCGCGTTTGATGGCGATTGAAAGCTTGCGCTGGTTCTTGGCAGTCACATTCGTGCGGCGGCGAGCCATCATGCGAGCGCTTGGCGACAAGAATCGGCGAAGCAACTCCACATCTTTGTAGTCGATATATTTTATATTATTTGATGAGAAATAATCTTGTTTCATATTTTTAGTAATTATTTAAAACGGTATATCTTCGACGTTTATCTGTTCATCCGGATATTCTATGGTATCCAATTCCTCTTCTTTTTCAGTTGGAGCTTTAGGAGATTCATTCTGACTCTGGCTTGCAGATGACCTATTGCCGCCGGAACTGTTGGAACCGAATTGAACGCGATCGGCGATGACTTCGGTGCGATATTTTTTGGTATTCGTCGCGGCATCATCCCAGCTTCTTGTCTGCATGCGCCCTTCAACCATAACTTGGCTGCCCTTCTTCATGTATTGGGCGACGGTCTCAGCTTGTCGGCCAAAAACGACGATATTGTGATAATCGGCCGCTTCCTGCTTGGCGCCATTTTTATCTTTCCAAACGCGATTTGTGGCTACAGAAAAGCTGCAAACCTTGGTGCCCGATGGTATGGCCTTGAGCTCAGGATCGCGAGTAAGATTGCCGATGATAAATACTTTGTTTAAATACATATATAAATAGTTTAAATTATAATGCTTACATTATACCCTGTAGTGAAACTTTTATAAAGTTCTACTACGGGGTTATACTACAAGCGCGTCAATTTCCTTATCTATGGTTTCCTCATTTATCGGGCCGGCATCTTCGGATTTTACGGCAAAACGGCGTTTGACCCCTTCTTGCCTGCCATAAGGGCGCTTCGGCGACATTGTGCTTTCTCGGACGGTCTTGATCATAAGATAGCGGATAAGCTTTTCATTCTTATCAAGATTCTCCTTGATGATTCTCGCTTCATTCGTCGCGCACTCAAACTTGACCCATCCGAAATAGCCATACAAGAATTTCTGCTTCTTGTTCTCAATCGAACGCGACATTTCATACGCAAGCTCCGTCATTTTCGGATACTCGTCAGAAATGAAAGAGGCGCCGAGCTCCGCAAGCGAGTCCTTGAAAGAAGTGACTTCTCCGCCGAGATTCTCTTCGGCAATGCTTGGCACCATGAGGTAGCCGACTTCATAGATACTGGTGCGAATATCTTTTTCTTCGGTATTTTTTTCGACTTCATCCGCACTGTCTTTTACTTTTGCTTTTGCCATTTAGATAAATGCAAATATTCTTGCAATAATTTTTAATAATAATACTGTCTTGTTATGGACCATAAGTGTACCGACTTCAGGGTCGGGACAAACGAGACATTGGATCATACTAGCAGAAATGAATTTATATGTCAAAAAGGCGTTTGGCATTTTTTACGACAGCCGAAGCTACGTCTTCTTCTTTTAAACCCTTTATTTCGGCAATTTTTTTGACCACTTCCATGACATACGCCGGTTCATTGCGTTTGCCGCGGTGCGGAACAGGCGCCACATAAGGAGAATCCGTATCGGTTAATATCATGTCAAGCGGAGTATTTTTTATAACTTTCTCATAGTCGCAAATTTCTGGTTTGGGTTTGTAAGTTATAGGACCAGCAAAAGAGATGTAAATACCTATCTCAATAAATCTTTTCATATCCTCCACACTTCCCGCAAAGAAATGAGAAACACCTCTTGCCAAGCCTTTGGCGGGGTGAACCTTGCTATGTTTTTTTAATAATTCATAAACATCAAAATATGCATTCTTGCTCCCCTGCGAAGGGGAGCTGTCTGAAGGACTGAGGGGTGAATTGTTCCTGACATGAAGCATTAAAGGCTTATTAAATTCATTGGCAAGCTCAATCTGCTCAATAAACATTTTTTTCTGTTTCTCAATAGAATCTTCATCAAGACGATAATAATCAAGTCCGCACTCGCCGATGCCGACAACTTTCGGATTTTTTAAAAGTTCTTTATACACATTTTTATCAAACACTTCCCCTCGCGACGTGAATTCTTTTCCGCCCTCACCTAACTCTTTTTCGTCATGATATGAAGCATCAGTATGTATGGGATGCAGGCCGACAATGGCATAAACGCCTTCATTATACTTATTTGCTATTTCAACCGCTTTGAGCGATGTATCAATTTGAGTGCCGACATTTATTAACCAAGTATCATTATCCAAGGCGCGCGAAATTACCGCATCGCGATCTTCATCAAATGCTTTGAAATTTACATGACAATGAATATCTATGTATTTTGGAGTCATACTAATCTTTTCTTAAAAACAGCGGTTTTTCCGGCATTTTATTTTTCTTGATGCATTCTTGGATTTTAGTTGAGGTTTCAGGCAGAAACGGCTCCAGCAGTTTGGCTATATGTGTAAGATCAAGAACAAGTTCTTTAATCATTTCTATGCCTTTTTCTTTGTCTTCTTTAATGACTTTAAATGGCTGATTTTTCTGTATACTTTCATCAGCATTAGATATATATTCCCAAATATGATTCATTGCAATATTTAAATTAAAAGATGAAACAGCATCCTGAAAAACAACGCTTGGCTTTATGGAAACATTTTCAAAAAGAATCGGCTCTGACAAATGCATTTCCGCTAATTTCATAATGCGGCTTGTCAGATTGCCAATGCCATTGGCAAGACCAGCATTATATGCTTCTTTGAATCTTTCAACAGTAAACGGGCTGTCCTCAAAACTGCTTATTTCTCTTAAAAGGAAGTAGCGCAATGCATCGGTGCCATATTCTTTGACTATATCTCTCGGATCAACGACGTTACCCAAAGTTTTGGACATTCTGATACCATTTTCGCCAGTGATAAAACCATCAACAACTATCTGATGTGAATTCGGCAAATCTGCTGCCATAAGCATGGCCTGCCACATGGCTCCTTGAAAACGGGTATTGTCCTTGCCGCAGTACTGCGTAGGCGTGCCATTTATCCAGTATTTTTCAAAAAGATTTTCGCCCCCTGCCAAGGGGGAGATGCCAAAGGCAGAGGGGGTCGTATTGTCTGGCCAGCCAAGAGTGGAAATATAATTAACCAGCGCGTCAAACCAGACATACATTGTATGCTCGGCATCTCCCGGTACTTCTATACCCCAAGGCATTTTTGATTTTAACCTTGAAATGGAAAAATCTTGCAGGCTATTTTTAACAAAATTTTTTATTTCATGAAAGCGAAAATCCGGCGCTATAAAATCCGGATTTCTTTCATAAAAATCCAGAAGCTTGTCCCCAAATGCCGAATATTTGAAAAAATAGTTTTCCTCATTTATCAGCTCAAGCGGCCGTCCGGGATGAATCTGGCATTCGCCTTTTTCATTCAGTTCGGAATCAGTTTTCTCGCTTTCGCATCCGACGCAATATTTTGCTTCATAATTTTTTTTATAGATATATCCATTTTTATGCACTCGCCTCCAAAATTCCTGAGCCGCAGCTTCATGATGCTTGTCCGTAGTGCGAATAAAATGCGCGTTATCGCTTATGCCGAACATTTTTAATTGCTCTTTAAACGTTTCAAATCCTTGATCAACAAATTCCTTGGGGCTCAGGCCTTTTTCGAGAGCTTTATCGTAATTTTTCTTTCCATGCTCGTCCGTGCCGGTATTGAAATACACGTCATATCCGGCAAGTTTCTTATAGCGGGCAATCGCATCCGCTCGCACAAGCTCAAGCGCATGCCCCATATGAAGGGGCGCATTTACATAAGGCAGAGTGGTGGTAAGATAAAATGATTTAGGCATATTCTAATTATTGCGGGCAAGAATTTTTTTCTTTTCCACATCATCAAGAAATTCAAGCAGGCAGACCGCCGACGGAATGGCCAAAATCACTCCCCAGAATCCGGCAAGCTCGGCGCCGATCAAAAGCGCAAGTATGACTATCAGCGACGATATGCCGATAACTTTCTTGATAATCAAAGGATAGATGAGATAATTTTCAAATTGGTGAAGTATGAAATACAAAATGAAAGACATGATAGATAGATAAACTCCTCCGCTCAGGTAACTGAAGAGAACAGCCGGAATAACGGCGATATATATGCCAAACGGTATAAGTTCGCAGAATGCCGTCATAAGCGCAAGGACAAACGAATATTTGACTCCCAAAATAGTGAGGCCCAAATATGCAAGCACTCCTATAATAATGCCCAAAAGCATTTGTCCCTGGATCCATAATCCTATTTTGTGTTCCGTTCTCTGCCAGAGGCCGATGACATATTCTTCGCTGTCAGCCGGAGTAATGATGCGCAAAAATCCTTCAATTCCCTTTTCCTTGATAGACAAATAAAAAGATATGATTATTATCAGCAAAAAGTTTACAGCTCCGCCGAAGGCCTGCCCGAAGATATCGAAGAATCCGCCTGATAAGCTCGTGACCAAATTCTGAATGCTTTTAATGATATCGCCTATTGAAGCGTTGCGAGAAATATCCGTTACTACGCTTTTGGCTCCGTAAATGGTATCAACTTGAAAGCTGTTTAAGATGCTGTTATTGGGAATATATTGGCCAAGCGATGCCACAAGAGACGACATTTCATTTATAAAGACAGGGACAAAGACGGAGAACAATCCTATAAAAATGAGAATTGTAAATATATAAACCAAAAATACGGCAAAAGTGCGATTTTTTATGAAACGCTTAAGCTTGCTGACAGCTGATCCCACAAACGAAGCGATAACGATTGATGTCAGAACAATGAGCACGATATTAATCAATTTGATGACAGCTAGAATAAGCACGCCTATCAGTATCAGGCGCATGATAGTGCCGGTGGAAATATGAATATTCACATTTTTAGGGCTGTCCTGCATAACGATATAATAGCATAGCAGTATCGGAAATGCCTAGAATTTTAACAGTTCCTCAAAATGCTTTTTATCATCAAACGGTCCAATAAGAGCAAGGTTTAAATGATTGGTTGTGAAGATTTCCTGCGCTATTTTTCTTATGTCAGCGGCTTTAACTTTTTTTATCTGTTTTATTTTGTCATCAAGAGTTTTAATTTCCTTGCGTAATAATTCTTGAGCGCCATAGAAGCTCGCGATATCATCGGTCGCTTCAAGCGACAATTTCATATTGCCGACTAAAAATGATTTAACCTTGTTAAGCTCCTTATCGCTGACTAATTCTTTGGCAAGCATATTGCATTCTTTTAATATCTCGCTAAGCACTTCCTTGACTCTCGCATTATTCACGCCCGCTGATATTTGGAATGAGCCATGGTCAAGCGACGGTTCATTGTATGCTCTGACATAATAAGCCACCCCCATTTCTTCCCTAAGTTTTATAAATAATCGCGAACTCATGCCTGCGCCAAGTATGCCCGACATGACGGATATAATTGCATTACGCTTGTCAAAAATCGAAAACGTTCTGACACCAAGCACAAAATGGGTTTGATCCGTGACTTTATGCTTGAGAAGAATATTCGGCTTGATCTGCATATCTTTTGTTTTAGATTTATTCTCCTTTTTGCCTGTGTGTATATTTCCGAAATGATTGGCAACTTCCTTTTCAATTTCGCTCTTTGATACGCTGCCGGCAACGACAATCACTGTGCTGCCTGCCACATAGTGCGCTTTTTTATATTTAATGAAATCGCCGCGTGACATAGCGCGGATGTTTTCTTTCGGACCGGCGATATTCCATCCAGCCGGCTGATCGCCATAGAGGACTTCTTGGAACATGTCTTGCACATGATGCTGGGGCATATCTTCATACATATTTACTTCCTCTATTATCACGCCCTTTTCTTTCTCTATTTCTGACTCGGGAAAAGTGGAATTCAAATAAATATCGGAAACAACATCAAAAATCTTTTTGAAATTTTTGGAATCGGATTTCGCATAATAGCCGGTCATCTCATGGCTAGTGAAAGCATTATATTGGCAGCCAAGCGCATCAAGCTCGTGTGATATGGCTTGGGCATTAGGCCTTCTTATCGTTCCTTTAAAACACATGTGTTCCAAGAAATGCGAAATGCCATTTATTTTCTTTGTCTCATAATCGCTTCCTGTCCCAACCAGCACAAGCACCGTCACTGTCGGATTATCTTTCATCGGTACAGTCACAATCCGCAGGCCATTTTTAAGCGTTTTCTTATTTGGTTTTTGCATACTAATTTAATTTTTCTTTTATATAATTTACAATTTCTTCTTTTTTAATTCTTTCTTGTTCTCCTGTATCACGGTCGCGGATAGTTACTGAATCATCAGTCAAAGTATCAAAGTCTATGACTATGCACCATGGGGTGCCAATTTCGTCCTGGCGGCGATAACGCTTGCCGATGTTGCCATTATCGTCCCACATAACTCTGCCGAACTCGTCTTTAAGCATTCGATAGACAATATGAGCATAATCGCGCAGTTCCGGCTTATTTTTCAATAATGGCGATACAGCGCAGATTACAGGCGCTATAGAGGGCTTGAATGCCAAATAGGAGCGTACTTCTTCCCCGCTTGCATCCTCTTTGTAAACGCTTGCCATCAGCGCAAGCACTGTGCGGTCAACGCCGAAAGTCGGCTCAACTACGTGGGGGACAAGCTTTGTTCCAGACTCTTCGTCTTGATATGAAAGTCCATGATTTTTCAAATCAAAGTCAGTTCTATATGCCAAGCCGTAAAGTTCTTTACTACCAAATGGAAAATCAAAATAAAAATCAATCGTTCGGCTTGAATAATGCGCCCGATCTTCCTTCGCTACTTCAAGTTCATGCACATGATTCATATCAAGCCCGATTGCTTCCATCCACTGCATCATCTCGCCTCGCCAATATTCAAAATATTTTTCCCAATCATCTTTTTTTATAAAATATTCTATTTCCATCTGCTCAAATTCGCGTATGCGGAAAATAAAATCTCTCGGCGTAATTTCATTGCGGAAGGCCTTGCCGATTTGCGCCAGTCCGAACGGCAATTTCGGATGGAATGAATCAATAATATTTTTGAAATTCACAAACATGCCTTGTGCTGTCTCAGGACGAAGGTATATGGTCGCGGATGAATCTTCCACCGCGCCAATCTGCGTCTTGAACATCATATTGAATTTTCTTTCCTCACTCATTTTTCCACCACAATCAGGGCACCCCTCCTCGACCCTCCCCTTGATAAGGGGAGGGAGAAGGGTGGGGTCAAGCTGATCAGCTCGAAATCTTTTTTTGCATTTAATGCATTCTACTAATGGATCAGTAAACGTATCCACGTGCCCGCTCGCCTTCCAAACATTTGAATTCATCAGAATAGCCGCATCTACGCCGTACATATCTTCACGCGATTCCACGAATGTTTTCCACCAAAGATTTTTGATATTATTCTTCAGCGCCACGCCGAAAGGGCCGTAATCCCAAGTGCCGGCAAGCCCGCCGTATATTTCCGATCCCGGATATACAAAACCTCGCCTTTTGCAAAGCGATATTATCTTTTCCATCAAGTTTGTATTTTCTTTATCCATTGTTAGTTTATAACACGTTCTTGCCCTGATTTAAAGTTCGGATCATTATTAATTAATGTTGTAATAGGACCATGAGAGCTCTTTATTTGCGCATCGGCAAATGAATCCTGCCCTGAAAGAAATACGTCGCTCATGAGCTGAGGAACGCTCCCGACTTGCAAAAGCGACGGCGTAAATGAGATTAAAAACGAGACTTCCCTGTTTGAATTAAATCCGGTATTCGGATCAACAGAACCGATATTCCAAGTGACTCCGCGAGTGGCGTCATTGTAGGATATATTCTCGCTATTGCCGGCAGCCGGGCCAACCCAATTCACATATACAGGTAATGAAGATTTTGCAACTGCTCCAGTTATGCTATTGGCGGAATTTGAAAGCGTCCAAGTGACGTTGTAAACCGTTTCAGTTTCCGATTTGGGAGGAAGCGATCCCGAAGAATAAACAGCCGATGAAGTTATTTGAAAGTCAGACAATATTTTAATTATTTTTTTATCGAAATTATTCACATCGCTGAAAGTCGAGCCCAGAGACGGCTGGCTTCCCTTAATGCTGACATCAAGCTCAATCTGCGGCGCCGTGACAGGATTAGACAATCCGACAAGCGAAATGGGCTTGAAAGTGAAATCAACAACTCCGCGCGATCCGGGCTCAAGCGAACTCAAATCGGCAACGCTATTTTTATCCCAAATAATCTGGCTCTTTGATGAATCATAAAATCCTTCGACTGGATCGACAGCCGTCTTGTCAAAGGCATTGCCGGAGAGATTTACGATAATTTGCGCGTCAGTTATCTGGGTCGATAAGTTATTAGTCCAAGAAATTTGCGCATGAACCGTTTCTCCGCCGGAAGCGGTATAGCTTGATAAATCTTGATTATTAACCAATATATGCGTTTCAAGAAACGGCTTCGTGATAGTCACTGTCTGCAACAATGAATTATAAACTACATTGACTGCAGATTGATCGGTAGAGCTTGGAGCGCCGGCATAAACATGGAACACCTGCTGGTCGCCGTCTTGGCCGACAAGGCGGCCTTTGATTTCTATGGGAACAGAGTTTGTCATAGTCAACGAACTTAAATCCCATACTGAATTTCCTATCGAGGGCGATGGAGTTGCGCTGTCAAAAATAAAGTTGTTCGGATAAACTACCTGCAATATCGTCGATCCTTGGGGCAATGAAGTATTTAATGTGGGCGTAATTTTTAATGAGAATTCTTGGTTGGATGTGGCTTGGCTGGGAGCATCAATAAGAAGAGATAGCGGAGCCGAACTGATAGTGACAGTATACTGTTTTTCTTTGGTGAAAATGGCATTTGATCCTTGTGGATGATATTCCAAGCTGATCGTGACATCGCGAGTTGATTTTTCGGCGCCGAAGAGAGTAACTTTCACATTTCGAGTAACGCTCTGCCCTTTCTTGATAGTGCCGATTGAATCTCTGGGCAATCGCACAATATTGCTATTATCATCGGCGCCGCTGGGATATGAAACAAAAAGATCGGCTAATTCAAGGTCTGCATTATTGTTATTCACAATTTCAATTTGAATCGGGAGCTCTGTGCCGCCTTGCGTAAAGGCATTGCCAAGGGCTATGATATCGATTTTATCGTTTGAAACGGATGAACCGCCGCTGTAGAACATATAAAAAGCAAACCCTAAAGCGCAAATGAAAAAAATTGCGGATCCGATGAAAAATTTCTTAAAAATAGAAGTCGGCAATTTTTTCATCTTGTTTGAATCGTCTTCCAATTTGGAATCATCCTGCCATAGAGAGGCAACTTTGAAGGATTCAGGATGAAGCACGTCCTCCTTGCGGCGATTAGTCGTGGTATCTTCCCGATCATAAAGCCGGCGCTTAATATCTTCAATTTTATTCTTGGTATTTTCCAGCATGCTTTTAGTATTATAGCACAAGAATCTTACAGTTGGCTCTCGTTTAGCGCTTTATTTATATGGGCGATAATAGATTGCCGATCCTTGAGTAATTCTTGTATTTTATCCTCGTTGAATGAGGACTCTAAATATTTAGACAGCATGCCCGATTCGCCGATATATCCGAGAGTATTCATAATTCGCAGAATTAAATGCAGTTCCAATGCTTCGCGCGATGATGGCATAATATTTGCATTGTCGAGGAAATATAATGACTGGATGAAATCGTCAAAAATTTTAACATTGGATTCTTCTCCGTCGCAAAGCCGTTCCAAAAGCTTGCTTATGCGAGCTATAAGCAGAAGCGATTGTTTGTCGCTTCTTGCATAAGGGAAAGATGTGATAATTTTGGATGAAGTCACGCGCCAAATATCCCTGCCTCGCACCAGATCAATATTGGCATACGAAAAGTCCTGCAATGAAAAGCGAAGTTTGGATTTATGAAGCCGTATTCCCTGGCAAGTCGCCCGCACCAGCCCCATCTCGCGCGTATATATGGTGAGCATTTTATTCGCTTCGCCCGTATTGCGGGACGAGAGTATGAATCCTTGCGTGTGATGAATGTGGTGCATAATTAAATAACTATTTCTTTTGTTACATATTTTTTAATACCTTCACAATAATTCCTAAAATCTTTTCTAATATCTTCCATATTAAAACCATTTAATTCTTCAGGTTTTATATTTGATTCTTTTGCCTTCGTCATTGCAGACAACCAAATTTTCCCTTTTTCTGTTTTTATATAATTACTTATAACTTTACTATCATTAAATATTGAGAGTAATTCTTCCCTTGAAAGTTTCCTCCAATCTTTATTAACTTTTTCTTTTAAATTTTCAAAATCATTTATATTTTCTTTTGATTCTTCAGTTAATTCTTTTAGTTTAATTACTCCTCTTTTATCTTTTGGTAAATATTTTTTAAGAAAATCTTCTGTTTTTATAAAACCTTCAGATGGTAAGTACTGAGGTACTCCAGTTTTCAAAAATTCTTGCATTCTTTTCTTATCTACTTGACCATTTTCATTTACAAATTGTCCCCAAAATCCCATTCCATTCATAATTTTTTTATGTTTTTTGAATATATTAAATCCTATTCTTTTACCAATAGGAGAATCTACAAGCCAAGAACGAGCAATAATAGCTTTCACTTGCGGATATTCTTCAATAATACCAACAGCTAATTTTGACAGAGAATTGCTTGAAAAAATATTATTAATTGATTGGTCTTTATTCTTCTGATTAAATAAATCTTTAAAATGTATAGATAAACATTCATCGCCATTTTTTATACCAAATTCTTCAAGATTAGCATCAGAAACTAAATCAACATGAATTAATCCAAATCTCTTACCCTCTTTATCTATTTCTGAATCATTATTTAATTTCTCTTGTTTATGACCAAGTTTTTCTAAATTTTGATCTATTATATTTTTTATATTTTCTTTCCATTTTTCATTACCTGATTTATAATTATTTTCAATTTCACCACAAACAACATCAAAGAATTCATCAAATTTCTTGTGGTTATCATTATAGTAGTCTCCTCTTATTTCTTCATACCTAGAAATAGTTTCTTCTCGTAAATCTGAATATCTACAAATAAGTTCAATAAAAGAATCTTTTTCACATTCTATAGCCATCTCTTTGGGCATTTTCAAAACACCTTTATATATTTTTTCAAAATAAGCAAATTCGTAATATAAAAGTTCATCTTTAGGATTCTCAAATCTCCTTGATGATTCAATTATATTAGATACAGCATTCTGTATTTTTTCCATAGTCATATTATATCATATTGCAATATCTTTTTTAACTATATCACTGTTCACCATAGCGAATAATGATATGTTAATGATTAAAAATATATCCTTTTTCTAACTTGAAGGTTTTAATACAATCTTTTAATTTTATATCTTGAATATATTTTTTAAATTCTAAAGGAAGAGGAGATGGTCCAACCCAGACGCTTCTTTGAATCATTAAATAGCCAAATTTCCTTAATTGCCATCTAAGCCAATCCCTCTCTGCCCTTCTATCTTGGGGTACATCAAATATTATAAGCAAATTTTTAGGTGATTTATCTGGAAATGGCGACGTAAAATTTTTAAATCTTTTATTATTTTTCAAAAACTGTTTGCCTTCTGTTGTAATAAACCAACCTGATTCATCTTTTTTAATCAAACTGTTATTTTTCAAACGATTAACAGATGCTGAAAAAGAACCTTTTTTATGTTTCTTTGATATTGGAATTCCAAAAATGTTTACGCGGGTGCCTTTATAATTTAATTCTGTTTCCCAAAGTTCTTTTAAAATATCATAAGTAATAGACATGCTTATATAATAACATAAATAAAACTAAATATCACTATTCACCATGGTGAATAGTGTATTATTCAATCTATTTTAAATTTTTATCTAAAAATTCTTTTAAACTTTCTAAATCCTTTTTATCATTATCATAATACAAAGTATTTATTCCAATTGATTGAGCACTTTTTACGGCTTCAATACTATGTTCAAAATATATTACTTCTTTTACATTAAAATTAAATTTGTTTAATAAAGTTTTATAATATTCTGGATCTGTTTTTTCTGGATTATGTTTTAAAGTAAAAACTTCATATGGCATTTTATTTAAACCATATAATTCTATTTTATCATCACTAGCACCAGTTAAAATTATCTTTCTGTTAGGATAAGTTTCAAGTAATTTATACATATCTTGAAAAATCTCAAACTTATCTTCTTTTTCTATGATAAAACAATATACTGCATCAACTAAAATCGTTTTCATTCTTTTATTTTAACACATTTTGAATTGCTTCCAATAAATCTCTCGGGTCGTCAATAATCATTGCCGGATTGCCTTTTTTTAGAATTTCTCTATCATGAATACCCCATGTCACTCCTATAGAATTAACCTTGCACTCATTTCCTTCCAAGATATCCCCCAGTGAATCAGTTATAAATACAGCATTTTCTGACTTAATATTATATTTGTCTAAAATTGATTTTATTTTAATCCTTTTATCTCTATGTATATCTGCTCCTAATACATCGCTAAAATAGTCTTTAATATTTTCTTTCTTTAGAAAAAGATTTATAGATTCACTGTAAGAAGAAGACACAATTACTAAAATATATTTTTGTGAAAGAAATTTTATTAAATCTCTTAAAACATCGGTAACAGCAAGTTCAGTATTAATTAATACTCCATAAAAATCAAACATTACCAATTTTTTATTTTCGCTATCCATTAATCTATTGAGATTACAAACACCAATTCATCAATTTTCATCTCCGTGCCTTGATTTTCTTTAATTTGTATTTCTTTGGCACTTACGGTCTTAAGGAATTCACTTTTAAATTTATTTATCAAGTCCTGTCCTTCTGCGCTTGTTTGAATTGAAATAGTAACCACGTCGTTCGGATTTAATCCTTGTTTTTTGCGCATATCTTGCACAGCGCGGATAAGTTCTCGATACTGGCCTTCCTGTCTTAATTCTGGAGTTATATGAGCATCAAGTTCTACTTTTTGATCACTACCCTTCACAAATTCAACTTCTTTGATATTTAATTCATCTTTTATAATTTCAGTATATGCATCTGGTAATTTGTAATTAGTAATCTGCAATTTATTTAACGGCTGGCGGACTTTTATACCCGCTTTCTGTCTGGCTTCAAGCCCGAGAGTCACTATTTCTCGAACTTTTCCCATGCTTTCAAGAACCTTGGAATTGCCAAACTTGAATCTTTTAGAATGGGGCCATTTGCATAAATGCACGGATTCAGGATCGCTTGCGTTTTTTAATTTCAAATAAATATCTTCAGCAGAAAGCGGCGCAAATGGAGACATTAATTTTGCAAGAATTTTTAATATAAAAGATAAAGTTGCCTTTGCTTCTTTGTCTCCATTCTTGATGCGGTCGCGGGAACGGCGCAAATACCAAGTGGAAAGATCCCCGATAAAATCCCGAAGCGCCCTGGTCGGTTCAAGCAATTTATAATTATCCAAATGCCGAGTCGTGAGGTCTGTCAATTCGTCCATTCTGGCCAAAATCCATTGATCAAGAATATTATTTGATTTCGGCCTATCATCTGTCTTAATTTCTGCATCTCTATAAAGTTCATAAAAAGCGAGCACATTGTAAAGCAAACCGAATACTTGCTGATGAAGCAGAGAGACAGTTTTTTCATCAAAATTTTTGGATTCGCCCGGCTGATTGACCGAGTACATCCACAAGCGAAGCGTATCGGCTCCGTATTTTTCAATCATATCCCACGGATCAACTATGTTGCCGAGCGACTTGGACATTTTTTTACCCTGTGCATCAAGCAAATGCCCCAGGCAAATGACGTTCTTAAACGCTTTTCCGCGGCCCATGAGTATGCCAACAGCGTGAAGCGTATAGAACCATCCTCTTGTCTGATCAATGGCTTCCGATATGAAATCGGCCGGATACCCGATGGTATCTATCCATTTCTTATTCTCAAATGGATAATGCTCTTGCGCAAACGGCATGCATCCTGAATCAAGCCAGACATCCATGACTTCTTTGGTACGGACCAATTCCCCGCCGCAAGCTTGCCCCGCCACGGCGTGAGTGCAAACAAGTTTTACTTCATCTATATACGGTTTATGCAGATCAAGCTCATAATTTTCATTATGAGGAAGAGGAACAAAATCAAATTTTTTAATTTCTGCATTATTTAATTGTACTAATGGATTTTTCTTTATTAAATCATTAAAAGAAAAACCATTGACAACAAACTGCAATGCTCTATTGGCTATACCATGGCCAATTATTAGAATATTTTTATTACTATATTTTGAATTTATATCATATATAAATTTTCCCATCCTTTCTACTACTTGAGCAAAATTCTCTCCGTCAGAAAAATTCTTTTTGGGTGCATAAATATAATCATGATCATAACATTGCTGTACCTCTTTATGTGTTTTACCCACAAATTCTGAGCTTATATCTAATTCTCTAATTTCATTTTTATAAATAATTTTATCTTTAGGATAATTAATGTATTCGCAAGCTATCTCAGCTGTCTCCTTTGCCCTTTCATAGGGAGAAGAAATAATTACATCAATTTTCTCTTTAAATTCTTTTATACTTTCTAAAACTTCTTTTCTGCCGTTCTCTGTCAAAGGAAAACCTTGCTCAGGATTACCAGTAAAAAATTCATCAACATTATTCTTGGCTTGCCCATGCCTCATAACAAAATATTTATTGCCAGATTTTTTAGTTTTTGATTTTAATTGGTCAATACTTCCTATGACTTCTATATTTTTGCATTTATTGCAGATCCAAACCGGCAGCGGGGTACCCCAATAACGCTCGCGGGATATTGCCCAATCTTTTATGTCTTTAAGCCACTCGCCGAAGCGCCCTTCTTTGATATGGGCCGGTTCCCAATTGATGGATTCATTTTCCTTAATCAATTGATTTTTTATTTTTTCATCTGTCATTTTGATATACCAAGAATCGCGTGCATAATATATAAGCGCTGTATGGCATCGCCAGCAATGCGGATATGGGTGTTCATATTTTTCTTTCTTGAAAAGCAATCCTCGATGAGCTAAGTCCTTGATAATATCAACAGCCACTTCTTCATCTCTCACAAATTTTCCTTCGAATGGCCCTGTGCCCGCCAAATACTTGCCATCAAGACCTACTAAATGATGCTTAGGCAAGCCAACTTTAGTGCCTAGTTCAAAGTCATCTTGGCCATACATCACAGCGGTATGAACTATTCCTGTGCCATCTTCAGTTGTCACAAAGTCGCCAGAATAAACTTTGAAAGCTTTCTCTAGTTTTGGTTTTTCACTATTTGAAATTGTATTTTGTAAATATGGATATAACGGTTCATATTCCAAGTCAACTAAATCTTTGCCTTTTAATTCTAAAATAATTTCATAAGCATCAGATAAAATACTTAAACGATTTTTTGCAAGGAAAAAATATTCATCAGCAACTTTCACGAGAACATAATCAATATCAGCTCCGACAGCAAGGGCAACATTACCGAGCAATGTCCATGGTGTTGTCGTCCACGCAAGAATAAAAACTTCATTTAGCTGTTTTTGCTCAGGTCCTCGGATCTCCTCGCCTAAATTTTGTCCCTTTGGGACTCGAAGCTCAGCCAGACCATTCGCAAAAACACTAACTGAAGTTTTTGTAACCTTAAACTTCGCGTACACTGACAAGTCCTTCACATCTTCATACCCTTGCGCAAGCTCATGCGAAGAAAGAACTGTCCCGCATCTCGGGCACCATGGCACAACTTTGTAGTCCTTATAAAGAAGCTTCTGTTCATCAACTTTTTTGAGCACGTTCCAGACCGATTCAATATAATCATTATGATAAGTCACATAAGGATTCTTTTGATCCACCCAGTAGCCGATGCGCTCCGTAAATTTTTCCCAGAGATCAACATATTCCCAGACGCTAGCTTTGCATTCATGATTGAATTTTGCGATGCCGTACTCTTCAATCGCTTTCTTAGAGCTGAGTCCCAATTTCTTTTCAACTTGCAGTTCTACAGGAAGCCCATGCGTATCCCAGCCGCCCTTTCGGCGGACATGATAGCCCTGCATTGTTTTATAGCGAGGAATGACATCTTTAAAAGCCCGAGCTTCCAAATGATGAATTCCGGGCTTGCCATTGGCAGTGGGTGGTCCTTCATAGAAAACATATTCACCTTTAGGAGAATTCTTAATTAAGCTTTTTTCAAAAATATTGTTTTCTTTCCAGAATTCCAATATTTTTTCTTCGCGCAAGACAGAGGCGTTTTTGCCATTTTCTTTATTTTCTTCCATATCCTCATACTACCAAAAAACCTTGCATTTTAAAAGGATAAATAAATTAAAGAATTTTTTACATTTTCTCCGGGGTTTCAATTCCAAGCAGCCAAAGACCATTTTTCATTGTTTGATAGAATGACTTTACAAGCTCCAAATGATACGCAATATATTTGTTATTTTTATCTAAGATAATTGTATTTCCATAGAAAGTATTGAAGGCGCTGGCAAGCTCGGTCAGATATGTGGCAATATAATGAGGTTCAAGAGAATTATATGAACTTTTAACAACTTCGGGGAATTGGTAGAGTAATCTTTCTAAGTTTGTAATTTGCTCCGGAATTTTACCAGTTTTGATGAAGTTTGAACCTTTCGCTTTATTAAGAATAGATTTCGCCCGTACGGCAGTGTATTGCAGGTAAGGACCGGAATCGCCTTCAAATGAAATTGATTTGTCAAAATCATACACGATATCGGAACCGAGCGATGACTTAAGTATTGAATATTTTAAAGCTGAGACCCCGACAATTTTTGCAATATTTTCTTCGTCTTTTTCACTTATATCGCGGCCAGTTAATTTCTCTCTGACAACATCCATGGAATCCTGAATTAATGACTCGCCAGTAACCACATTCCCTTTGCGCGAAGACATCTTGCCTGAAGCAAACCGCATCATACCGTGGGTGATATGCAACATTTTAGATTCAAGATCCGGATATATTATGGAAATCGCTTTTTGCACTACTTTCATATACTCAGCTTGTTCAATCGCAGTTGTGACAATAGAAAGGTCAAGAGTTTTTGAAAAAGGGTATTTTTTCCTGAATTTCGAAAGTGTTAATCCAATCTCTTTTGTTTCATAAGTCGGCAAACCCTGCGAGTTTATGAAAACGCGAGTATGAAGCTTCGGATCATATTTTTCCGCTTTGAATATAATAGCGCCGTCTGATTTTTCAAAAACATTCGGCATATTGGCTCGAACTATTTTTTCTCCAATTTTTGCCATCTCACTTTCAAAGAAATAGCAGTCAAACTTCGTGCCAAGAAGTTTATAAATTTCCTCAAATGCTTCCAGTGTGACACCTCTGCCCCAATCATAAATTTTATTTATTTCTTCATCGCTTCTGTCATAAATTTCTTTGTTTATTTCATCTATTTCTTTTTTTATAACTTCATCAGTATCATATAAATTACTACCTTTTGAATAACATTCGCCAATCCATTTTGCGTCAGCAGATACACCCCTACCTGCCTCCCCCTTACCAAGGGGGAGGTGCTCCAAGCGGAGGGGGTCATTCATAATTCCGTAAATGGCTTTCGCCACATGCGGGCCGACATCGCCCTGATAATTGGCACGAACAGTTTTCGCGCCAGAAAACTCCACAATACGAGCGACAGATTCGCCGATAGCATTAGTCATAAGATGGCCGATATGAAATGGCTTGAATGGATTCGGGTCGGTATATTCAACCATTATTTTCTTGCCTGAAAGCAGATTATTCTTTCCCCAATTTTCCTTTTGCTTTAAAATTTCTTTTATACTATCTCTAAAAAAATCATGAGATAAATAGAAATTAATAAATCCAGCGCCAGCAACCTCTACTTTTTCTATTTCACCGAAGCCTTGCTTCGGTAACAATTCAACTAATTTTTCTGCCAATTCTCGCGGATTAATTTTTAATTGTTTAGCATAGACCATTGCCACATTTGTAGAGTAATCACCATGAGTAGTATCTGCTGGGTGTTCTAAAACAATATCTTTTGCATCAATATTAAGATTTTTTAAAACTTCTTGTATTTTTTTTTGTATTTTATCTTTCATTGTTAATTTGTAATCAGTAATTATTTTCTACCTGTGCTTCCGAACATTCCTTCCCCGCGCGATGATTCACCCAATTTATCGGTTTCTTCAAGATCAACTCTTGCAACTGGTATAATAACCAATTGGGAAACTTTATCACCTTCTTCAAAAGTATAAGATTTATCTGAAAGATTAATTAAAAGAGTATTATATTCGCCTCTATAACCAGCATCATATACTCCCCCCATATGAATGAGACCGGCATTTGAAATACTACCCTTATCCATAATTATAGCACCATAGCCATCCGGGAATTCCAAAGCAAATCCATGCCAAAAACGATAATGCCCCATTGGTGGTATCGTCGCTGTTTCCATTGCATATAAATCAAGACCCACATCACCAGGGTGAGCATAATTAGGCATTTTCACACCATCTTTTAATTTTTTAATTTTGATTTTCATATAACTTTCTTAACTTTCTCACATACCATTTCATGGATTTGCTCTCTTCTTAATATACCATTTTTATCCGCACAATCTATTTTAATAAAATGAGGAACTTCTTTAGCTAGTTTCATTGCGCTCTTGCGAGAATTAACAAGGAAATCAATATCTGCTTCATGCACATCTTTTTTCTTTTTCAAATATTCTCTTTTCATTTTACCATCGCGATTCTTCAAAAGCTTGAGAGTTATGTCTATCGGCAAACTTAAATATAAAATTAAATTTGGTTTTGGAATTTTGAAAACTTCATACTCCATCTGATCAAGCCATTTCATAAAATCATTGCGCTTCTTGATGCTTTTTATCTTGCCGCCTTGATGAATCTGATTGGCTGAAACATAACGATTGGCAATTACAATATAACCACTCTTAAGCCAACCTTCTATTTCATCCTTAGATTCCCATCTGTCAGCTGCATACATGACTGAAGCAATCTTCGGATGAATATGAACCCAGTTATAATACTGTTCACTCAAACAATGCCCAATAAACTTTCCAAAGAAGTTTTTATAGTATTCTGGGAAATCAACAGTTTTAATTGTATATCCTTCCTTTTTAAGTCGCTTCGTCAAAAGTGCGACCTGCGTCGCCTTCCCGCTTCCATCCGTACCATCTATAACTATTAATTTTCCTTTTTGTGTTTTCATAAAATTATTTTATTTCTGGAACATAATGAATATTTTTTTTATAACAATTAATAGAAACATCACAACCAGTAAATAATGGCGATGGTAAATTATCTAAGTCATACCAGTCCCAAGATTCAAATTTATCTGGTTCACAAACTTTTGGTTCTCCACTTTTTAAATCTGCAGTAAAACCAAGATGTACAAAATGACTTGGTGGATAAGCAGTTAAATTTGTCACAAAAGAAAATTTAATATTCTCTATTTCAATTCCTGTTTCTTCAAAAGTTTCTCTCTTTAAACATTCTTCAAATGATTCCATGTATTCCAATTTTCCACCAGGAAATCCATATGTTCCCAGTGCATGTTTACCAATTCTTTTACCAAGAAGAATTTTACCTTCTTTTATAATAAGAACAGCGACTCCAACTTTTGGTTTTTGAATTTCGTCAGACATATTCTACTTTTTCCCCCGCAAAACTTTATCCATCTTCTTGGCAATTGCAATCATGTCTTTCTCTTTGTTTCCGCGAGTGGTTTGCGCACAAGTGCCTAGGCGAATACCTGACGGATCCATGGCAGTGCGAGTATCACCTGGAATTGTATTCATATTCACAATAATCCCTGCTTTTTCAAGCCTATTACTTGCATCTTTGCCAGATATTCCCTTTCCTTCCATCCATGTATCCATAAGTATAAGATGCGAATCCGTACCGCCAGAAATAATATGCCAGCCAAGCTTTTGCAATTCTACCGCCAAGGTTTGCGCATTTCTGATGACTTGCTTGGCATATTTCTTGAATGCCGGCGTATCGGCTTCTTTTAAAGCTACTGCAACGGCTGCAATTGTATTTTCATGAGGTCCGCCAAACAATCCTGGAATTATCATTTTGTCTATTTTTTTATCAAGTTCTCTGGCATCTTTTTTCACAAACAAAAGCGCATGGCGAGGGCCACGAAGGGACTTATGGGTTGTCGTCATGACAGAATCGGCGTAAGGGAACGGCGATGGATATGCTCCGCCTGCCACAAGCCCGGCGAAGTGCGACATATCCACATGAAGGAGAGCGCCAGAAGCATCGGCTATTTCTCTGAATTTTTTGAAATCAACAATTCTCGGATAAGCGGTAAATCCGCAGACGATAATATCCGGCTTTTCAATTATCGCCAAATTTTTGAGAGCATCATAATTTATCATTTCAGTTTTAGGATCAAGTTCAAATTGAAGCGGCTTCCAAAGCTTGCCGGTCATTGAAAGCGGATGCCCGTGAGTGAGATGCCCGCCTGACGTTAGCTTCATGCCCATAATTTTTCCGCCGATCGGAACAAGGGCAGAATAAAGAGCAAAGTTGGCCGGCGAACCGGAAAGAAGTTGGACATTCACATGCCACTCTTCTTTCTTTAATTTGAAAAGTTTAAGCGCGCGATCAATGCAAAGCTGTTCAACTTTGTCTATAATCTGATTCCCGCCATAATACCTTCTTCCTGGATAGCCCTCGGCGTATTTATTGGTAAGCTTGGATCCCAAAGCTTTCAGAACATCATTTGAGACAATGTTTTCCGAAGCGATAAGATTAACGACGCTTTTCTGCCTCTTTTCTTCCGCTTTAATCAACCTTTCAATTTGTTTGTCTTTCATGGAAGTTTCGATAGTTAAGAATAATACCCTGATTTTAGCACGTTGAAGAAGAAAAGAAAAAAGGTATAATAAGCGCATGAAAGAAAATCATGCAGATTTTATCTATTTAGACCTTATTGAGCGTATAAAGCGCGAAGGCGTGAGGAAGACAGACCGTACCGGCACAGGCACTATTTCTCTCTTGGGTCATCAAATGCGTTTTGATTTATCAAAGGGCTTTCCTCTTCTAACTACAAAAAAACTTCCCATTAAATCTATAATTCATGAATTGATTTGGTTCATGCGCGGAGACACCAATCTCAAATATTTAGCAGATAATAATGTGCATATTTGGGACGAATGGCCATATAAAGCATATTTAATTAAAAATAAAATTACAGTACCAAAAACTGGCAGTGATGAATGGAATACTGGCATAAAAGAATTCGTTGAAAAAATTAAAGCTGATGAGTCATTTGCAAAAGAATATGGAAATTTGGGACCGATTTATGGCTATCAATGGCGCAATTGGCCAGCTCCAAACGGCAAACATATAGACCAACTTAAAAATATAATTGAGCAAATTAAAAATACGCCAGATTCTCGCCGGCTCATCATTTCTGCTTGGAATGTCGCCGATATTGAAGAGATGGCAAAAGCTGGACTTCCGCCATGTCACTGCCTTTTCCAATTCTATGTCGCTAATGGTAAATTGTCATGCCAATTATACCAACGCAGTTGCGATACTTTTCTTGGAGTGCCATTCAATATTGCTTCGTACGCTCTATTTACCATGATTATCGCTCAAATCACAAATCTTATTCCTGGCGAGTTCGTCTGGACTGGCGGGGATGTGCATTTATATTTGAATCATCTTGAACAAGCTGATATTCAACTTTCCCGCAAAAATGATATTCGTCCACTGCCCACGATGAAAATAAATCCGAATATAAAAAATATTGAGGATTTTACAATAGATGATTTTGAGTTAGTTAATTACAATCCACATGATACAATTAAAGCTCCTATAGCGGTATAAAATTTATGATACTATCCATAATTTCAGCCATTGGAAAAAATAATGAGATTGGTAAAGGTAATACTTTGCTATGGGATTTGCCTGCTGATATGAAGCATTTCAGAGAAACAACTAAAGGTCATACTGTCATCATGGGGCAAAAAACATTTGAGTCCATAGGGCAGCCGCTTCCAAATCGCAGAAATATTGTTTTAACAAAAGATAAATCATTCAATAAAGAAGGAATAGAAACAGTTTATTCATTAGAAGAACTTTTTGATTTATTGGAAAAAACTGAAGGCAAGAATAGCGAGAGTTTTATAATTGGAGGTGGACAAATATACCGCCTATTCTTAAATAAAGCAGACAAACTTTATATTACGCATGTAAATGAATCTTTTCCTGACGCTGACACATTCTTCCCTATTATTGACATGACTATGTGGGAAGAGATTAAAAGTGAAAAATATAAATCTGACAATTTGAATAAATATGATCTAGAATTTGCTGTCTATAATAAAAAATCCGCTTAATGCGGATTTTTTATGGATCTTCGGGTGTTCTGACTCGGACAAATATATCTTTGCCGTCAGGCGATTTTGATTTGATATATTTTCTATTCTTATTTATCTCCACTTTTTCAATCAATTCTTTTTCAAGATCATAGCCGAGTATTTCAGACATGCCAAGAAGGAATATCGCCACATCGGCGAATTCTTCCGCTACGCCGTCTTGATTCTTGCTGAATTTCGAGAACGCCTCGGACAGTTCTTCATGCGCGCGACAAAACTCCAAGGCGACATCTGTCGTGTTGAAACCTTTCTCAATCTTATTTCGCATAACTTCTTTTTGCAGTTCTTTCAGATTGATCATAAATATCACATATCCTTATAAATTTCCATCTCGCCAAGTATCTTGTATTCTATGCCGGCTTGATCAAAAATTTCTTTCGTGCGACTGGCGCCATGATAATCTTTCAATGCCACAACTCGCACAATTCCGGAATTAATAATGCTCTGCCCGCATTTGTAGCACGGGATCATTTTGCAGTACATAGTTCCACCTTCAATAGCGACGCCGACTCTGGCCGCGTTGCTTATGGCATTCTGTTCGGCATGAGCGGTGCGTATGCAATGCCTGGATTCTATTCCATCTTCCTGCGTAACTGTGTGCATTTCATGGCCAACTTCGTCGCAATGAGGCAAACCCACGGGCGAACCTACATAACCGGTAGATAGAATTCTTTTATTTTTCACGATTATCGCTCCGGCTCTGCCTCGGTCGCAAGTGCCCCGGGAACCGATCAACTCGGCCATCTGCAAAAAATACTCATCCCATGACGGCCTTATATATGAAGAGGATTCTGGATTTTTATCTGGCATGGAATAATTATATGCCTTTTATTAAAATTAGCCAATTATAAATTATCCGGCGCTTGTTCAAGCTTGAGAGCAACTGTTTTCTCAACTCCCTTGGATAAAACCTTCAAAGTAATAACATCGCCGACTTTTTTGTTGCGGATAATAGCGGCAAAATCATTATTTTGGTCGATTTTTTGTCCGTCAATTTCAAGAATAATATCATTCTCAATAATGCCGGCTTTATCTGCTGGCGAACCCGGTATAACTGCCAAGTCAGTGGCCGCTTGGCCCCTTTGCACCAGAATTCCATAGTCAACAGCAAGATTATTCTTTGCTTTAAGATCTGCATCCACATTTATATACCTAATGCCTAAGTATGGGCGGATAATCTTGCCGGTTTTCTCAACAGAACTAATGACATTTTTAACGCTATTTATAGGCAGAGAAAATCCGACATTGGAAGAGCCTTGAACTACCGCCACATTAATGCCCACAACTTGGCCTGACAGATTAAGCAACGGTCCGCCGGAATTTCCGGGATTAATAGCGGCATCCGTTTGAATAACTTTGCCAAGCCGCTCTGACTGGCCAAATTCATCTCCGGCCGTAATAGAGCGTGAAAGCCCGGAAACAACTCCGACTGAAACAGTATTGGTAAATTCGCCTAGCGCATTGCCGATTGCAATTACCGTCTGCCCGACATTAAGCGAATCAGAATCGGCAAGATCTAGATAGGGCAGATTAGTTGCAGAAATTTTAACCAAAGCCACGTCAAGGACCGAATCGCGAGCAAGAACTTTGGCCGTATATTTTTTCCCATTATTTAAAAGCACTTCATAAATAGCGCCAGTATCAGCGACAACATGATTGTTGGTTACAATCAACCCGTCCGATGAGATTATAAAACCTGAACCGCTGCCGATTTCTTGCTTTTCAGTGCCATTAGGAGTGTATATCGGCGTCTGAAAAAATCCGGGGAATAATCCCCCGAATGGATCATTGGGATCAGCGCCATTCTGCTGGTAAGAAACATCATATTTAGGAACTTCTTTGCTGACAATTATAGAAACGACTGCCGGCTTGGCTTTCTTGACTGCTCCAACAACAGTATCTTGTTCAGTTGCGGTTTGAGGCAAGCCCGCAAATTCATTATTATTTTTCGCGTTTAAATTATTAGCAATGCCTAAAAGTTGCTGCTCTGTCGCATATCCTGCAAGAAGCCTATTGAATATTTTTATGCGATAGTGCCACAACAAACCGCCAATAATTGAAAGCGTGATAATTATAGTTATAAAGCTTATAAGTATGGCTTTAAAAATGGCACTTTTAAACAAACTGTTGAAGAAAACTTTTATTTTTTGTGCTATTATAATTAACTTTTTCATAATTTCAATCATGATAAAACTTATAATAATGTATTATTGTATAAGATGATAAATATAATTGTCAATAAACCTATCTTCTATTTCTGAGCAGGGCTGGCTGCCGGCCTCAATTGTATTGATTCGGCGCTAATGCTTCCGTCAGGATTAGCGGTTCCGGTAATGGTAATATCCCCGCCGACTGCTATATCGCCAGAGGTTCCGGAAACCATTTTCATAATAGGCGTACTAGCTGTAAAAAACACGACTTTTGAGCTGCCATCTCTGGCTTGAACGGTAATGCTCGTACTGTCTTTCGATATGACTGTTCCGCCGGTAAAATTATTGCCGTTTCGCATGCCTCTGCCGGCAAAATTTCCGCTATTAGCGAAGGTATTCTGATTTTTAGCGGATTGACTGCTTTTTGAAGCGGCTGATCCGGCATAAAAGCAAATTGCACCGACAACGACAGCCACGCCTATAATTATTAAAACTGTTTTTTTATTCATAATTTTATTTTAACTTATTAATTAATAATTTACTCATATCTCAATGCTTCAATCGGATTAAGACCTGCCGCCCTTTGAGCAGGATAATAACCAAAAATAATGCCGATTATAGCCGAGACGCCGAACGCCAATAATACTGACGATATTGAAACTTGAGATTGCAATATTCCCAAGTATGCCACCGAAAATGATATCAGCCATCCAAGTATAACGCCAATAACGCCTCCGGTAAAAGTAAGAATGACCGCTTCAATGAGGAATTGCATATTTATATCTTTTTTCTTCGCGCCAATCGCTTTACGAAGGCCGATTTCGCGAGTTCGCTCGGTAACGGTGGTCAGCATCATATTCATAATGCCTATGCCTCCCACAAGAAGAGATATTCCGGCAACTGCCGCCAATAATGAAGTAAAAGTGCCTGCCACAGATGAAGCGGTCGCTATTATATCCGCTTGGTTAAGAGTATTGAAATCCGCCTTAGTCGGGTCAGTTATATTATGGCGGCTCAGCAACAGGGCTGTTATATCGGACTGCACTTGAGCGGAAGCATCGGAACTTTCTGCTTCTACATCTATTTCGCTCAGATAACGATTGCCGGAAAGATATCTTTGCGCCGTGGTATACGGTATATAAACAGCATCATCGCTATTACTGAAACCGGAACCGCCTTTGGCCGTGGTTATGCCGATAATATTGTATTCAGAGCCGGCAATGCGAATTTTTTGCCCGACAACGCCGGTAGCGCCCGCGCCGAATAAATCATCTCTTGTGGTAGGACCGAGCACCGCAACTTTTGCTCCGCTTGCTATATTTTGATCTGATAAAAATGAGCCCTCATCGATATTTAAATTTCTTACTGCCATATATGAGGCCTCAGTTCCTATAATGCTAGTATTGGTGTTTGTGCCGGTAGCCACCACTTGCTTGCGCGAAGTAACTTCGCGTACCACATTTACGATATTTGAAACCTGCGATCCTATAGCGTCGGCATCTTCTATCGTCAAAGACAAAGCCCCGCCGCGGCCGGCGCTTGGTCCGCCGAAGCTTCTTTGGGCTCCAGGCATGACCATGACTAGATTTGCTCCTATGGATTCTATGCTTGATGAAATAGAGTCCTTGGCTCCCGTACCTATGGCCATCATGGCTATAACCGAAGCAATGCCTATGACAATGCCTAGCATCGTTAAAAATGTGCGGACTTTGTTCGCTGAGAGCGCTGAGTATGTTTCTTCTAATATGTCAATAATTTTCATTTTCTGTCTAAATGATCATGATGAGCAATTCTCCTCTTATGATCTTTGCTATCGCTTAATAATAATCCATCGCGAATGGTAATAATGCGCTTTGCGTGTTCTGCCACGTCTGATTCGTGAGTAATCAAAATAATAGTGCGTCCGAGCTCTTCATTCAATTTCTGAAATGTTCCGAGAACAATATCTCCTGTCTTCGTGTCAAGATTGCCGGTCGGCTCATCGGCAAGAATAATCGTGGGATTATTAACCAATGCCCGGGCGATAGCCACTCTTTGAATCTGCCCGCCCGACAATTGATTTGATAAATGAAGAAAATGATCTTCCTCAAGACCAGAAGCTTTCAATGCTTTTTGGGCGCGAGATATTCTTTCGCCGTCTTCTATGCCTTTATACACCAGAGGCAAGCTTACATTGCGTATGACTGTGGTGCGCGGAAGCAAATTAAATGACTGAAAAACAAATCCTATCTTATCGCGGCGTATGTCGGCAAGCTCGTCATCAGAAAGCTTTGAAACATCCTTTCCATCAAGAAAATATTTGCCCGATGTCGGACTATCGAGCGCGCCGAGAATATGCATTAAAGTTGATTTGCCTGAGCCTGAAGGACCCATGATGGCTACAAATTCCCCGTCTTCAACGCTAAAACTTATGCCTTTCAATGCTTGAAAAGCAATATCGCCGGTATTATACGTTTTTGTAATATTTTTAATTTCTATCATAATATCAAACGCTCCAGTACTATCTTCCAGCAGCGCCGCGGAAAGAACCTCCGCCTATCAAGCTGGGAGCAGAAGATGCAGCGGTTTTAGTTGCAGCAGAAGATGCAATAGTTCTTGAAACGACTTGGTCCCCTTCATTTAATCCTGAAACGATTTCAGTTACCGAATCGCCAGACAAGCCCGCGGTGACAATTTGCTGTATCGGCGGAGTCGACGATGGAGAACCCGCAGCGCCTGCGGGCGCGGGTGGCAATGGCGGATTAAACATTTCAACATAGGATGTTCCATTTTTAGTTTTTACGGCGCTATTCGGAACAGTCAAAACATCTTGCTTTATATTCGTAATAATCGACGCGTCCACGCTCATGCCGTCCTTTATTCTGTCGTCTTGCGTATCAAAAGATATCTTGACTTGGTAGGTCACCACTCCCTGCGACACAGCGCCGACTGCATCAATTTCTGAAACAGTGCCGGCTATGGAAAGGCCGCTGATGGCATCGAATGTGAGAGTTACTTTTTGCCCCAAATTTATTTTGGCGACATCAACTTCATTAAGGGATATTTCTGCCACTTTCTGCTTTGTAATCAATGTGCCAACAGTTGAACCGGAAGAAACTGTATCAAATTTTTTAACTGCTAATCCTGTAATGGTGCCGTCAAACGGAGCTATTATTGAATAATTAGCCAACTCTTGCTGGGCATCTATTAGGGCATTCTTGCGCTGATCAACAGTCAATTGGGCTGTTTTTAAATCAATATCCGTAGCCCCGGCTTGAAGCTCATCTAGAGCCTGCTGTTTTTGGGGAACATTTATATTTGCGGTTATTATAGTATTATTTATGGTCAATAAATTTGATAGGTCGGAGCTTATCTTATTTGTATAACTGGAAAGATTCGTCAAGTGAGTTGTTGATTTAGCTATCGGAGCTTGATTGTGATTATTAATTGCATCTTGATAAGATTGTATGAGATTCATTGCGCTTTTAACCGCTTCGGCTATTGTTTTGGTAGTTTCATAAGTTTGGCTGACAAGTTTTTCTATTTGGCTGGAATCTGAATATCTGGTCGTGCCACCATACAAGGCAAGAGTTGAACTATAAGAGGTTTGGGCCAGCTGATATTTTTGATTTGCATCATCCACATATTGCTGGGCGATTTGCGAATCCGCCGGCAAACTAAGATCTTTTATTGCATCGCCGTAATATGATACGTTTAGCTGAGAATTGCCAGGCGCTAAGTCGCTTAAATACAAAATATCGTGCAACCCGTTCATGATATTAGGCATATCTATGAAAGTGTTGGCAACATCAGTGAAACCGTCGTTGTGCGCCGCATCTAAATCAGATTGCGCTTGAGAAAGGGCGCTCTCGGCTTGCATAAGCGATAATTTATCAGCGGGCTGCTGCAATTTCTCAAGGGATAATTGCGCTTGGGTAAGATTGATTTGCGCATCGCGGACGCCTTTCTCGGCTACAGTTGAGTCAAGCTTGGCAATCAATGCGCCGGCTTTAATTGTTTGTCCGTTGGAGACATTAACAGATACGACATCCGCCGATGCTTTTGACTTTATGTCAATCTGATTGATATCAGAAACTTGCCCGCTTCCTGTAACTGAAGTTATGACAGTGCCTTTGGCGACAGTGCTCATTACATATCTCGTTTCCGCACTCGTCTTATTGCCGAATGTATAATATCCTATAATAATCAAGATAATAACAATGAGTCCGCTCCAGATTTTGTGAGAGATTATAAATGATTTTATTTTTTTTAATGATTCCAGAGATATGAATTTTTTCATGATGATTTATTAAATTAGTTATTTGGTAGAATTGGGATTATTCTGATTCGGCCCCGAATTGCCAATCGGACTTGGAATAATTCTTATTAATTTGGCTTCTATCTGGCCCTTGGAATCAGGCGAGCCGATTACGACGACAGAGTCGTCTACTTTCAAATCGTTTGCTGTTTCATCTTTGCGCATATTATGAATTTCAGTATCATCATTTATCAAAATAACTTTTTCCGTCTTGTCTTTGTCATCCATGACTATAATCGTCGGCAGTTCAATTTTTATTATTTTGCCTATGGCTCCGTGAGCATTAGGCAAATTTCCAAAATTGCCTATTGGTATTAATGAATTCCTATAAGGCGTTCCAAAATTCATTGAATAATTATTTTCCCAATCATGGCCGAATGAAACTCTGTGAAATCCGACAAATACGCCAGCTTGGAAAATAAGGCAGGCCGCTACGGCGATGCCAAAACTATAAATGACAATCTTGAAAACCTTTGATTCTGACATTGCTTTAATTTTATTTTTTATATCAATATTCATATATTCTGCTGTCTTTCTATGCCGTTAATAATTTATCCTTAAATTGGCGCATAACCAATCTTGTTGAAATAAAAAAAATAAATAACAGCAAAAGCGAGAACATTAAGCTTTCAACTGGCAAAGAATCAGCCAGTGACAGCATAAATTCTTTCCAATAAGATATTATTGACCCGTTGCTTGAGAATGCGAGAGATAAATATTCATAAAAACCTGAATTAGAAAACTGCAACGACAAATCTTTTATAGCAGGTATTAGTCCGGCCAAAGATAAGGCAACAGCGCTTGAATAAATCCATAATTTAATCTTTGCTGACTTAGCTTCTTTATTATTAATAGCGCGAAAAATATCATCCGAGAGCTGATTTTCAGGATAATAAATTGCTTGTTTAAATATTATATATAGATTCTTTTTCATAACTATGGCTATGTATACGCGAAATAAGGACTTTTGGTGCAATTATTGAGTTTGATTATTTAAGGTCATCTTTTTCAATTGTTTTAACGCCCTGCGGTGATGACTTTTGACTGTATTTAAAGGTTTATCAAGCATTTCTCCTATCTCGGAAAAAGTCATTTCTTCTTGATAATAAAGTATCAGCACTTCCCTGTACATAGGTGGAATCTGATCAAGAAGCTTGTTTAAAAATTTTCTGTCCTCAAGTTTTTGCAATGCTTCATCTGGTAATATGACATTATCCGGCAAGGATTCAGAAAAAGATTCATCTTCATTTTTATTCAAATCGGAAAAAACTGCAATTTTCTTCTTGCGCATGTAATCAATTACAGTATTCCTGGCAATGGTAAACATCCAGGTCTTAAAATGAGCCCGCGATGTATCAAATTTCCTGATATTTTTCCACACTTTAATAAAGGTTTCTTGAACAATATCGGGAGCAGCTGTTGCGCCGACAAAACGCCGCGAAAAATTGTACAAATGCGCAGTATATCTTTCAACCAGCGCTTTAAACGCTTGCTGATTTCCTTTCAGATATTCAACAATCAATTCTTCATCGCTGTCTTGCATTAATATACTATACTACACTGCTAAATAATAACATTGCGCTACTTCTTATGATATCTTGGATAATCTTCCGGTATTGATAGCATATGATTGGTGTACCGGGACAAGGCAAAAAGAGCGCTTGAAAGCCGGTTCATATAAGCAATAGTCAAAGGGCCTATAATTTTTTTCTTTTCATCAACAACTGAAATAATGCGGCGCTCGGCTCGGCGCGCAAGAGTGCGGGCCACATCGAGCTCGGCGCTCAAGATGCTTCCGCCCGAAACAGTAAATGCTTTTATTGTCGGCAATAAATGGCCGATTTTATTTATTATTTTTTCAATTTTAACAACTTCTTTTTTGCCTACCGTCATTTTTGATCCGGCAATTTCGGCCTGGATGACAAAAAGCGTCTGCTGGATGCCGCCGATTATATCATCGTACAGAATTTTTTTGCCGCCTATCTCGATATTCAATTTATCAATAGCCGAATAAACTTTTACGACTCCGAGATACGCGTTAAGCTCATCCACTGCTCCAAGCGCTTCTATAATATGCGCGCTTTTGGAAATGCGCTCTTGCTTGCAGCCGAATAAAGTCGTCGTTCCTTTGTCCCCAAAACCCGTATATAGGATATTAGTGTTTTCTTTGAATTTTTTCTTTATGGACTTCATGCTTTAAGTATAACACGCCGAGATTCAAGACAAAAACCCCGCTATTGACTTTGTATTATAAATAATGTATAATCTGCTTAAATTAATTAAAAAATAAATTATGAAAACAAGTATTATTTTTTTAAAAAAATCTCATATATTAACGGAAGATTTTTTAAATAGGAAAACGAAATCTGTATTGGGAAAAGATTATATTAATTATCATGTAAATGATATACCTAATAATCTGGCCTTGATATCAGAAATTATAAAAAACAGTGAAGTAACTTATTTAGTATTTTTAGAAGATTTACAAGATATAGGTAAGCTTGTAAATCTTATTAAAAGAATAAGACCGAATAATTTGCCAATTTTAATTGAAATTGCAAAAAGCATGAGCAACAATACATCGCCTTATAAAACAAAGTTTTTAAATTTTGATAGTTTGGAAGAAGCTTTGATTTATATACACGGCGGTATGTCTGTATTGGCACAACCGACATATAAAAAAGAATAAATTGGAAGACCTAAAATAGTTGAAACTGTTTTAGGCCTTTTATTATTATTCTTTATGCGTGCCTACGGCTTCGCTGATATTTTTATATCCATCTTTGTAGAGGAGGCCTGCAAGTTCCCTATTTATAACGCCTATCTGCTGCGGTCCCTCGTAAATCATGCCGGTAATCATTTGAATAAGCGATGCTCCTCTTTTTATTTTTTCATAGGCGTCTTTACCATTAAACACTCCGCCGCAGCCGATTATAATAAACCTATTCTTATATTTTTTATAAATCGCGCTGATTAGATTATTAGTTATGCGTTCCGTCGGCTTGCCGGAAAAATTTCCTTTGCCGGCATTTTTTATTTCCTCCCTGTCAAAGGCCGGATTATTCCTGTCTTTTGCAAGATTTGAAAATATAAATCCCGTAATATACGGGTGCCGCGAAGCAACTTCCGCTAAATTTTCCGTATCTTCAATGCTCTTTTCAAGATACATTTTAATAAAAACTGGGCGGCTTATATTCAAACGTGATAATTCATTAAGAAGCTTATCTAAACCGGATGGAGTATCAAGTTTTTCCGGAAGATTCGCTATATTTACAAGATTCGGGCAGCTGATATTTATTTCAAAATAATCAAAATAATTCTCGCTAATGGCTTTCTTAAAAGAAGAAATGATGTCGCCAATCATGTTATTAATATTCTCGTAAGGCCTATTGGTTGAACCGATGCTTATGCCAAGCGGTATCTGCTTTTTTTGATTCCTAATTTTATTCATAACCGAGTTTATGCCCATGCTTTTAAATCCCTTGTTGACCAGAAGTGATTTTGATTTCGGAAGCCGGCCTAGCATCGGCCTCTCGTTGCCTTTATAGGGCAAGTAAGTCACAGTGCCTACCGTGTGAAAGCCAAAACCAACGGACGGCAATATGCCGATCAGATCGGCATCATAATCAAATCCCGCCGCCAGACCAATCGGGTTCTCAAATGCAATGCCGGCAATTTTTTGTTCAAGAGCAGTATTTTTATATAATAAGGTTTTACAAACAAGGAATTTAATAAAATTGGATTTTCCGAAAAATCTCCCTGCTTTGAGAAAGAAATCATGAACATCGTCAGCCGGAAACAAAAAAAGTATCGGCTTCAATATATTCCTGTATAATATTCCTATCATCCACATACTATATATCTATTTGTTAAACCAATCAAATCCGCTATTTAATCTTAACCCTATTCAGCGCCACCCTTGTCTTCGGTCCGACAACGCCATCAGAAATCAGTTTATTTTTCTTCTGGAATAGCTTAATGGCCTGTATGGTTTGTTTGCCGGAGACGCCGTCAACTTTTAATTTAAGTTTCAGAGAATAGTTTAGGACTATCTGCAAGTTTTTGATGTCTGTTTTTGATTTTAAGGGCTTGGTGAAGATAATAGGTTTAGTTGTTGTAGTTGGTTTTGGTTTTGTTTGTTGATTTGTGCTGGGTTTTGCTGTAGTAACTTCAGTTTTGACTTCAGGAGCTTTCAAAGCAATATTATTAGGATTATTTATTGCAGGCGGAATATATATTGGAGGAGGCATTGTTATAATTCCTCCGCCGCCAGTTGGACTTGGACTGACAACAGGACTAGTGGTTGATGCTAAAATTGTTAATGTAAACTCTTTAGTATCGGATTGAACTCCTTTAGTGATAGTGGCCGTCAAGGTGACGGTGGCATTGCCGGCTCCGTAGGCGGGTCGAATAATTGTCTGGCCGTCATTAGAAATAACCGATGGGGTATTTGATATCCAAGTAATAGTTGAACCGTTTGATCCTGATGAAGGCAGAGGATTGGTGAGAGAAGTTGTGATGTTAGACAAATCGGAGTTTGATCCTTTGATATTGTCGGCAACCAAAGCAGATTTGTCGGCGGCAACTAAAGCGATGTCGGGATCGGTGGTTGACGCCAATATAGTCAAGGTAAATTCTTTAGTATCAGATTGGACTCCTTTCGTGATGGTCGCGGTTAATGTCACAGTGACATCACCGGCTCCATAGGCTGGCCTATTAACTGTTTGTCCGTTATTAGAAACGACGATAGTATTGCTTGAAACCCAAGTGATGGTTGATCCGTTCGTGCCCAGAGATGGCAAGGGATTAGTGAGAGAAACCGTAATATGCGATAGGTCGGGATTGGTGCCTTGAATAGAGCTGGCGACCAGAGCGGCTTTGTCGGCGGCGACGGAAGCAATGTCAGGATCGGTTGTTATGGCCAGAACCGTTAATGTGAATGCTTTAGTATCAGAGGCAGAACCGCCAGTCCCCGTCGCATTCGTAATAGTCGCTGTTAAGGTTGCTGTGGCATTGGATTGGCCGTACGCCGGTCTATTCACTGTTTGTCCATTATTAGAAACAACACTGGGATTACTTGAAACCCAAGTGATGGTTGATCCGTTTGCGCCCAGAGACGGCAAGGGATTAGCGAGCGCAACCGTGACATCGGACAAGTCAAGATTCGCTCCCTGGATGGAACTATCAACTAAATCAACTTTATCGGCAGCGACTAAAATTGAATTTGGTATTCCGGCAATTGTTGGATTCGTATACCACGGGTTGGTAAAACCAGTTTTGCCGCTAGCATAATGTACCGTAAATGAAGAACTAGCAGAATCAAACACGCCATCGCCCATTGTCGGCGCATTGCCTAAAAAATATGCCACGAGAAGATCTTCATTATCACCGAACGCGTAAGCGCCGATACTGGTAACGCCATTACCGATGATAACGCTAGTCAGCGATGAATAAAAACTGTCATCAGATTCGTAGAACGCGGTAGCGCCGATGCTGGTAACGCTGTCGGGAATAATGATACTGGCCAGCGCTGAATCATAAAACGCGTTAGCGCCGATGCTGGTAACGCTGTTAGGAATAATTATACTGGTAAGCGATGGGGTATAAAGGAACGCGCTATCGCCGATACTGGTAACGCCGTTACCGATGGTAACACTAGTCAAGGATTCATCAAAACTGAACGCACTCGCGCCAATGCTGGTAACGCTATCAGAAATAACTATACTGGTCAGCGTTGAATTAGCGAACGCGCTATCGCCGATACTGGTTATCGAGTATCCGTCCGGCGTGCTTGCCGGAATAATTATATCACTTTCCGTTCCGATATAACCCGTAATCTGCGCGGTGTTATTGGGCAAGATAGTATAAGAAAAAGCAAAATCATTGCGCAGTACTGTTAACGTAAATGTTTTCGTATCAGAGGCGGAATTATCTGTGATAGTCGCGGTCATGGTGACGGTGGCGTTTCCGTTGGAATATGCCGGTCGGTTAACTGTCTGTCCATCGTTGGAAACGACGCTGGGATTGCTTGAGACCCAAGTGATGGTAGAACTGTTCGCGCCCAGAGATGGCAAGGGATTGGTGAGCGCTACTGTGATATGCGACAGGTCGGGATTTGAGCCTTTGATGGCGGTTGATGTTAAAGCGGCTTTATCGGCAGCGACATTGGCTGCCATGAAAGCTTCATCGGTAGCCAGAGCGGAAGGGTCATTTTCTTCTTGTACGTCAAACGTCTGGCTGGAATATCCTCCCGAATAAGTGAATCTTATTTCTCCAGTGCCATCGGCATAGCACACATAATTTGAACCGATAAGAGAGCAGCCGGAGAGATTCGCATTGCTACTGTTGACGGTGACGTTGTAATATTTACTCGCCTCCAGATCTCCCACGGTATGAACTACATTCACAAGGCTATGATTGGCGGAATCTTCTGTCCATTGTTTATGAAAATTACCGGTATTCTGCCAAGTATTCACGGCAATGGTAACCGAATCTGATGGCGGGGCAACGGTTAAATTTACCGCCGTGCTGTTGTTATAAGGATCAATGGAATAAGTAATGGCTCCAGTGGAATAAACTGTATTCGTTATTCCGGTATAAATGCCAGTGGGAATATAAAGAGTTCGTTTGTCATAAGTCAGATTGGCCTGGGAATGTAAAGTAGTGAATTGCGAAGCGTCCGTCAGCCAGCCGGAGTGCGGCCAGACATTAATATCAAACGGATAGTTGAAGCTAGTTAATGTTTGAGCCGTCGCATTATGATATAAGAAAATATTAATGTTGGTTCCGTCGTTGGTGATGGTGTCGGTCGGCGAATTTACTTTTATGGCTATTCCCGTTTCTCCATAGATGGGATCGGTCATTTGCAAATCATAGACGTTCGATCCTAAATATACTAGAGTCCCTTGAGGACTGCTGACATTCTTAAGCTGGACATATATGTCCTTAATGGAGGCCGAGGCATGGCCATTCGATGCCGTGCCGGCAATTTGGAGCTTGTCGCTGTCGTTCCAGGTTGATAAGACGGATTGATATGATAAGTTGCCATCGCTGCTCGCGGCGTTCATCTGTATTGAAGTGGTAGCTCCGTTTACGGCATTGCTGTCATGGACGGTGCCATAGGTAAAAGTTGAACTATTATTATCGTAATTCAAGGAATATTGAAGCTGATCTTGAAAGTCCTCCACGCCGGCATGAGCTGATTGCGGAAAAACATATAAAGGCCCGTAAATAGAGGTTTGGTATTGGGGGTAAGAAACGCCCGAGCCGGTATCATTCTTGGTATTCTGCCTCATCATGAAATACGGCCCGTTGAGCAAAGCCGAACCATTGCCTGACGCTTGGCCGTAAGGATTATTGATATATTGCGCCGATTGAACAGCTGTATTTTGGGTGATATTGGAACTGGCATTTTGATAACTGTTTTGAGAAAAATTAGAGATACTAGTATTGGTAGCGTTATTCGCGGTGTAGTAAATGGTCGTAACCGATCTGGTATTATTTTGACTAACGGGACTCCCTAATAATCCCGCGCCAAAGGAAAAGTCAAACTGATGTTCATATCTCTGGATATTGTCCATTTCGCCAATGACTCCCCGATGGTCGCCATTATCGTCAAACTTGGTGAAAATCATTCCCAAACTTACATTTTCTGTCGGAAATTGCCAGTTGACCCACGGATAGGTATTTAAATCAGGCCCGTTTAGCGGCTGAAGAATAGGTTCACTGCTGCCGATATTAAAGGTGGTGATATTGCCATTCTGGTCAGTTCCATAGGCGTTACGCGTCAAAGCCGTGCTTACCATATCGCAAAATTGAAACTGATTTAACAACACTCCGCCATCTACTTTAACTGCCGTCGCGTCATCTTCAAAATAAGGCTTGGACGCCCAAAATGTCCAAATCTCCGTGAAAGTTACGCCAAATACGATGGCCGTAGATTTAATCTGAACCATGCTTGATGAATTTGTTTTAACAGTAGTATTCCCATATTGCACATTACCGGCTATCCCAAATGAATCGTTCCGGGACGCATCCGATGCGCCCTCAAGATATCCCAATCCATAATTTTGTGAATCATTTATCAAATTATTTGACCAGGCGCCGGAAGCTGTTTTGATATATAAAAACCTTACAATTCCCCCGGCTGTTTGCAAGTCCCTGGGAATCACCGCTTCATAGTATTCATTCTGTATCGTATAATCGCTGGAAGTGGTTGTGAGCAGTATTTGCCCGGGCAGGACATCCGCGCTTGCTTTGTTTATTCCTAAAATTAAAAAGCTGCCGATAATAATCAGGCAAGTGAAAACAAAACCAAAATATTCTCGGTTTAATAAAATTACGTTTGTCTTTTTTATTTTCTCAGTTATTTTCATTATTAAAATTATATTAACACATATTTAATTCACTATCTCGCTTATATCGCTTCCCTCTTTATATATAATCAAATCATTGGCCGATTTAGCCCATGTCCTCTGCAATGCATCCAAGATTCTCCATGTTTCAAGAACTTCATTAGAAGAAGTGAATAAGCTATGATCGGAATTGATGGCATTGAACAGAACCTGTTCATACGGTTCTGGTAATTCCCGATAATGCTCTTTAAAGAAGAAGTCGAGCGCGTGGCGGCTTATTTGGTGCTCGTATCCAGGACGCTTTGCGAAGATGCTGAAAGATATTCCTTCATCCGGCTGAATGCGCAATAAAAGCTCGTTTGATTCAAGATTATTGTCTTTTCTATATAGAATTTTTATCTCGGTGAATTTATTTTTGAGCGCCTTGCCGGTCGAAAGAGTAATAGGAACGCCAGCCCATCTGGGATCATCTGACTGCAGGGCTAATGACACAAACGTTTCAACATTGCTATGCTCGTTCCCGACTTCATCGCGATAACTTTTATACTGTCCGCGTTTGGCATAATGGCTTATTGATTTATCTTTCGGAATATTGAGATGCTTCAGGGCATCAAGCCGCAAGACAGGCACTTCTTCAAATTTATCTCCCTTCGGCAATTCCATAAGAGCAAGCGCTAATAATTGCAGGAGGTGACTTTGGACCACGTCGCGCAGCGCTCCGGTTTGCTCATAAAATATAGCCCGCCCTTCGATGCCTATCTGTTCGCTAGCAGTGATATTTATGCTTTCAATGAAATCTTTATTCCAGGTCTTTTTGAAAAGCGAATTGCCCTCTCGGAAGACGATTATATTCTGCGCTGTTTCCTTGGCCATATAATGATCTATGCGATAGACCTGTTCCGGAATAAAATATTTGTCTATATGCTTTGCCAATTCCGCGGCGCTTTCCAAATCAACGCCAAAAGGTTTTTCCAGCAATAATTTGGTTCCCGTCTTGCCGGCCAAACCGGACTCTCCAAGGAAAGTGATGATGTCTTTGGCAACAGAAGGCGGCACCGACAAATAAAATAGTCGCTGAGCATCTTCGCCAAAAGTTTTTTCCCCGCCTGAATGACCTTCAAGTCGGGCAGGTATTTCTTCCAAATATTTACCTAACTTCTTATAATCATTAACATCATTCAAATCCATTTTGAAAAGTTCTATATGTTCTTTAAGATAATTTTTATCTGTCGTGCAATTTAAAATATTATTTATTTTTATATCTTTCTGACGCGTAACACCCACAATTTTAAACTGTTCCGGCAACATGCCAGTCGCGGCAATCTGCGATATGGCCGGCAATAGTTTGCGGCAAGACAGGTCGCCTGAAATCCCCACTATTATAAGTATTGTTGGCTTGTTATTTTTCATTTATTTTGTGTCCGCCGAAAGCGTTGCGCATGGAGGCAAGCAGTTTGGTGGCAAAATTTATATGACCTTTCTGCGATTCTAATCGTACATCAAATGAAGCCGAAATGGACGGTGTTTCTATATTAAATTCTTTGGCGGTTTCAAGCGCCCAGCGCGCTTCGCCAGATTCCGCCACGAAGCCGTCTATGTTTTTCATTTCTGGATTTTCTTTAAGCGCGTCTCTGGTAAGTTCATTAAGCCATGAAGTAATCACGCTCCTATGCTGCCAAACATCGCCAGCTTTGAACAAGTCAATATTCTTATATGGCCCTTCTTTTAAAAGCCGATAACCTTCCGCCAAGCTTTCCATCATTCCGTATTCTATGGCATTATGCGTCATCTTTACAAAATGCCCGGTTCCGCTTTCGCCGAAATAATTGTATGCTCCTTCCGGTTTGGCTAATGTTTTTAAAACTGGTTCAATTATTTGAAAAGTTTTTTCATCGCCTCCCGCCATCATTGAGAATCCATTCTTATAACCCCAGATGCCTCCGCTTGTGCCGACATCTATCAATGCAGATCCGGATTTTTTAACTTTTTCGGCGCGAACGCGAGTTAAGCGATAATCAGAATTGCCTCCATCAATCAAAATGCTTCCTTTCGGAATCATAGACAGCCAAATATCCAGTTCCTGATCAAGGACATCCGATGGCAGCATAAGCCAGATAATCGCGCGATCTTTGCCAAAAAGCTTGATCACATCTTCTTTCATATAAGCCGGAAGCATGCCAAGATTTTTCGCTTCATCAATCGGATCATGGCTGCGATTATGCGCAATCACTGAGTAACCGCCTTCATGGAGCTTTTTCGCGATTTGCATTCCCATTCTGCCCAAGCCCGCAATTGCTATTTTTATACTATTATTTTTCATAATTAGTAAAAATTGTTAATACTGGAACTCGTTTTAATATTTGCGCCGGCTGTTGACTTATATCAATATCCTTATTTTTCAAATCTTCAACAATCTGCCGTTTCGCCTCGCCTTCCGTAAAGACAACCGCTTCATCAAGCATAAGTATGGCAGCAGGTGTCATGGTAATGCGCTCAAAATTTTCAGTATCATAACTGTATGCCAAATTTTGCGAATTTATAGCGCGGCTTTTAGGCAAAATTCCCGCAGTATGGCCGTCAGCCCCGACGCCGAATAAACCTATTTTGAAATCGGCCTGATGCAATTCTCTGTCAAGCGCTTCGTTGAATTTTTCTGTCGTAATTTCACGGCTGTCTCCGGTTAAAATCGGCATAAGCCGCGCTTGCGGAAGATTAAATCCTTTTTGCATAAGCTGATGCCAATTGGAATTGGCATGGTCAACCGGCCCATATCTTTCATCGGTCAGCATAACAGCAAGATTTTGATGCGGATGAGAAGCGATAAGTTTTGAAGCCTCCACTGCCGCGGATATGGATGAACCGCCGGTTGCAAACCAAAGGACATTATTGCCAAGATCCAACTGCGAAATAATGGTTTCGGCAAGCTTATTCGCGGCATTATCAAACTGTGTTGTTTTTTTAATGATTATGCCCATACAGGCCAATTATATCATATTAAATCGTTATAAATTTAGCCGAAATTCGGTTGACTATATTATATTTAATAACAGGTGTATAATACTCTAAACAAGCTAATATAAAAAAATATATGGGGATGGAATCAAACATAAAAAATAGCGCGGAAATTAATATAAGCAAATATGAGCAAACCGCTTATATAATAGGTGCCGCGCAACATTTTGGTTTGAATTATGACCAAGCAAATGCTTTCTTCAGATGGCTGCCCAATCAAATACCTGCAGATTATGACATGGTGTCATATCTGCAAAAATATAAGAATGATGAAGCTGTCATAAGAGAAAAACATTTGCAAGAGGCATAATCGTCAAGGGTAAATTAATAAAAAATTCTCCTAATTTATTAGGTGAATTTTTTATTAATCCTAATTTTACATATTTGCGAGAATAACGCCAATGGCGACTAATATTGAAAATAGCAAGAATGGTTCTAGCTAGTTGCTGAAAATGCAAAAATAAGCCACATTTTTTTATTTAGGTTTGCGATCTCTCATAATCCTGAATCTTTTAATCATATCCAAAGCAATGCTTTGTTTTGAATATTCATGAAGATCCACCTCGTGCATTTTCTCATCTAAGTGAATCTCATTCTTCATACTACGAAGAAGCGTTTGAATGCGTTCGTATTGGGTTTTTGCAAACTCAAAAGATTTAGTATCAGTTGTTTCATAATAATCAAGCACGGTCTGCAACTGCTCCTCAATCTGAAGAAGCATTAAATATTTTAACGGATGATTATCCAGTACCGTTTTATTATCGGCAAGATATGCATTAGCGAGTTCTTCAACGTCTTTTTTAGATGCTCCGATGATAAATTTTGGAACGATAAGTTTTCCTTTTTGCTTAGTGTCCGGATCCTCAAAATATTTGACTGTCGGTATTTTTCCGTCTATGACATTATTTTTCCAATGGTTATTAAGTTTTTCATAAATTATTTTATCTTGATTGGATACGGTAAAATCAAACGATGCGCCAAGATATCCGCCCTTTTCATGTTTCATAACTGCATCAATGCCCACTCGGAGGTCATCAAAGTCGGTAGTCATTATTGCCTTGCAGTCCTTAAACCAGTTTTTATTCATGCGATCAACAATCATGGCCTGCAATATCTCAGAAAGTTGAAAACCTTGTTCCGCATAATTAATATCGGTCTGGCTTTTTGAATTATTTTTTTCCTCTATCTTTGCTCGCTTTTCTTCCACATACTGTTCGTCTTTTTTAACCATATCTAGGGTATAATCTTTCTCATATTTTGTTCCCTGCATGCTGCCAACAAAAGCGCGCGGATTTGGGCGATTTTCATATACCTTTTCAAGTTTTTTGGCAAGTTGCAATTGATTCTGCAAACTCTCCAATATACTGATCTCTTTGGCAGGTAATTCTGATTGAAATTCTTTCATTGCGACATTATACTCCAAAATTTCTGAAATGAAAGTATTTTTTGTCTAATAAAGATTTGTTTACTATTTGAATTGGCTAGAATTTTGTCATCCTTGACAAGGATGGTATTTGTATTATATAATAGTGCCAAATTCAAAATTTAATACCAATAAATATGAAAAAAATTGTTCTTATTTCTGTTTTGCTGCTCGTTTTAGCAAACATTAGCCGAGCTCAAAAGGACATTACAGTTAAAATGCAGTTTAATGGTGTAGGATTGCAAATTGTCCTGCCTGTACTGTTTGATCACAGAATTACCATGGATCAGTTGTTAAAAGAACAAAAAGGACCTCATTATGTCCAAGATGATCTTGAGGGGGCAATAAAAGTAGGTGATTTCAAAGAAACTGTAAAAGACACTACGGTAGTGAATACCGAAGTTACAATTATTTATAATCCTAATCTTTCAGCCAAAGAATTAAAGGTTCAAATTGTTAAAGAAGGATTATGTTCCCTAACAATTAAGGAATTTTTAGAATTTGGACTGCAGTATCCATATTTGCTATCAAGAATGTGCAACATAATGAGTATTGAAAACTATAATGGCAAATATCCAGTTATGGGATCAGATAGAGACAATGCGAATTTATGGGCTATTATGTCGAGAAATAAAATTTCGGATTGGTACATAACAAAGAAAAAATAAAATTAAAGGAGCCAGCTTATTTGTTGGCTTCTTTTTTTATTTGCTCTTTATATCGCTCCAGAAAGCTTTTTCCGACAGCAATGCCGATCATTGTTCCCAGAATAGCGCCGGCGATAAAATCTGAAAACCAGTGAATATTGACCGATACCCCAATACCTATATAAAGCGCATAAAGAAGAGCTCCGTATCTGACAAATTTATTTTCAGGAAATAGTGTGAAGAGCGCCACGCTCATGGCAAAAGCGACGCTCGTATGGGAAGACGGCCATCCCTGAAACGCTCCGCCATCCAAAAATCCGAATCGAAACATTCGGCTTGTATCAATGCTGTTCAAAAAATGAGGCGGTCCCATTCTGCCGGTAAAAACTTTATAGAGCGACGATATTCCAAGTCCGAGAAGCCCCGCTTGAATTATGGCGTATGCCGCATTAAGCATTCTTTTGCTTTTCTTGATAGCCGAGTATAAAAACATCGCAACAGGCAAAAGAACTGGAATTAGAAATCCTAAGATAACTGCCGGAAATAAGGTAGATTGCAATGTTGCGCCTCTGGTGGACCGATAATAGATCCAATCAAATCCAGTATTTACGAAAATATAGGTCAATATGATAAAGGCAATTTGCCAAAGCAAATTGCGCTTCTTATAAAGTTCGGCAATGTTTTGAAAAATTTTATAGAAAAAAGCAGACATAATTAAATCGTTTTATCTTTCCCCCATTGCCATTTTGGCTTCTCGCCTTTTTTATAGCAAATCCAAATTAGAACTCCTGTTATTAAAATTATAATAATGAGATTTTTCAGCCATTCGTGATCCATCTTTGTAACGCCAAAAGAAAAAAGTATTACCCATATAAGTACAGTAAGCCAGCCTTCCCAAGAAACTGGATACCAACCCCAACCGTATGTTTTTCTTCTAAACCAAATTTTTTTCATAATATAATTATATTTTTTTAATATCCTTCTTAATCATTTTAACGATTTCTGGAAATTTAGATATTCTAAAATGCCCATTTTTGCTTTTGTATATGATAATCTTTGCATTCTTTAATTTTCTTCTGTATTTTTCAGCGTGAGAAACTGGAACAATATCGTCATCTTTTGAAAACATAAAAGTTACGTTTTTACAATTCTTCTCAATTAAAGAAAGGTCTGATTTAAGTTTGAATCTATTTACTAAATCTTCATTAGGGCAGGTATTATCAAAAGGAGCACAAGTTAGATAAACAGATAATATTTTTTTAGGAAATTTATTTTCAGATAAATATTTAGCTAAAAATATTCCCCCTAAAGAATTTCCAATTAAAATGACATTATTTCTTAATAAGGGAATAAATCTTTCAAAATATATTTTCCATTCTTCATATTTAGCATTTTCTGTAAGAGGCATATGAGGTTTAATAATCTCAAACTTTCTACCTAATTCTTTGTCTAGATATTCCCTAGACCAACTTTTCTTTTTCTCAATGGAAACTTTTCTAGTTTTTAGGTAATTTAAATAGTCTTTTTTCCTCTTAAAAGTTTCTCCTCCGTGAACTATAAATATTTGTGTTTTATTTTTCATAAATTATAATAATAAACTAATTGTTTAATTTATTTTTTAATACATCAAGAATTTTAATAACACCCTCTTTACTACCAGCCCATATTTGTGGATTATCAGTCATTGATTTCATCATATCAGATGATTCCATCCATTTTATCTCTTGGACTTCTCCATCATTAAATTTTAATGTTGATATATCTTCATCAAATTTATAATAGAAAGAATAAGTAAATTCTCTATTAGGATATTTATCTCTCTTATAAATTTCTCCTTGAATCAAATTACTCTTTTCTAGTTTTAAACCAACTTCTTCCATTAATTCACTTTTAACCGTATCTTCAACATTTTCACCAGCTTTTATATGGCCACCAAAACGAGTATCCCAACAATTTGGGTGTAAATCTTTATTTTTTGCGCGTAAATGAACAATAAAATAAAATTTATCGTCTACTTTTTTAAAAAGGTAAATGTGTACTGTTCTATGCCAAAAACCTTTAGCATGAGATTCAGAGCGTAATTTCTTCTCCCTTGTCGGTATATTATTTTCATCAACTATATCAAAATATTCTTGCATAGTTTTATTATATCTTTTTTAACCAATTATTAAAAATTTCCTTTAATTCTCTTAAATGTCCTTCTTCTTTAAATGTATGTGGCGCGCCTTTTACTATATGAAATTCTTTTTTAGTATTTTTTGATAACAAATCATAAAATTTCTTTTGTTGATCTGGTGGACAACTTGTATCATTCTCACCAACAACAAAAAGTATTGGCATAATTATATTTTTAGCTTTTGGAATTAAATCGTGTTTCAATCTTTCTTCCATATGCGACCATGGGAGTTTCATTTCTGTTCCAGGTTTTGAATTAATAATTCTAGTTTTCCAACCAGTTTCTTTCCACTCTTTAATTTCTTCTGGAAAAAATTTATTATGAGCATCAAATGCATCCTGACCGCTGAATACCGCAGCATAAGGAAATACTCCTTTAACTTTCCTAGGAAATTCTTCTGCATATTTAGCCACAGCAAATCCACCCATACTATGTCCAGCTAAAACAAATGGCTCTTTATACCAACTTTGTGTTTCAGACCAAGTAATAACATCAACTAAATCTTCATAATGGTTTTGCATTGTCGCATCTTCATATTTTCCACCACTTTCTCCTATTGAATTAGTAGCATCAAAATTCACCACTGTATAGTTATTTTCAAATAAAGTTTTAGCCATAATTTGAATATGATTTTGCGTTCGGAACCCCCCCAGTCCATGCAATACAAAAGAAAGTCCAATTGATTTTTCTGGAATTAAAATCTCTCCAACAATTTCTAAACCTTTTCTATTTTTGATTGAAAATTTCATGAGCTGCCAGTCAGGGACTCGAACCCCAATACCATCCTCCAGAGGGATGTGTCCTACCATTAGACGAACTGGCAATAATTAATTTTGCGGGCGGGCCATTAGACGATCTCGCAGCTCTGCGCACAAATATCCGGACTCCGATATATTAACACAAAATCATCAAAATACAATTGAAATAATCGGTAATTAAGATATAATTACTTTCATGGCTGAACCAAGATATAGACCAAAACATTTAAGCATTGATGATATCAAGAACGGATGCGTCACTCTCTACGGCGAAAATGAGGAGGAAGTGAAGTTGTGCATCATCCAAGAAGAATTCCGCCAAGGCATAGATACTATCAGATCTTTCACGCCATCGGTTACTTTCTACGGCTCGGCGCGCCTCCATGAAGACCACCCGGCATATAAGCAGGCCTACTCGCTTGCCTATCGCATATCAAAGGAACTTGGCTATAACATCATCTCCGGCGGAGGAGGAGGCATCATGGAAGCAGTCAGCAAGGGCGGATTTGATGCCGGCGGAAAATCAGTCGGCCTGACAATTTACCTGCCCAATGAGCAGAAGACGAATAAATATGTGACGAATGAAATACCTTTTCACTTTTTCTTCGCTCGGCAGGTCTCAATGTCGTATTCCACGGAGGTTTGCATATTCTGCCCCGGCGGATTCGGCACATTCGACGAGCTGTTTGAAATGCTGACGCTTCAGCAAACTGAAAAGATCGGCCGTATTCCAATCATACTTTTTGGTACCGAATTCTGGAATCCAATCCAGCATATAATACAGGAGGTGCTTGCCGACAAATATAAAACTATCAATCAAAAGGACTTAAACCTTTACACTATTACTGATAGCGAGGACGAAGTTCTAAAAATAATCTCTGAAAGCCGGCTTCGTGACGGGCAAGACGCGCTGGAATAAAATTATAATTAGCGCTTTTTATTCTTTATGCAGGCCCTAATGAACGCGGTAAAAAGCGGATGAGGGTGGAGCGGATGCGCTTTGAACTCCGGATGGAACTGAGTGCCAAGATAAAAAGGATGTTCTTTTTCCGGCAATTCGGCAATCTCGCAAAGATTGCCATCCGGAGAAAGGCCTGAAAATATAAGTCCGGCTTTTTCAAAAGCTTCACGGTAGGCATTATTCACTTCATAGCGGTGGCGATGGCGTTCAGATATGGCGGTCGTGCCATAGGATCTTTCAGCTATCGTTCCTTTCTTCAAGCGCGCAGGGTAAGCGCCGAGGCGCATGCTGCCTCCAAGCTTGTGAGTTCTGACTTTTTCTTTTTGATCTTCCATCAGATCGATGACAGTATTTTTGCCGTTCGGATCTATTTCGCGAGTATTGGCATCTTTTAAATTAAGGACATTTCTGGCATATTCTATGACCATTAGTTGCATGCCGTAGCATAAGCCGAAATACGGTATCTTGTTTATTCTTGCGTAAGCGATGGCTGAAATAATTCCTTCCACTCCGCTCTCGCCGAAACCGCCCGGAACGATAATGCCGTCATAATTTTTAAGAATAGAAGTTGAAGCTTTCTTGTTTTCAAAATCTTTGGCGTTCACGCAGGCAATATCCACTCCCACGCCGGATTCATAAGACGATAATTTCAGCGCTTCAAGAACAGAAATGTATACATCGGAAAGAACGAAGTCGCCTGAATCAAAATATTTTCCGACAACTGCTATTTTTATTTTTTCTTTGCCATTTTTCGTCTTAGACACGAACTTTTTCCATTTTGAAAGATTAGCTGAATGCTTGGGCAGGCCCAAAACTTTTTCAATCGTCTCGCCTATTTTATCCTTTTCAAAATTCAAAGGAACATCATAAATACTTTTGACATCCGGCGCCGATATGACATTCTCATATGGAACATTGCAGAAGAGCGCAATTTTCTCCTTGCGCTTATGATCAAGAGCCATTTGTCCGCGAGCAATTATTATATCGGCTTGGACGCCGGCAGAATTCAAAGTTCTTGAGGCATATTGAGTAGGTTTTGTCTTCATTTCTCCCAGATTGGAAGGCACCGGCAGATAAGAAACCAGCACAAACGCCACGTCGGTCGGATATTTGACTTTGAGCATTCTGGCGGCTTCAAGGAAGAGGACGTTCTGGTATTCGCCGGCAGTCCCGCCGATTTCAATTATGGTAATATCGGCATTGGCTGCTTTTGTAGCTTCTTTAATTCTGTGAATCACTTCGAGAGGCACATCGGGAACGACTTCCACATTTTTGCCTTTATACTCAAGATTTCTTTCCTTATTTATAACTTGCTGATAAACCCGGCCGGTAGTCATGTAATTGAGCTCTGTCAGCGTGGTATCCAAGAAGCGCTCATAGTTGCCCATATCCTGGTCGCATTCATAACCGTCATCAAGAACGAAAACCTCGCCGTGCTCGGTCGGATTCATAGTGCCGGCGTCAATATTTATATAGGGATCAATTTTTATGGAAGTCACTTTGTAACCTCTCGACTGCATCAGAAGGCCGATAGACGACGAAGCGACTCCTTTGCCCACGCCGGAGATGACTCCGCCGACGACAAAAATATATTTGCACTGCGAAAGATTTTTCTTCGTTTTGTCTTTAATAATTATTTTCATATTTTATTTCCTCAAATAGCGATGAATGGCAAGAGTGCTTGAGATGCTTCCAAGTATCACGCCTGAGCCGAGCATTATGATGAAAAGTTCGAAGAAATTCGCCTTGTAATAAGAATACAAATTGATTCCGACAAAGTCAGTCATATTATTGCCGAGCCAAATGGAGATGGGTATGAATAGCAATATGGTTATCAAGCTTGCGGCGACTCCAACCAGCATGCCGGACACGACAAACGGCCCGCTGATATATCTTCCGTTGGCTCCGACAAGGCGCATGACATTTATCTCATCGCGGGACATGTAAATAATCAAGCGGATGGTATTGAACGTGATAATTATGGAAATTAATATGAAGACGACGGCAAGAATAAATCCGAGCTGTCCTGCTCCGTTTATAATAGCAGTCAGCCGGTCTATGACTATTTTGTTCTGATTGTAATCGATCTTGTCTATGATAGTCAGCGCGCTCTGGGAAAGAGCGTTATCGCTTTCAAAATATTTGGAAATGCTTTCATATTGCGACGGATCGCGGGCTTTTATATCAAGAGATGCGCCGAGCGGATTGGCATCGAGCTCATCAAGCGCCTGAAGAGTCAGATAATCGTTGGAATGCTTGTCTTTGAAATTAGACAGCGCTTCTTGGCTTGAGGTGTAAGAAATTTCTTTGACTTCCGGCAATTTTTCCAGAGCCGATTTGACATTCAGAATGGCGGATTCAGCGGCGCTCGGCACGAAATAAACGGTAACATCGACTTTATTTTTAATATTATCAAGCGACGCGTTCAGAGCCACTTGCACAAAAATCAGCGAAGTTATGACAAATAGGGTGATCACCATGATAAGCACGCTGGCAATCGACGTGAAGCCGCTGCGGATGAAGTTATGATAGCCCGAGCGTATTATTCTTTTGACGTGTATTAAAAACATAAAGATATTATATCATATACTTGCCATCCTTATCGTCCCGTATAATGCGGCCGCTTTCAAGAGTTATAACTCGTTTCTTAAGCTGATCAATGATGGATCTGTTATGAGTAGTCAGTATGACGGTCGTGCCCAGGTCATTGATTTTTTTCAATATATTTACGACTTCATTGGTATTTATAGGGTCAAGATTGCCGGTCGGCTCATCGGCGATAATCAGTTCCGGCTGGGTTATGATAGCACGAGCTATAGCCAAGCGCTGCTTCTCGCCGCCGGAGAGCTGATGAGGAAAATGGGACGCTCTATTGGCAAGATCGACAAGTTCAAGAACATGGGGAACATCTTCTTTGATTTCGCTGTCATTTTTGCCGATCGCTTCCATCGCAAAAGCTACGTTTTCATAAGCGGTTTTGTTCGCTAAAAGGCGGAAGTCCTGGAAAACAACGCCGACTCTGCGGCGGAAATTGGTAAGACGGCTATTTGAAAGCTTATGAATGTCAATTGATTCGAAAAAGACGGTGCCTTCCGTCGGATATTCCTCGGCGAGTATGAGCTTGGTCAGCGTCGTTTTGCCGGCGCCCGAGTGGCCGACAATAGAAACGAATTCGCCTTGGCTTACGGAAAATGTCACATTTTCAAGTGACATATTATCCCTGTATTTTTTTGTGACATTATTGAAATAGATCATTGACTCATTAAGGATATCACAAATGCGATTCGGCTTCAATGAACGGATCAAGCTCGCCGTTTTCTAGCACGGCGTCAATATTGCTGGTTTCAATTCCGGTGCGATGATCTTTGACCATTTTATAAGGATGAAGGACATAAGAGCGGATTTGGCTTCCCCATTCTATGTCAGTCATTTTACTAACTGACAATCCAGCTTTTTCACGCTCCTCATCTTCTTCGCGTTTCTTCCAAAGTTTGCCCTTCAGCATTTCTATCGCTTTCTCGCGATTCTGCTCTTGTGAGCGTTCAGTTGTCACATGGACTGAAAGGTTAGTCGGCAAGTGAATGACCCGCACCGCTGTCTCGCGCTTGTTCACATTCTGCCCGCCCGGACCGCCTGACTTTGAGAATTCAATTTTCAAATCTTCCGGCGGAATTTCTATGGCGTTATTATTCTTTTCAAGCACAGGGATAACTTCCACCAGAGAAAAAGATGTGTGACGCAATTTTTTGGCATTGAAAGGAGAAATGCGCACCAAGCGATGCACGCCTGATTCGTTCTTTAGAGTGCCATAGGCGCCTTTGCCGACAATTTCAATTGAGAGATTGCGATATCCGCTATGGTCATTCATATTCTCATGAATCAAAGACCATGACCAGCCCTTTTTCTCTATATATTTCACATACATGCGTAAAAGCATAGCCGAGAAATCCTCAGCATCGTCTCCGCCGGCGCCAGAGAGAATAGAAAGGATAGCATTGCCTTTGTCATATTTCTCGGCGCCAAGAAGCTCGTCTTTAAGCAATGCGATTTTCTTAATCACCGCTTGGGCATTTGCCTTATCTTCCCAAAAGTTCCCTTGCGCCATCTGCTCTTCCAGATTTTCTATTTCTTTCTTTAATTCTTCTGTATCTAATTGCATTCTCATATCATAGCAAAATATAAAAAATTCTCTAAATTAAAAAGAACCCTAAGATTCTTTGTGTCTTAGGGTTCTTTAAATAAATTTCATAAAAAAGATGTAATTAATTCATATTTTAGCGTTTGCAGGTAATCCTTTTTTATTTCTCAAAATGGCCTTTTGAATTGATAACATCAAATCATACGGGGTTATAAATACACCATTTTGGCGTTGTTCATCAGTCTTTTTCTGTTCATTATCAGGATTAAACAAATCCTCTTTATCAAATTTATTAATTTCATTCTGTTCCATATTATTCTATTTTTTTAAGTTTTGACTTCTTTACCACAAAAATACCACATAAATACTAGTTCTGTCAATCACAAGTTTGCGGAAGCCTTGCTTCCGCAAACTTTTATTTGCCTAAATCATGCTCAGGTTTGAAATATTTTTTGGGAAGAATATCAAAATATTCATCTATATATGGGTGCATCATGTCAGAAGCGACAAAGGCAATGACCACTTCCCCATCGGCATTCCTATATTTATCTAGAATTTTTTTCTTTTTCATATCAATAATCATATTATTTATCATCGCTAGCGCCATGCCGGTTGAAGGACCGACAAAAAGTCCGAGGCGGATAAGATGCAAGCTTTGTTCAAATGACTGAAGCGCATTTATCGGAGTCACTTTATCAACCACGTCGTACCAGGGAATTCCCAGCTTCGGTATGGCATCTTCCACTCTCGGCCCGGGCACGGATGATCCTTTCTTAATGGAAGCGCCGGCAATATAAATATTATTATTCTTGCTTTTCAAATACATGCCTGTGCCATAAATAGTACCGGCCGTGCCAATCGTTGACGCAAATATTGTCATATCTTTTCCAAGCTGAGACCAAAGTTCTTTGCCAATATATTCTTCTGATGCGCCGTAATTGCCCGGGTTCGTGTATTGGTTTAGATTATGCCAGCCCTTTTTTTGTCCCATTATTTTTGCTTCATAGACGCCGCCCTTCATACTCATCACATCAGGACTTTTTGGTCCATGAGAAATTATTAAATTAGCGCCAACAAGCTGAAGAAGCTTCTTCTTATGTTCCGGCACATCGGGGGTAATGATGGCATGCAGATTTGGAATTCCAAAATGTTTGGAAAGTATAGCAAGCGACAAAACAGTATTGCCTGATGAATATTCCACCAAATGTTTGATTGATTTCTTTTTATCTTTCGGAATTGATTGAAGCATCATCCATGCCGGCACAGATTTGATATTGCAAAGCGGAACAAATTGCATAAGTTTTACGAAAATGCGGACCTTGTCCTTAGTGAATTTATTGACTGCCGGCGGAAGTTCTACAAGAGGCGTCATGCCGATGGAACTCGGGCATAAAAAATCAGCGATAGCATTATCGCCTGAAAAAACTTTTTTATTCTTGTCGTTTGTCTTTTTCATGGAGTACCTTTTAAACTCGGCTAGAACCTATTTTAGCAAAAATCAATGAGAATATCTACCAAGCTAATCTTACGCTTCACTTCTGCCTTTTCTCTAATCTCTCTACACCGCTCTACCAATGTATTAATCTAAAAATGCGGACTCGGTTTTGCGAAACTACTTTCTGGGACAAGGATTCGCAAAACCTCGACTAATTTTTCT
>DATKGV010000006.1:0-62319 GCA_035510575.1 Minisyncoccota bacterium | reverse complement strand
GTATTAACAGCGCCTGCGCCGATAGCGATAGAGTTTTGAAATCCGCCAGTGCTGGTGTTGTCACCGATTAAAATGGAAGTGCCGGGTATAGTTACATTGTCAACTAAATCATTAAGACCGGCATTATTTCCGATGAATATGGAGCTGGCAGCGGAAGTGGCATTCTGGCCGGCATTAATTCCAATAAACACAGTATTAGTAGTTGAGGCCGTGCCCATAGTGGCTGGATCTGTTCCCAGCCATGTTTCTGTTCCCAGTGTGCTTGTTGAACCGAGCAATCCGCCTCCGCCTAAATCTCCATTTGTGCCGTTAGTTATTAAACCATTGCTACTTACCATATTACTGGTCTGATTAGCAGGAATAACTTGGACTATGCAATTCGCATCTCCCGGAGCGCAGGCCGGATCTAATGTTGCTCCCGGCGCGTATGGCGAGCCGATAGCGAATATTTTAACGTATGATATTGATAATAATATGAAGAAAATTACCGAGAGGATGCGGGGCCAATGATTTTTTAATAAATGCTTAAGAAATAAAGTATTTTTCATATTATGTTATACGCGCGCATTATAACATACAATAAAACTTCTCGCAAGCTAGCTAGGATATAGGGAAATTTATCCTATAATATTATAGCATTTAAATTATTTTCTTGATTCTATGATTGCCGTGGCAACATTCTGCGGAACTACATCATAACGCAAGAATTCCATCGTGAATCCAGCTCGGCCTTCAGTCATAGAACGGAGAGTCGTCATGTATCCGAACATTTCAGACAGAGGAACAACAGCTCTGACTGCTTGATTTAATCCGCGGGCTTCCGTGCCTTCGATGAGACCGCGCTTCGATGATAAGCTTCCAGTCACATCGCCTATGAATTTATCGGGGGTCACAACTTCAACTTTCATCATTGGTTCAAGAATTACCGGGCGAGCCATTTTACAGGCATCCTGCACTGCCATGGAAGCTGCGATCTTGAAAGCCATTTCATTGGAATCAACTTCATGATAACTTCCATCATAAAGCTCGACAGAAACATTAACCAGCTTGAATCCGGCAATCACTCCTCTGTCGAGCCCTTCCTTGAATCCTTTCTCGCAAGCTGGAATATATTCTTGGGGAATAACTCCTCCCTTGATGGTGTTGATAAATTCAAAACCTTTTTCACGTTTAGTATTTTTAGGAAGATCGGTTTCATCAACAGTCATATCCATCGGCTTAACCTTGATTTTGACATGGCCGTAATTGCCTCTCCCGCCTGACTGCTTAATGTATTTGCCTTCCATGCTTGCAGTACCAGTTATTGTTTCGCGATATGCCACTTGCGGCTTGCCGACATTTGTTTCAACAGAGAATTCGCGCCTCATGCGGTCAACAATAATTTCAAGATGAAGCTCTCCCATTCCGGAAATAATGGTCTCATTCGTTTCAGAATCGGTCGTGACGCGGAAGGTCGGATCTTCTTGGGCTAGGCGGGAAAGCGCCATGCCCATTTTCTCTTGGTCGGCTTTCGTTTTCGGTTCAACGCGCAAAGAGATAACCGGTTCCGGAAAGACGATGCGATAAAGCTCAATAGGATGCTCTTCATCGCAAAGAGTGTCCGAAGTGATTGTGTCTTTAAGCCCGACAGCGGCGGCAATCTCGCCGGCAAAAACTTTCTTCACTTCTTCGCGTTCATTAGCATGCATGCGCAGTATTCTTCCGATGCGCTCTTTGTTGCGAGTGCGAGGATTATAAACGTAGCTTCCGGCGGAAAGTGTGCCCGAATAAACCCGGAAGAAAATAATCTGTCCGACGAACGGGTCCGTGGCAACTTTGAAGGCAAGCGCCGAAAACGGTTCTTCGTCCGAAGCAACACGCTCTATAATTTCTTCATTTTCAGGATTAATTCCTTTTATGGCCGGAATATCAAGCGGACTAGGAAGATAATCCACGACGGCATCAAGTATAAGCTGAATGCCTTTATTCTTAAGCGCGCTGCCTGCAAATACCGGAAATATTTTGTTGGCAATAACGGCCTTGCGCATTATACTTTTGAGTATCAATATGTCTGGAATTTTTCCATCAAGATATTCAGTCATAACCGCATCATCCTGTTCAACAATTTTTTCGATCAATTCATGATGGTATTTTTCCGCTTCGGCCTTTAAATTTTCGGGTATGTCTTTTTCAACGACTTTATTGCCCATATCGCCTTCAAAATAATAGGCCTTCATGCGAAGCAGATCTATGACGCCTTCAAAATTATCTTCAAGCCCGATGGGAATTTGCATGCGGACAGCATTTTTATTCAAGCGTTCAAGAATAGTTTTATAAGAATGTTCAAATGATGCGCCGGTGCGATCAAGCTTGTTGATGAAGCAAACTCTGGGCACTTGCGCTTCGTCGGCATAGCGCCAATTGGTTTCGCTTTGAGGTTCGACTCCGGCTACGCCGTCGAAAACAACAACAGCGCCATCAAGCACGCGAAGCGATCTCTTCACTTCCACGGTAAAATCAATGTGGCCCGGAGTATCAATAATATTAAAACGATGCTTTTTTAATTTATCTTTGATATCAGCATAAGTCGGCGTCCAAAAACAGGTAGTTGCGGCAGAAGTAATGGTAATGCCGCGTTCGCGCTCCTGCTCCATCCAGTCCATAATAGTATCGCCTTCATGGACTTCGCCGATCTTGTGCGATACGCCGGTATAATAAAGCACGCGCTCGGTAGTGGTGGTCTTGCCGGCGTCAATGTGGGCTATAATTCCAAAATTTCTGACTTTCTCTAGTGGATAATCTCGTTCCATATACCCGAACACTCAATATTGCGATGCACCTAGCCCAGACACTTATACATAAGTGTGCGGGCATGGTGCGTGGCGAAGCCACTTCGTAATATTGAGTGTGCGGGTAAACCCAAACCCAAACTACGAGATCACTTGAACTGAGCGTATATAATTTGTTAAGTTAATAAAAAGCGCCTAATGCGCTTTCTACAATATATAACATAATCCCTTTTTTTGCAAAATCCCCTTTCGGGGAGTAATTAATATGCTATTATTTATATATGTTTTATGTTTATATTCTAAAAAGTCAAAAAGATAAAGAACTATATATTGGGAGTACAAACAATCTCAAGAGAAGAGTTGATGAACATCAAAATGGAAAATCTTTTTCAACTCAATTTAGAATTCCATTCGAACTTGTTTATTATGAAGCATATAAAAATGAAAAAGATGCTCGCGAAAGAGAGCAAGCTCTTAAATTAAGAGGTAATAGTAGAAGGTTTCTAAAAGAAAGAATTTCTAGAAGTTTAGGATAGTTCCTGCTCAGACACTTATACATAATTGTCTGATTTAGATTTACCCGCACACTCATATTACTATTGTGTTTTTGTTGCAATATTATATTTATTACTTTAAATAAGATTATTTTTAAATATTATTATCTGTGATACACAAACGAAAACACCCACATTGCAACTATAGTAATATGAGTGTGCGGGTTTACCAAGCAAAATGAGCGAAGGCCTTGTTGCTTTCCGCCATTTTATGAGTGTCATCGCGCTTTTTGACGGCTATGCCTTCGTTCTTGGAAGCAAGAATTAATTCTTCAGCAAGTTTTTCATGTATCGGAGCTCCTTTCTTATTGCGGGCAGCTTCAATGATCCATCGCATTGCTAAAGCTATGCGGCGTTCCGGACGAACTTCGCGGGGAACTTGATAATTAGCGCCGCCGATTCGTCGCGATCTGACTTCAACCTGCGGACCGGCGTTCTTTATGGCCGTATCAAAAATTTCAAGAGGATTCGGATTGCCGGTTTTTTCCTTGATAATATTAAAGGCCATATAAACTGATTTGCGGGCAGCCTCTTTTTTCCCATTCAGCATAATATTGTTTATAAACTTTGCAAGCTTTTGGGATTTATATACTATGTCGGGATTCACTATGTTTCTATTTGTAATTTTTCTTCGCATATTGTTTAAAATTATTTTTTAACTGGCGCCTTTGGAGTTTTTACGCCGTATAAACTTCTTGACTGCTTGCGCTTTTCCACGCCTGTGGCATCAAGCCGTCCGCGCACTATATGATATCGCACTCCGATCAAGTCCTTGACGCGCCCGCCGCGAATCATGACGACTGAGTGCTCTTGGAGATTGTGGCCCTCGCCAGGAATATAAGCTGTCACTTCCATTCCGTTCGTAAGCCGGACGCGGGCAATTTTTCGCAGAGCTGAGTTCGGCTTCTTGGGAGTAGTCGTGGAAACTTTGGTGCAGACGCCGCGCTTGAATGGCGCAGGATAAAAAACCGGCCTATTCTTGATGGAATTAAAACCGCGGGCCAGAGCTACGGCTTTGGATTTCTTTTTAGTTATTTTGCGGCTCTTGCGAACCAATTGATTGATTGTAGGCATAAGAAAAAATAAAATAGCCAAAAATGACTAGTTGAAATACTTTACTATAATGCAGTCAAAAAAGCAAGACCTTTTTTACACCTCAAACATCTTATTTATATACCCTCCTTTGACTTCAATATTCTCGGATGTATATATCAAACTATAGCTGGCATCAGGATTTTTATTTTCTATCTTCACATAATACAAGCCATTAGGAACTAGACAGTAATATTTGCCGTTTTTATCCGTAATTTTATGAGTTATTTCATGCTCGGCCCCGACGGAGAATATTCTCATGACGGCGAATGATAACGGCCTGTCTGTTCCTTTATATTTCACATTGCCGAAAGGCCTTGGTTTGAGCACTGTGTGCTTCAAAACAAATAGAGCGACATAAACCGCAAAGGTGGCAATATTATAGGTCTTGGGCGCCGCCAGCATGGCAATAGCTGTGACTGAAAAACCAAAAATGAAAAGTATGTTTGATACGCGGGCAAGCCAGACATCTTTTTTTGAATAAAATTTCATCAAGCTTTGCTCTTTTTTGGCAAATTCATTCCAGTCAAAATTTATCGGATCCATCGGAATGTTCTTGGTGATGACTCCCCCGGCGACAAGATCAATAACTTCATTTGAATAAAGATCCTGATAGATTTCGTCGTTTGCCTTGCCGGCCATATTCTTTGAAGGAAAATTATAATTCGTCTTATTGGCAATCATCTTGTATTGGCCGGGAGCCACAAGGAATCCGTAGCGTCCATCCAAGTCCGTAATAGATGTCGCCACTTCATTGCCGTTCAAATCCTCTAGGACAACATAAGCCGGATCAAGCGGCTGTTTGGTGACGCTGTCATAGACCGTTCCCCATGGCCTATTGCGCTTTTTGAATCCAAGGGCTGTCATCAAAAGACCCCATAAGCGCAGAGGGATGAGAAATATTTCAGAAAAAGAAAGAGGATTGGCAAACAAAGCGGTCGCCAAGCTGAAAGATACTCCGGATACGGCGCCTAGTGTTACGACAGTTTTGGCGGTTACATCGCCGGCAGGAGTATTTAATACTTCAGAAGTTTTTTTAGCCGCTTTGGTTGCAATAACTTTCGCAACTTTAGCGTTATCATTTATTCCTCCTAATACAGAAGACACCAAACTGCCAACCACGCTTGCGCCGTTGCTTATGGTGTTCGTTATAGTCCCAGCTATATCGGATATTGATGGCGGTGTGACGGGAGGCGTCTCGGGAGGAGTTGCTGGCGGGGTCTCTGGAGGTGTAACCGGCGGAGTTTCAGGAGGAGTGACGGGTGGAGGTACTGTTTCTGGCGGGGTAACAGGTGGAGTAACAGGTGGAGTTTCAGGAGGTGTAACCGGAGGGGTCTCTGGTGGAGTTACGGGTGGAGTAATTGGTCCAGGCGGAGCAGGAGGCGCAGGAGGACTGATTGGTCCGGCAGAAGAAGTGAATTCAGTATTGTCAGTCGGATCATAGGAGCCTGAATTGCTTGCATTGCCATCCGTATGACAACCAGGATCTGCGCTATCAATAAGACCATCGCCATCATTATCAATGCCGTCGCTGCACTCCGGACGAGTGTTGCGCGGCCGCCAATCGGTTGCCACGCAATAATTCGGATCTGAGCAATTAAATTTTATCCAGCCGTAATTTTGGCTCCAAGCATAGCCGTTAAATTGGCCGGAACCATTAATTGTTATCTGGCTTGTCGGACTGTTTCCAAATGGGCCGAAATTTATCCAACCAGAATTATCACCCCAGGCGTAACCGGACAATGTTCCATTAAAATTATTCGCGACTTTAAAATTGCCATTTGTGGAACTGCATCCGCTTGTCGTGTTTGCGCAATTAAGAACCGCCCAGCCGAAGGACTTGCCCCATATATAGCCGGTAAGTTCGGTGTCTGTCACAATGACATTTGCGCTTGTGGCAGTCGTAAAATAGCCGAAGTTCACAGGCGAAGTGGCAGAGACAGTGCAACTGGGCGTCTCGCAGACCTGCGCAGTATTGCTTGTAGGACTGATAGTGCCGACTATTATAGAGGCATCAGTTTTAAATGCCAAGCAAAACAGCATTAAGATTAAGAAAAAAATATATTTGAAATATTTTGTGAATGCAAAATTCATAACTTTGTTCATTATAACTTTATTTTCAACTAATTTGAAGCGTTAGTCGTATTTGGCGTTGTTGTAGAAGTTGAAGTATCCGTAGTGGTTGAAGTATTTGCAGTTGGATCGTTTGTAGTTGAAGGGGTCTGGGAAGAATCATTTGCCGTATCTGGCGCCGAAGCAGTTGAGGTATCAGTCGTTGAACTTTCCGGCGGTGCTGGAGCGTCTGGCGCAGAAGGTAGCGCGGTTGCGCTATTTGTGGCGGGAATTTGGTTCAATACTTGCTGTAGTTGATCTTTATTAATGCACAAATCATCAAGGCATAATTTCTTTGTATTAACCTGATCAAAGAATACAGTTCCTATACCATTCTTTACATCTTCCAAGAATTCCTTAATCAGCGACCCCAGTGATGTGGCATTAGTCGTATCAAGCGATGACAGGTCGGCGACTTTAAGATTAAGATTAGTTATTTCGGCTTGCTCAGCTTTGGCAACTTCTACCAGATAGGCAGTCAATTTAGGATAATCAAGAGATAAATATCCGGTGCTATTCTGACCTACTAACTCTGGCATTACAGCTTGAACTTCCTGAGCAATCATACCAATTTCACGCTGAGAACCTAGGTTAGCTACGGCCGGTATTGAAGTATCCCAATTATAATAAACGCCACGCAATTTTGATAATGTTAATAGTACATCAAGATTATCTGATAAAGTTTCAACATTTTTCTTTAATCTTGCGTCTGATGATGTATTTGTAAGCACCCCATTAGCATCTGAATACACTGCTCTATTACCCACACCTGCAAGAGTTGCAGAAGTTATGTTTCCATCTTTATCTACGTTAAATTTTACATTAGAAGAGCCATCTACTATTCTTAGAGGAACACCTAAGGGGCTACGTATAAACAAACCATACCCAGTAGAATTATTACTTATAAATGAAGCATATCCTGTAGAATTATTATCTGTATAGAGACCAACTCCAGTAGAATTATTGGCTAATTGTATACTATCATCATTTGAATTATTAACTAATGAAAAATTAGTGGTTACCGTTATAGTTCCCCAACTTAATCCTCCCGAGCCATCATTAATAAGTATAGTACCTGCTCCACCTTGAGAAGCCGGCATTACATAATTAACTCCAGCTATTTGCCAGTTATTATATGCAGGAGCAATTAGGAATTGGTTTGACATTGAGTTGGTAGCAGTTGAGCCAATTGCTATTGAGTTTGAGAATGTGCCAGTGCTTGTGTTATCACCGATTAAGATGGAAGTGCCGGGAATTGTTACATTATCAACCAAATCACCATTACCTGCTTGATATCCAATAAATATAGAATTAGCTGCGTTAGTAGCACCTTGACCGGCACCAGCACCCATAAAATCTGAGAAGGAAGCATTGATAGCAAGAGCACCAGTACCATTACCAATAAAATTTGAAAAAGTAGCTTCGGTAGAATTTTGACCTGCGTCAACACCAACGAAAGTTGAGAAAGTGGCGTTAGTTGCATTTTCACCGGAACCAAGTCCCAAAAATACAGTATTTAAAGTTGCTGCCGTTCCCATATTTGTAACACTTGTTCCCAGCCAAGTTTCATTACCTAGTGAATTTGTCGAGCCAAGTAATCCTCCTCCTTGTGTTATTTCACCGCTTGCATTAAATATTTTAGTTGCATACAAATAACCATCATAATTCAATCGTGTAGTATGAGATGGAGCTGTTGCTCCTCCATCAAGTTGACCAGCAGCTTTTGTGGTTCCGTTGTAATTTAAGTATCCAATACCAACATTTCCCGCTGTTCTGGCAGATGGCACAGATATGGCTCCAATATTTCCATTGAGTTTTTGAATTGCAGAAAGGATTGAATCTGCAGAAGATATTGTTCCAGATCCTGATGTATAGCCAGTTAAAGTGGAACCTATGGCTCTTGTGTTAGTGAAATACAGTTTGGTGTTTTCTGCAACAGCCAATGTGTCTAATGTTTGCCATGATTTGTCGCCACGCCAATATTGAGAAGTAGTTCCGAGAGTAATTACTGGTTCTCCGCCACCGCCTGCTGCCCAGCTTGTGGTTGTGCCATCAGTAGTTAAGACATCGCCTGGGTGGCCTGTCTGATCAGGCAAGGTCTGAACTATGCAGTTTGTCTCTCCCGGGACACAAGCCGGGTCAAGAGTTGCGCCCGGCGCATACGGCGAACCGATAGCGAATATTCTGGCGTATGATATGAGCAGTAAAACGAAGAAAAAGACCGAGAGGACGCGAGGCCAATGATTTTTAAATAGGTATTTAAAAAATAAAACAATCTTCATGTTATACCTAGATTATAACATGAATACTACAATCCGGTAATTAAAGAAAACAGCGCATATATCAGCGGAGAAACTTCACTCCAAAGAAAAATTATGAAGAAAAGCAAGATAAATATGCCCCATCTTTCCAAGAAATTTTCAATATATTGAAATTTTGGCGGAATAATTGAAAATAGGATTTTTGACCCATCAAGCGGAGGAATCGGTATCAGGTTGAAAATTGCCAGAACTAAATTAAGCAGGACTATAATTGTCGCTATCTTATAAAATGGGTTAAGCAATAACAGGTCAGAAGTGTATGCGGGCAAACCGAAAAACGGGGCAAATCGTATCAGCAGGCCGAACAAAATGGCAATAGTAATGTTGGCGGCGATGCCAGCCACGGCAACTATGATGGTTCCTTTTTTCTTATCGCGCAAATTGTTGGGATTATAAGGCACCGGCTTGGCCCACCCGACCAGAAAACCGGCTTTCATAATTATAAGAAGCAAAGGCAAAATTATTGATCCAAAAAGATCCAGATGCTTGATAGGATTTAATGTCAGGCGGCCGCTTAAACGTGCCGTATTATCGCCCAAAAGATAAGCCGCATAGCCGTGAGCATATTCATGGACGACTACGGACATTATAAGGACTGCTATATAAAATATTCCATCAATAGCTTGCATAGGTGCGCCCTATATGATAGCATAACACTCATCTATGGCAAAAGTATGCGTGATAACTAAAAAGGGCTCAATTGTCGGAGGCGGCTATTCCAATGTTGTCCGCGCCACCAAGTTCAATCCGACCGGCAAAGTCCGCAAATATCCCAACATGCAAAAGAAGCGTGTTTACGTTCCCGAGCTTAAGAAATATTTTCCTCTTACAATCTCAACCCAAGCTATCAAGACCATCAATAAGCATGGCGCTTATGCGGTTCTAAAGAAAGCTGGAATCATAAAGTAAGCATTTTTGCACCATCAGTCTCAAAGATGATAGTGCCTTTTTTGATTGTGGATAGATATGGTATATGAAGCGCGTTTAGTCGGTCTAGAACTTCTTGATTCGGATGGCCGTACCTATTATTTTTGCCTGCAGAAATAATAGCCATATCCGGATGCACCGCTTCAAGCCATAACTCACCTGAAGAATATTTCGAACCATGATGTCCAAGCTTCAAGATATTCGCATGGAGCGTGGATGAATTTTCATTATGCATAATTAAATATTCCGTATATTTTGTCGCATCACCTGTCAGCATGAATGATTCATTGCCATAAACTAGCCGGCCGACTATCGATCCGTCATTAGAATCAAAACTCGTAACGTCACGATCAGGGAATAAAATATCAAGATAAATATTTTTCTCTTGATCAAGAATTATGTGCATTCCGCGTCGGGCAACAATCTCGCCAATATTATTGTTTTTAATCTTATTATCAAGATTCTGATAAATTTTTGTCGTTCCTATTACTCCATTTTCAATTATATTTCCAACTTTATAATGATCTAACACATAAGGAAGTCCTCCAATGTGATCGGAATCATTATGAGTGGCTAATATTAGATCAATAGACCTATCGCCAAATGGCATAACTTCCGCTAGTCGCGAAAGAACTTTCGTGTCAGGCCCGCCGTCTATCAGCATCTGCTTGCCGTTTGGAGCTTCAATATAGATGGAATCGCCTTGCCCGACATCAAGAAATGCAACTTTTAAATAATTATTATGCTGATGAAAATAAATAAAATACCAAATAAAAAAAGCTGATATAAAAAGGATTATAATCAGGATTTGCGGCAGGTATTGGCGAAAGTTTTTCATGCTATACTTAGTATATTAACATTTATTAATTAATTGGAGTAAAACTTTCTTAGAAAAAATGTCTGACCGAGCTTCTAAAAGAATTTGGCGAGGAGATCCGAGGACTTTTTTATAAGAAAGTTTTACGAAAAATAAATTATGGAAACATTCACACCAAAAACATTTTCAATTCCAAAGTTAGCTGGAATTGGAGAGAAAAATATTGAAGAGCATTTGAAATTATATAAAGGATATGTAACAAATGCTAATTTAGTACTAAACAAAATTAAAGAATATAAAGAAAATCGAAATGACAACGCATATATATTAAGTGAACTTCATCGTCGGTTTTCTTTTGAATGGGGAGGAATGAGAAATCATGAAATTTATTTTTCTTCTCTATCAGGTGAAGCAAAACAATTAAAAGATGATTCTCCACTGAAATACGCGATCGCGAAATATAGTGGAAATTTTGAAAATTGGCTGGAAGATTTTAAAACTTTGGCTTTAACTCGCGGAGTCGGCTGGGCTATGCTTTACTATGATAAAGAAACCAACAATCTTTTTAATGCTTGGGTTGATGAACAACATCTGGGACATTTAGTAGGAGCATCTCCCATTCTTTGTCTTGATATGTGGGAGCATGCTTATGTCTATGATTATCCTACAAGCGAGAAGAAAAAATATATAGAAGCATTCTTTGCAAACTTAAACTGGGAAATTATAGAAGAAAATTTTAAGAATTCTTTCTAAATACCCACCAAGCCAGAAATCCATAAATCAAAATTGTGATAATCAAAGGAAATGATTGGATTGTGACGCTTGCAAATGGAAGCGAAGCGAAGAAATTAATTATAGAAAGAATATACAGCAGTAATAAATGAGTAATATAGGCAAACGGCAAAGCGATAATTGGCGAAATAAAAACAATCAATCCTGTAATAAAAATAAACAGCATTGTCAAAGGAATTAAAGGCAAAATTAAAATATTAGCTGGAAGCGACACTATTGAAAGTATGCCAGTCGCGTAAAGAAGTATTGGCAGTACGGCAATTGTCGCGCCAAGCGTTGTCGCCACAAGTTCGCGCAATTTGAAACGCATTGGCAAGAATCTGACCCAATGTATGACTTTCGGCGTTATAAATAAAACTCCGCCAGTTGCCAAAAATGAAAGCTGGAAAGATATGTCAGTGAGTACTCTTGGATCATAAGCAATCATGACAAATCCGGCAATCACAAGTGCTCGCCCTGCGTCATAAGTTCGCCCAGTCATCCGAGCGAAAAGCGCAATGACTGCCATAATGCCCGCGCGAATGGCCGTGGAAGATGATCCGGACATGACGATAAATAAAATGACAACAATTATGCCAAATATTATTGAAATTGTTTGCGAAAGCAACAAGCCAAGAACTTTCATGACTCCTTCAGCGACAATTGTCACATTGTAGCCAGAGAGCACAATAATATTAATCGTGCCGGTAGAAATAAATTCATTCTTCATATCATTATCAAATCCGCCGCGCGCGCCAAGCACTAGCCCGTCAGCTAAATCGCTCTCAGGTGATGTGATAACTTGCCCGATATTTTTCATAAATGAATTGCGAAGATTATAAAGCCATGATTTTAACGCGCTTCCATTATTGTGTGATATTACTTCCACTTCAGCATTCTTAATGACAAAATAAATATCTTGATTTGCCAGATATTTTTCATAATCGAATTCCTTGCCGGCTGTCGTCATAAAATTTTCCGGCGTTTCAAGTATTCCGCTCGCTTTAATTTTATCGCCATATGAAATCTTGATATCAAGCGGAGCAACTATTAAAATATTTGATTCTTGATCAGTCGGATTAAGAGTGAGGCGCTGATTATTTAATCTTATGTCAGGAGTATTTACAATTATGCCTTCTACATCCACTTGTTTTCCTATGGCATTTTTATAATCCGGCGGTTTAGGCAAGAAAAAGAAAAATCGCACAATTGCGATCGCTATCAAAATAATAATTATAAGAATTTCTTTTTTGGACATCTTATTTTAAATTAAATCAAATAAAGCTCCTCTTCACAAGGTCCTCGGATGAGGGAGGACAAGGAGCCAGACCATTGTTCATAGGACTTTATTTGATTTAATTTTTTACAAAATATGTTTTTTCTGGAGAGATGAACAAGAAGTCGCAATCTCATCAGCTCGCTCATTATGAAGTATACCAGAATGGCTTTTAACTTTCTGAAAAGTCAGTTTACCGTCAAATGATCTCACGAGTGCAATTAATTCTTGCCATAAGTCCTTATTAAGAACTGGCTTTTTATTTGCAGTTCTCCAACCATTCTTCTCCCAGTTATGTATCCAAGTTGTTACACCTCCCAAGACATAAGCCGAATCAGCATGAATTATAACTTCTGTATTTTTATGATTTTTATTTATATGCTTCAAGGCCTCAATTACGCCTTTAAGCTCCATTTTATTATTCGTCGTATTTTTTTCGTGTCCGCCAAATTCATCCGTAACTTTGCCGTCAATCGTAATTACTGTTCCCCATCCGCCCGGCCCCGGATTCCCCAATGACGATCCATCAGTATATATTTCAACAACTTTGTTCATAGTTTATATTATATCAAATTTATAAATAGAAAACCCTTAGATAGAGTTTTCTATCTAAGGGTTTATTTTTTAACTAATCTTTCTGAAAAATAACCATGATTGAAAGTAAATTCTTCTTCACTCTCAAATTGATCTAATTCCTCATTGTGAATACGACCAGTTATATACCGCTTCTGTTCTTCTGTCATAGAGTAAACACTAACCTTCTCTATTACACATTGGTTGATAGCATTTGAGTTTTCCTTATTTTTTCTTAATTCCCACTCTACACGAGAAGAGCTATCCCATTCATACTTTTCTGCAATCACTATGTGAGTAATTGTCCCCTCAGCAAACCTACAAAGTAAATCTGATAATTTGCCTTCGTTTTCACCAGAAACAAGTAAGATTTCAGTTAAGCCCATCTCTACACTCCAGAAAAATATTTTGTAATTCTTTTCTCTTCCTAGTGTGCCAACCATATGACCTAAATATTCTTCCTCAAGGTCAATAGGATATTTGGACATAGCTACTTCTCTTGGAAATACAGTTACCATTCCCATTTCTTCGTAACGTGTAGTTGTAAAGAGTTCTTTTTTTGTAAAGAGATGCGATAACGCGATTCTTCCAGCTTTTGCAAACGTATTCATTTTTTAATGTATTAAATTTAAGATTATTTTTTTGCCTTTGCCATTCTGCGAGTTTCTCCTTTCTCGCTATATCTACTAATAGGAAGTAGAACAACCTTTATTCTTCTGTGTTGTATCACACAAATTATCATTTTGTCAAGGTCAAACTTGTGCTTAATTTATATGGGTTTTTATAACCTTATACTCATTTATCACGATCGTATGAATTGAGTATAAATTTTATAAAGAAACAAAAACTATCATATCTTGTATATATATCAAATAAAGAGTTTATGAAGCTTGCGGAAGCCAAGTTTGCGGAAGCCTTGCTTCCGCAGATTATAAAATATCAACAATTCTTAATCTTAGCTCAGTGCGGCCGCCGAAATAACTTTTTTCAAAAGTGGCTATAAAATCTATGATATCTCCCGCATTAATTTTGGTATTAAAACTTTCGCGCGTCTTAAAAAATGTAATAGCTTTAACCGGTTTATTTTTACTATTCAAGAAAGTTAATTCTAAATGATTTTTGTCTTTGCCGAATTCTTTTACATTTATAATTAGCGCCTTTTTCAACAGAAAAGTCGGCTTTGGATTTCCTACTCCAAACGGCGCCAATTTTTCTATGACATTATAATTATCATTATTTACATCATTGATTGTAATTGTTGCATCAATCATACGCTCCTCTTCAATTTTTTCTTCTACAGAATTTTCAGCAAAAACTTTTAATAATCGTTCTTCAAGAAAATGTATTTCTTCATGAGCCACAGCAAACCCGCCAGCGCTGACATGCCCGCCGAATTCAAGTAAACTTTTTTCCGGCAATGATAACATTGTATTTACAAGATTAATATTTCCCCATGAGCGACATGATCCGCGAATAATATCAGAACCTTCTTTGCCCCAGACAAAGGCCGGCTTTTTATATTCTTCAGCAACTTTTGAAGCAATCAGCCCCAAGACCCCCACGCGCCAATTAGGATTGCCTATAACTATTATCGGCTTTTCTTCTCTTTTATTCATAATTCCTTTTACTTCTTTCATAATATGAGCCACGATATATTTACGTTCATCATTTATCTTAAGAAGATGATCCGCTAAAGTTTTCGCTTCTTTTGCATCAGTAGTTGCAAGAACTTCAAAGGCCCGCATAGGCGAATCCATTCGGCTTGCAGCATTTAATCTTGGCGCTAAAGTAAAAGTCACATCTTCTTCGTTCAATTTTGAAACATCCACACCAGCTTTATTAAAGAGTTCCGCAAGCCCGGGCCGGCGCGTTTTCTGCAAAACTTTCAGTCCATAGTAAGCTAGCACTCTGTTCTCATCTATAAGTGGAACTTGATCAGAAAGTGTGGCAATGCCGGCCATATCAAGCAACCACTTTTCCCAGCCATTTTGTATTTTCCAATATTCTCCGTATTTTTTTATCAATGCTTGGACTAGTTTGAACGCAAGCGAAGCGCCGCATAACATCTTATCTGGATAAATACATCCATTTTGCTTCGGATTAATTATGGCAAAAGCTTTAGGAATATTTTCTTGAACCTGCCCACCCTCACGAATGTTCGGGAGCAGGCGGGCCAAATGATGATCAGTAATAATCACATCCATGCCACAGGCCTGTGCTTGTGCGACTTCATCTATGGCTGTAATTCCAAGATCAAAAGTAATCAAAAGTTTTACTTCATCTTTTATGAATTGCTCTATAGCGTCCATGTGCAGTCCATACCCTTCATCATGACGGTCAGGAATGTATACTATAAAATTTTCATAATTAATCTTCTTCAGAAAATCATTCATAATAACTGCTGCAGGTATGCCATCGCAATCATAATCGCTATAAATAACTATTTTTTCTTTGGCTTCAATGCTCTCAAAAATTCTCACAACGGCTTTCTCCATATCTTTCAAAAGATATGGGTCATAAAGATCATTTTCATATGATGGATTTAAAAATCGTTCTTTATTTTCCGGCAAAATTCCGCGATTCTTCAAAAGAAGTTCAAGTAATTCAACATGATTTGGCATATAGACGATTGTACCATATAATAGGTGCATGAATAATAATTGTATTTTCTGCAAAATTGCAAAAGGAGAAATTCCTTGCCATAAAATTTATGAGAATAAGAGCTTCTTAGTTTTTCTTGATATAAAGCCAGTAAACCATGGGCATCTTTTAATAATACCCAAAAAACATTTTGCTTGGATGCAAGAAGCAGACGATAAGACAATTGAAGAGATATTCAAGCTCACAAAGAAAATGATGCTCGCACTTAAAAAGGGGCTGAAATGCGATTATGTCCAAGTAGGAATTGTAGGCAATGAAATCCCCCATTTTCATATACATTTAATACCAAGATATAATGGAGATAATTTTAAAAATTTACCAACAAGAGAATATAAAGAATTAGAAGCTGAAAAAACAATAAATAAAATAATTAAGGCAATTTAAAATTATTTCAACGCCTTAATTCCCGGCAAAGTGCCTTTGGCCAAGAAATCGAGAGTTGCTCCTCCGCCAGTAGAAACAAAACCGAAATTATTCTCAAGTTTCAGTTTTGAAACAAGGGCTACGGTATCACCCCCGCCGATAATGCTGTATGCTTTTGATTTTGAAACCATTTTAAGCACTTGTTCAGTTGCTCCGCCAAAACCTGATTCATATTTACCAAGCGGTCCATTCCAAAGAATAAATTTTGATTTTTCAATCAGTCCTTTGAGCATTTCTACGGTTCTTGGGCCTACATCAACGATATTTTCATCCTTATCAACCTTGTTTGGTTCAACAAAACGACGCTTGGATCCTTTAATAACTTCAGCATCTATCGGCAGCAGCAAATTCTTGCGCTTCAATAGAGATGCAATTTGGAAATTGGCATTATCTACAAGAGAAACGCCAACTTCATAACCTTTGGCTTTAAAGAAATCATTCGCCAGCGCTCCGGATACAAAAACAAAATCTGCATCGCGAAGAAATTTCTTGATTAATGGAATTTTCGTCTCAAATTTGGCTCCGCCTAATATGAATAGAAACGGATGTTCAGGATCAAAAGCGCGGGATAAATTTTTGATTTCTTCCATAAACTGCAATCCTGCGAAACCCGGCAAATATTTCGTAATGCCGACGATTGAAGCATGCACTCGATGAGACACAGAAAAGGCCTCATTGACATAAATCTCGCCGTATCGCGAGAGGGCGCGGGCAAATGACGGGGAATTATTCTTTTCAACGGGTTCGCGGCGCAAATTTTCCAATAGGATGATATCGCCTTTTTTCAAATCGCTTATAATTTTTTCGGTTTCATCCGAGAATATAGCCGTTTTTATAAAATTAACTTTTGGTATGTATTTTTTAAGCCTTAAGGCCACTGGCGCCAAGCTTTCTTTGCCGTCTTCGCCCAAATGAGAAAGCAAAATAATGATGGCGCCTTTTTTATGCAGATAATCAATAGTTGGAAGAGATTTTCTTATTCGAAAATCATCGATGATTTTTCCATCCCCGCCTGCTCCCGAACCTTCGTGAGGGCGGGCAGGTTTCATCGGCACATTAAAATCGACGCGCACGAGTATTCGCTTGCCGGAAATATTGCCGATTTCTTTTATTGATTTCATATTATTTGGCGGCATTTATTATTAAGGCGAATTTTTTCGGAGATAAACTGTCTCGGCCGACAAGCAATCCGTCCGCTCCGCCGTTTAACATAAACTCTTTTGCGTTATCTTCATGAACTGAACCGCCGTAAAGTATCATTACCGAATGAGCGGTTTTTGAATCATAAAGATCAGAAATTATTTTTCTGATAAGGATTCGCGCTTCTGTAAATTCTTCGGGTGTTGCTTCGCGATTTGCATTTTCGCCGATAGCCCATATCGGTTCATAGGCAACAACAATATTACTTATCTGGGCCTTAGGAATCGATTTCAAGCATTCATGAAGTTCTTGCTTGATGAAGGAAAGATAATCGCCGCCTGCATCGCGGATACTTTCTCCTATGCAGAGTATCGGTGAAATTTTTGATTTAAGCGCATTTATTATTTTCTTATTTATTGTTTGATCTGTCTCGCCCAGAGCTCGTCTTTCTGAATGTCCCACGATCACATACTTCACGCCAAGTCCGGCAAGCATCTTCGGAGAAACCTCGCCAGTATACGCGCCCTCTGCTTCTTCAGAAGCATTTTGCGCGCCAAGCATAAGATTTTTTATTTTTATTTTTATTTTCTTTCCAATTGACAAGAATGGGAATGGCGGACAAACTATAATATCAATATTTCTGGAACTTTTTGCGATTTTAACGATGCCATTAAAAACAATTTCCGCCTCTTTTTGTGATTGCGGATTCATTTTCCAATTAGCAACTATCAGCTTTTTCATGTTGCTATTATACCACAAAATACCTTAATTCTTAAGGTTTTCCTTTTTAACCTTATTAATAAACCTCTTTTTGGTAGCATTCTTCACAATAAATTGGTCTGGGTTCTTTTTGGGTAAAAAAGGTTTCAAATGTATTCTGACACTGACCTTTATGCTCATGGTTTTCTTGTGAACAGTCGCATTTTCTATTAATTAAATCATATCCGCCACGCATATTTTCACGTTCTAAATGCCTGCAAAAGAAACATTCTGTCGGTATAGGTATCCGCAGCGATATTTGTATAATCACTTCCTGGACTACGTACATATATGAGGGCAACTTTTGGAACAGATTTCCATAACTTTTCAAATTGTTTAAAGAATGGTTGATCAGGATTATAATCTAAGTCAAAATCTTCTCCTCCCCAATCATCAGAAAACCAGCAATCATAGCACCACACAGTAAATGGTTTGTTTGGTGAATACATTGATACTACATCTGTACCGCATTTATCACATTTACGTTTATAAAATACTCTTTCATTGCGAAAACTTAAACGCAAAATTGCTCTGCAATTAGGACATAGTTTAGGTATATTTACTTCCATCTTCTCATAAAAAGAAAAATCATCTGGCTCAATTATAAAGCCGTTTTTGCAATTCTGACAGATTTTCTTTTGTGCTTCCATAACTACATTTTATCACAAATCTTAATAAAACTAATGTTCAAAATACACCTTACAATATAATGATTTAAACATCATTAGTATACACTTTACACGGCCGTTGAAATTGTATAATATTATGTATATGAGTCTAGTTAAATCAATATTAAAAACTGTTAGTAATTATCCTGGTGGATATAAAACGATCTATTCACTTTTATATGAAAATGGTTTCAATAGTAAAGAAAGTGAGACAAGTATAAAAGGAACACTTTCAAGATTAAAGAAAAAGGGATTATTATCTAATAAGAATAAAACTTGGCGAATTACCCCACTTGGGAAAGAAATTCTATTACAAAAGAATTCGGCCATTATTTCTTTTGCTCCTGAAAGGCCAAAAATAAAACAAGTCAAAACAACTATGGTTATTTTTGATATTCCTGAGAAAAAAAGAAAATATCGCGATTGGTTTCGTCATGAACTTATTGAATTTGGATTTGATTTTGTACAACAAAGCGTTTGGTTTGGGCCAACACTTCCAAAAGAATTTATAATCTATCTCCAAAAAGAAAAACTTTTACAATATATAAAATTCTTCAAAGCAACAGAAGATGATTTAATATAAATTAGTATACATTTTATACGGCCGTTGATTTTGTATACTAAAATTTTAAACAAAGATCATTAATAAAAATTACTGACGAGACATATATTTATAATTCACAAGTAATGTAATTATAAAAAGTGAAGTAGTCAACGCCATTATGGGTATGGTTATATAGCTAAATTCATAGACATAACGAGTAGCGCAAGATATTTGATGGGTTAAACCGTTCGCGCAAGCCAGAGATGATGATCCGCCATTTTCTACATAGACATGATAAAGGGAAACCAACGAACCGAAAATTGCCAGAGCTATGCTGTAATCAACCATAGTTTTATCGCGCTTGTATAATTCCATCCCGAAAAGAATTGCCTGCGGATAGAGGAAAATGCGCTGGATCCAGCAAAGCTCGCATGGCGGAAAGCCAATGACATTGGAATAAAAAAGACTTATAAAAACAGAACTTAAAGCAACAATAAAACCAAAATAAAATCCATATCTCTTGAAAAATATAAGTGTAATATTATTGCGCGATCGGAAAAATATTAAATTAACAGCAATAACTATAATTATAATCTGTAGGATAATTATACCGACAGAAAGTAATTGATTTAATGTTTCAAGATATGATGGCATATTTCATTGAGGGAGAGTGTAACCGATTTGCTGCGCCAAAAATGACAGAGGTATTTCTCCTGTTGCTTCGGCTTCAGATGGGAATTTCCAAACATTGCCGGCCTTTATAGGATCTGTCGGACTCTTGATGGAGAATTGATATTCAGGGAATATCCACGTCTTGTAGTATTGCGATGAGACATTGGTACAAAGCTCCGATTCTCCTTTTACGCCAGGTTTAACTTGGCAAACAATAGGAGCAGAACTGGAATTTATAGTAATGCCATTCTTGAATTTCCATGTCGGATATCCCTCAATTTTCTTATCAATGCAGATCTGCGTGGGAGTATTGTCCGGATTCGAGCATTCTATATATGGAAGATATTTTTCCGACGAGCCGAATTCGGCTTTTTGAGCTTGGCAATGCGGGCACCAGAATGCGCCGTAGAATTCGGCTCCGTTTGATTTCAAGCTTTTGGCAAAGTCATCAAGCTTGCCGGGCTTGGACGGGCCATTCATTAACACTCCTAGGCCTATAACAACAATGACGATAACAGCTATTGATAATATAAATATTGTCTTTTTTGATTTCATAAGTTCATTATATCAGAATCCCAAATGAACTAAAAGCCATCTAAACGGAGCTAATATAGCGCTTGCAACGGAATGCGCAACGTTATGTGACAAACCATGATTCGATGATGCATCAGCCGCGCTGGCAGAAAGATTTATATTTTCTGAAACTGGTTTTATTGATTTATTTTTAAAAATAGCAATTTTAGGAGGCTGTTTAATTTTTATGTTTCCTGCAATTTTTGCCGATATTGGCGGAATAATAATTTCTTTTTGGACAGTGATAATATTTTCTTCAATTGGAGCTGAAGCAGTAGGATCAGGCACAGGAGGAATATATTTTGAAAATGATTGGACACTATCGCTAAAGCTTTTATGAAGGATGGCTGGTATAGCATAAGCCGTCGACCAAATTCGATTTGAAGCATCGGAAGTTAAATCTTCCATACCGCCGTCATTTTGCTGATTATTGGCAAGATAAGCATCAGCTTTGCTTGTGGCATTTGAAAGGGATGGATCTAAAGATAAAGCTTGAAGAGCCCAGCTTGTAGAAAAATTATTGCCAAAACCGCCATCATTTTGATTTTGATTCTGGATTAAATAATTTTCGGCTTTTGCAATTGCGTTTGCAATTCCAGAAACATTAGAGTAAATGTGCAACGCTTGTATTCCTGCCGAAGTCATATCTGCGCTTCCGCTCCATGAGCCGTTGTTTTCTTGCTTGCTTAAAATATAATTGATATCTTTTAAAATAATTTCATCATTTTGCATATATCCGGCTTTTGATAAGACAATCAATCCAAAAATATCGTCATTTACCAGCGTTGGATCGCCTATTTGCGTCCCATCAAATGAATCGGTAATTTTTTTAATATAATTTACGCTTGTTCCATCATATGGATTTATGCCAAGGGCCATGAGAGCCAGAGCATGGCGTTCGTTGTCTGTCACGACAGATGAATTAAAAATATTGTTCTGTAAAAAGTTTTTTAAAGATGAAAAAAAAGAAGTATTGCCAGAAGAAGCGCCGACAGAAATAGCCACCCAGTCGGTATAAAGCATATCTCCGAACGAACTATCAGATTTTTGATTTGAAGCCAAAAAAGAATTAGCTTTGCCAACGGAAAATATCGGAGCAATTTCTAACGGCAGGCCTCCTTGATTGACAGTTGAACTGTCAGGATCTATAAAATTCAACAAAATAGAATCATTGGATTGTAATTCATATTCATTCAAGCCGGTTGTTCCATCAATTCCATTTACTGACCAATTCCAATAGTGGTACACATCATTATTGCCGGCATCTTTGCTTGTATAACCAGCAATATTATTAATAGAAGTTACAAAAGCTCCCGGTGGCCATGTCCAATCCCATACGCTTGGAACTCCTGATTGCAGAATTGCGCAATATGCTGTAATTTGCATAGCTCCATGATGATCGCTATCGCAAGGCGCAACAGAGATATTTTGGTTATAAATCGCTCCGTTTGGTCCTTCAATATCAAGATGAACCATTGTGTCCGCCTGCGCTTTCCCAAAAATGCAAAAGATTGCTAAACTTATGACTGTTGTTAAAATAATTTTATTTTTCATAGGCTTTAAAATGCTCCTTGTTCCCAAGAAATAACGTCCCCCGACTTGAGAACGTATTTTGAAATGCCAATCGGCGCTTCTTTATTATTAACATAATAAATCCAATAATTGCCGGGGGTTCCCTTTGATCCGTTTATATCATCAATAAAATTTCCAAGACCTGAATATTCTTTTGTATGAAATGTAAAATTGCTTCCTTTGGTGTTTTCTAGAGTATTCATAGCATCATATACTGTATTACCATTTTTTATTTGGATAGTGTATGTTTTATTTTGCGCAATGAGCGTAACTGTATCGCTTGTCGAAACATTTTGATTTATTCCCCTACTCCAGGTGTAGGGGATATCCCCTACACCTGGAGTAGGGGAAAATTTCACGAAAGCAAAAACACTGATTGATATGCAAATAATAAGGATAAGAAATATATATATGTATGATTTATTTTTCTTCATGACATTCTCTAAAAATTAATAATTAAAAACTCCCGCCGAGCGGGAGTTTTTAATACAAAATATGTACATTCCTGCTCGGGACGAACGCTTCTGCATAAAGATCGGACTTGTCCCCATATGGGGCTTTACCGTTGCGGCACAGTGGAGGAATGCACCCCGCCTAAGGCGCGGGTAAACCTCACTTCCAAATACAAAAGTTTTAAATTTTAAATGAATTAAACTCTAACTGTTTCCGGAACAGCAACAGAAACACTTTCACTTCTCTCTATCCATTTTGCAATCACCGGTGAGAGAACTATAGCAAATGATACATTGCCAAGCAAGTGGATAGCGGTAAATGGTATCTGACCAAGGAGCGCCATAATAAATGCTTGGCCGAAGAATATCGGTCCAAGCGTAAGGCCAGTCAAAGCATCAAAAGAAATTGTGCCTATTATGGCGTAAATAGCATAGTTTTTCCAATTTGATGAGCGATTTTTCAAATAAGTTCTGGCGCCAAGACCGACAAGTCCGTAAGCAACGGCGGAAATCCATGTCCAGACACCAAGGCCGGCTGTAAACGAGTCATAAACCGCTATCGACATAAAGCCAAATACAAACGCAGACAATCCGCCATACATTTTTGCTAATGGCATTTGCATGGACATAATCGGCTCCAAGTTCGGAGCGCGAAACGGCAATAATCTGACAATCAGCGCCGCGACGAATAAGACGATATATTTAAAATAATTTTTTTTCATGCAATTTTAATTTAAACTATCTCGCAGACCCCGGCCACGCAGGCAAGCTCGCGCTTTTGTTCGGTTTCATCAACTTTTTCGTAAGTAATGATTTTAGAATAATCAATCTCTGGGAATTTTTCCATCAGAGTTTCATATTGCTCTTTAGTGATTTCCTCATAAGGAGCCAGCCGATATACATGATTTGATCTAGGCAAGAATGAAAGGCCGCCGATGATATCCCAGTTCTCATATATCCAGTTCGCAACTGTCAGCCACTCGTCTTCGCCGACTGAAATCGTAACCGAAGGATTATGCTCCGTGTAATTTTCTTTGACTATCTTCCAATGCTTAAGCTGGTCGATAGACGACAAATCATTTTTGAAAATCGAGCCGTCCGGCGATTTCATCGGAAATTCCATCACGTAAGTATTGGCATCTTCCATTGTTTGGCCGACTTCCGGATGATAAGGCACGCCTTGATCTCTCAGCATCTTGAATAATGAATCAGTTGCGGAAATGCGGATGCGCTGGATGTAATATGGCGCATGGCGCGGATGCATGCCCGAGCCGGTATCGAATGTCTTGGAGACGGTGCCTGACGGCTTGACGCAAGTAATTGCCATCGATGGATTGATGCCGAAACGCTTGGCGTAAATTTTGTTGACTTTTATTGCCTCATCTTTCAAGGACTTAAGAACTTCGGCATTGCGGACAGCTGGGCAATCCCACTGGCCGGTCAGAGACACGCCTAAAAGACGCTCAGCTTCGCAATGTTCCTTCCACTCTTTGGAAAGATATGAGAAATTAGTGAGTGATGACTGATAGGTTCCAAGAATTGTCGCAATGCGGACCTTATTCAAAAGCGACTCTTTTGTATCATTTCCGCGGCAGATAACCTCAGAAAGGTTGCAAAATTGCTTTGATTGCAAGATTATTTCCCCGCATGGATTTGTGCCTATGGAGCCGACAATGCGCTCGCCGGACGCGTCAAAATAGCCTTCTGATCTAAGATAATCAACTCGGCGCTGGGGCAAGGTTTTAGCAAGAGAACCGCGATTAAATATACCTCTTTCGCCGCTTCCTGACTTCATAAGGGACATCCATTCGTCTAAGAATTGCGTGGCATTGGGCTTCTCAAGATAAACGGCTGAATTATTGGCAAGAGATCTGTGGGGATCAGTCAGATAAAATTGGCCTTTCTTCGCATCGCGAACATCATTATCATCAAGATCAGAAAGTGAAATCATCGCGCTTCGGCGCACGCCGCCGGATACAACGCAATCTCCCACCATGCAAATGATGTCATGAACATCCAAATTAGAAAGACGGCGTCCCTGCTTTGAAAAGAATTTGCTTCGAGTAAATAATAATAATCTGCGAAGCGGATCAGGACCTGAACTTTTGCCACCCATGGTCATGAGGCGCGCGCCAGCCGGGCGAAGTTTTGAAAAATCAAAATCAATATCTTTGCCGTCCGCCCAAGTTCTCATGCCGAGAGCAAAAGCATCAGACCAGCCCTCTTTGCTGTCAGCGATAACATGCGTCGGCAATTTTTCTCCATTTTGGATTTTGATCTGGGGAAGCTTCTGCACATTCTGACTTTCAACAGACCAGCCGGCACCGGTGCCGCACATTGATATGTACATGATCTCGGCAATATCTTGGAAACTAGCCGGCGCGATGAATGAGCAATTGTAAGCGCAGACATTGGTGGCATTTGCGGCTTTGCCGGCGAACTGGAGCAGGCGCATGGACGGCATTGCTTTATTATCGAGAATATAATTTTTTATTTCTTCATATTCGGACGATTTTAATTTATTGCCGAGATTTTCTTTCATGAAAGCCACATAACGATCAACTGTTTCTATCCATGTTTCGCGGCGCCCTTCTTCCGGAATCCATTTTGAGTAGCTTCGGAAATAAACAAACTCGCCAAGCGGGGTTTTGAAATACTTTTTACTTTTCTCAGTCAAGTCCTTTACATGCTTTGGCACGGTAATGCCATGAGCGCGCAATCTTGATCTTTCCTCGCGATAAAGAATATAATTCTTTGACGTTTTTACGTAGTCGGAAAGCATCAATTCCTGCTCAACAGTGTCCTGAATGCCTTCAACAGTCGGTATGAAGTTCTTGTGCTTCTTCTTAATGCGAACCAATTCCATTAAAACTCGATTGGAAACCAGTTCCGCATCGCGAGGAGACCCTTCGCCTGAGGCAAGCATGGCTTTATTAATAGCATTCTTGATTTTTTCAATGTTAAAAGGGACAATTGTGCCATCCCTTTTTTGAACGCTCTTGATAAAATCATTCTTAACGGCTGTTTTTACAACTTTTGCGGCTTCAGGCGCTTTTTCGCCGGTTTTTGCGCTGATTATTTTTCTTGCCGCTTTTTTTGCAACTGGCATTTTCTTTTTTGAAGGCATGTTTGTAAAATTTTAGCTGATAATGCGATCTCCCAATGTTTGGAAGTTCATTATACTCCTTCTTTAAATTTTATTACAAGAGCTTTGCATGCAAGATTACTCTATCTGAAATGCCTTGCAGAACTCGTCAATATTCTTGCGCAACAATCCTAAAAAATCGTTCTAGGATAGCGTATTTTTTGATGGAGTTTTTGGGAAAAGCCAGCCCCGAAAAAATTGAAAATTTTTTCGGGGCTTTTCATACAAAATTTACGATTTAATACACCTCCTGTTGATAACATTTCTCGCAATAGACGATTTCCGGCCTTTCTGGCGCATAGCTTGTCTCAAATTCTACTTGGCAATGATTTTCGCCGTGAAAATGACCAGTTTTGTCACACATGCATGATCTATGCCAGAGATTGCGAGGCAATCTGATAGTAAAACGTCCTTTATAACGGCACTCCGGGCATTTATGAGGCAAAGGAATTTTTTCGCGATGATAAAATGTTAATTCATCAGGAATTATATTATAATTTTTCGTGCAATCAATGCATTTATAGATTGAAGAAAGCGCTTCATCTCCCACTTCTTCTATGCTATCTGGAATTTCTTCTGAAAGAACAGTTTCTTTGCCGAAAATTCCCGGAACTTTATCTTCCCAAAGCCAACCGCGAGATAAAATTTCTTCTTTTGTCTCAGGCATATAATAATTCCCTTGCGATTCGTTATAGCAAACTGGTGCAACAGATGGCGGGAAAAATTCTCCATATTCCCCGGTTTTTTTCATATGCTCAATAATCTTTTCTTTTAATTTTAAATAGTCATCTTTACTATATTTTTTATTTAAAATCATATATTCGCCTTTCTTAATAGAAATACAACCAAAAAGATTTTGACTGTTCTGGCAAGAATCGGAATATTCTATGTTTTGATTATCATAACAAAGATAGCAAGATTTACTATTATAAAGTCCTCTACTTCCTTGAATTTCATACGCGAGTTCGCTGAATTTTCCAACATGATACAAATCCATTGAATTTTTTAATTTTAATGAGGCATAAATATTTTTTGTATCTTCAAGTTCTTCAGCATCAAAACAATTATTTGAATTCTTACTATTAAATAACATACTTCCATTGCAATTATAATTTCGTTCACTTATTACATAACGATGAATAGAATTATTTTTCATAAAATCAAAAAATTCTTTTTTTAATTCTTCACGCGTTGTATATGAACTTAAATTATATTCTGCTATTTTTTCTAAATATGCTTCACGAGTATATTTTTGATTTTTAAAATAATAGCTTTTGTTTCTTAAGTTTGAGGACATAAAACAATCATTGCATCCATGGCAATCATAACAATAGAGACAATCAACACAATTCTCTAAAAGAAAACTAAATTGGCAATGGTAGGCTTTACGTGAATCAATACATTCATAAAGTCTTTCGCCTCCACTATAAATATAACTGCAATCCATGGAATTTCTTGAATCAAAAACCCAAGTAGAATGGGAAACATCTTCTGATCCAAAAGTGCAAAAAGATAAATATACATTTTTATTTTCTCCTGAATGATTTGTGTATTCAGAATTAACACTATTTACATTTAAAACAGCCATTCTAGGAACTTCACGTTGCAATTCATGATATTGCTCAAAAAATGATCTGGAAAAATCAAAATCACGACCATATGAAGCCGGATCCCATCCATCACCCCACCAACATTTTAAACAATAAACTTTAAGATTTTTATTTGGCGAATATATAGTAACTGTGCTTTTACCGCATAAATCGCAATTCCTTCTATATAAAGTTCTCTCATTACGCCAAGCATAGCGACGCTGTTGCCTGCATTCCGGACACCAAGTCGGCGCTGGAACCTTTATTTTCTCATAAAAGGAAAAGTCATCTGGCTCAATTATAAAGTCTTTTTTGCAGTTTTGACAGGTTTTGGTTTCACTTATTTTGCTTGACATATGACTTACATTTGTTAATATATAAATATTACGACGAAAGAGGTTCCGAACGGCTAAATGCCTAAGGAGCCTTTTTCATTTCTATCATCTCAACTAATTTTATTTTCTTTTTCCACAAATTGATTATAACATAAGATCAAATGCTCCACCCATCCACCCCGCCTTTTAGGCACCCCTCAAGAGGGGAATTAAAATACATGGAAATTTCAGAATAAAATATGTATACTACAATATATGGCTATTGGAACAATGATTATTACGGTTTTAGGATTATGTCTCTTTGAAATTATTTCAAGCGTTGATAACGCCGTTATTAATGCCGAAATTCTAAGCGTAATGAAGCCGAAGAGCCAGAAGTGGTTCATGCTTTGGGGCTTCTTATTTGCTGTTATTGTGATCAGAGGATTTCTGCCATGGATAATAATATGGGCGACAGTTCCATCGCTTGGTCCAATAGGATCTCTGACTGCCGCATTTTCAAACAATTCAAGCATTCATAGCGCCATAGCGCTGGCATCCCCTATTCTTCTCATCGGCGGCGGAGTGTTTCTTATTTTCTTATTTTTTCACTGGCTATTTCTTGAAGAGAAAAATATCGGCTTGCGCGGAGAGAAATTTTTCCAAAAATATGGAGCATGGTTTTTTGCCATTGTTTCCGTAATACTTGCGATTATTGTCTGGTATGCTCTTAAGATAAGCTCGATGCTCGCCTTTGGAGCAGTCATCGGTTCAACGGCATTTTTTATTACGCATGGATTCAAGGAGAACGCCGAGAAAAGCGAACAGAAATTATTAGGCGATCAAAACGGCATGAGCGACATTTCAAAAATACTTTATCTTGAAATAATAGACGCCACGTTTTCCGTAGACGGAGTGCTTGGAGCTTTCGCCTTCACGCTTTCTGTTCCTCTGATCATCATAGGCAACGGGCTTGGCGCCTACATAATGCGCAAGCTGACATTGAGCAATATCAATAACATAAAAAAATATGCTTATTTGAAAAATGGGGCGATGTATTCAATTTTTGCCCTTGGCATTATAATGCTCGCCGACTCTTTCGGCTTTGAAACGCCTTCATATATATCTCCGCTTATAACATTTTTAATAATTAGTTACTTCGTATGGAAATCTATAAAATTAAATAAGTCCTAGATAGCGCTTTAGGCACTAGATAGTGCCTAAAGCGCTATCTAGTTAGATTCTAGTTTTAAATCCGCCGGCCTGCAAGTCCCAAAGCTTTTTATACAAGCCATTTTTCTTTGTTATCAATTCGTCATGAGTCCCGTCTTCCGCTATTTTGCCGCGAGAAATGACAACAATGCGATCCATTTCACGAATGGTTGAAAGTCGGTGAGCTATGACAATGGTAGTCCTGCCCTGGATAAGCGAGTGCAAGGCGTCTTGAATAAGGGACTCCGAATGGGAATCAAGCGAAGAAGTGGCTTCATCAAGCACGAGAATTGGAGCATTTTTAAGAATTGCTCGGGCGATAGCCACTCGCTGGCGCTCTCCGCCTGAGAGTTTCACTCCGCGCTCGCCTACATATGTATCGTACTTATTTGGCAATTCATCAATAAATTCGTCGCAGTGAGCCAAGCTGGCTGCATTTTTCACTTCTTCATCTGTCGCATTGCGCCGGCCATAGCGGATATTTTCCATCAAAGTGCGATGGAATAGAACCGGATCTTGCGGAACGAAAGATATCTGTTCGCGGAGATTTTTTTGAGTTATGGAATTTATATCAATGCCGTCTATTGTTATTTTTCCAGAAGTCAGATTGAACAATCTCATCAAGAGCCGGACAAATGTGGATTTTCCCGCGCCGGATGAGCCGACAATGGCAATCTTCTGTCCAGCCGGTATTGTAATGGAGAAATTATCAAATATCTTTTTGTTATTCTGCTCATATACGTATGTTACTTTATCAAAAACAACATTGCCTTTAATATTTTTAATAACCTGCGATGTTGAATTATCAGCTACGGTGTTTGGGGTATCAATAATTATTGCCATTTCTTGCGCATCGGCGAAGGCCTCATAGAAAGCGCGGATAATTCCAGTAAAATTCCATAGATTTTCCATCAAGCGAATCAGATAAGTTTGAAGTAAAACCATAACAGGTAGACCAATAAGACCAAGTTTCCAATCTCCAATCGCAAACCAGAAAATGATAAATTCAATAGCGACAGCATATAAACCTTCAACAGAATTAAGAACTTCCCATAAATACCAGTTAAATAAAACTGAATGCCTTTGCTCTTCTATAACATTGCCGACGCGTTCTTTTTCATATTCATGTCCCGTAAATAATTGGATTGACGAGTGATTGCTTATTGAATCGGATAATGCTCCGGTGGTTTTTGTATCGGACTCGGCGGCAATTATTTCATATTTAAGCTTGTATCGAGTAATAAAAAAGGCTGTAATTAAAAATATAATACAAAATATTCCCAATATTAGAGCATATTTGGGAAGCAACGTATATATAGCAATAACGGTTCCAATACCGCGGACAACTAGAGGCAAGCCATCTGATACCATTCTATCAGTTATTTTTTCAAAAGCATTGGCGTATTTATTTATTTTCCTGGTCAATGATCCGCCAAAATTATTGGAAAAAAATGAATGTGACTGCCCTATCATGTAAGAGAACGCCTGCGCGCGCAGTCCGGCCATTACTTCTGCTTGGAAATAAGCATTGGAAAAACCGCCAATTCTGCGGAAAATCCAGCGGACAAGATTTAAAATTAATATCAATATGATTATCAATTTGGCAGAATAAATAAATGAAAAGTTATTAGCGCTTAAAACATTCCAGAGATTCAAATATTTAAGAGGTATGTAGACATCAAGAATCGAAGCGATTATTGTGAAGAAAACAACTGAAAAAAAAGAAATCTTGAATCGTTTGATAACTTGCCAGAAATATTTAAGCACAAGCATTCTGTGCAGATTTGAATAATCTTTTTCCATCAGATTTTTATATTAGCATTCTTCCAAGCGCCATATGACATATAAATAAAAAAGAAAAATAATAGAGTGTAGACAGACGCCTGAGCAATATTATTCGGCTGTGAGAAAATATTCCAAACGCCATTTATAAAAGTCATTGGATTATTAAAAATATCCCAACTATTAAAACGAAGAAATCGTCCCAAGTAAACTCCAAATGATGTAAATAAAATAATCCCCGCAATAATAGCGCTAGACGCAAATTTTTTAAATTTCATTCTAATAATTTGATCAATCTGCGACAGTGAATACATTCCCAATATCAAACCAACTAAAGCCGAACTAAACAAAAGGAAAGAATCATAGAGGATTGGCATTCTTGATTGTTCATGTATGTGAATAAGATCAGTTACGATATAAGGCGCATTCGGTATAAGAAGAAGCCATAAAATTCCGCCGATAATAAAGAAAGCAATATTAAATTTGCCTTTTTGGGCGCGCAAAAGGAGCATTGAACTTATAATGAACGGCAGAATCGCTAAAACTATGTTCCATAATAGATAAACATAATAATCGCTTGCAAATAGGAAAATCCGCCCGATATTCAACATTACGGCGAGTCCGAGCAATATTATTATGTATTTTGGCACGTATATTTTAATGATTTTCATAAACTTATGCGGTAATTATAACATATTGCACCCATGCTGGGATGCTTTACGTATTTACTAGGGCGGGATTGGAAGTCGATCTAATTCCTTTATAAATAGCGATAAAATATGATAAACAAAAAATATTCTTCATTATTGTTAATAACAGGCATTGTGGCAAGTTTGGCTTTGGCCTCATCGGCTTTTGCCCAGACAAATAGCAGTGCTGCAAGCCAGGGCAACCGCGGATTTAACGGCAAGGGCCGTATTATGATGAACAGAATTCCCGGCGTTTTTGGAACTGTTTCGGCAGTAAATGGAACAAGCATAACAGTTGCAAGCAAAATTGGCCCAAAAGCGAATAGCACAGCAATACCGACAGTTTATACTGTTGATGCAAGCAATGCCATTGTAACCAAAGACAATAACAGCTCGTCTGTTTCAAGTATTGCCGTTGGTGATACAGTTATGGTGGAAGGTTCAGTTACAGGCACATCGGTAGTTGCGAAAACTATCCGCGATGGCATCGGCACTAGAGCCGGAAGCGCAATGCCCAACTCAAAAATGATCGTGCAAGGCAATGGAGAGCCGGTTATAGCCGGCAATGTAACTGCAGTCAGCGGTGAAACAGTGACAATTACAAATAAGAGCAATGTCACTTACACTATTGATGCGACAAATGCCAAAATTCAAAAAGGAAATGCAACCGGAACAATCGCAAGCATAACAGTCGGAGATAATGTTATAGCTCAAGGTACAATAAATGGAACCGCAATGACAGCTTCATCAATTATTGACCAGGTAAGCGCCAAGAAAGAATCTAAGGGATTTTTTGGAGCCATCGGCAGTTTCTTTTCTAGAATCTTCGGTTTCTAAAAATTAAAGTTTCCCTATCATTTAAAAAGGCCCTGACGGGCCTTTTTAAATGATAAATATTATTACCTTATATCAGTATGATTTTTTGATATCGGCTTGCCGAAAAATACTATGGAAAAGAAATTAATAAAATAACGATAGCCCGTGCGAAGAGTGCCTTCTTTATTAAAGCGCCGAGGCGAAGTATGCACACAAAATTTTTTAAGAAAGAGAACTTTTCCGACTTTATGAAGCTGCTTGGCTATGCTCGTGTCGTCTCCATAGAAATCAATGCTAGTGTCAAAACCGTTGATTTCAATGAGCGCTGATTTTCGCGCGGCCAAATTTCCGGATGTAGCCATATATCCCAAGAGATGATATATCGGCCGGGCCAACAAATAATATAGCCGTACTGAGAATCTTGCAATCAAAGACACATCCTCATATATATAAGGTCCGCTTAAACAGACCACTTTGGGATTTTTTGAAAAAATATCTGAAATCAAATCAACCCATCCTGCCGGCAGTTTTGTGTCAGCATCAATAAACGCAACAATATCCCCTTTTGATTCGATAAAGCCCCGCTCGCGCGCTTTGGTTACACCTTTTGAGGCCTCTTTGACTACTCGAACATTTGGAAATAGACGCACCGCATCCAAAGTGGCATCCGTACTTCCATTGTCAACCACCATGATTTCAAAAAGGCCGGCGCCGTTTTTGGCAACGCTTTCCAGGCACGCGCTTATATATTTCTCCTCATTGTATGCCGGTATGATTAGCGATATTTTCATAATGCTAGCGTATGGCGGTCCATTCTTTTGATTTTGACTTGTTAAAAATTGAAACGTGCATTGAATTCATAAACCACATCCATAAAAGGCGCGGCCAGCCGATTTTATGAGCCCGCCTGCCGGTATGAAAGACAGTAAGATTTTTATCAAAAAAGGTGGACCCGATTTTAGATAAGCGTAAAAACATATCAACATCTTCCCCAGCTACAAGATCTTCGCGGAAACCATGAACCGATTCAAAAGCCGACTTTCGAATCATCTGGAATTCTCCCGGCGCCTGGCCTTTATGAAGGACATTATTCGCAAATCTGAAAAAAGAATTCATGTAAAGAAAAACCAGGCGATCAGCCAATGTCTCATATTGCTTGAGAACTCGGATGTTTCCAGTCAGCGCGATAATGCCCTTTTTTTCATTGAAATTCCTTAATGCTTGCGAGAAAAATTCATTTGAATCCGGTATAACGCAATCCGCATCTAAAAATACCAGAAAATCGCCTCGAGCCGCCTTTGCGCCGTCATTTCTGCCCTGCGCAATTGTCTGGCGGTTTTGCCCTTTATATTCCACCACATGATCGGCATATTTTTTTGCAATCTCCACGGTTTTATCCGTGCTCTTGCCGTCAGATATAATAATTTCATACGGCACATTGATGAGCTTGCGCAAAGATGCCAGCGTTTTCTCTATAACTTTTTCTTCATTGAGAGTCGGTATTATTATGGAAATCATTTCAGTATTATAGCATTTTTCCTTTTAGCTAAATATATCTTTAATTTCCGCAAGAGCAAGAAAACTGCAACAAGCATTATAAGGATGAAAATATACTTTAATGAGGCTGGGATTAATCCATAAACGTCGCCAAAAATATAACCGACAGTTATAAGAAACGATACCCAGACAAATCCTCCGATTAAATTTATGGCGGCATATTTCTTGAATGATATCTTGGCAATGCCGGAAAATATCAGAATCGCCAGGGCAAAGCCGAAACCCATGGTAAGCTTGGAGAAAATTAATATTTTTTCGTGGTATTTTTTAAATTCTTGCTCAACCTTGTCAATTATCTCCGGCGTGATGCCCAGATATTTGCCATATTTGAAAACTAGCGGACGAGCGCCTATATATCCGACCCAATACCACATAACATCGGCAGAAAAATCACCGAAGACCAGAGCCATATACATCGGGAAAAATTTAAATTGCCCGATATGCCACAGAAATCCGCCGGAAATCATGAAAACAGGGCCCTCAAAAAAAGCTCCTAAAAACAGAAGTATGTATTTTGAACTTTCAAGAAATATTATAAGGTTATGAATCATAAATTTTGATAATATTTTTATTGAGTTATGCTCATTCTTTTAATTTTGCAAAAAATAAAGCCGCTATGGAACCGCACAAGCTGAAAGCCAAGTCGCCCATGGTATCAAGATTCGTCGGCTGGTCGAGATAATTAAATTGAAAATGCAGCCGATAGCTTACCAATTGTTCATGGAGCGCGGAAACTCTGAAGAAATCGTGGGCACACTCGGCAAATTCCCACACGACCGCAATAAGCGCAACCAAAGCTATAATTATTAAAATATTTTCCCATAATCTTGAACGCAGAATGGAATATTTAGGAAAGCGCCGGCATAGATAGACAATGGCGAGCGCTATCGCAATTCCGGCAAACAAATGCTGAAACGCGTCATAGCCGAAAAATCCTTCTCCGCAACCCAGATATTTCGAGCACATTGAATTTTTAGTCCAATGATAAAGAAATTCGCCGCAGAGCGTCAGGCAAATCCAAATAGCCGAAGCGGAAAACGACAAGACACCGAGCCAGCGCAGCTCTGGCGCGCGAGACAGCTTAAGTAAAATAATGATGGCGATAAAAACAGCAAGCGAGGAGATTACGATATATGTCGGTATGTCCATTAAATTATTTACTTAGATATTAAGACAGAATAATCAATAATTTCTCCGCGAGTCGTTCCCGAACTGTTTTTAGCCGCAATTCTTACATAATATTGGACGCCTGGCTTGAAGTATTCCTGCTCTTTAAAATCACCATAGCCGGTTCCGACATTTTTCGGCGCGGTGGATTTCCCTAGGGATTTCGTAGTTCCGTATTCAAACCATGCTTTCGTCGGAAGGCCGTTCCCTATAAACTCGCCAACAAGACAAATATTTTCGTTCGTCAGATTGCTTCCGCATTGCCAGTCATTATTTTCCATGCTTGTCTCTACTATGGGCGCTTGGCCTGTCGTGTCGGATTTTGTCTTAAAAGTTAAAATTTGGCCGTATACCAACGGACCGCCGGAATTCTGGCCGACGGCTCTGTAGAACCATTCCATATTTGATCCAAGATTTGAAACAGTTTCCGAAAAATTATCCGATTTGCTCGACTGAAGAGCCGGATTGGTCTTGCCGACATTTACCAATAAATTCGGATCAACTCCATATAGAAACCAAGTGGATAAATTCTGTCCATTGACATAAGATCCGTTTAAAACGGCGGAATTTGAGGTGATTGAATTGATAGTTGTTTTACTCATATTGCCATCATTAGTTGAAGAAATGCCAGCCGATTCGGTAGTTATGACTAGCTGATTATTATTAGATGAAGACGTGTAAATTTCTTTGGGTTTTTGAGTCAAAGCAAAATAGACAAAGGCCCCTACCGCAACGACGAGCAAGATAACCGACAATATGTTTCTTCTATAATTCGCTCCCTTCATCTCTTCCATACGTAAAGTATATCAAGTTAATACGAGGACGTCTATTCGCTGGGTGCCTACACCCACACCCATATTTTTATTGCAGGCTTTTTCTGATACGAATTTTAAGTTGAGATAATGCTCTGCCGTCCTTTTTTAAGGAAGATTCTCTTTTACGGGCAGTTTCTTCATCAAAATAAGCTTCATAATATCTGATTTCAAAAGGACGGCGAGTTTTTGTAGATGGAACTTTGCCAGTATTATGATCTAAAAGCCTGCGTCGTAAATCATTTGTTGAACCAAAGTACAGATTATTATCTTTTTTACTTTTTAGGATATACAAATAAAACATGTGTATATTATATGATTTACGACTATAAAAACATAGGTGTGGGTGCCTACTGGGATTTGAACCCAGGCCGAGAGTTCCACAAACTCTAGTGCTAACCGTTACACTATAGGCACCATAATACCAATCCAAATTAAATAGGATTGATTACCATGTTATATCAGAAAATCGCCTATAAATCTAGCTTTCTGTTTAGCAATTTACTGCAAAATAAAGTGCAAATATGCCAAGGCGAAAATCAGCAGCGAGATAAAAGATGATGACAGGCACCAGATGCACCATTGCTTAATGACAATAATTTGAACAGATATAAGGTAAACAGAAAAGCCGACTGAGCAAATGCTGATGCCGAGTAGCAACAAGAATAAAGCAGCAAACTGGATATTAAAAATAAGAATCAAGCCATAAGCTACAAAAGTGAAAAGATAATAAATTATCCCCAGAACTTCGACAGGAATGCCGATAATTTTTGAATAATCGGAATTTATGACCTGTTCGCAGTTTGAGTGCATAGGGCAGATGAGCTTCTTTTTTGTTTTTTTCTTGTTATAGATATATGAGGCGAGCAAAAAGCCGATAATTCCCAGAAGAATTATTAAAATAATCAAGATATTTTGCATAATATTATTTGCAGACAGTGCCTGTAATTTTAGCGTCCATTATTTTTGAAGCGCCGGCGCTGTCAGCGCAGAATAGTTTGGAGTCGGAAAGCGCGCCGGCCAATGCCCATGCGCGAGTAGTTGAATAACAAGACGCAATATTGCCGGTCTCATCAAGAAGAGAATTCATGATGCTTGCTATGTTCCCGACTTGAGTGCTTGCGCTCTTCGGATAGCCAAGAGGCGAGAATAACGAACCTGAATTGGGATTGGCGCAATTGCCTGACAGATTGGAGCGCTTGCCATAACTGCCGTAAGCATTGAACAAATTCCTTGCGGCGGAGCTGAATGATGAGATTGTATTTTTAATTTTCATGTCGTTGACGCTTTTAATAAAATCAGCGATGCTGATCGAACTCTCCGGCATCTTTATGCCATTGGCAACATCAAAATCATAATAGGTCGTCTGCCAGTCAAGCGTGACCTCGTTATCGGCAATGCTTTTGTCGGCAAGCCCTATAACTTTCGACAGAGGAACGGAAAGAGTGAATTTATATCTGTGGATATAATCGTCATTCTTGCCTATCCAAACTTCAAATGAATCAATGCTGGCAGAACCTAGAACGTCATCCAAATTAGCTTTGTTATTATCGGAAAGATTGACCGCAAATACATAAGAAAGAGCGGTTAAGAATTTCTTAGTCGTTGGTTTGTCGGCATTTATTTCATAATGATAAGTAGGCAGATTATTTATATTCTCACTGCCCTTGTCCACAAAACTGACGCTATTGGCAAATTCGCCGAGAGCCGCGCTTACCTGATCGTTCGAAGAATAAGCTACGCTGCTCAATAAAACCTTATATATGTCAATTTTTGATATATCGCCTTTCAAGCTGCTTGGGAATAAACCTGCTATCAAGCCAAGATCCTCATTGGGGATCGCAACCACTCCGGATGCGGGAGAATTGCCGTTTAAAATTTGGCTTAAGTCGGGCACATTTACGAATAGCGTTTTGCCGTCATATTTCAAGTCAGTTGCAATGCTGTCTTTCAAGACGGAACTGCTGATAGACATGGCATAATCAGACAATGGCGATGATGAATTGCTTTGATTGATCAAACCTTGGCTGTTGATTGAAATAAAATCTCTATCCGTTGAAGTTACGGCCTCTCCGCTGACAAGGCCGGATGTGATATTCGCAAATGACGGAGACGATATAGTTGCACTCGTTTCTATTTTGTATGATTTCAGAGCGCGAAGCGCGATAGAGGTGTTCAGAAGCAGGCCCTTTGGATCTTTCTTAACCAAGAGCAGATTTATCTTAAAAACTGGAATTTTTATATAGCCCTCCACAAAAGCGAAAAAAGTTCCGCCCATAACAATAATTGCAGCTATGATAATCAGCAGTTTTACGAATATTTTTTTCCTATTCTGATTCGATTCTTTTTCTGTTTTGCTTGCGGAAAGCACATCCTGCGCGTAAGAAGCCGTCATTGCGATTTTAGGTAGATTATCAGGCGGCGGCGCTTCTGATTTGATTTTCATCTCAGACATTGCCGGTTTTGTAATCATTGAAGGTGCTGGTGGGATTGCGGGTGAAGCTGGCAACGGCGGAATTTCCGACGCTGTTTTTTGCGGTGAGGAAATTTCTTCATTGCGGATTTCCAAATTATTCTTTACGGAAATTACCGGTATTTCTTTTTTTATGGCTGGCTGATTGGCAATCGGGGTTTCAACTTTTACAGCTTGCGGATTCGCATTTATAACCGGAGGCGGTTCAACAACCTTTCCTGCCAGAATGACTTTGTCGGGCTGGGGCTTCACAGCCATGGGAGTCCATACTTTCGGCGATTCCGTTTTTGGCAATTCTATTTTAGGAGATTCGGTTTTACCCGTGATTGGAGTGGCAACGTCAATCTTTGCAATTTCCGGCAATTCTCGATAAGGATCAAATTCTTTTTTGGGTTCCTCAATTTTATCGGGAGAAATATCAAGGGCAGGCGCGGCAACGGGAGCTGCTGTTATTATTTTATCAAGAGCTTCTTTTATGTCATCATCATGCCAGCCGGCTTCCGCAAGGCGCGATGCGATTTCATCTCTAGAAATATTCTTCTTGGCTTGCGACTGTATATAAGCGATTAAATCTTCAGTTATCATACATTGTATTATAACAACTTATGTTCAAAATTAATAGATGCATAGCTTGCGCGCAAGCTAGTATTTGTTCCTATCAAGATCAATTTATTTAAATAAAAAAACACTTGCCCATCGCCACAGCCAAGATCATATAATACGCTGTCATCTTTTATATTAAGTTCTTTGTAAATATCTTTGAGTGTGAAATTTGGCACTGAGAAAAATGGAACTCTTTCTTTTATAAGATTCCACATCCACAAGAAAAGCATTATAAATACTGCAAGCAATATGATTATTGATATCCATTGTAAAATGTAAAGTAAGATTAATAGCATAAAATTATTCTTTCCACATTATATGCTTCTCTTCTCTTATAGCGCAAGTTCGATTCACAAAATACTCGCGACCTGAACCCTTATGATATGCTTCATATTTTTCTGGATTCTTCTCTGCATATCGCTGATGATATTCTTCAGCTTTATAGAATGGCATGACCTTTTCCACTTTCACTACATGGGGCTTATCGTACATATGACTTTCATCTAATTCTTTTAGTAAATCTTCAGCAATTTCTTTTTCTGCGTCACTACTATAATAAATCACTGTTTGATAATTCTCACCTCTGTCTCCAAATTGTCCGCCATTATCAGTCGGATCAATATGATCAAGGAAAAATTGTGTTAACTTTTTGAATGATGTCTTTAATGAATCATATTCTACTTCCACAGCTTCGCGGTGTTTTGTTGCATGTGAAGAAACTTGCTCATAGGTGGCAGTTGATTCGTCGCCTCCGGTATATCCTGATACTACATTTATAACACCATTTGCCTCACGCAAATCATGTTCTACACACCAAAAGCATCCACCTGCAAAAATAACTTTATTCATATAAACATTATACAAGAAAAGCCGACAAATGTCGGCTTTTTAAATGTGCGCAGGAGAGGACTTGAACCTCCACGCCCTTGCGGGCACTGCCACCTCAAGGCAGCTTGGCTACCGTTACAACACCTGCGCAAGATTTCGTCAAGAGTATGTTTGTTGCTGTTTATGATTAATCTTTAAAGCTTTTTCTATCTTTAATCTTTTACGAGTCAAACATATGACTTCCCTATCATAGTATATTTTCTTAATAATTTCTAGAGATTCTTTTTTAGCATATTTAAGTTGATATGTGCTGTTTTTCCCATCTTTTACCATATGACCAAAAATATTTAATCTATCTTTTAATTCTTTTCTTAACCAATCAATATGCTTTTTACTAGCAGAAATAAATTCTATGTAGAACATAAAACTAGATCGCCACCTTTTATCCCAATAAGAATAAAAACTTCCATCTCCATCAAAACATCCACGCAGAAAATCAAAGAAATATTTATCTGGTATATCCAACACTCCCATTGTTAATGACTTTTTTGGAGTTAATCCAATAGATAAAAGAAAATCATAAAAAAATCTATTTTTAAATTGAATCCTTAAACATTCCTGTCCACTACTATTCTTTTTAGTGCCTATATTAAAATTCACACCTAAACATTTAGAAAAATTAAGTAATTGTTCTCTATCTTTTGATGTTAAGTCAATTAATAATCCGTCATGAGATAAACATCCATCAGTAGCAATCAGTCCGATTGCGTAAGCTAAATTTGGCCTCCATGTTTCATCTATAATCTTTTTTGGTTTCGGTCCTTTTTTAACCATATGTATATTATATCATCTCAATGTAATAGCGTCTACCAATTAAATCCAATACAAAACCCGCACTGTGCGGGTTTTGATTTTATTCTTCTTTTGTTGACGCATCGGCTGATTCGTCTTTTGAAAGCGTAATGCTTTTTAGTCGCTTCTTGACTTCTTTGACCGCCTTTGCGCGTATATGATAAAGCTTGTTTCGGCGAGTTTTTGATTTTCGCACTATTTCTATCTTATCAATATTAGGAGAATATAATGGGAAGATGCGCTCCACTCCCACGCCTGAAGCAACTTTGCGGATAGTAAACGTCGCGCCGCTTTCAGCGCCATGCTTGCGAGCAAGAACGAGGCCTTCAAAGGCCTGCAGACGGGTTTTTCCTTTTTCTTGAATCTTACTCCAAACTCGAACAGTATCACCAGCTTTGAAATCAAGCTTTTTTCTCGATTCTTGTTCTACTGGGGTAAATTGCAATTTAGTTTTTTCCATAGCGCCCACTTTAGCATAAATAACCATATTAAGCAAATATATTTTATTTCAGATTTTTCTTGCCGGCAGGCAAATATTTTTTTATAACTTTTTTAAAATCTGCCGGCAGTGGCGACGCAACTGTCTTTAATTCGCCATTAGGCATGCGGAAAGTTATAGATAAGGCATGAAGCGCCAAGCGCTTCATGCCAAGCGCCAAATCTTTTTCTCCGCGATAAAGCGGATCAGAAACTATTGGGTGGTTGATGTAGCGCATATGCACGCGTATCTGGTGAGTCCGGCCGGTTTTCGGATATGCCTCAATATAAGAGAAATTTGTCTCGTCTTTCCTCCCCTTTGAAGGGGAGGTGCCAAAGGCGGAGGGGTCTTTGAATCTATTTAAAACTATGTATTCAGTCACCGCTTCGTGAACCGGTTCGCGCGCTCCACGGCCTGCCGTCCACATGCGAATATCATTCGGGCTTCTGCCAATCGGCGCATTTATCACTCCCCGCTTTCCAGTCAGAAGCGAGGCCTTGGGATCAGACACAAAACCATAAACGAACATTCGATAAACTTTCTGGATAGAATGATTTTGAAATTGTTCTTTCAAGAAATTGAAGGTCTTTTGATTTTTGGCGACAAGCAACACTCCCGACGTTTCTTTGTCCAATCGATGCACAATGCCAGGGCGTTTTATCTTAATCTCTTTGCCCTTATACTCCGCAGTCATTGGCTCGCCGACATCGGCGATAGATTTGTCATGCTTGATGATGAAATCAGCGATTGTTTTCTGCTTAAAATTTTTGGCATCCGCGTGGACAGCAATGCCGGCCGGCTTATCAAGCGCCAGCAAGTTCTTGTCTTCAAATAGGATTTTTATTTTTTTCATTTTTTAAAAATTAACGGTCAAAGGGCTGCCGAGACCGGTAATATAATCGTAATGCTTGCGAGCATCGCAATAATATTTGCAGTCGCCGTTTGAACCGCTGGTAATATCGCGAAAATATTTTGCGTTATTCCCTCCGGTTTTGTCGGCATAAAGCTGATCATTTTTTATTCCGCTGCCAAGCGCCGTTATGCCCGCCCATTGCGGAGCGCCAGCGGAAGTCCCGCCTACTACATACCATCTGCCATTTTTTATAATTGAGAAACCAGAAACCGGATCGGCATTATAAGACACATCGGGAATTGCCCGCATTCCATTTGCTTTCGTTATTGAATATCCATTTTGATAAACGGGTTCTTTTTCATAAGCGCTCACTCCGCCGCCGCTTCCAGACCAAGCTGTTTCTTTATTGAAGCTTCCATTTGCCTTGAAAGAAATTGAAGTTCCGCCGACGCCTATGACATCAGGAGATGATGCCGGCCACGAAGCTCCCGCTCCATTATCTCCCGATGAAGCGAAGAATGGCGCGCCGGAGACGCTGTTGAAATGCGAATCAAGAGAAAGTTCTTCAGGAAATTCAGCTCCGCCCCAGCTCATGGAAATCGCGCTCGCGTCTTTTCGGCTGGCAGCGTAATCAACCGCTTTCAATAAATTTGCTCCGGACGGAGTTGTAGCTTCAACCAAAAGAATTTTTGCCTGCGGAGCTATCGCATGCGCCCACTCTATATCCAATGAAGTTTCCATCGCCCAACCGCTGTCGCTTTTCACGGCGCTTGCCATTTTATGCTTTTCAAAACATCCGTTTGCTGCCGTACATGAAGGCAGATTGAATTCCGCGCTGAAATCATTAAGATCTTTTTCAATGGTCTTGTCATCATAGGCGCCGATAATGACAATCGCGCCCTTGCCGCCGGAAGATGGAAGATTGTAAGCGCTTTTTATTTGCGCAGGCGAAAGGCCGTTCGGTTTTTTTGTCGTCCCGCCATAAATGTGAATTGGCGGCCTGCCCCGATAATCTGAAAAGTGATAGCTTGCTTCCGTATTTTTCGCTTGTAAAAATAAAAGAGCAAAAATAACCGCCAGCAAAATAAAAATTTTATTCATACCGCATATAATAACATTTTTTTGTTACATAAAACATATTTTTAATAAATCTATTCTATCTGCTTGGCGATTTTATCAACCAAATCGTAATACTCCTTCGATCTTTCGTTGCGAGGCCGCGGGATTCTCACTTCAATAACGTCTTTTATAAAAGTCGGCCTTGGAGCAAAGACAAAAATCCTGTCAGAAAGTTCCACCGCTTCTTCAACCAAATGAGTAACCATAATTATAGTCACCTTGTATTTCAGCCAAATATCCAAAAGTTCAGCGCGCAATTTCTCGGCAGTCAGAACATCCAGGCTTGAAAACGGCTCGTCCATCAACAAGAGGTCAGGGCTGACAGCCAGAGCTCTGGCAATGCCGACTCTTTGCTTCATTCCGCCGGAAAGTTCAACCGGATATTTATTTTCAAAACCGGAAAGTCCGACTTCCCTGATTTTCTCCGCGACAATCTTTTCCCTTTCTATTTTTTTGATTCCTTCCATCTTCAAGCCGAATTCAATATTTTCCTTGACTGAGAGCCATGGGAAAAGAGCGAAGTTTTGGAAAACCATGGCTATCTTTTTTGTTTTGGAAATGACATTCCCCCTTTTTGCTTTTGTTAAGCCGGAAAGAATTCTTAAAAGCGTTGACTTGCCGCAACCGGACGGCCCGACTAAAGAAACAAATTCCCCAGAATTGACGCTTAACGAAATATCTCTAAGAACATTGAAATGCTCGCCGGATTCTTCATTTAAATACGTGTAAAAAATATTTGAAGTCGATATGATTGTTTCTTTATTGTTCTGCATATAATTGAGATTTTTTAAGAAGCGGCATCCAGACCAATCTGTTGATTAAAAATACAACCAAAAGCAAAGCTGAAATTCCTAAAATCAGGGTTTTGTTATAATTGCCGATGCCGGAGGAAGCATTGAGGAACGGGCCGATGCCGGAGGAAAGTCCGATTATCTCCACGCCGATAATAGCTTCCCAGCCGATGCTGAAACCGACAATAGAGCCGGTAACGGCCGAAGGAAAAGCGACCGGCAATGAAAAAAATAAAATCTTTTTTAATCCTCTGGCTCCAAATATTTTGGCGGCGTCTTCTTCGTCCTTATTGACTGTCTTTAAGGCATGGAGCATATAAAAAAGTATCGGCCACAAAATGGATGTGGTGGCAAAAATAATTGTCATCAGATTCGTGTAGCCAAGCCAGAGGACAAAGATGGGAATCAGGGCGAAAGATGGAAGGTTCTGCATCAAATCAAAAACAGGAATCAGCGAATCGCCGATTTTATTGTCGCTTACCAAAACAGCGATTATCGCGGCAATTATGAGAGATATGATATAAGCAACAACAAGGCGAAAAAGAGAAATCGAGAGGGCGCTTAAGAGCTGGCCTATGGAGCTGCCGGCGGAAACGCTGATGGTTAAAATAATTATCAGGATAACGAACAAAATCAAGCCAGTCGTTATTCTATGCTTTCTTTTTCTGGTTAAATGAAAACCGTGAATTATTCTAGGCATACGCTGATTATATCATACGTTCCAGCCGCCTCGGCGCATAATCACTATTTATTCAGCAACGCTCTGGTGCTTGGACCGACACTGCCGACTTGAGGAAGCTTGTGGGCTTTCTGAAATGCTTTGACTGCCTTCTTGGTGGCAGATCCAAATCCTCCGTCAATTTTGCCTGCATAAAATCCTAAGGTTTTTAATTTCTTTTGCAGAGATATGACTTCTGTTCCAGTAGAACCTAATTTAAGCGACTTTGTAAATTCAGAAATTGCTGCAACGATTTTTGGTGTAGGTGTAGAAACAACGGCAGGCTGGGCAGCTTGAGTTATTGTGCTCGTTGGACAAGCTTGGCCTGTAGAAATACTGTATAGTGCTCCGGTGCAATCCGATGGAATAGCAACCGGCGTTATCGCGCCGGGCATGGAACTGCAAAGCTGGCCCGTCGTTTGACTGTACCCTGATGTTGAAGAACAGCCAGCAGGCAATATAGAAGTTGAAGATCCATTTATTACTGTCACGGAAATAGTGGCGCAACTTCCATAAGAAGAACATACATTCATTGCTCCAGAACCAGCGCCAATGCCATATAATGTAAGAATATTGGTATTTAACGTAGGTTGAAAAATATTATTTGCCGTTGAAAGAATATTATAAGGCATAGACCCTCCAGAAATTGTAATACTGCTTGTCTGCCCAACTGAAAGAGTTATAACATCTTGGCTTAATACCAAAGCTCCGCCATTAGTGGAATTTGAATTTACTGTCACAGTTAGTGATCCGCAATTGCTTGGTGATACGCAAACATTTATCGTGGAAGAACCGTTGGCAATCCCAAGAAGCGTTAACGTAGAAGCGGATAAATTTGCTTGCACAATGCTTGGATTTGAACTTGAAGAAACATAAAACAAACTATTTGTTGGGCCAAATATGCTTATATTTAAACTCTGCCCTACTGTTACCGTCGGATTAGTTTGACTAAATGAGATAACAGAAGAAACTGCATTGCCGATAGTCACATTAATAATTCCGCAGGATGTCATATTTGCTGAACATACAGTAATAGAAGAAGAACCTGTCGTACTTGTTGTTGTTAAAGTAATTGTTGATCCTGAAATACTTGTTGTCACCAAACCGTTATTTTGACTTGAATTATTAAGCACTGAATAAGATCCAGACCCTCCAGAAATTTGTATAGAAACAGTTTGTCCAGAAGATAAAGAAATACTACTTTGACTAAAGGTTAACGGCTGAGCATTTGAATTTTGAACGATAACATAAACGCTCGAGCAATTTGAAGTGTTGCTTATTAAGCAAAACGTTCCTGTTGTAGAACCATAACTATTTCCTGTAACTGTAATCTGAGATCCGCTAATGCTAAAATTGGCAATTTGCGGATTTGAATTGCTTGATTGATATAAAGAACTTGAATTAAGATTGCTTGCCGTAATCGTAATTGATTGTCCGATTGAAAGAACAAGACCAGTCTGACTTAAGGAAAGCATATTACTACTTGAAATTAGCGATGAGACCGAAGGCCATGCTACTGTAGCTGATTGCGAACCGCTAACACCTCCAGTGGCCACATAGACTAAACTATTTGAAACAATTCCATTTTGAGAGGAACTTACTGCGGTTGAAAGTATGCCATTTGCATTTGTAGCGCCGATTGCAGTAAGTGTTGGTCCAGTGCCTGATTTCGTGTAGAACAATATAACACTTTGATTTGAATCGCCGGTAACATTCACTTGCACGGAATCTCCGTCGCCAATAGGCGAAACCGACAAAGTAGGAGTAGATGCATAAGCAATAGAAACAGAAAAGAGCATTAAAAATAATATGGAAAACAAAACAGATTTTTTAAATATTAGATGTTTCATACTCTTATATTATACTATAATTGCACTCAAAATGGTGCAAAAATGTGCTATGCCAAAATTAAAGGGCAACTTGCGTTGTCCTTTGGTTAAACTGATTTTATTTGTAGGAAAATTTAGTTTCTTTAATTAATTCCACAATCTTTTGTCTTAATGAGGGTTGCATAGTTGATAGATTAATACTTTTAATGCTATCGAAATCATAACTCCTTGATTTAATCCTGATTTCCTCCGCTATTTTAGGATAAATTCTTTTGATTTCTTCAACTATTATCTCTATCGGTTTATTTGTGATTACTTTTTCTCCTTTTCCATTAAAAATCGAATAAGTAGCAGAACCATTAAGACCGCTATGCCATAAAACTTTTATTTTTTCCATACTTAAAGATTTATTTGTTTAATTAGTTTATACCATAAGTAACCCCCCCCCGCAAGGAATTGGCATGCGAAACTATGCTAAATATATTTTAAGAGATGGCACGATGGAAGAGAAACGAGAATTACTTACATGTTTGAGGAGCAAAGTGGTGATGAATAATAAAGAGTTGAAAATTGGGTAGAAATATTTAATATGATGACCCAGATCAGCCCAGTTAAATAACTACCATTATTAATGCGAATTTTATTAAACCCTTATGGACTATTAATTTATTGGCAAATACCTATGCAGATATCTCCATCAGAGACAATATCTGTTATCCTTATATCTCCGGAACCGAAAACGTTCATAACATGATTTATAGATTTCAAAACCCATCGACTTTCTCCATTAACTTTCAAAATTACCAGTGTCCAATCAGCGGAAAATTCACCTCTGCCTTTGAGAATATCCGAAACTATCAAAATTTTGTTTTTCTTAAGAAAATCAAGGAGTTTGTTTTGATCAGATTCGCTCATTTCGATCAAAAACATCCTTCGAGAATCCTTCAATCCTTTTTTCGTCGACTTTGTTTCTCCAGTGAAAAGTTTCAAGATTTTTATCACATCTTGCGGAATTTTCCAAAGCTCGACATAATCGTCAACCCATCTTTTGTCTATTTGGTTGAAACCGGTTGGGTTGCTCACGAGCTTTATTTGCAAGTTTTGTAAATCCTCCTGCGATTTCAGTTTAATCAAAACAGTTATTCTGACTTGAATATCTGCTTTATACCAACCTCTGTTGCAGGTTTCAGGACAAAAATTGTAAGTCTGGCTATGTAAGGGAAGAATATTTGATTGAACAACTTGCCGGACTGATGGATCAAATAGATATCGATGAAATTGGCATGAGAAAAAAGATTAAAGCCGAAATTGAACGACACAAAAAATTTCAATCAGGATTGCTTGGTATAAAAGAGAAGGCGGTGGATGTTGAAGAAATTGATATTAGAAATTATGCCAAATATATTTTAAGAGATGGCACCATGGAAGAAAAACGGGAACTGCTGACATGCTTGAGGAGTAAAATTTTGATGAATAACAAGCAGGTGCGGATTGGGTAAGGTAACAGAATGTAACACCACCTAGGTTGTGTAATTAAGTTCTAACTCCATTTGTGCTTTTGTTTCTAATGCTCTTTCCATTAATCTGTCTCCGACTATTCCCCAATCGAAATATTTTTTGTAGTCTTTCGGGTCGATTAATTTTATTTCTGTGACTTCTCCACCGTCTGGATCGTGAGTAAATTCTCCATAGGGTTCGGCAATACACACAGACCTTGCTTGAGAAACGGTTCTTTTAGGTTCAAATCTATCTTGCATGCCTATGAACCTTTGCTTAATCACTTTCATATTTGTTTCTTCTTTAATTTCTCTTCTCACTGCATCTCTTACGCTTTCTCCTTTTTCTACACCGCCACCTGGCGGACCCCAATAACCCTTTGATTCTGAATACACGATGACTAATTTATCTTTGCAGAAACAAAGTACGTGTACACCAGAAATTTTTTTTTCTTGAAAATCCAACTCACTTTCAACATCCTTATAAAGAACATTTATAATCTGCCCGCGACTATCTGTAAGGATTGATTTTATTTCCATATTTTAATTATACATTATTCACTCCCTTCTGGCTTTCTGATACCGTACACTTCTTTCACAAAAAAGTTTACACCTTCTGAGAGTACTTTTACATATCCTCCTTGTTTGAAAGTTCCACCCGATAAGACTTTTCTTTCCGCATAACCTATTTTAATAAGAAAATTTCTAATGGGTCCAGCATGGCTAACAACTAATATATTTTTATTTGGATACGCAACAGCTATTTCTCTAAGTTTTATTAAAAATCTAGTTAAAATTTCTTCAGTGGTTTCAATGTCGGGTGCAAGTCTGAATGAATTATATTCACTTTCTGGCAAATTTTCTCTTTCTTCTAATTTATCTTTCAGTGTGTTTTTCAACACATCAGCATGTTTCCCTTCAAAGCTTCCATATGAGCGTTCCCTCAACAACTTTGACGTTTGGATGATAATATCACGATCAAGTTTAATAATTTCTGCAGTTTTATAAGTGCGATCTAAATCAGAAGAAAAAATCGCGTCAAATTTAATATCTCTAAGTCTTTCGGCTGTTTCTTTTGCCTGCTCTATGCCATTTTCAGTCAAATAGGATTCAGACTGACCTTGATTTATCTTTTTAACGTTCCATTCTGTCTCTCCATGACGTACTAAATATAGAGTGCAGTAATTTTTATCTTCTTCTTTTTCCATAAATTTATTTTATCAAAAATTATAAAGAATTTATAAACTCGTCGATTTCTTTAAAAGAAGAAAGTGTAATTACTTTGTGTTTGTGTGATTCTATAAGTATGGAGGGTGTTCGTTTTCCTTTTCTATATCCTAAGTCGTATTTCTTATAAAGAACATGTCTCATAAGATGTAACACTCCTGATATTGTATCATTGTCTCTTTGAAAATATCGTTTAACAAGAAACATCCACTGAGTAAGGATTTTTTTATATTTAAGATGAATAATAATATCTGCGGAATCAAGACCAGCTTCAAGTAAATATTCGGTTGTGCCCTCTACAATCCACTTTTCTTCTGGATAAATTTGATTGATCTGATCAATGCTTTCTTGTCTGTTCCGTATCTTTGAAAATTTTACTTCATAGTAGAAATCATCTGTTGAATAATTTTGTATTCCTAACTTTTGAGAGAGTTTTGATGCAAGGGTAGATTTTCCACGACCCGCATCTCCAACAATAAGTATTTTATTAAGAATTTCTTTTTTCATTATATAAATTTAACTATTTTCTCTTAATTTCCAGCCATTCCGGCACCAAAATAAAAGTAATTTCTTTCCAGCTATCGATTTCATCTTCTGTCACATTAAAAACTTTTTGATACGCCACCTCTACGCTGCCATGCAGAGCTGTGCCCCAATCAAAACCAACTAAGTCTGCTACTCTCTTTATTTCTTCTTCACTTTCTGATTCTATTTCTAAAAAAGTTGGTATCCAAGGCCAAGTATCTATTGTTATTTCTGATTTTCCCAGCATCCACTTTTCTCTTTTGGTTTCTTGATACGATTTACTTTCAAAACCGCAAGCTTCCAGAAATTCGCACGTGGTTTCAAAGCTACTAACATCTACGGTTATTTCTTTGGTTCCATGAAGTGTCCGATCGACAAGTTTCTTGTAACTTAAAGTTATTTTGCCACTGCCTTCATCTCGGACTCGCACCCAAGCTTTTTCATTACGCAAACTTTTATCTTTAAGATCATAGGTTGTTCGTTTCATCAAGCGTTCAGGATACTCCAATACCGCCCCCACTTCTCTGAGTTTAGCTCTAGTTTTTTCAACATCGATATCTAAAAATTTTGCTTCAATTTCAGTTTGCATAATAAAATTATATCACAAAACACAATAAGAATTTGTGAGAATTTAAAATTAAAAAAGTATATTTAAAAGACACCCGGCCCGCCTGAGCGAACCGAGTGTCTGGATGTTCGGCTGTCCGAAGATTAACTCGATGAGGACGTTAGAACGAAATTGCGAGGAGATGACTTAGAGCCGCCACCCCACGCAACAGTGTAGTCGGTACGGCATCCGAAAACATGCCAACCGTCACCGTTCCAGTCCACGCTAACTGCGCGAAGCACGCCGTTCTTATCGCGGACATAGAAGATGTTTGCCCACCCATCAGTGAGCAGGAGACCCTTCTTGCCCCTCGGTTGCTTCTTCATCATTGAGTAGATTGCGGTGAGCGTGGTTTCGGCTTTTGTTTCTCCGCCGATTTCCTCAATGATCATAGTGTCCACTGAGGCCTTTTTCAGCCGGTGGATGTGGATGGAAGTTTTTGTGATAGGCGCTTCCACTTTGCCGTCGCCTTCGAGAAACCACGCAGTGAAATTTCCTCCGAGTCCGGAGATTTTCACTTTGGCCTTTGTGCTGGTGTCGCGAACGAATTTCTCCTTCGAAACAAAAGGCTTGGTGGTTGCCAAAACGACCGCCGTAGAGACCAGCTTAAGCAACGTTGACATTATTTATCCCTCTCTTTCTAAAAGAACCTTACCTTCATATTATACACTTAATATGGGTTTATGTCAAAAAAAAATCGTAAATACATTTAAACTTACAAAAAATTATTTTTGCCCAGTTGCTTCTAAAATTTTATGCCAATGCTTGTGGCCTTCATCGTTATCATAATAGCTGAACAATTTTATTTTAATATTTTTAAATCCTTGTGCAGTTAATATTTTTTGCAAATAATCGCGAGATATGTCAGATGTGCTGTTTGAGTCGGATTTATCAAAAGTTTGAATAAAAAACCATCCATTGTTTTTTAAATTATTATATATTGTTTGAATAAGATTCTTTCTATTTTTTAGTTTATGAATTACATAATTTGAATAAACCAGATCAAAAGGTTCATTTTTTGATTCATAAATTTTTTCTAAATTAACACCTGTTTTTATATCAACACCTTCACATTTCCACCCTAGTTGTTTTAAACAAGCGACGTCAAAGAAATCACCGGCCCCTAAATCTAAAGCCTTGCCTTGTTTTGTGAATTTTTCATCTATAAATTTTTTTAAATCATTATTCATAATTTCATTATACAATAAAATACATAATATAAATAGAAAACCGCCCTCCTAACGGTTTTCGTTGAAAAGCGGTCTTGTTGTTTGGAAGGATAATTACAGCCAGCAATGAGGGTCCTCTTCCAAGAAATCCCCCATCTGAATCAGGGCACGAGCCCGGCATCCGCCACATTGATATTTTAGGTGGCAAGCGCCGCACTTACCCTTCAGGTTCATCTCCAGCATGTTTTTGACAATCGGATTCTCCCGATAACGTTCGGTCATTTCCTCAATGGAAAGAGAGAAGGTGTTCATCATCGGGATATCGAGTAAGGCGCACGGAGTCATGGTGCCGTCGGAGTTGACGTTGAAAGTAATAGCGCCGGCGCTACAGCCGTCAAAAACCAACTCCCCGTTTTTCCCCATGTCGTTTTCTCCTCGGAGCAGACACTTGAGCGGGTCGTTTGTAGTGACGTTGAGGTCAGGGAATAACGCCTTCAGTCGATAAACCTCAGTCACAAACGCATACTTCTGTTCGCGAGTCATCCAGAGATCGTCACGCTCGATAGCTCTTCCCGCGGGATGTATTGCGGAAAAGCTTACACGCTTGCATCCTAGGTTTCTGGCGAAGTCCACCATGTTTTCCATCTCGCCGATTTGAGATGCCCGAATGGTTGAGCGCATTGAAGCGACAACGTTTGGCAATCCGCTCTCCGCCACCTGACGCAGAGCCGCAACAGCCTTGGGAAAAGCCCCTTCATAAACACGAAACTTATCGTGTTCCTCGGGATTGAGGCTATCCAGACTTACCGAAAGCATAAAGCGCGGAAAGGACAGCTCTCCAATGAGCGAGAGGTGCTCTTTTGTGAGTAGAGACCCGTTGGTTGTGAGGGTGATGAACTCACCACCGTTGCAACGAACTTGCCTCAGAACCTCAGCGAAGTTACGATGCAAAAGCGGTTCACCTCCAGAGAGTACGATCTCCTTATAGTCTGGGCTGAACTGCCGAGCGAACCGGATGATCTTTATAATCTGATCAATCGGCATGTCTTGTTTGGGCTGGCTAGCCGCCCTGCAATGCTGACAGCGCATGTTGCACTTGCCAGTGATCTCTATCTGGATTTCGCCGAATTCGATCTCATAAATCGAGTTTTCGGTTTCAACTTCCAGACGAGGCATTTCAATCTTACATTCCATGTACACACTTCCTTTCTATAAAAATAATGAGGGGGAAGATACGAGTATCCGCCCCCTCGGCTGTGAACTAGTCGCACCTGGCGCAACTGCCTTTGCCGATGCGCACCTTGATGCGCCTTTTCGGCGTTTTCATGGTGTCTTCCTCCTTTCTTTTCAAATAACTACAGATTTACACTATCCTATACTTTTTTGACATTTTTTGCAAGTGTTGTGTTATAATATTCTCAAAAATATAATTATGAATCAAAAATCTATTGAATATTTCTTAAATCCATGTAAGCGCTGCGGTTTAATATCGTATATTGAATAAAGTATTTATAACTTCCAAAGGAAGTAAACATTCCAAAAAGATCAACAAAAAAAGTCAAAACAAAAAGCACACATAATGAATACAGAATTTTTTTTCTTGCGGATATTTTTTCAATTTGTCTCGTTTTCTTTTCCATCTTGGAAATCACAACCAGGACCACTATCAAAATAAGAAAAGAAAATAATACAAAATTTTCCGGACCAATAGGAGTAAATAAACCAAAAATCCCACCAAGACGACTTATTACATTAAAGCTACTTTGTGGATCATAACTAAAAATACAAAACATGTAAGAAAAAGTTATTATAATCCACCAAAACCAGATTGTTTGAATGGCTGGATATTTGCTGGTAACTTCTGTTTTTGGGCCTGAATTTATTTTATGGACATGAATTGCGGCCCAAATAACCAAGCCGAGATATAGAAGTTGGCCAACAAAGTAAATGAAGCTGTTTAAACTGATAAGCGCATCTTTAAAAGACGAAATAAAGAAAAATGGTATTGCAAGAAATAATCCTGGTTCAAAAATTAGAATTGTGATTATTATAATGAAAAGGCTTATGACAAAAAACTTATGCGCTAAAAAATAGGATTTAATTTTATTTATAAATACTCTCATTTAATTATTACCACAATTATATAATATTTTTCTGGCACTCACTAGGAATATCTTTTTGTGCTTAACTCTCCGAAGAGCCGGCATTAAGCCGTCTCGGTCGGTCTCACTAACGTGTGCCCCCGCGAGGAATCGAACCTCGATTAACGGCTTAGAAGTCCGCAGTTCTATCCATTAAACTACAGGGGCATCTAATACAATTCGGGACTAGAATCTTACAGATTCGGTACACCTTTCGTATCGTACTCGCTTCGCTCCGTGCGATATACTCAAGGTCTTCTCGTCCCTCACGCAAAGCATATCATGCTTTGCTATCGCGCACTGCACTCGCCTTGCTCGTTTGTGTCTTTATTGTACCAAGCTCGAACCCATTTTCAAAATAAACACTAATCTCACGCTCCACGAATGAATTTATTTTAAACTTTCTACCACGCTCTACTAATGTGGTAATGCGAAATTGAAAATGCGGACTCGGAAAATGGAAACAAATATTTTGGGGATTAGGATTTCCATTTTCCTCGGCTGTGTCTTTTGGCGAGATTTCAAATTCTGCCCGCAGGAGAAATTCAAAACCAAAATTCAAAACATTGTCTCGGGCAAATTATACCATTTTTCTAGTTCAGTGGTTATTTAAAGTTTAGAGGTACACCCTCGGCATCCGCCTCGGGCATTTCCGCTAGGGCTACGAGTGCCTAGATGCCTATGAGCGAGCAAACAAAATAACCGAACGGCTCAAATACCAGTAAATGAGCCGTTCACTTGATTGCCCGCAACTTCTTGGGGAGAGGAAGTTTCCTCTCCCCGGGTCGGGCTCTCCTCGATTACGAGGAGTCTGCCCTCGCCATCCCCACTCTACGTTTTTCAATATTGTGTTTAGTGTGTAGCTTTCGCTTTCGATTTCTGGATTGCAATTCGGGTCAGGCACTCGTCCTTTAGTCATGGACACCCTAGCGGAAAATGCCCGAGGCGAAATACTCGTGCTTGCCCCGAGTTTTTGTGATTACACAAAAACTCTACCCCACCCGTGCGTGCACGCAAACCTACTCCCCAAAAAAATTCAGATTAAATTCGAGAATACGAAACCGCGTGTCCTGTTTTACCGACTTGCTTGATTCTATTTTCTTTTTCCAAAACATTTAAATATCTTTCCGCTGTGGCATCAGAGACGTGCAAAAATTCCCGCACTTCATCATTCGTGATTTTAGATTTTTTTAGAAACAAAGTCATAACACGATCCAACTTTTTTCTTTTTCGGAATTGAATTGCATTTCGAGCTTTAATGAGAAGTTCACGAGCAAGAGAAATTTTATTTTGTTGCGATTCAACAAAAATCGGAACGGGAGCTGGCTGTGATTGCGGAGGTGAAACTGGTGCAGATTTTAATGGCTCAGGTTCTGGGTTCAACGGCTCATTTACTGGTATTTGAGCCGTTCGGGTTTCAGGAGTTTGCACAGGTTCAGAAATTTCCTTGGTTTTTCCGCCTTCGGCGGGCAGTTCCTCGGATTTAGCTTCTTCGGGTATGGGTGTAGAAATAGGGCTATTTTCAGGATTATCATTATTGAGGGAAACGGGTATATCTGCGTTTTTAGGGGATTCTAGGGCTTCAGGGGGCATATTGGAGGGTTCAGAACCCATTATATTTATGGGTAATGCGCCAGAAGGCTCTATTTGCTCATTGTTTAATGGTTCATCTGCCATATTATAATTCTTGCCAAATTTCTAAAGCTTCATCTAAATCAAGATCTTCTTCGTCCGCAAAATTCTGAACCTCTTCCGCTTCTTCAAAACTCAAATCATTATCTTTGGCAAATTCAAATAATTCTTCGTCCATAAAAATTATAACTTTAAAACTTCCCACTCATCCCAAACACCACGCTCGCATTTTTCCCAATCAAAAATTTTATTGTCGTTAATAAGCCATGCACGATTTTTTTCTATAACAATACCGCCGAATAACTTTTTACTTTTTTGACTTGCGATATATTTTTGCAAAGCTTCTGCCTTGGCTTTAGTGTAAGTTTTTCCATCACGATCGCCTGAATCTTTAACTTCAAAAAATCCAAGACGACCGCCAGTTAATTTAACTAAGTAGTCTGGATAAAAAGTATAAATATTATTTTGATATTCATATTTAACACCAAAATAATCCTGCTTGTTTTCTCCATTTTTCCACCACCAATCAATTTTTGAAGTATTAATATTTAAAAATGTTTCAAATTCCCGCTCTGGGTTAGATCGGTCTGTATTTAAATAACATGGCTCGTAAGCATAATTTTTTACCGTAATTATTTCGTCAGTGTATTCATTATAAAATTGTTCTTTTTGAAGTTCAAAAGAATATTTTTGTTCGCTTTCCTCTACACGCTTGCGGACTTCTTTCTCTTTAACTATTACATATTCACTAATGGCTTTTGATAAGATATGTTCAAACACAATTCTGTTTTTATTATTCAAAAATATTTTTTGAGTTAAAAGAGACGGGTCAGGCCAATTTTCTGCATCAAGATTATTATTAAACCAAAGATAAATAGCCGTTTTAACAGCCGGAACAGAACGCTTAACATTTTTAAACGATCCTAAGTTGTTTTTAATAACTTGTTCAAATAAAATCTGCAATTCGTCAGTTGCAACATTTAATCTAGCCCATGCGTCAGGATTTATTTTTCCTTCAATTTCGTCAAAACTTTTCACATCAAGCGAAGTGTCAGCAATTAACTCTTGTTGATACTTTTTAATATCGAGGTTAATATCTTTATTTTCAACTGCTTTTATATTTTCCTTAAGTTTTCCATTTTTAGAAATGCCAAAATACGCATTCGCTGTCTTTTCAAATACTGGCACAAAACTTGAAGTAATATCGCCATAATCAGCACGAGCTTTGTAGTATGATTCAATTTTAATCGGTTTATATTTCTTAATACGAGTTGCCTTAAGATGTTTGATGATATTCGGATTGTATTCTTCTTTTTTAACTGAAATTGATTGTAGGTTGGTATAAATATAACCCTTGTTTAAAATTTCATTAGCATAATGTTTCTGTTCTGGCATTCGTAAAATACGACCAACGGTTTGGATTTCAAAAACAATATTATGGGTTTCTCGGAATTTAACCAAGATGTGAGCTCGAGGACAATCCCAGCCGGTATCAATGGCTTGTTTAAAAATTAAAAATTCAATTTCATTGTCCGGTTCGGAAATCCAATCAATCAGCTCTGATTTTTGCTCAGCCAACCAAACGGCAAGTTTCCCGTTGCCATGTCCATCTTTGCGTTCAGTGATATTTTTACTAGCTAAAAATTTTCTGACCGCTTCAATTTTTTGCTCGCCGGCTTCGGCTGTTGGAATTTGTACTAAAACCAAAGGATTAATACTCGATCCTTCTTTTTTAAAAGCTTTCAAAAGCTCAAGTCGCTTTTGAAAGGAAGCTTCTAGTACAGCCGTTTGAGAATCTTCTTCCGACTTTGCAATTTTTTCTATATCCTCATTAATTATTAATTCTTTTTTAATCATTCCTTCCTCAATTACATCTTTAGAATTTACTTTCACAAAACCAGCTTTGGTTTCAAACAACTGAGCCGCAGTTGGTATTAATTTTGGCGTAGCGCTCATTTCCATAACCAAGTCAGCCGAAATAATCTGTCGTAATTCTTGAGCTCTTTCGCTGGTGGCGTTAGTGTGGCTTTCATCAATAATCAAAATAATTTTTCTTTGCTCTCTAGTTTTTTCCAACACATCACGGAAATTTAATTTTTCGCCGTCTTTCATTAAAAGCACTTTCCATTCGCCGGTCTTACTGTCTTTGCTTCGTAATTTTTCCCAATTAGCCACCACGACTTCATTTTTAACAATTCTCTCTCGTCCACCTGAAAATTCTTCTTCGGCCAAAGTAACCCGAGGAAATCCGGCAAAAACTTTTTCCAAAGAATGCTTGCTTTGCAAATGCAATTCGCCTTTACCAATACTCATCCACACGAAACAAATATCGTCATTGGGAAGTTCTTTGATAAGTCCCTCAATAAATTTAGCAGTCATAATAGTTTTACCCGAACCGGTAGGGGCTTGAAAAACCAAGGCTTCGCCCGGTCCGTCAAAATTTAACAACTTAACAGCAGTTTCAATCAACTGATCAACGGCTTTTTCTTGATATGGTTTAAGATTAATATTCATAAATTTGTTTATATACATCTAGTATTTTTTGCGGAATGGATTCCAAAGAAACATTATTCCAACCTCTGAAATCGCTTTTATCTAAGCCGAGAGGGTCAAGGGTAAAACAATAAAAGATTTTTTCCCCGTCAATTTTATTTAACTCTTTTTTAAGTTCGGATAAAGTTTTATGTTCCAAAGAATAATATACCGCTAAAGTTTTGTCGCCCTGTTGAAAAATTCTATAATCATTCGTCTTTTTTATTTCGTCAAAAATACCTTCTCGCAAACAGAGCATCTCCGTGCATTCTTTAGTTATGCGAATTTTGAAGTCGTCTTTGCTTGAAGCATTTTTAACGAATTTTGTTTTTAAATATTTAAGAGAACCTCCTAAACCTTCAACTTTTTTACCTTTTTGATTTTTGTACCCTTGAATTACTTTTTCAATTCTTGGATAACATACTTCTGTGGCAATATTCTTTTCATTGTTTGTACAAAGAATAAATTGCCGGCTTCCACCATCTTGTTTATTTAATTCTAATACTGCATGACCCGTAGTACCTGAACCAGCAAAAAAATCTAAAATAATAGCATCCTTCTTGTCCGACATAACTTTTAAGCAATCCATTACCGCAAAAATAGATTTTGGATAAGAAAAAGCTTGAAGTTCAGAAAACATATCTTTAAGCAGGTTTGTACCATAAGCCGTAGAGGAATACTCTTTTTTATCCCACCATGTCATTGGTAAAATTCCTTCATCGTTTAGCCTGCCTTTAACATAAGCATGCAGTTTACCTTTCTGTATTTTTGGTTTAAATTCGTCAATTTCTGCCCTAGCTCTCTCTACACCATATCGCCATCGTCTTTCTTCGCCGTTATCATCGACTGGATATAATATTTTTTCATTTTTTTGAGGTTTTTCTAAGGCAATCCATTCTTCTTTTATTGAATCCCATTTCATGTTTGGAATTCTCACAGAATCTGTCGTTATAAAAACAGGATAGAACATACTGGGGGATTCAGCGCGCATACTGCCCGGTTTTCTAAAATTTACCCATTCAAAAGAACCCTTGTTGTCTTTTTGATCGTATCTATCTTTTTGTATCTGACTTCTTTCTAAACGAAAAACTTGAGAGATATCTGATTTTCCAAAAAAAATAGCATATTCATGGGTGATTGAAACTCCTTTTGTGGTTGATCTGCCCGCAGGATTGTTTCTAATAGCAATTGTGCCAAGATGATTAAATTCTCCAAAAATTTCTTCCATTAAAAGTAAAAGTCTTGGAATTTCATAGTCGTCAATAGTCACACAAATTATGCCTTCCTCTGTTAAAAGATTTTTTGCGAGCCTAAGTCTTTTATCCATAAAAGAGATCCACTTACTGTGCCGATACGAATCAGTTGAATCTATATAATCATTATTATATTTCCAATCTTTTGCTCCTGTGTTATATGGCGGGTCGATATAAATTGCGTTAATTTTTTCTTGATGCGTAAAATTCAAAACCGACAAAGCATGATAATTATCGCCTTCAATTAAAATATTAACAGGCTTATCATTTTTGTCTTTAATTTCCTTTCCCTTAATTTCCTTCAAAACCGGTAACGCATTTTCGGCATCTTTTTCAAATTGCTCTTTAACTTTTTCCTCATCCCAAATCAACCCGTATTTTTTGCGAGATTCCAGTTTTTCAACAACCTTTATTAAATCTTCTTTTGAAAATTTATCGTATTTATTCATAAATCTAATATATCCTTAAATTTAACATCTGGTTTAGTCCACTGCTTATTATGTTCTTTTCTCTTTTTAAAATTCCAGCCACCTTTTCGCGGATCAATAAAATTTTCCCTACACATCCAAGAAAAAAGTTGATCTGGTCTTAAATATTTAAATCCTTCAATTTTTATTTGCTTAATTTGATTTTGATCATTTGTAAAAATAAAGAAATTTAAATTCATCTCTTTTAAAATTCTGCAAAGATAAATATTACTTACATCTGCCTGACTTCGAGTTGCTCTTTTTAACTTTTCCATTACTATAGAAGTATCCCAAAGTGTCCGCGGAATAGAATAAATAAATGGGTTCAAAATATCAATGTTATATCCTGTATCTAAGCTTGGAAAAGTAAGCGACCCATTCGAGCTAGAAAGAATATAACTTTGTTTAGAGTTTAATTCAGAAGCTGTCACAGTACTTGCATATTGACCACCAAAAAGTGTTGGATTATAAGCTTGATAGGACAGTTCCTGTGCAGAATCCGATGTAGCAACAGCCTTAATTTTGTTATCTGAAAGGAATTTATACACATCAATATTGGAAAGTGAAAAAGCAACCTGTTGCCAAGCAGACTGATCAAGAATTATGATTGAGTTTTTGTAAGTTGAATAATCCATAAAAACACGAACAATATTCGCATTTTAGCACATTTTTCTTTAAAAATAAAGGAAAAATCACTCAAGTCCAGCAATTTTTTTTAATTTCAACACAATCGTGGAATGATAAATTAGAGTTAAGGTTAAACTAATTTGGTCTAATCTTGGCTTCCATAAGGCGGGCACTGGTTCAATTTGAAGTTTTCCAGAATTTTTGTTAATTTGAACTAAATCAAAAATAGTTAGATCATTTGTGCTTTTTATTTTTTCTTCTTGTTGGTCTATATTAAATTCTCTTTGAATTGATACTCGTTTAATATCATCCTCTAGGGTTATCTTAGCGATTAATTGTATTTGTGAATCTAAAAACTCACCATTTGAATAAAGGTCACTTATTTTATCTAATTCATCGGGTGATAAATCATCAACAAAGTAATGAATATTTTTGTTCCAACTATTTGTAGCAATAATTTTTTTTGCAAATTGATAAGAACCCGTATTTTTGTAATCAGAAATAATATCTTCTGCTCTTCTAATCTCTTGAATTATAATTTTTGCTGCATCTTCCTTTGAATCAAATCTTTGTGTTATGTAAATATAAATAGCTCCAAAACCAACAATTAAAGTTGATAGTGCTACAAAAAAATTAGAATCAATTTTGATACTTAAAAAGTAAAAAGATAACCACAGCAAAAATATTGATATAATTAAAATGATAATTAACCGCACAAAAATATTTATTTTTTTCATATTTTTATTTCCACCCCTGAGCCACCACCCGCATAGCGACTTGTTCTTGCGGGATTTGAACGCCGTTTGGTTGAGCTACCATTACCTGCTGGCGTTTAAATTCCATTGTTAATTGATATACCTTTGAAAGAATGGCGCTTTCCACAAAAGCTACTTTATATTCTTTTTTATTTTGACTTGTATTCATTCCAAGCTCGTTTTCCGGATTCCAAATAGTATTTTGCAACTCCATTTCTTTTGCATATTCTGCGTACAAATCGGACATCAGATTAGAAAGGTCTAAATCTGCTTCCATGACTGATTTTACGCCCAGTTCTTCCTTGGCTTCTTTTCTGCCAATAAAATAAGTATGCGAATATAGTTTTTCAGTAAAAAATTCAACTATTTTTTCAATCTGATCTTCCTTTATTGGCTCTTTATGGCTCTTGAGCAAACGTTTTGCAATAAGACGAATAAGATTGTGAGTGCGGTTCACATTTCCCAAAGCAAGCGGATGAATTTGCGGATTGGCTTCCACAAATTTATTAAATATTTTAGTTAAATCCTCATCACTTTTTATACCAAATTTATTTTTCGCCAAGTCAAAGTATGCGATAACATCCTCCACGGAAATTGGAATTTTATTTTGCGGGTTAGTTGGGTCGGACGGATTAAAAACATTTGCCGTTGATGGATCAATCGGTGAAATTTCTGACAGGTCGCTCATCACAATTTCATCAGCACCGAGGGCAATCATTGTTCCGGCGCTGTGCGCCTTGTAAGGCACAAGTACAGAAAAAGTATCGCAATATTCGCGAATCATTGAAACTAAACGCCAAGGAACCATCGTATCGCCTCCGGCTGTATATAAGAAAAGGTCAATTTTAGTAGTTTTTCCAATTTTACGAAGTTGCTCGCTAATAATCGGAATTATATCCATAGCTACGCGAGCATTAACTGGTCCTTGTCTATCGCTGGTAATATAAGTGATAACTTTTGACCCTCTTTTAGCTTCAATTTTTTTAATTAAATCTATTTTTGACATGTGTTCATTATAGCATATTTTACAAAAAATTTCATTAAATTTAATACCCGCCCGCATTCCTCCCCAAACCCCTCCTGCGGGCAGAATTTGAAATCTCGCCAAAAGACACAGTCGAGGAAAATGGAACTTGCCCGCCTGTGGCGGGATCCTAATCCCCAAAATTTTGTTTCCATTTTCCGAGTCCGTATTTTGAATTAGCACATTATCAGAGCGTAGTAGAAATATTAAAATTAAGAAAAACGTCGAGCGTGAGATTAGCTTTCAATATTGTTTTGAAAATGAGTTCGGATTTTGAAGTATACCCGGAGCCAGCTAGGTAGAGTCTCAAAATTCGGCGCGCGCGAAGCGCGCGAGAGTTCGGCGGGAATTTCGGAAACGGAAGAATTCAAAAGGATTTCCCAAGATTTTTTCGGAGAAAATAAAAGCGTGCGAGCGTCGAGAAGATGGTTCGAGCCAATCTTTTTAAGAAAATTTTTCTTGTCTTCCAAATTTTCTTCTGAAGCAATAATTATGGCTTGTTTGCTATCTAAAATGAAAAGTCGCATCGGTTCGAGCCAAAAATTTCCCTTTTGCTCCCCTC
>DATKGV010000005.1:0-34555 GCA_035510575.1 Minisyncoccota bacterium | reverse complement strand
TGCTGTGACTGTGCCCATTTGCTGAACGACTACGCCAGTTGCGCAAGATGCGCCTGTGGTTGGACTGTATCCGGAAGCGGAAGTACAACCTGCTGGGTATGTCATAGACGTTACCTGACCGGAAGCGCAGGACTGGCCTGTTATAGGGCTAAATCCTGAATTTGATGCGCAACCTGCTGGGAAGTTCGTTGAATTTCCCGCATTGTTCATCCAAACGGCATTTGATTTAGGACCGAATACCCCGTCGGCTGTTAGTCCTGAATTTTTCTGCCAAGCGATGACAGCGGCCTTGGTTTTAGCGCCGAAGTCGCCATCTGCTTTCAGACCCCCGAGGGCTGTCTGAAGACAAACAACTTGTGCGCCTTTCGAACCTTGCCTTAATGTAGATGTGATTGAGCAAGAAGCCGCGGAAGCTTTAGAAATACCTCCAACGACAACAAACATTGCAACAATCATAACTCCAAGAAGGAATTTTGATTTGATTTTTAACATAATTTATTTTTAATCGTATGCATGTTTAGATTGGTTTCGACTCACTCCGAAATCTTAACGATAAAGGAATGAAACCAATGTGTATGCATATGTTTTGTTTACAATAATCAATTCTCCCCGCCTAAATTTTCTCCCCGCCTGCGCTGTAACTTCTCTATCAAGCTACGGGACGGGCAGGTATCAAAATTTATTTCGGGTAAATATCAACTAATTATAATAAACGATTCCGAATGATCCTTTTATAAATCATTCAGAAAAGAAAACCGCTAACTAAACTAAACAAATCTGCCTTGTCGACAGGGCCGATACCGCATTTTATAAAACGATTGTTTATTTAATAATTTTATAACTCTTAATTTCTCCCCGCCTGCGTCGCTGTAACTTCTCTATCAAGCTACGGGACGGGCAGGTATCAAAAAAATTGAGTCATAAAAAAATTAAACAAGACAAAAGAAAATATAAAATGGTTGCGACCATCTGAAAACAAAACCGCTACTACCTTCTTGGTATTAGAAAATAATAGTATTAAATTTTCAATGATCGCTCTTTTGCTCTATCTGCATTGATCTATCATCAATACACACAAAAGATATTACATATTAGCATAGTGGTTATAAATATACCAGCACTAATACGCACCGATATTATATACTATTTTAGTAGTGATAAGCAATAACTATATGGCAATATGTGGATAACAGGTAAATTTTATACAATCTGGTAACGACTCCAGCGTTTTGATCCGGTCTTGCGAATTTGTCCTTTAGAAACAAGCGAGTTTAATTCGCGCTGAATTGTCTTTTCTGAGCAGTCAGGAAACGATGGTGAAATGTCCTTTATTGCCGTGTCCCCTTTGAGTTTTATAATGTTAATTATCTTATCCAATCGTTCTTTTTTATTAACGACATTATTTATATTAGAAACATGTCTTTTAGTTTGAGATATAAAGGACATGTTATTAAATGTTGTCCTTTTGATTGTCTGTCCGATAGAAATAGGATCTGGGATTTTATTTTCTGTCTTTTTTATTTCAAACATCTTATCGTCAAGCGTAAAGGTGAAATGCTGGTCTTTGGACTGATGGGACTTCAATTCGTCGATCAGAGCCATGAATTCTTTCCTCAAAATGGCAGTATTCATTTCTGATATATATCCTATGGTGGAGGCAATGCCGATAAAAGAAAGTGTCTCTTCCACAAGCGATAATGATGAGGATATTCGCGCGCGTTTGTCCATCGGGTTCTGATTTGATAATTTATATATATCGGACAAAAGCTCTATTCCAGATGAACGAAGTTTGACCTTTAGCGCGTCATCCGAGTCCATACAGTCAGTGACCATATATAAGGCGGTTACCAACTTCTCTGTCTTTTTGCCGGCAAAGACATAAATATTGTTATTAACTAATGCTTTATTATCAGAGACATTAGTATGTCCGTATGTATTTATGTCCTTTTGATTATTCATATGTCCTTTTTAAGGACGGTCCTTAAGAGGGCTTCCCCAAGGACCGTCCTTTTCTATGTCTTTAATAATCTGTCCATTATACTCTGAAAGATTTGGAATGCAAGAAATTCAATTAATCGCCCCCTGCTAAGGGGGAGATGCCGGAGGCAGAGGGGGTGTATTAATTCACCCCTCCTTAATCCTCCCCTTGGCAGGGGAGGAAAAAAAGCAAATATTTCATTTCAATATAAATAATTTTTGTGATAAAATAAGCGTACTATATGGCAAAAAAAGATATTGACGAATCAGGCGATACTGAAGATTTTGACAAGCAAAAAAAGAATAGATCCGGTAAAAATAAGAAATTGAAAATTGATCTCAAGGAAGAGACCAGGCATAGCATCTGGGGAATCGGCTTTATGGTTTTAGGATTGTTCATCTTCCTTTCAATATTCAATTTAGCGGGAATGGCCGGCAATTTTGTTTATTCAATATTGAATTCGCTTTTGGGGCTTGGCTATTACCTTCTGCCGATACTTTTGGTTGTTGTCGGCGTATCGCTCGTGCGCGAAGGAAAAATTCAAGTCGCCAAACTTCACGCCATCGCGGGAACAATCGTTTTGCTTTCCGCTCTCGGAATTATGAATCTGGCAAGCAATGGATCTGGCCCGTCGGAGAACATAACTTTTGGAGGATATGTCGGCAGTATTGTCTCATGGCCATTCATCAAACTCTTTGGAATTTATGCCGGCATACTTTTATTGGGAACGCTTCTCATAATATCCCTTATTGTGCTTTTTGATCAGCGCCCAAATCTAATGTCATTATGGAAAAAAATTTGGAAATTCCTTAATAAAGATATTAATGTGCCGTTCGCAAATAGATTGAAAGAATATACTGAAGAGGATGAGGAGGTTGAACTGTCTGAAGAAAAAATATCTAAGGAAAATAATTTTGAAGAAATAAGCGATGATACAGGCAAAGAAGAAATAATTGAAGAAGATAAGCCACTTCCAAAATCAAAAAAATTTGTTTCAAAGGCCTATGTCCCTCCCCCGCTGTCACTGCTTGAAAAAGACAAGGGCAAGCCGAATGTCGGCGATTTGAAAGGCAACATGAATATAATCCAGCGCACGCTGCTTAACTTCGGCATCTCGGTTGAGATGGATGAAGTTACTATCGGCCCAAGCGTCACAAGGTACGCATTAAAGCCGGCGCAAGGAATGAAGCTCTCTCGCATAGTCGGACTTCAGAATGATTTGGCGCTGGCGCTGGCCGCTCATCCTATACGCATTGAAGCTCCGATTCCGGGTAAGAGCTTGGTTGGCATTGAAATACCGAATAAAGTTAAATCAATAGTCGGCCTTGCCACATTGCTTGCCGATGATAAATTCCAAAATTCGCCGAAACCGCTGACGGTGGCGCTCGGCCGCGGATTATCAGGCAAAGCAACTTTCGGCAACTTAGCCAAGATGCCGCATATATTAGTGGCAGGAGCAACCGGTTCAGGAAAATCAGTTACCATACATTCATTAATAACTTCCCTCTTATACAAGAACGGACCGGAGGACTTGCGATTTATAATGGTTGATCCGAAGCGAGTAGAACTTACTCTTTACAACAAGATTCCTCATTTGCTTACTCCTGTTATCACGGATCCAAAGAAAACAATACTTGCTCTCAAGTGGGCGGCCAAAGAAATGGATCGCCGTTATGATATACTTCAGGCCGAATCAGTCAGAGACATAGAGTCATATCATTCAACTGTTTATAAGGACGGCAAGAAATCGCCGGGGAGCGGAATTGAGGCGGAGCGCATGCCTTATATAGTCATAATTATAGACGAATTAGCCGACATCATGCATACTTATCCAAGGGAACTCGAAAGCGCGATCGTTCGCCTAGCTCAAATGTCGCGAGCCGTCGGCATTCATCTTATTCTTTCTACCCAGCGCCCGTCGGTAAATGTTATTACCGGGTTAATCAAAGCCAACATTCCTACTCGTGTGGCTCTCCAGGTTTCATCGCAAGTGGATTCGAGGACGATTCTCGATCAAGGGGGCGCCGAGAAGCTTCTCGGCGCCGGCGACATGCTTTATGAAAGCGGAGAAATGTCCCAGCCGGATCGCTTGCAAAGCGCTTTTATATCTGAAGAAGAAGTTAAAAAAGTCGTGGAATACTTGAAAAATTCTTATATTGATGAATTGCCTGATACAATAGAACTTTCCGGATCCATTGACAGGAATAATAATCTTTTCAGCGATAGCATAAATGATGACGGCGATGATGATCTGTACGAAGATGCAAGAGAAACAGTCATAGAAGCAGGCAAGGCCTCGACATCATACTTGCAGCGCAAATTGGGCGTAGGATACGCAAGAGCTGCCAAGCTTATAGACATGCTTGAGGAACGAGGAGTCGTAGGAGCCGGCAATGGCGCCAAGCCCCGCGATGTGCTTGAAAAATCAATGGACCATACGGAAGAAGCAGAAATATAATTATGCGAGCGATATGATAAAGAACATAAAAAATAAAAGCATGAAATGGTGGATCGGAGCGTCTTTATGCCTCATATTATTCGTTATTATTGCGACTTTTGCTTATATAAAGACAAGCTTCTTAATGAAAGGCGTTCAAATAGAGGCCGTGATAGATCATAATGATTCTTCCCCTATCGCCAACATCAAGGGCAAGGCATCAAATGCCGTTTATTTATCTTTGAATGGAAGAGAAATATTTATTGATAAGGACGGCTCTTTTTCAGAAACTATCGCTTTGCTTCCGGGATTCCAAATTATAGATTTAAAAGCGGAAGATAAATTCGGCAACACAGCCGAGAAAACTTTTCAGGTTATGCATGAAGAAGACGCCAACACAGTGGCCTTAAATGAAAATAAAATTATTAATTAATTGCAAGTGTAATAAATAGTATGCAAAAAAAAGCAAAAAAAGAAGCGAAGGAAATGGGCGGTGAAATCGAGGATACGATAAAATCAATACAAACAAAATTCGGCGAGGGCGCCATAATGAAATTGGGAGATACTCCAAAAGTAAACATTGACGCCATACCTACCGGTTCAATCGGCCTTGATATGGCTCTCGGAGTCGGCGGAGTGCCAAGAGGCAGAATGATTGAAATATTCGGCCCGGAATCATCCGGCAAAAGCACTCTTGCCCTTCATATAGTCGCTGAAGCTCAGAAGAAAGGAGGAATATGCGCTTATATTGATGCTGAACACGCTATGGATCCGGATTATGCCGCAAAACTCGGAGTAAATATAAAAGAACTTCTTATATCGCAGCCAGACAACGGCGAACAAGGCCTTGAAATAACCGAGAGTTTGATCAGATCCGGAAAAATAGATGTTGTTGTCATTGATTCGGTAGCGGCGCTCACTCCGAAAGACGAGATCGAAGGCGATATGGGCCAGCAGCATATGGGCAAGCAAGCGCGGCTTATGTCGCAGGCCTTGCGCAAGCTGACAGCCATAGTCGCTCGTTCAAAGACGGTAGTCATATTTATAAATCAAATCCGCATGCAAATAGGCATAATGTTCGGCAACCCGGAAACGACTCCCGGAGGCAAAGCTCTCAAGTTCTATACATCAGTTCGCCTTGATATCAGGCGCATAGCCCAGATCAAGAAAGGCGAAGAAGTTGTCGGATCTCGAACTCGCGTGAAAGTCGTCAAGAATAAAGTCGCTGCGCCATTCAAGCAAACTGAATTCGACATATTGTACGGCGAAGGCATCTCCCGCGAAGGCGAAATAATGGCTCTCGGCGAAAAGCTGGGAATCATCAGCAAATCAAGCGGGGCGATATTCTCGTATCTTGGCACGGCAAAGCAGAGAGAAAAAGGCCCTGTGGACCTGCCCGCCAATGCTACGCATGAGGCGTTGCGGGCGGGAGAAATAAAATTGGGGCGCGGCTATGATGCGGCCCGCACATACCTTCGCGACAACAAAAAGCTCTCTGATGAAATCTTGAAAGAAATACGTTCGCGCTTCGGCGAGATTCAGGTGACAAGCGCGGGGGAATAAAAAATCAGGCAAACAAAAACAGCCTACCTTTAGAGTAAGCTGCTATCTGTTTGTTTAACTATATGATTTTCCAGCATATAATTTTTCCTTTTCTTTTTCTCTCGAAAAATAAGCGCATATTCGCACGACCACTACAATTATCAGAGAAATGCATATATCTATAATAAAAAATGTGGAACACAAATTGTTAGCATCAAATTTCCTAACTATTGGCATGAAGCCAATAATCAAACTGGTAAACGCTACCAAGAAAGTCAAGACATTGATCAATTTTATTTCACTATCATTGTTATTCTCCTCTTTGGAGAAGAAAATAAAATAAAATCTTAGGCAGAAAATCGCCACAATCGGGCAAAGGATCAAAAAAATCAGCGAATTATTTATTTTATATAAAAACAAAAACCCGCCATTGCCGAAATAAAATACAACGTATTCAATTGCAACAGCTGTGATTAATAGGGATAATAAAACTGTTGCCGAAGTTAACTTCGAAATTATTTTTTTCGTTTCCATTTTTAATATTTTTTAAAGTTATTTGCTAGGATTATAAATCTAATATTGTAATTTGTCAACGTCTTGAAAATCCTTACGAGATAAGCTAGAATAGCCCCATGCTTGAATACAGCGAAATAAGAACAGGAAAAATAATAGTTTATGAGGGCGAACCATGCGAGGTTGTGGATAATCATGTAGCTCGCACTCAAATGCGAAAACCGCAGAATCAGGTCAAGCTGAAGAGCTTGCTTTCCGGCCGCACCTGGAATGCCACATTTCATGCTTCAGAAAAGGTTGAAGAAGCCGATATCATTAAGCGCGATGTCAAGTTCATTTATACCAATAGAGGAGAATATTGGTTCTGCGATCCGAAAGATCCTTCAGGCAGATTTCAACTGCCCGAGAAAATTATCGGCGAATCGGCGAAGTTTCTAAAGCCCAACGAAAATGTAATTGCTCTTGTTTGGAGCGATGATGACGAAGAAAAGATAATCAGCATAAAACTTCCGGTCAAAATGGAATTTACAGTCAAAGATGCTCCCCCATCAATAAAAGGCAATACCGCCAACGGCGGAGGCAAGATCGTCACGCTTGAGAATGGCATTAAAATAAGCGTTCCCTTTTTCGTCAATACCGGCGACAAAATACGCATCAATACTGAAACCAACGAATACGTTGAAAGAGTGCAATAAGATTTTAGAGCCGTTGATCGGGATTGAACCGATGACCTCGTTCTTACCAAGAACGTGCTCTACCAACTGAGCTACAACGGCTTATTGACCTGGCCAATAGCGTTCATACTACTATAAATTAAAGCCTTTTTCAATACAAAGGTTTGCAAAATTTTCAATTTTAAGTACAATAACAAGATGTTATATAGCGGGATAATATGATTGTCATCTCGCAAAGGAATATAGCTCTCATAACCTTAAGGTTATGATTGATGATGTTAAAAATTAAAATCATAGCGGGATAGAGAAATGGCATCTCGTAAGGCTCATAACCTTAAGACCCTGGTTCGATTCCAGGTCCCGCAACAATCGGCAAGTGACATGCCTGAATCTCACTTCCGAAAATAGTTTATTATGTCGGCGTAGCTCAGTCGGTTAGAGCGTGGGACTCATAAGCCCAAGGTCGGAAGTTCGATTCTTCCCGCCGACACCCTCTCTTTAAAAAAGAGGAAAATAATTTGCGGTTGTAGCTCAACTGGTTAGAGCACTCGCCTGTCACGCGAGAGGTTGCCGGTTCAAGTCCGGTCGACCGCGCAAAAAGAAACTTTCCCCTACGACGGTCGTAGGGGAAAGTTTTATCTTATATTGCTCTCAACTCTTCAAAAACATTTTGGAACATTTTGATGACGCGGCGGGCTTCAACTTGAGACAGGGCGAAGTTAGATCCCTCATGGGCAATCTTGTTGCGGACTAAATGCGCATCCCAGGCATTTTGGATTGAGAGTATTCCTCCAGATTTTGCATCTTCCAACAGTTCGCTTAATGTGTCCCCATGAAATCCCCTTTCTTTAAAAAGCTCTTCAAGCATGTTATCCGCTTCAATGATAGCGACGCGCCAATCGGACTCATTCGGGCTTTCAACTAAAGTGAGAACGTAATGCCATCTGGGATTTTCGTTGCGGCTGGTTTCCTGATCCCGCAAAAGAGCTTCGTGTATCTCGTGATCAACTTCTCTTTTGTCATAAATCTGAATTTCTCGCAGGCGCACAAGGGAAAAGATTATAATCCCTATGCAAAGAATAGATATGAGAGCAGAAACAATTCCCACAACTGTCCATGTTTGCGGATTGGCCAAGACATTAATTATTGGCTGTATATATTGCAATATTTTAGCAAAAACATATTCAATATTCAGATATGTCGGATTAAAGAGAGGCGTTTGTATAAGCGGTTGTATCGAACTTGTCGGTTCCATATTTGCTATTATACCCTGTAGTGAAACTTTTATAAAGTTCTACTATGGGGTTATACTAGTTTTTCAAAATCTTTCCCAATGGCAAACAGAATATCTTCGCGGAAAGCCGGCGCCATGATGTGAAGCCCGAACGGCAATCCATCTTTGGTCTTGCCGGAGGGAATAGACATGGCAGGTATGCCGGCTATGTTTACCGGCACAGTAAAGAGATCCGACATATACATGGCAAGCGGATCTTTGATTTTTTCATTGAATTTAAACGGCAGGGAGGGAGATGTCGGTGTAATAATCGCATCGACAGAAGAAAAAACAGAATTCAATTCCGCCGTAATGGCGCTTCTTGATTTGACGGCAGTATTGTAATAAGCGTCGTAGTAGCCATGCGACAATATATATGTGCCAAGCAATATGCGCCTGCGAACTTCCCTGCCGAAACCGGCGCCTCTTGTTTTCGCATAAACGTCATAAAGCTTGGATGCTTCAACAGATAATCCGTATCGCATGCCGTCGTAACGAGCCAAGTTGCTTGAGACCTCCGCGGGCATAATTATATAATAGACCGCCAATGAATACTTTATCAACGGAAGAGATATATCCACGAGCTCATACCCGATCTTTTCCAGCTTCTGGCAACTTTCTTCAAAATTTTCAAGAACGCTTTTATCGATCCCTTTGCTTTTTAAAAACTCTTTTGGAATGCCTATGCGCTTCCTCATGGGCGACGGCTTGATTCTTTTTTCTTTGGGAACCGAGGTGCTGTCAAGCTCGTCATAACCGTTGATGGCCTCAAAAAGTATTTCCGCATCGCGAACTGTTTTGCCGATAGAGCCAACTTGATCCAAAGAACTTGCCATTGCAATTATCCCTGATCTTGAAACAGCTCCATAAGTCGGCTTCAAGCCGACAAGTCCGGTAAATGACGCCGGCTGGCGTATAGATCCGCCGGTATCGCTGCCAAGAGAGACCAGCGCGCCATTCATTGCAACAGCAGCTACCGAACCGCCGGATGATCCGCCGGGCACGCGATTTACATCAAGAGGATTTTTTGTATTGCCATAGGCGCTTGTTTCTGTCGATGAACCCATGGCAAATTCATCCATATTGGTCCTTCCTAATAAAATTGCGCCGGCAGATTTTAATTGCTTGATGACAAAAGCATCATAAGTTGCTTTATAATTTTTTAAAATATTGGAACCGGCAGAAGCTATATGGCTATCAACAAGCATATTATCTTTTATAGCTGTCGGTATGCCAGTCATCAGCGTTGCTTTGCCTTCCTTGCGCATTTTCTCCGCAATTTTTATCTGCTCTTTCAAATCATCAAAAATTTCTATATAAGCGTTAATATCAGGATTGCCTTTCTTGATAACTTCAAGGTAAGCGTCAACCAAATCGCTGACGGAGTAATCTCCTCTTTTTAACGATTCATGGGCTTTTTCAATTGTCAGATTTTTTAAATCAATCATAAAATCTGCTTAACTTTCAGAAATCCATCCTGCGTATCCGGCATTTCTTTAATTATTTTTTCAGAATAAGCGCCTTCTTTATTTGTCACAGCGTCGTCACGCATAACATTAAACAAAGAAAATTCTTCCGCTAGGTCTTTCCTAGCGGAGATAGATTTTGTGGCTTCTTTCACCTGTCCGACATACGACAAAATAGCATCAAAATCTTTGGCGATTTCCATAATTTCAGATTCGCTCATATCTATTCGGGCGAGCGTTGCCAGCTTTTTAATATCATCTAATTGCATAGATTTAGAATAGCATATTTTTTAAATTATTTAAAATTTAAATTTTTACCTAAATTTCGCGATCGCATTTTCTAGGTAAAAATAAAATTATAACAATTTTAGAAAAGATTTTTCATCTAAAATCGAAATACCAAGATTTATAGCATCATTGTATTTGCTGCCCGGTTCATCGCCCACAACTACATAGCTCGTATTCTTTGAAACAGATCCGGATATTCGCCCGCCTTCTCCTGTTATTTTTTGCTTGGCTTCTTCACGCGACAAGGACGAAAGCGTGCCGGTCAGCACGAATATTTTGCCGGCCAATTTGCTCCCCCGCGCCATAGCTGATTTTTCGATAGTGACGTCATTTTTAAATAATTTTCCAATAAAATCCATATTGGCTTTCTTATGGAAATACTTATAGACGCTGTCAGATACGACAGGACCTATGTTTTCAATTTTATTTATCTCTTCGCTTTCCGCATTTGCTATTTTATCCAAAGTTCCAAAATGGTCGGCTATATCTTTCGCTGTCTGTTCGCCGACATGAAGTATTCCAAGCGCATAAATAAAGCGCCAAAGCGGAATTTTTCTATGAGATGCGATTGAAGCAATAATATTTTGGGCCGACTTCTCGCCAAAGCGCTCAAGTCCAGAGATATCGGATTCGCTTAGCGTGAATAAGTCAGCTGCATCGCTGATCAAACCTTCATCTTTCAGCCGATCAAGAATCTTGGGGCCGACATCGTATATTTCAAAAACGCTTACAAAATGCTGCATGCCTCTCCTGTTTTTCGCCGGACAATCTTTATTCGTGCAATAATAAGCGACGCTGTTATTTCCGGAAGCAAGCAAATTCTTATGAGCAATGGTCTGGCCGAGCGTACGCGAGGAGATCCGAGGACCTTGCGAAGAAGATATTTGCTTGCTTCCGGAAATTCTTTGTTCAATCTTCGCTCCGCAGACAGGACAGGTTTTCGGCATTTTAAATTTTTTCTCGTGGCCATCGCGCATTTTAGCCAGCACTTCGACAACTTCCGGTATGACGTCGCCGGCTTTTTGTATCACGACAGTATCGCCGATGCGTATATCTAGGCGATTAATCTGATCCATGTTGTGCAATGTGGCTTTTGAGATTGTTGATCCGGCAACCAATGTCGGATTGAAATGAGCAAGCGGCGTGATGGCTCCGGTGCGGCCGACATTAGTCGTGATATCAGTCACGATAGTCGTCGCGCGTTCCGCCGGATATTTGTAGGCAGTCATATATCTGGGCGCCTTCCCGACTACTCCAAGCTTGTCTTCCAGTGGCAATTCATCCACAGAAATAACAACGCCATCAGTGCCATAAGGCAGATATTCCTTTATCTTCCCTATTTCCTCAATGAAAGAAAAAACTTCTTCAAGATTTTTAGCTTTTTTTTCATATGGAGCGACTTGAAATCCTAATTTTCTCAAGTAATCATGCTTTTCCGAATGTTTGATAATTTTCGGCGCTTCTTTGCCAGCTTTTAATTGTTCCAAATCCCAAGCAAAGAAATCAAGCGACCGCTCTTTGACAATATTCGGATCCAGTTGGCGTATGGAACCGGCGGCGGCATTGCGAGTATTGGCGAAAGCCGGCTTGCCTGCCGACTCTTGTTCTCTGTTTAATTTTCTCCAGATTCGCTTCGGCATGACGGCTTCACCGCGAACTTCAACATAAGCAGGATGCGGGCTTTTGAGCTTAAGCGGGATTGTCTCTATCATTTTTAAATTTTCCGTCACATCCTCGCCGATAAAACCGTCGCCGCGCGTCGCTCCTTTTATAAATACGCCGTTTTCATATATCAGAGAAATGGCAAGCCCGTCAAGCTTAAGTTCGCAAAAATACGAAAAATCGGCATTTAACAATTTAGAAACGCGCTTTTCCCAAAGAGACACTTCTTCCTTCGAAAAAGAATCGTTCATGGAGAGCATTCTGATTTTATGAGTCACCTTATTGAATTTATCCTGAGGCGCGCCTGCTACGCGGTTCACCGCGCTGTTCGGATCGGCGCAAGCGGGATATTTTTCTTCAAGATCATGCAGTTCTCTTGTCAATGATTCATAAACATCGTCTGTGACTTTCGGATTATTGGTTACATGATATTCGAAGCGCAGGCGAGAAATTTCCTCACGAAGCTTTTGTATTCTATTTTTAACGCCGTTGTCATTCATAAGCGTCAATAATCGGTCTCAATGGAGCGTTCAACCGTTCTGAAATTGCTTTTGTTGCAAATATTATATCCATTGGCTTTTATTATGGTTACAGAAGAATTTCTCTTATCTATATTAATATCAAAACAAGGCACAGCAGATGTCATAGATGGATTTTGAGGAAATACATCATACGTGCCACCAATAGAACCATACGTTACTATAAATTGCATTGCTGTACCATTGCTCATGACACCGCAATTCCAAGATGGCGGTGACCCAGTGACAGGCAATAAAGATGTTTTTTGATCCAGATATATTCCACATTCGGTCGCCATATCCGATTCATAAAACGCCGTTTCTGAATCCTTAGCGACAGAGGTTATGATCAGCTGCTTATAAGTGGTATTGGATAATCCCAGCGCAATCACAGATATAATGCTGACAAGTATGACCGCGAATAATATGGCATAGCCATTTCTGCCGCAATTATTATCCTTTTTTAATTTAATATTTTTGATAGTCATAAAATAATTATTGCCATTTCATAAGCGTGGTCTGCAATGACCTTGATCTGGTCAGATTGCCATTGAGCCATTCCACCGTTACTTTGACATCAAATTCATCTCCATTTGCTTGCACCAAAACTTGCCTTTTGAAATTAGAAGATGGCAGAGATTTTCCGCTGTTGTCTGTAGTTTTATAAGTATAAAAATCATTATGGGAAGCGCTATCATCATAATTTAAACGCGGACAAGTCAAGTTTCCGAATCCAGTAATATTATCAACAGGACACGATTGAATAACAGCAGATGGACCATCTGCTGGTTCAAAATAACATCCTCCGCTTGAACTTGAAAAATTGACAATACAATTTGAATATTTTGTTTCAAAATTATTGGTCCATGCAGTTGTTGTATTTGCGCTGCCCTGCTGGAAGACAGTGGTATCGCGATCATTCCTTATATAATCAATCGGCTCTTGCAAAAGATAATTGGCGATAATTTCATTCTTGGCATATCTTGAAGTGAAAATGCTGCTGGCATTCAGGTTAAGCAAAGAAGTCAAAGCGATAGTTAAAATAAAAACTGCAATCATTGTCTCAATGAGAGTAAATCCGCTATTTTTTTGTTTGCTGTAAAATTTCATATTATTGTTCTGTAGTTCTTTGCGAAGCCATCGTCTGAATGGCAAATGGTATTGACTGGTCTTTAACAGTAATTATTCCTTTCATTATTATATAAACGCTTGGTTGAATATTATCTTGTACGCCATTTGGATTTGAGCCATTCACGAAAAATTTCAATGTCTGGATATCGACATTATTGGCAACCAAATCAGTACATTCCGTGGCATTTAGATCACAACGTCTCAAAGTGCTAGTCTTGGTTCCATCATCACGCGTAAACACGGCATATGCCGTATTGCCATTACCAAATTTAGCTGTATCAGCTGGAGTAAAAGCTATTCCGCCGCCGCCGCCTTTTTCAAAATCGCAATCATTTCCCTTTATTATTGGTAAAGCTTGCGGCAAAAACACATCGTCTTCTGTTATGCATGAATAATTCGTTCCCATGCGAAGCGATCTGGTCATGCTGTCCATGGCAAAATTCACATTATCCATAGCTGATTGCAGAGCTTGCGATTTCTTGGCGTCATCACTGGCAGTCATCAGCGAACCGATAGCGATAAGCATAACAATCATGAAAATTGATGTTGCAACCATTATTTCAACCAGCGTAAATCCTTTATTAGGTTTTAATTTATTATTCATATTCATGATTGAACGCTTATTTGGCCGGTATTCCATATTGTTATGGTTTCACTTTTTATATTATTGTCATTTGATACGACAATTTCAACGTGTGAAGCGTTGTCATTGTTTACATTGCATGGATTACTAATGGGGCTGGATTCGCAAAAATGGGCGTCTGGATTTGGTCTTTTAAAGGAAATATCCATGGAATAGTTACTGGGAATAGGACCCTTGCCATTCTCTCTATCATCATTCAAATAAATTGCCGATATTTTGTCAGCGCTGGTAATGCTTAAAACCTCATTGCATTCGATCGAACCGCTTCCGCATCCGCTAGTCGCATCATAAAATTTATTATTATTGATATCATTAAATATCACAAAAGATTTATTTGAGCCAGTTGTAAAATGAACTCCATAACCGCTTAAAAAGTTGGAACTGCTAAGAGCATGAACGCCGATGGCATAGCTTTGGGCTTTGCGGATGGACAGGGCTATATCATCGGCTAAATTATTTATTGAGACAGACGAGCGGAAGCTTCCATAATCAAAAATCGTCATGCTGGTGAGAATCGCGAAGATGGATATGACAACCAATAATTCTATGAGTGTCATGCCCGCCTGCCTTGCATGCACAGGCATTGCGGGCAGGCCCGCCTGCTCACGGAGGGCGGGCAGGCCCGCATTGCATTTGATTTTTTTAAAATTCTTAAACATTTTAAAAGTGAAATAACGATGATAATTTGAATATGTCCAAATTAAATAATAATGTGATTAAAGCGCCTATTATCAAAAACGGCGCAAACGGTATCTGCGTCATCATATTCATCTTCTTATGCGAGAAAAGCATCATAGTCAAGCTCGCAACCGATCCGATCCAGAATGATAATATGACAGACGCCAGCGCTGCGAGAGGCCCCAGCATCCAGCCGATGCCGAGCATGAGCTTGGCATCTCCTAGGCCCATCGCGCGCCCGCGTGAGAGCATCCAGATAAGGGCAAACGGTAGAGCAAACAGCGGTCCGGAAACTATGCTCATAAGAGATGGAGTAACAAATAACGGGCCGACGCTGGCGTGATTTATAAAAATTGAAAGAAATGAAACGAAAGCGTATATGTAAACCAAATCATCAGGAATAACTTTATGCCTGACGTCATAGACCGAAATGACCATCAGCAATGAAAATATAAAAACAAACAAAATGACAAGCGCGAGATAAGATGACATTGAAAATGAAGCAAACGGCAAGAAATGAAACGCGATAAGGGCGAAAATCAAGCCGGTCCCGAACTCAACCAGCGGATATTGGTTGGAAATATTGCTGGCGCAGCGGCGGCATCTGCCCGATTGGATGAGAAAAGAGAATATCGGAATCAATTCATACCATCTGAGATTGCGGTTGCAAGTCATGCAGATAGACCTGCCATAGACAATGGTTTTGCCGGTATTAAAGCGATAAATAACGACATTCAGAAAACTGCCGATGATAGTGCCAAGAAAGAAAATGAAAATAAATACAAGAGCCGTCATGCTCTTATTATAGCATTTGAGGACTTAAATAAAAATATAGTTTATTGCTATAAGCACGAAGTCGTTGCGCCAATTGTTGCCGATTCGCCAGCTGATTTATTCGTGCTGTCAACGCACCATAAGACCGAAGTTCCAATTGCCATTTTTAAGGGAGCTTCGACTGCCCAAGCAGTGCCGTTCGCATTGCATGTGGCAGTTGCAACCGTTCCTGTGCCGTTTGAAGTTACTGCGCTCAAACCCGATGCTTGAGCGGCAGCCATAACTATTTCATAAATTCCCTTGACTCCGTTGGCAATCGCTCCGGCATTACAAATGCCGGTGTATGAATTTCCATTTGATTGATAATAAAGTTCGGCTTGCGCGCGAGTGTTAATTAAATTTTCTTCAATTATGGTGTTGGCGCTCTTATTGCGCGCGTTTGAAAGAGACGCAAGCACCACCGACGCCAGAATGCCGATAATTGCGATAACGACTAAAAGTTCCATAAGAGTGAATCCTTTTTTATATTTCATACAGTATATTATTGCACACTTAAATTCAAAACAAAAACACCCCTCACTAGGGGTGTTTTTAAAACTAGATTATAAACATTGTCCTGCCGCAGAAACTAGTAGCAAGGACGGTCCTTGCTGGTCAGTCCTTGCTAGTCACTCTTATAATAATTTGTATTTATTATTTAGTTACAACTACCAGCATTAGCACCAGTAGCCAACATAGCTCCAGTTCCAGAAGCACCAGTAACAGCAGTAGCTACTGGACTAGTAGCAGATGAATAAAACTTACTATCTCCAGTACTATCAACACAAAAGAAAGTGTTTGCTGTTTTAAGCTGAATAGCTACACCCCAACTAGATGCCTTTGAAGCATTAGTACCATTAAGAATACATGTAGCAGTATTACCAGTTGCAGTATTAGCAGAATTAACCATACCATTAATATTAACAGTGGCAAGAGGATCAAAAACACTACCAACTGTATTACAAGCATTTACAGGAAAAGAGGCTATGGCGGCAGAACTATAACCACCACCATTACCACCAGTAGCTGAATCATAATAAATTTCAGCTTGAGCCCTCATATTTGCCAACTGAGCCTTGGCTGCTGCATCTCCACCCTTATTACGAGCACTATTCAATGATGCCAAAACTACCGATGCCAAAATGCCGATGATTGCGATAACGACCAAGAGTTCGATAAGCGTAAAACCTTTATTTTTTTTCATTTTAAATTATTTTAATAAAATATTAATAAGCGACCTTATTTTTAATTTTCAATTGATAAACTATTATACCATAGAAACTATTGCAAAACACAATACTACTGTATTCCTCCAGCGATATTGTAAATCGGCATCAGAACCGAAGCCAGAAGCACGCCCACGCCAAGCCCTAAGGCGACAATCATTATCGGCTCAATCAAGCTGACAAGAGTATCAACGGCGTCATTGACTTCGCGAGTATAAAATTTGCCGAGCGTTTTTAAGATATTGCCAATCGAACCGGTCTCCTCGCCGACGCGGATCATGCCGGACATGACAGGCGGAATTTCCGGATGCTTGGACAGCGAATCGGATAAGGAGCTGCCGCCTTTGACCGCTTCGGTCGCTTCCTTCAAGATGTCGGAGAAAATGCGATTCCCGACCACGGCGGAAGTAAGCTCAATGGCGCGGATAATCGGAATACCGGACGAGAGCATGGTATCCATATTGTCGGCTATGCGGGACAGATAAAGCTTGATATATATATTCTTCATGACTGGCGTTGATATTTTCAGGCTATCTAAATATTTTTGGCCGGCTTTGGTTCTGGTCAATCTGTATACATAGATGACAAAAAGCGCGAAAGCTATGAGGATATAGATTCCGTAATTCAAAAGCAGATCGCTGATGCCCATGACAATTTGCGTGGAAAGAGGTATGGCTTGCCCTGATTCCTTGATAATGACAGCCAGCCGCGGAACTATGAACACAAACATCAAAGTCATAACGACAAAGAAAACGCCGATGACGAATCCCGGATAGATAAGAGCATTCTTCGTCTTGGAAGTCAGCTGATACTGCCTGTCAAGATAGTCGGCCAAATAAGAGAACGTCTGCGTCAGCTTGCCCGATTCTTCGCCGGCCTTGATCATATTTATATAAAAATCGGAGAAAACTTCAGGATGCTTGGACATAGCGTTCGATATGGTTATGCCGGAAGAAATATCTTCCGAGACATTGTGCAGCACTTTGACCAAGGCGCTATTCTCGGTATTGGTGGCAAGCAGATCAAAGGCCTTCAGAGCCGAGACCTGCGCTTCAAAAAGAGTTGAGAGCTGGCGCGACATGATAACCACGTCTTTCATTTTTACGGTCTTTTCAAATATAGTTATGTTCAAGATTCCTTTCTTCTTGCCTTCTTCAATCACAGAAGATACTATGAGCCCTCGGCGCTGGATGGCGGCAATGGCAAGGTCTCTCGAACCTGCGTCAATAGTTCCACTTTTTTTCTCGCCTGTACTGGTAATTGCTTGATAAGTAAATATCATAAAAAAATTAGAGCATTTGCTCGAGAGCTTTAGGATTAATGGAATATTGATGCGCGCTTTCCATGCTTATCTCCCCTTTCTGGACAAGTTCAATGAGAGATCTGTTCATATCGATCATGCCTTCGCCGGAAGAGGTTTCAATAACATTGTCTATCTCATGCGTGCGCTTCTCGCGGATAAGATTCGATACGGCGTTATTATTTATAAGAAGCTCATAAGCCGGCACGCGCCCGCCAGCCACGCGAGGAATCAAGCGCTGAGAGAATATGCCGATTAAGCTTGCTGACAATTGCAGGCGAATCTGATCCTGCTGGTTCGAAGGGAATGAATCAATAATGCGGTCAATGGTCTGGGAAGCATTATTGGTATGAAGAGTGGAAAATACCAAGTGGCCGGTTTCAGCGGCAGTCACAGCGGCGGCCATGGTCTCAGTATTCCGCATTTCGCCGACAAGAATCACATTGACATCCTCGCGCAAAACCCCTTTAAGAGCTTCAAGAAAACCGTTCGTATCGATGCCGATTTCGCGCTGATCAACGATTGATTTATCCGGCTGATAAATAAATTCAATAGGATCTTCAATCGTCACTATATGGCAGGCGCGCTCTTTATTAATCATATTTATCATTGTCGACAGCGTTGTCGATTTGCCCTGCCCGACCGGACCGACGACAAGAAAGAATCCTTGCTTTTTCATGGCAAAACTGGATAGGATCGGCGGAAGATTCAATTCTTCCAGCGTTTTCGCCTTGGGAATCAAGCGGAGAGCTATGCAAATCATTCCGCGCTGAAAGAAAGCGTTGCCGCGCAAATGAGTGATATTATTCAAGCTGTAAGAAAAATCAACTTCCTTGTTATTAACAAATTTTTGGGTCTTATCGGAACCCAAAATAACATTAAGGATGCCCATCATGTCATCATTAGAAAGAGCTTTCTGATTCATCAGAAAAATAAGCTGGCCGTTGACCCGTATCGCCGGCTTGCGGCCGGCTCCCAAATGCAAATCCGAACCGTCCTCGCGGATTAAATTCTCCAATAATTCATTTATAAATTTAGCGTAATCCATGTTCGTTTATTATAATATAATCGAAGAAGTTTTCCTAATTACTATTTGACACAATTTCTCTCGCCTGCAAACTTAATAATGTCATTAACACTAATTGTTTTATATATTTTCACATCAGTTTCTTTAATTTGATTATTTGTTCCACCATTAAAAATATTAAATTTTGTTGAATATTGATCCTTAGGCAGTAAACCCATTAAATATAAGGTTATTGGATGGTAACGTAAAGGATAATCGCTAAATGATCTATCTTCATAGTAAGTATTATTATTTTTATTAAATAACCATGGCACAGTTCCTAAAACATCCTGAGTTTTAGGTGGAGATTCTAAACCTTCATAAAAATGCATATTATTTGTAAGAATTTCAAGTTTTGAAGAATCTCCATCTCCTAGGAAATTACTGCCAATATAGCAACATGAATGATGTCCAATCTCATGAAGTAAAACACCAATCCCAAAAAGAGATTTCTGGTCATCAGATAAATGCGTATTTCCATATTTATCTGGAGCTATTGCTTTTTTAAATTGTGATAATAAATCACCAAGGAAACTGACACCCAGAAGCTTTCCAGAACTCCCATAATTTTTAGAGTAGTCAAAAATATTCATACCAATATTTTTAACATTATTTTGAACTGAAAAAAAGTAATCTGAACCAGATTGAGAATCATAAGTTGTAAAAACATTAATAAAATCATATTTATCACCCTTCTTTGCGATTAAATCTTTAATAGCACTATTAAAATCAACTTGACTAGGATTAGTTAGATAATTCTCTGAACCAGATTTGGTAACAAAAATATCATCAACTTTATAAGTGGCTAAATCATATGTGGCATCTTGAAATGATTGTTCAAACTTTGTTTTAAAATTTCCTAAAAAGTCCAAAAAATCTTTTGTTTTTTGGTCACTAGGATCTGGTGAAATTAATAAAAATGCTGAATCAAATTTATTTTGATTACAACTATGCTTGCCTATAATAGTTCCGGGGGTATTTTGTACGCAAGAATATGACATTTGTGAACTTGCGTAATTATTTTTGTTGCCGGAGCCATACCATGAGTTGATTGTTTCTGTTTTGTAGGCAACTACGCTTGTCGTATTTGGATAAAACTTCTTGCAATATACAAGCTTGTCTATTGATGAACCTGAAGATCCGTCAGGGTCTGTTTGCCATGAACTAGAAGCAATATCCACATGCTGGTTAACTTTTCCTGACCAATATGAGATGCGAGGAGTTAAGTCCTTGGTTGGAGTGGTTATTAATTTAGCGACAGATAGAGGAGTGGTGGCTGAAGCGCCAAGGTTTGACGGCTCTACGACTGCAGTTTTGCCACCAAAGATATGATTAAACAGATCCCCAAAGAATGAGGCATGGATTGTTTGATACGTGAATAATAATGTAAAAACTAGGAAACTAAAAATAATATATTTTTTCATAACATTTTAATTATACAATTAATGAAATTATTTTATCCTATAGCAAGAACGGTTCTTGCTATAGTTTTAATATCCAGTACCCATACTTACTACATAATATCCATTACTGTTTTTATCTATTGTCGCATAACCACTTTTATTTATTATCCATCCATCTGATGATTCTTGACCATTACCTGCATTCATTGCTCCAGCTTTTAGTTTTACTGAATAAACTACATTAACCATACAAGCATCATTTGTAGGATTACCTGTAAAATATTGAGCATCAGAAGTATTTGATCTTAAGGCAAAAAGATTAACTTTACTTAATTTAAAATCTAAATAGTCTCCTTGTGTTAAAATATATGCTGGCAAAAGAGATGTGGCTGTATCGACACATTTTTGTGAAACTGATATTGTCGCAGAATTTATTGTAAACAAATTATCAGAATAATCTTGCTGAATTTTACCTGCAGGACTACCAACACGAATTTTATAGCTACCTACTGAAACATCTGATGGAATAGTAAATATCTCACTTCCGTCATTAATTGTTCCATTTGTTAGATACGAAACATTTTGCCAATCACCATTTTGATGTAAAGCTACAAAAATGTCAGAGTCAGATGGTGGAACATTACAACTACTCCACTTAACTGTAATCTTTTGTCCAGCAGTATAAGTTTCTCCACCATTTGGTGAAAGAACTTTAATTGAAGGAGTTGATGTTGATGTGCAAGCGGTTGTAATTGGCGTTGGCGCAACATAATTATTTGAATCAATAAAAGGTCCAGTTGGCACCTCGTATGAATTTGAAGAATTCTGATTTATTGGTAATTGATTATTATTTTCTTGTGTATTCTTTGGAGTAGAACTATTTTTTGTCCCTACATAATAAGCAACACCGCCGACAGCCAAAATAGCAACTATTGCTATAAGTATGCCTATACCCATAAACCCTTTGTTTTTGTTCATATAATTTAAAATAAGTCTGCTAAACTATTAATGCCTTTATTATAGCACTTAATTTGATTGCGTAGTATGAATATGATGTGATATACTCCGTTTATGACCACAATAACAATTCCAATAAAAGAATATAAGCAATCAATTCAAATACAAAAGAGCATTTTGTCTCGTTTGGATTTGTTGCAAAAAGTTGTCTTTGAAAATTCAAAAGATGAGATTAATCCTTCTGTAATAAAACATTTCGAAAAAATATCTGTTGATTTGGATAATAATAAAGGAAAAAAGTTTAACTCAATTTCTTCTTTTAAGAATTATTTAAGAAAGTTATAATATACGTATTATGCCTAATTCATCAGCATATGTGTTGGTTATACCTATTGAATTTGAATCTATATTGAAAAAATTAAAGCAAAAGAAGCCCGACATTTTTAAAAGTCTTGAAAAGAAAATAATAAAAATTGTCCAAAATCCAGTATTAGGTAAACCGCTTAGAAATACATTGCGAAATTATAGAAGGGTTCACATAGATCCGTTTGTTTTAATTTATGAAATTTATATGTTTGAAGTGAGACTTATTGATTTTGATCATCATGATAAAATTTACAAAAAATACAAGTTTAGCTAGAATTTACTATAACAATTTCTAAAAGTTATAAACTTCTCGGAATGGCATATATCCTTTAAGGGCTTTTATAATGGCATCCTCACGCATAGTGAGCATGCCTCGCGATCGCGCCAGCTTGAATATCTCCTGCTCCACCGGATTTTTCAAGATGACATTTTGCATTTCCTTATCAATTTTGAACATTTCAAATACAGGTATGCGTCCTTTGGTCCCCGATGGACATTCAGGAGTTGGAACAATTTCAAACATTGTATTGCCAATATTTAATCTGGATTTAAATTCTTTCGGCAAATCTTCAAATTCCTTGTCAATCATCATTTTTGTCGCTTCATCCATTGGAATTTCGTGATTAGCTCCAGGGTAAACCTTAAGAGCCAAGCGCTGAGCCATGCACAAAACCAAAGTAGGCGCGATGAGATAAGGGTCAATGCCCATATCCACCAAGCGAGGAATGGCTCCGACGGCAGTATTCGTGTGCAAAGTTGAAAAGACAAGATGCCCAGTAAGAGCCGCCTGAATGGCAAGCTCGGCTGTTTCTTTGTCTCGAATTTCTCCGACCATGATAATGTCGGGGTCTTGGCGGAGTATGGAACGCAAGCCGGAAGCGAATGTATAGCCGATTTCCGGCATAACTTGCGACTGATTAATGCCAGGCATCTGATATTCAACCGGATCTTCAAGCGAGACGATATTTTCTTCTTCTTTATCAAGTTCATTTAACATAGAGTAAAGAGTCGTGGTTTTGCCGGAGCCGGTCGGACCGGTAATAAGTATCAGTCCATAAGGGCGAGCCAAGGCCTCTCGGACAAGAGCCAAGTTGTCGGGCGACATGTCAAGATTATCAAGAAGTTGCACTCCTTTTGTTGAATCGAGGATACGCATGACGACTTTCTCTCCGTAATAGGACGGCATTGTGGAAACGCGGAAATCAATTTTGCGTCCGTCGATTTTCGCCGAAAATCCGCCGTCCTGCGGCTTGCGCTTTTCATCAAGCCGGAGCTTGGCAAGAATTTTAATGCGGGCGACGACTCCGTTGTAGACATTTATGGGAAGAACGAGGGACGTATGAAGTATGCCGTCTACGCGGAAGCGGACATTTACTTTATCTCCCACGTTTTCTATGTGAATATCCGATGCCGAGCCCTCTGTCGCGTGGCGAAGTATGACTGCCACAATTTTGATAATCGGAGCATCTTCAACAATCTTTTCTTCTTCGCCCGGCTTCAAGCTGTCGGATGTCTTGGTGCTTGTCTCGACAGTCACGCCGCTGTCTCCGGTTCCGGCAATCTCGGTATCAAGCTCGGAAAGCGCTTGGTCAACTTCGCTGCCTAATCCCTGATACATTTCCATCAGCTTGTTATAAACCGACGCTTTTATCAGATACAGCTTGAAGGGATTGTTCATCTTGGCGGTAATAAAAGTCAGAGCATCAACGGCCTGCACATTCTCGGGATCAAGAATGCCGATTTCAAGAACGCTGTCAGAGAGGCCGATCGGCGCAAAATGATACGTTTTTGCCGCCTCGCCAGAAATCAGCTTAAGCGTCGATTGCGGGACGCTCTTCGGATCAATATCTTTTATTGGAATATTAAAAAGCGACTCTTTGACTTTAAGAATTTTATTTTCATCAATCTTGAAATCAAGCAGCGCTTGGTCTATATTGCCGCCATACTTCTCGTCGGCAACTTTTGTGATTTCAGATATCTGATTTTCCCTGATAAGGTTATTTTTTGCCAGTTCCTCAAGAAGTGCCATATTATTAATTCGTAGTAAACGAAACTGTGTCTCCACTAACCAGATTGCCGTTTATTTTAGCATCGGCGCGATAGAAATAAGTCGTCTTGGAAGTTAATCCTGAAATGCTCGTAATAAACGTGCCGACAAGCGACTGTTTGGCCGGCGATGTCGATTTGCCCAAACTTGCTGTCGGACCATATTCGAAGTAAACGCTGGCAACGCCCGACGCGCTGTTGACCGCTCCATTTAATATGGCTGTTTTATCAGTGACTTGAGTCGGCTGATTGGTAACTACAGGAGACACGGATACGGAAGTATTATTCAAAGCAGCCGCATCTATGGCAGCAAAAGGATTCGCGCGGCCTGGCGACACAGGATTTAATTTAACAGTGTTGTCATTAAGAGCGTTGAAGGAAGCGTCTGAAAACAAACTGGCATCAATATTGATTGTCTTAAGAGATACGAGAGTCGATAAAAATGCGGTGTCTTCCGCAATTTTGTCGTCTGCAGAAGACGGCAATGCTGTATCAGTGATAGACGAGGAAAGAGATGAATCTGTCGCGGCGGATGCATTCAAACCTTTTGAAGAATATATGATGCATAGACCTCCAAGCATGATCGCTATCGCCAGCACTATTAGAAATTTATTTTTCGTTTTCATATTATTTTAGCCAATAAGTTTCAATTTTAAAATTATAAGTATATACGTCCGGATTGGAGGAGCCGCTGCCGGAACCTGAAGATGCCGAGGCGGCTGGCACTGAAAAATCTACTGACTTGACATTAACAAGGCGGAGATTGTGCTCCATATCTTTCAAGAAAAGAACGAATGTGTCATAAGTGCCTTCGGTCGTAAATTCAATCGGAAAGACGCCGTATGACAGCGATGAAGAAGGATTATTGGCCGCAATAACTGCTCCTCCGTTTGATGCCGCCTGGGCCTGCAATTGCTGAGGATCAAATTTTATGTCGGTTAGAGGCATATTGTGAAGATTTGCCAGCTGCTCGATTTCAAGAATAAATTTTATGTTGTTGACCGTATTCGGCAAAAAATGCTCAAGGCGGTCCTTATCATCTTCCGTAATATTATTATACTTCGCGATAAGATCATCTCTGGTCTTTTGAAGCTGCGTTGAATTATCAAGAGCAGTATTATAAGTAGCCATATCAGTTCGCAATTGAGATACATCGTTGTAAAGAGGATTAACAAAGGCGAAAAATAGCACGCCTGAGATTATTATAAATGAAATTGGTAAGAGAAGTTTCATAATTATTATTGCGATGTATTATTTAAATTGGTTGCCGGCGGTATATTGTTGCTAGGCGCGCTAGCGGCGGCGCTGGATAATTCGAGCAAGCTATTTTTCTCGTATGAAAGCAGAGCAGGATCAACATCAAAGGCCAGATCAAAGCCCACATAATTATTGGTCTGCTTGGTAAGATTTGAAAAGACGACATTTTTAAAAGATCGGCCGCTTGAGCTATTGAACACATCGGCTTGAAGAGCGATGGATTTATAATCCAAGGCAACTCCGGAAATTTTGACAGAGAATCCGCTGTCAGTAGTTTCTTGACTAAACTTGGTATATTGGATCTGCGGTATGGTAAGGTTTCCAAGCAGCGCAAACATTGGAGATAATACTATATGGCTATTAAGAATCTGTTTTGCCGCTTTCGTGCGCTTATCGAACAAGGCCAATTCATCAATGGTGCTTTGTTCAAAACTGTCGCGGGCCGCGGCAAGAGAAGAGGAAAGCACTTCCTTTTGGCTTGTTAAATAACTTTTATATAAAAAAAGTCCGCCGGAAGCCGCCCCCATAACAATAAGGAGAAGTATAGTTATGACCTTAAAAAGGCTGGTCGATGACGACCGCTTTGCAGCGATCTCGGTATCAACCGGCTTCTTCGGTATAAATGATGTTTGGAATGAATTTTCCATACTTTATAGATTATGACAATTGGCGCAATGCCAGCCCTACCGCCACTGTAAACTCCGGACCGCTGGTCTCCAGAATCGGCTGCAAGAACGCTGGCGCTTCTGTTTTTGAAAACGGATTTCCATAAGCCACTTCAATATGAAAATTTGCTGCTGCAAGCGGAAGCAATCCTTCAAGAAGAGATCCGCCGCCAATCATAATGACTTTGCTTATGCTTTTATTATACTTCTTCTCGTAAGCAAGCACAACACTATTAGTATCGGAGAATATATAATCTGTGGATAGCCGGACAATGCTTGCCACATTGGCATTTTTGGCGGCATTAAGGCCGACCGTCCGCTTCAGTTTCTCGGCTTCTGTGAAAGTAATTCCAAGCGATGATGAAATATTCTTGGTTATATCCTGAGAGCCGCGATTAACCACGTGGAAAACCCGCACAATGCCGGCTTCAACGATTGATAATTTGGTTTTTGAAGCTCCGAAATCAATCAAGAGCACTGGAGCCAGCTCATGCCCCAAGCATGAGCGTATGTTGCTGAAAATTTCCATTTCAAAAGAGTCGGAATGCAATTGCGTTTTGGCTAATACGTCGCGATAGCGCGACAATATGTCGTTATGGATGGCCACGACTAGAACTTCAACTTTCGGCTCCGGCGCGGATTTGGATTTATCAGCGGATTCTTGGCCGGCCTCATTTTCAAATTCGGTTTCTTGCGGAATCATGAACCAATCAAAACTAACTTCAGAAATCGGCACTGGAATATATTTGCGAGCTTCATTCGGCACTATTGAAGGCAATTGGCTTTCAGTGACATTGCTCGGCAGTGAAAGAATGAATATCAAGCTTGAAGACGATGGTATCGCTATGACTCCGGAATTGACAGTGACATTCGATTCCTTCATGACATCGACAAGAGCTCGGGCGATATCTTCGGCTTGCAGATTAGTGACTGTGCCCACATCCGTCTTGCCATAGGGGCCGAGAGAAAGAGCTCCGTACGTTTCAAGTATGGCTTTGCCTCCCTTTTTCTTCAATTGTACGACTTTAATCGCCGAAGAACCGATATCAATGCCAAGCGCGCCTTTGTTTTTAGCTGAACTGCCGGAATTAAAAGCGCCGGACAAGCTTTTTAATCCTTCAGAAATTATATTTTTAAGCGGATTATCCATATATATGAATCACTATCCAGTATATCATAGTTATAGTAAAATGAGAGCGTGAAATTAAGTTTTTCAAAGATTAGAAATATCGCCGATTGGCTCTTGGATATATTATTCGCGGAATCATGCCTCGGATGCCGTTCTAAAGGAGAAATATTGTGTCAAAATTGCGTTATAAAAATACCAAAGGCGGAACGCGAAACAGAACGCGGAATTATGGCTTGTTTTGATTACCGGGATCCGCTGATAAAGAAAGCTATTTGGAACTTGAAGTATTATCATAGGTCTCACTTGGGGCAAACGCTTGGCAAATTGCTGTACGAATCGTTTGTTGAAGATATTTCCGATATGAGAATATACGCAAGCGGGCAAGCTATACTGGTCATTCCTGTGCCTCTGTCTCCTATGCGAAAGAAAACGCGCGGCTATAATCAAGCCGAAAGGATTGCCCGCGGATTTTGCGATTGCGGAGGAAGAGAAGTCCTGGAATTGAAAAATAATATAATTATAAAAAAGATTGATACCTTGCCTCAGGCCAAAATCACAAACCGCGCCCGCCGACTCAAAAATATCAAGGGCGTGTTTGAAATAAAAAACAAAGAATCGGTAAAAGGCAGAACTATAATTGTTATCGATGATGTCACCACGACCGGCGGAACAATAACGGAAATAATGAATATGCTCAAAAAATCCGGCGCCAAAAAAGTCGTCGGCTTTGCCGTAGCACACTAAAAAATGCGTTAGGTCTTGCCTAACGCATTTTTAGTGAATCATATTAATTATTTAACTTTGGTTGCTGAAGAAACCATCGGCAAATTACCAACATTAATATTATAAACACCAGTATTTTTATTCATAGCAACTATGCTTGCTAAACTGGAATAACATATTCCATAAAGAAATATTTAAAGAACAACTAGAAACAGATGTGACGGGAGTGACGGGACAAGTTGTAGTATTCCCATTACATGTACATCCTACTGGGCAAACATGAGCTACTGGAGCGGTTATTTTGAATATATTAGATTCATAATAAATATCAGTTATTCCATTAGAAGCCAAAGTGCTTATAGATAAATTATAATTTCCTGTCTTTATACCAGAATATGCACTCGTCGGAATAGTAAATGTTTCGGTTCCATCATTTGTGCTAAAAATTGCTGGTATATTTTTATCATCAGTAAGATATATAATCGTACTATCACCAACATTTTTCAAAGTCATTGTAACTTTGCTAGTTGATTGCACATTACAACTCCCCCATTTCACTGTAATCTGCTGTCCTGCTTGATATATTTCTCCTTCTTTTGTGTAAATCGATTCCAATATATATTTTGTTTTCCATAGTTTTAATATATGAAATTAATAATCGTACCTGACGAGGGTACGATTACAGTTTAGCGTATGGGTTCTATGGAGTCACCCCGCCCCGATGCAATTTGGCAAGTAGTTATGCGTTAGGTCTTGCCTAACGCAGACAGCCATTCAAATATCTCTTTTATAAACTTTCCTTTTGTTGAGAAATAATTGGGAAAACTTTTTTGATTTAGGATTTTATTTTGTATTCTATTTATTCCAAGATAATCAATAAAGCTTGAATATTGATATCCATTCAGATATTCTATTGATTTCTTTTTATCTTTAATCCCCTTTTCTTTCCAATCTTTTTGGATGAGTTTTATAGGATTTAAATGAATATATGAGAATAAATATTTTAAGTATCTATCATTATTTGCGTGCTCAGATTTAAACTTCCCTTCAAAAAGTCCGCCTGTCCGTTCGTATTTTTTATTGTAATACATTGAATATGCAGTAGTCAGTTTCTGCATAAATTTACTAATACCTTTTTCTTCTGTTTGAGTTATTAAAATATGAAAATGATTCGGCATAAGACAATATGCACCGATAGATACAAGATTATTTTTTCTATCGGTTTCATAAATATTAAAATTACTGACACGATTTAAATCAAATAAATTAAAATTTTCCTTTGTATTTGATATATAAAGCAAATTAATAAAACGAATATAATCAAATTTATCATGAAATATTTTCTGCTTACTATTACCACGATTATATATGTGATAATATTCACCTTGAACAAATGAAGTTTTTCTAATAGACATATGCTTAATTATATAAATATTAAATGCGTTAGGCAAGACCTAACGCATTTTGGGTACGCATTAAAATCTGGTAAACTCAGTAAGATATGAGCAAAAAGAAAAAATACTGCGTTGATTGCGGAGGAGCTCAGGTGAATCATAAAGTGATGTATATATCCGTGCTTTTGGGAGCGCTTGTCGAGCCGTGGATGAATTGGATGGATAAAATAATTCCGGAAGAATCGCTTGAATGGATCGGCCCGATGCTCACCAAAACTTTGACCGCTTTGCATCTCGGCAAAATTACAAAAACGCCCAAAGATGATGACAGCTGGCGCACGAAAGTTCTTTGGAATGAAGCTTTAGCCCGCGCGATAGGCATGTATGAATTTCGCCTGTTTGGGATCGGCCATGACATATTTGTATCAAAATATCAGGAAGAAATGCGTTTCTTTGATGTCCTTCCTCGGCCCAAGGGATACAATCCGAGCGGATTGGAGTGGATGGATAATAAAAACGAAATGAAAAAGCATTTTCGCAAAAATGGCATCCAAGTTGCCGGCGGCGGAATTGCCTCATCAAAAAGAAAAGCTTTGAAAATATTCAACTCATTAAACAAACCAGTTATCACGAAACCTAATCTCGGCTCAAGAAGCAGGCATACGACAACTCACATAAGCGACGAGAAAGAATTTATCATTGCGTTTAAGAAAGCGCGCCAGCTTTCGCCTTGGGTCATGATTGAGGAAGAACTTTCCGGATATGTTTTCAGAGGCACATTAATAAATAAAAAGTTGGTGGCAGTGCTCCGCAGAGAGCCGGCTTATGTCATCGGCGACGGCGCGCATACAGTTAAAGAGCTTATAAATATTGAAAACAAAAATCCACTCCGTCATGGGCCGATATTCCACCAGCTGGCGCTTGGCGATGAAGCCAGAAAAGAATTGGCTCATTTTCACAGGACGGAAAATACAATTCCAAAGAAAAATGAAATTGTCACATTAGGGCAGAAGACCAGCCGGGCCGTCGGCGGAGGAATTACGGATATGACCGATGTGATCCATCCCGATAATAAAATTATGCTTGAAAAAATAGCGGAAGTGCTGGATGATCCTGTCATCGGCGTTGATTTTATTATGGACGACGTATCTCGTTCATGGCGCGATCAGCCAAGATCCGGCGTGATTGAATGCAATTCCGCGCCGTTCATTGATCTTCATCACTTTCCTTTAGTAGGCAAACCGCGCAATGTCGCCGGTCCACTCTGGGATATTATTTACCCCGCTTCAAAAATTCATCAATAGTTATTTCCGACTCCGGAGCGATATTCACGTCGGGCTTCAAATGAGAAATGTGCTTTTTCTGGACTACATAGTCGCCGAGAAATTTTTTGAATTCATTAAGCCGTTCCTGCTCGTTTATTTCTGCGAAGTGCGCCAAGGGCTTCCCTTCCGGAGTATATTCGTAGTGTCCGCGAATTTCGCCGTCTTTAAAGACGCGGATGTGATATTGATCGTCAAAATTCTCAAGCTTGCGCCAAGAAAGAATCTGGCCGTTGTCCGTCCAAGCCACGAAATGATTGCCGAAGCCCCATTTCTCGTGGAGATGTTTTTCCAAATCCTTAAGCGTCTTTTCAGGCGCAAGCCAGCCAAGATGGTACGGCTGGCGGCCGCTCTCATGCCAAACAAGATGCCACTTCAAAAAGTGTTTCTGCATCCATGGAAATATCGGATAAATTCTCCGCCAAATATTTTTCTTGATTATTTGGCCGATCGTCAGCTGTACTTGTATTTTTTTATTAAAACTTAATTTCATAAGTGCCTTAAATATATCAGCATTAAACGCAAAAGAAAAGCCGTCCAAATTAGTCCGGGCGGCTTAACCAAATAATAAACCTAGTAGATAACACCTATGAAAAAACAAATTATGCAATTTTCATCTTTTTGGCTTCAATGCAATGTGTCGTATGAGGAACTGACATTAACCTTTCTTTAGGAATTAATTTCCCAGTTTCGCGACAGCGGCCATAAGTTTTGTTCTGAATGCGAACAAGAGCAGCATCTAGACATTCGATAAAATCCAATTGTCTTTGGGCTAACTTGTTTGATTCATACTTTGATAATATTAAAGCGCCTTCTTCCCAAACTTTAAGTATTGGCGCGGTATCCTGCGTGTCATGGCTGCCACTTTGAGTTATTGCGCTTTTAAGCAACTCATAATCTTTCTTTGCCTTATCAAGCTTGGCAACAATCAAAATTCTGAACTGTTCAAGTTCTTCATCCGTGTACCTTGTTTTTTCTGCCATAATTTAGTTTTTTAGTTTTAAATTAATTCAGTTATTTGGCTCAATCATACGCCTCTAAATCAAAAATGTCAAGCGATAAACTTCTATTCAAAATTGCAATTATTATCAAGCGATATGGACAGAGCAGTGAATACATTCTTGCAGATTCCTTCAATGCTGGCGGTTTTTTTGAATATATGGTCTTCATCAGCATAAGGATAAAAAAGGACATTTTTGCCTTTGTCTTGCAGAACTTTATATAACAAGTCGGCCTGAGACGGAGGAATCGTCTTGTCGGCTTGCGCTTGGATGAGAATTATTTTTTGATTTGCAAGATTTGAAATGCGGGAAATAATCGACGCTTTGTCGTAAAGCTTCTTATTGCTTTTATTCGGCTTGCCATTAAAATCCAAATTAAATATCGAGTTGCCCAAATCGGAAAGCATTGTAGCCCAATCAGTCACTCCGTTGATTGAGATCGCTCCGTCGAATTGCTTCGGATAAGCGACAATGCTTCGCAACGACAAATATCCTCCATAACTGTTCCCCATCAGATAAATATCAGAAATTACCATGCCTTTTTTAATTGATGAAAGCGCATTCATGACATCGCTGACATCTTTATTGCCGACATTTCCTTTGATGGATTTCGCAAACGCTCCGCCGTATCCGTAGCTCCCGCTGTAATCGAGCTTAAGAACGGCAATATTATTCTTGGCCATTTCATTCAGAATCAAATCATAAACGGCATAACTGGCGTAAGAATCATAGCCCAAGCTTGTCTGCCGGTACGGGCCGCCATGAAGCCAGATGACAAGCTCGTGCGGGGCATTTTTATTAAAATTCTGCGGAGTCATCAAAACTCCATGCATGTTCCCGCCGAAAGACATAACCCTGCTGTTGACAGCTGAGGGAGAATTATCAGCCGTGATGCCGGAGAATTTTTCGACTTGATTCGTCTCCTCATTATAAAATACTGGAAATGATGATGCTCCCTGTATGGCAAAAAAGATAAATCCATTGCCGAATTTTCTGATTCTGAAAGCATATGAAGCATTATTGGCAATCAGAGAAATAACTTTAGTCGTGAAATTATATTTATATAAATTCCATTCATAAGGGCCGTCTTTGTTGGCTATAAAATACAAATCATTTTGGGAAGCGAGAGTAAAGCCATTTATGGAGAAAGCTTTGGAGAAAACTTTCGCACCCTTGAATTTATTTCCTTTGAGGGCGGTCAAATCCAATTGGTAAAGCGTCGGATAGCCGCTTGAATCATCGGTGTAGACCATTCGCTTTTCATCGGGAGAAATGGAAGATATCGTATTTTCATCGCCCAGCATATCCCAAAAATCAAGCTTGTAGCTTCGCGAATATATTTTGCCGGTTGCATTGTCTTTCAAATAAAAGCTTCTGGTAATTATATTTTTCTTTGATGTGGAAGTTGTTGAAAAAGTAAAACGCGCATTGGCATTAGCGGTTTGATTCTCAATTGCAAGCGGAGCGGTTTTCCCGATATCGCTGCAAGAAAGAGCGCTGACCGCGCAATTATAAAAATCGGGAGTTTCCGTATTGCCGTATTGAAGGACAAAAGAATCAGCCGACTGGGAAATTATTTTCCCGTAATTAATGCCGCTAGCAAGCGCATATAAAGGACAGGAAATAATAATTCCAAAAATAACAAATATATATTTATATAAATAAAACTTCACTATTTTTTATTCTACCATTTTAAAGGAATTAGGCACTCTCCCATCTAAAACACGTTTATATATTGCCTATAAATAAAGCTTTTCTCTTGTCCTTGTTCAGGAGGCATTTCTAATATTCCTAGTGTAACAAATCGTTCTAGTAATTTAAGAGTCCCAGCGCGAGAAAAACCTGTCCATTTCATTACAGTATTAGCTGTTACGATTGGTTCACGAAATAATTGCGATAAAACTAAAATTCCACTTTCTGATTCGCGTTTAGCAAGTGCTTGAATTTTTGCCATATCGTCATCACGAATTTTTCGGATCTTTTTTGAAATTTCTATTGATTCATTTGCAGTTTCTATAACTCCATCAAGGAAAAAATCTAGCCACGAATGAACATCTCCATCATGGTATCCGTTGAGACGAGCGTAGTAAATCTTCTGATGTTTTTTAAAATAAGATGAAAGAAAAAGAACTGGTCGTTCTAGCAAACTTCTGTGGCACAAAAGCATTGTTATAATTAATCTGCCAGTACGACCATTGCCATCTAGGAATGGATGTATTGTCTCAAACTGCGCATGAGCTAGCGCTATATGAACAAGCGGAAGAACGCTCTTCTCATCATGTAAAAATTTTTCAAAATCTCCCAATGCTGCAAGCATGTCATGAACAGGCGGCGGCACATAAAGAGCATTTGATGGCGCAGTGCCGCTAATCCAATTCTGTGATTTTCGAAATTCGCCAGGATCAGCAAAATGTGTTGAACGTGCTCCAGTCATTAGATTGCTGTGCACTTCACGAATGAGGCGTGAAGAAAGAGGTAATGTTTTTAGACGCTTTGTTCCATAATCTAGTGCTTTTATATAATGCAAAATATCTTCTGCATCAGTTTCTTTCAAAGCAACACCAGCGCTTTTTTCAAGTGCATCCATCATTGTTGCGCGTGTTCCTTCTATTTGAGCGGATGATTCTGCATCTTTGGCTACGAACATATGCAGAAAAAATTCAACATCAGGCAGTGTATGTGTAATGCCATCAAGTTTGCCAATCAGACGATCGGCTTCTGCTGCTTTAATAAGAATATTTTGAGGCAATTCAAAAATATACTTTGGCGGGAAAGCGTTTGGTATAAAAGCTGAAAATCCTTGAGGTTGTTTAATATATTTACCTATCTCTATAGTCATGTTAATAGTTAGTTAATCGTTATAATATTACAGTTAACTAACTACTAAGATAGTATACCAATACAAAGCTCTTGTCAACTAACTTTTTAACCTACTTTTCTTCATGCGGTATTCATTGGACAAAATTCGAACCTTTTTTGAAATGAATCCTGACGAAGAAATCTGAAACAAAGCGGACGAAGTTTTGCGGAAACAATTTTCTGGGGAAAGGATTCCGCAAAACTTCGGCTGATTCCTTTTTTCTG
>DATKGV010000004.1:0-176700 GCA_035510575.1 Minisyncoccota bacterium | reverse complement strand
GGCTAGTTCCGCCTAAGAGTTCATATCGACGGCGGAGTTCGGCACCTCGATGTCGGCTCACCTTATCCTGGTGGTGGAGAAGCTGCCAAGGGTTTAGCTGTTCGCTAATTAAAAAGGTACGCGAGCTGGGTTCAAACCGTTCAGCACCCCTCTGTCCATAAATGGACATCTCCCCTTAGCAGGGGAGAAAAGAGAGGAATTGGACAGTTTGAACCAATTGAGGAAAATAAAACTGTTTTAATCTGAGATTAAGACCGTGTGTACTGTGGTACACTCACGGCGGCATACAATATTTTGTATGAGAAATTCACTCATATCGGTAAAGTCCTACTATTTTTTGTGGAGGATAATACCGAGGGAATCCCGTTTGCGGGGGCCCGTAGAGACTAAATGTGAAATAACCAGATTTATTTGGTGAAAGTTATAGTCCGATCCCACAAGTAATTGTGGTTCGATCATTATTATTAAATACGCGATAATGATAGAAGTAAAACATAGATGCGTGAGACAGGTTGGTCTCCTATCTACTGCAGGCGTTGATTCTTGAGAAGATTTGTTCCTAGTACGAGAGGACCGGAATGAACTGACCTCTGGTGTGAGGGCTCTAGTGCCAACTGGACTGCCCTGTAGCTATGTCGGGAATGGATAACCTCTGAAAGCATCTAAGAGGGAAGCCAGCTTCAAGATTAGGAATCGTTTGAGAAACCTAAGAGATGATTAGGTTGATAGGCGTTAGGTGTAAGCACAGCAATGTGTAGAGCCGAGACGTACTAATAGTTCGATTCCTATTAGGAAATGTGGAAATCATTTATTATTGCGTTTTTACCCCGCCATGGCGGGGCGAGCAGCATTCAGTTTTCAGGTATCATGCAAATGATATTTGTAATTTTGGAATATGAAATTTGTAATTTTGAGCGTCTGGTGAGAAAGTCCGAGGACCGAAAAATTATAAATTTCATATTCCAAACAATGTGTTGAATTTTTTGTTCTGGTGATTTGGCAATGGTGTCACACCCGATTACATTCCGAACTCGGAAGTTAAGCCCATCTGCGCCGATGATACTTATTTTTATAGGGAAAGTAGGCTGTCGCCAGAACAAAGAATTTAACTAAAATAAAAATTATTGCAATAAATCGCAATAGTTTTTATTTTTGCCATGAATTTTATTCATGGCGTTAACCGTAAAAGATAAATAAGTAGGATTACACGGATAATTTCCTGCTGGAAATTTCCGCGACCCCGCCTCGCGACGTCTCGCTCCGGCCTTGCAGTTGGGTCCCTTTCCCGACTTCACACCAGAACAAAGAATTTCTTTTTTTATGTAAAAGTGATATAATCAAATTATTAAAAACTAACTAAAATTTAATGAACAAAAATAAAGGATTTATAGGTATCGGTCTAATATTGGCAATTGTTCTGGGGATAGTTATTGTCGGTGGTGGAGCATATTATTTAGGGAAAAATAGTTTTAAGCAAGGAGTAACTAAAAATTTAAAAGAATATCAAAACAAATTACTTGGAATTTCATTTAAATATGATGAAAAATATGGTGAAGTTAAAGAAGTTTTTGATACTAATAAGACTAATCAGCATATTGAAAAAGGAGTAAAATTCTCTGGAACATTAAAAAATTTGGATAAAATTATTACTCTTTCTGGTGTTTCATCTGATTATATGGATGATATTGGAGAAGGACCACAATTTTTATCTTTTAAAGGATATGTAAATAATGAGAATCAATATGGTCAGTCATATATCAATCCTAATGGTATAGAATTTAGATATAAGAAAGAAACTGGCATAGGCGAAACAGAAGATTCTTCTTACTGGGCTGACTATGAGGTGTATTATCTTAAGACAAAAAGTTCACAATTCCCTGGATTAGCATTTTATTCTAAATCAAATAGTGACTTAAAATCTTTAGTTGATTCAATACAATATTTACAAACCAATACAACAACCCCGCAAAATGTTGTAAAAGCAAGCACTAATATTATTGATCCCAAAAATCCTAATATGATGATTTATACTTCTGCTAATCTTGGTATTCAATTTACTTATCCTAAGGAAATTAGCTTTACTGGTGGAAGTAGTAATAAACCTCTTCCAACTATTACTCAATCTATATCTGTAACTGAAAATGGTCACAGTTTAAATGTTTCTGCAGGACAACTTGGTTCAGGATATGCTGAGATATATCATAAAAATACAAATGAAACATTTGAGCAATCAATTTTGCGCCAGGTTGTAAAACCTGAATATTGGAATAATCCTTGTAAAGTAGTTAAAACTAGTACATCAAATTATTATTATATTGATTATCCTGGAGCTCCACAAGGAGATTATCAAGAAGATCCTAATAATAATATGCAGAAATGTGGAGGAGAATTTTATGCTGGTCAATTTAGTTCTTTTTCTGCAGATCTTAAAACAGGAGGATTTTATATTGTAAAAGGTGCTATGGACCCAGCGTTCGAATCTGATGATTATTCTTCTGATTGGTGGCCAAATGGAATTAAATTCATTAAATAGGAATTTTTATTAATCAATCTTCCGCTTTATATTGAAGCGGATTTTTGGTATAGTAGTGGTATATGTCATGGGCGTCGCGGAGGCAATTTAAATACTTCGGAGGATTGGTCCTTGTTTTGGGATTGATAGCTTTTCTATTTATATATCCATCGCTTAATAAAGTTCCGACATGCAGTGATGGAGTAAAGAATGGCGATGAGATAGGCGTTGATTGCGGAGGATCATGTCAGCGCGTTTGCGATGCCAATGTTTCCGAGCCAGTAATACTTTGGAGCAGAGCATTTCCTGTGACAGGGAGCGTCTATAATCTTGTCGCTTTTGTTGAAAATCATAATCAAAATGCCGGAGTGGAAAGCGTTAATTATGAATTCAGGATTTATGATACGAACAATCTTTTGATCGGCAGAAGACAAGGGAGTACTTATATACCGCCCAATCAACAATTCGCAATTTTCGAGCCGCGCTTCGATTCCGGGCAGAGCCAGATTAAAAGCGTAACTTTTTCTTTTACCGGCCAATTTATCTGGATTAAAAAGGACCCGACCATACAGACCCTTCCTATTGTAGTTGATAATGTGATTTTCAATGCGAATAACGGTTCTCCGACATTGACTGCGCGCATCAACAATAATTCTGTTTATGACTTGCCGCCGTTCGATATCATAGCGATTCTTTACGATGCGCAGCATAACGCCATAAATGCCTCTAAGACCATCAAAGAAGGCCTTGCAAGCAACGCCAATTCTTTATTGTCGTTTTCGTGGCCGCAGCCATTTCCTCTAAATCCTGTGACTGAAGACGTTTTAGTGCAGATTAATCCGTTTACAACTTCATTCTGATTAGATTATGAAATTACATCTTCCAAAGATTGATTGGCTCTTAATTGTTTTCCTGTTGCCGGTGCTTGGAGCAGGGCTTATCACAATGAAGTCGTTTACGGAAGAAACACCGTTCTTCAGCCACCAGCTGATATGGATTGCTCTTTCTTTTGCAGTCCTGTTTTTCTTATCTTGCCTTGATTTCAGGTCATTAAAAAGAACGGATGTATTGGTGGCGCTCTTCACTTTTTTTTCAATATTGCTGATATTGCTTTTTATCGTCGGACACAGTTCTAATGGAGCAAAAAGCTGGTTCTCCCTGGGCGCTTTTTCTTTTCAGCCGTCGGATATGATGAAATTGATAGTTATTTTAATCCTTGCAAAATATTTCTCGCGCCGGCACGTTGAAATTGACAATTTTAAGCACATTTTTATTTCGGGACTATACGCACTAATCCCGTTTTCTCTCCTGCTTTTGCAGCCCGATTTCGGTTCGGCTGTCATAATATTTTTTATTTGGCTGGGAATGATATTGATATCGGGAATTTCGAAACGCTACCTCTTGATAGTTATCGGTTCCGGAGCTGTCGCTTTTGCATTGCTGTGGGGCCTTGTTCTTGCTCCATACCAGAAAGCTCGTGTTGTTAATTTTATACAGCCCCTCTCCAATATTCACAGTTCAGGTTATAATGTTTATCAATCGACAATCGCCGTCGGGTCCGGAAAAATATTTGGAAAAGGCGTCGGTTTTGGAACTCAGTCCCGCTTGAAATTCTTGCCGGAATATCAGACCGACTTTATCTTTGCGGCGTTTGGAGAAGAATGGGGATTTGTCGGGTCAATCATATTATTCTTGCTGCTGGGCTTGATAATCTGGCGCATTTTGCATATAGCGCTTCTTGGAGTGACAAATTTTGAAATACTTTACGGTGTCGGATTAGCGGTTTATTTCATGAGCCATTTTATTATCAATATAGGCATGAATATAGGCATTATGCCGGTAACCGGGATTACTTTGCCGTTTATGAGCTATGGCGGTTCGCATTTGCTGACTGAATTTATCGGGCTTGGAATACTTATGGGTATGAACAGGTACAAGAGAGTGGCCCACAGCGACGATATGCATAATGAATTTTTAGGAATATAATAATTTAAAATATTATGACGGCGATTATTAACGGCAGAAAAATTAGAGATGACATTTTGGCTGAAGTGAAAGAGGGAATAGAAAAACTGCCTTTTACTCCCGTATTTTGCGATGTGCTGGTTGGAGACGATCCGGCTTCCGTCCAATATGTCAATATGAAAGCCAAACTTGCCGAGTCCGTCGGCATGCATTTTCATCATGCAAAATTTTCCAAAGACATATCAACCGACGATCTGATAGAGGAAATAGAAAAATTAAATTCAGTTCCAAATATGTGCGGTCTGATAGTTCAATTGCCGCTGCCGCCTTCTTTAGATAAAGATAAAGTGTTAAACAAAATTGCGCCTAGCATAGACGTGGATTGCCTTGGCAAAGATGCCAGCGACAGATTTTATAATGGCGATATCAGCGTCGGCTACCCCACGGCGATTGCCTGCATGGCTATAATTGATTCCCTTAATCTGGATTTGTCCGGCAAGAATATAGTTGTTTTTGGACAGGGCATGCTTGTCGGCAAGCCGGTCGCGCATCTGCTCCGTGCGCGAGGTTTGGAAGTTTCTGTTATTAATCGCAAAGTAGAGAATAAAAATGAGCTTATAAAAAATGCCGACATTCTTATTTCAGCCACTGGACAGGGAAAATATATAACAGGACCAATGATTAAAAACGGCTGTGTTATAATTGACGCCGGAACATCCGAATCTGCGGGCGGAATAGTCGGCGATGTTGATTTGGATTCTGTCATGGGAATCGCGGGCTATATATCGCCAGTTCCAGGCGGTGTCGGTCCGGTGACCGTGGCTATGCTTCTAAAGAATGTGCTTGCCGCAGCCAATAAATTAAAATCATGAATCTGGCTTTATTTTTTTTATTATATAATTTATCTCACCGATCTTTATTCTTTGATAAGATTATAGTTTTTACCGCTGATATATTACCATACATAGCTGTCGCTCTTGCTGTTTTATTTTTGCTTTTTCATTACAATATTATTTCTTTGCATCCGCTTTCTGCTTTAAAGAATGCTTGGAAAAAGATTTTCTCAGTGTTTTTAGCAGGAGCAATTTCATGGGGCCTTGCCGAAATAATTAAGCTAGCAGTTCATGCACAAAGGCCGTTTACAGCATTGCCTAATGTTCATTCGCTTTTCTCTGAGACCGGATACTCTTTTCCTTCCCAGCATGCGACATTTTTTGCAGCCATTGCAACAATGATTTTCTTCATCAATAAGAAAGCGGGATATTTATTTATATTTTTCGCCCTTTTTATAGGCGTTGCCAGAGTTATGGCTGGTGTTCATTTCCCAGTTGATATAATCGGTGGCTTTTTACTAGGGACTATAATTGCTGTTGTTTTTAAACTGATTTTTAATAAGAAATAGAAATTAGCCGCAAGTAGCCACAAGTCGGACTTGTGATTATATAAAGTTTTTTATATAATTATCAAATGTCAAACAGAAAAGTTCCTTTAGTGGATGGAGAATATTATCACATCTATAACAGAGGCAACAGTAAACAGAAAATTTTCTTAAATAAGGAAGATTATGATTATTTTGTAAAATGCTTATATTGTTGCAATTCTTATAAGAGTTTTAAATTTAGAGAAGATGTAATAAAGCCCAATATCAATGCTTTTGATTTTGAAAGAGGAGAACCTATTGTATCAATCGGCGCTTGGGTATTAATACCTAACCACTTTCATATTTACATTACTTTCAGCCATAAGTCGGACTTATGGCAAAATATAAAGCGAAATAAAGATAAAAACAGAATTTCAGAATTTATGAGAAAAGTTTCAACTGCCTATGCTAAATATTTTAATGCAAAATACGAACGTACAGGAGGACTATTTGAAGGTAAGTTTAAATCTATACATATAAAAAATGACAATCAAGCCAAATATCTTTTTTCATATATCCATTTAAACCCAATTAAGCTTATAGATTCAAAATGGAAAGAAGATGGAATTAAGAATATTCAAAAATCATTAGAATTTTTAAATAAATATAAATGGAGTAGTTATCATGATCATCATTATTATAATAATAGGAAAGAGTGTAAGATTTTAGATATAAATAATTTCCCAAAGTACTTTTCTAGTATAAAAGATTTTGATAAAGAAATATTAACGTGGCTTAAATATAAAGACAATTAATAAGCTTAGCCACAAGTCCGACTTGTGGCTGGTAGTAGTTATTTTCATAAAGATATGTTATTGTTATAATAATAAGACAAAGTGCTTTTAATAATCTAAAAAGAGAAAATAAAATCATGAAAAATATTAAAGGTTTTGCTGGAATAGGTTTAATAATAGCAATCCTCGCTATTTTAGTTATAGGCGGAGGTGTCGTATATTATAAAGCGAAAAATTCAACTGTTATTATTAATCAAAAGAAAGAAAACCCCACTGATGTTATTCCAGATAAAAAAGTAGTTAATTATATTAAAGTTGATAACAATAATGCTGTGGTTCTTGCTAATAACGCATTTGCTTTTGATATTTATTCTAAACTTGCTAAAAAGGGAGAAAATATGTTTTTCTCACCCTTCAGTGTTTCAAGCGCATTTGCGATGGTTTATGAAGGGGCAAATGGCAAGACAGCTGATGAAATACAATCAGTTTTTCATTTCCCAAAAGATATTAATATTCTTAGAGATTCTTTTTCTTCAATAAATAATGAAATAAATACAGCAAATCAAGATTATCAGCTTAATATTGCCAATGCAATATGGGTTCAAAAAGATTTTGCTTTTTTGGCTGATTATCTTTCCAATGTAGGTACATATTACAGCGCAAAAGCGACAAATGTTGATTTTAAAAATGCGACAGAAGAAGCAAGGCAGACAATTAATAAATGGGTTGAAGATAAAACAAATGATAAGATTAAAGATATTCTTCTCCCTGGTATATTAAATTCCTCAACCAAATTAGCTTTAACTGATGCTATTTATTTTAATGGAAAGTGGATAAAGCCATTTGATAGAAAGGGGACCAAAGAAACTGATTTCTCGCTTTATCCTAATGGTAGTGTAAAAATCAATATGATGGAACAAAAAGATGACAAAGCAGTATTTAATTATGCAGAGAATAATGATTTGCAGATATTGGAAATGCCATATAAAGGAAACGAGCTATCAATGATCATCATTCTTCCAAAGAAAAATGATTTAATTTCATTTGAAAAATTATTTACACTATCTAATTTAAATAATTGGAAAAAGGATCTTAAAAATCAGCGAGTTAATGTATTTATTCCGCAGTTTAAATTTGACACCAATTATGATATGGTGGATACTCTAACATCTATGGGCATGCCGACAGCTTTTACAGTAAATGCTGATTTTTCTAAAATGGATGGTCAAAAAGATCTTTCAATCGGTGCTGTTATTCATAAAGCATTTATTGATGTAAATGAAGATGGGACAGAAGCTGCAGCTGCAACAGTTGTGGCTATGACTGCTGGATCAGCTCTTCAACAGGGACCTAGAATACCAGAATTTTATGCAAATCATCCATTTTTGTTTGTGATAGAAGATTCAACAAATGGGAATATATTGTTTATGGGCAACGTAGTTAATCCTTCAAAATAGAGCTATTATTAAAATATTTTTAAATCATCATATTTTTAGTTTTTCCTAGTTGCTTTTTTGGTTAAAAATATATAGAATATGCCCATTATGTGGAGAACAAGAATTACAGCTTTAATCATCGTTTTACTTGGTTTCGGGATCGGCTTTTTTGTTTATAAGTCGGAAATGGCTCATAACAGAGCTGTAGCCCAATCGAAAACTCCGTCAGGCATCGCTGATTTTCCTTTTAAACTGGGCCTTGATCTTTCAGGCGGCACTCATTTGGTATATGATGCCGATGTTTCTAAAGTCGATCCAAGCGAAGTCAAGGATTCTATGAGCGCCCTTCGCGATGTCATTGAAAGGCGAATAAATATTTTCGGAGTGGCAGAGCCCATTGTTCAAGTTGAAAATGGAGGATTCTCAAATCAAGGCCAACAGCGATTGATTGTTGATTTGCCGGGAGTGACTGATATAGCGCAAGCAGTTGAAATGATCGGTCAGACGCCGATGCTTGATTTTCGCACGGAAAATCCCAATAAAAGCAAAACTCAAAACGTAACGGTTGATAAAAATGGCAATGCGGTGCTTGATGTCAGTTCGCAGTATGTCATGACAAGTTTGACTGGCCGCTATCTGGATCATGCAACTCTCGAATTCAACCAAACCACAGGCGAACCTGTTGTCAGCTTGCAGTTCAATTCTGAAGGATCTGCTTTGTTTGAAAAAATAACCCGAGAGAACATAGGCAAGCCCCTTGCCATATTCCTTGACGGCCAGCCGATTTCAGTTCCAATTGTCAATGAAGCTATCACCGGCGGCAAGGCGCAAATTTCAGGCAATTTTACGCCAGAAGAAGCCAAGCTTCTCGTTGGCCGCTTGAATTCCGGAGCTCTTCCAGTTCCAATTAGTCTTGTTTCTACGCAGACCATCGGTCCGTCGCTTGGCGCTGAAGCAACCAGAGCCGGAGTAAAAGCCGCTATCATAGGATTCATCGCCATAGCCATATTTTTAATTCTTTGGTATCGCTTGCCGGGCATTATTGCGGTGGTTGCGCTTTCTATCTATGTTGCCATCATGCTTGCCATATTCAAGCTCGTACCAGTTACTCTGACTGCCGCCGGCATTGCCGGATTTATTATTTCTATCGGCATTGCCGTTGACGCCAATGTTCTCATCTTTGAGCGCATCAAAGAAGAGCTTCGCTCCGGACGAACTATTTTTGAATCAACAAAAAACGGTTTCTCCCGCGCATGGTTTTCAATCCGCGATTCGAACATCTCAAGCATGATTACGGCAGTGATACTTTTTTGGTTCGGCACTTCGCTTATACAAGGATTTGCTCTTACATTTTTGATTGGCGTTTTAATATCTATGATTTCAGCCATATCCATAACGAGATTATTTCTATCGACTCTTAACATTACAAGAACGACAAAATTTACTAATTTCTTATTCGGGTCGGGTCTAAGTTCAGCTGAAGCTATGCCTGCGAATACAGGGCAGCAAAAATAATATGTTCGTAATCAAGCATAAAAAAATATTTGTCATAATCTCAGCGGGTCTCGTGCTATTGTCCTTGTGTTCAATTTTGTTTTTTGGATTAAAGCTCGGCATTGATTTCAAAGGCGGCTCTCTTTCTGAAATTGAATACAAGACCGCGCGGCCGGAGCAAAAAATAGTTGAAAACGAACTTAAGCCGCTTTCCCTCGGGGAGGTTATCATTCAGCCAACCGGCGATACGGGCTATAGCATCAAAACCCGCGATATAAGCGAGGCGGAACGCTCGCAGATTATGACTGCTCTTGGCAGTGACGCGATAGAGAAAAGTTTTACTTCCATCGGCCCGTCTGTCGGCGCTGAACTTGCGCGCAAATCCATCATGTCCTTCATTCTGGTATCTCTCGGCATCATATTTTTTATCGCTTTTTCATTTCGCAAGGTCTCCAAGCCGGTTTCATCATGGAAGTACGGCTTGATTGCAATCATAACTTTGATTCACGATATTATGATTCCTGTCGGGGTCTTCGTGATATTAAGCCATATTTATGGCACGGAAGTTGATACGCTTTTCGTCGTGGCAATACTGACAGTCCTTGGTCTGTCGGTTTCAGACACAATCGTTGTTTTTGACCGCATACGAGAAAATATTCGCATCGGACATTTCAAAACATTTGAAGAGACGGTCGGGAAAAGTTTGGAACAGGTCTATACTCGATCAATTGCGACATCGTTCACTGTTATTGTCGTCTTGCTGTGCTTGGTCTTCTTCGGTCCGGCCAGCACGAAAGTATTCGCCATGATGCTGACTGCCGGCATGTTCTTCGGAACATACTCGTCTATTTTCCTTGCCAGTCCGCTTCTGGTAATATTCAATAATTTGCAAAAAAAGCGAAATAAGTAAGTTGTATGAGCATTATTAATTAATTAACTTTTATATATCTATGTATATTTTATTGGGCATTGTTATCGCGCTAGTTCTTTATTTCGTTTTCAAATTTAATCATTTTGTCACTTTGCGGACTCGCGCGCAGGAAGCTTGGGCTGATATTGATATCCAGCTTAAGCGCCGTTATGATCTTATTCCTAATTTAGTAAATACAGTCAAGGGCTACGCTGCTCATGAATCAACCGCTTTTGAAAAAGTCAGCCAAGCCAGATCCCGCGCCATGCAAGCTGGCACGCCGGCCGAAAAAGGCGAAGCGGAAAATATGCTTTCCGGAACTTTGAAGTCGCTTTTTGCCATTTCGGAGGCCTATCCTGAATTGAAAGCCAATACGAATTTCCTCCAGCTCCAAAACGAACTTTCAGATACTGAAAATAAAATACAGGCGGCTCGCCGATTCTATAACGGCAATGCCCGCGACTTGAATGCCGGTATTTCTATGTTCCCGGGCAACGTCATCGCTTCAATGTTTAAATTCGTGAAAATGGATTTCTTCCAGCTTGAAGCAGATTCTGCGGCCAAAGAGCCGGTGCAAGTGAAGTTCTAGATTATTAACTAATTAATTCCTTATGAACACCCTATTAATTATTGCTATTGTAGTTGTTATTTTAGTTTTTATCTCGCTTCGCGTAGTAAAAGAATATGAAAGGGGAGTAATCTTTTTCCTTGGAAAAGCTACTGGTATTCGCGGACCGGGATTAGTCATAGTTATTCCTATTTTTGAACGAATGACTCGCGTGGTATTGCGCACTGTAACTATGGATATTCCTTCGCAGAAAATCATTACTAAAGATAATGTTTCCATTGATATTGCTGCGGTGGCATATTATCACATCGTGGACCCAATGAAATCAGTTGTCGCGATTGAAGATGTTTATAAGGCGGTAAATCAAATCAGTCAGACCACAGTCAGAAATGTTGTCGGACAATTCCAGCTTGACCAATTGCTTTCGCAAACTGGATCTATAAATGAGCAAATAAAAAATGTTATTGATACGCATACTGAACCTTGGGGAGCTCAAGTTACCGCTGTAGAAATTAAAGATATTGCGCTTCCAGATAACATGCAGAGAGCCATGGCTAAAGAAGCTGAAGCAGAGCGTGAACGCAGGGCAAAAATCGTTGCGGCTGAAGGAGAATTTCAAGCAGCTGTAAAGTTAGGCGAAGCGGCAGATATTATATCTTTGCATCCTGTAGCGCTTCAATTAAGAACTCTTCAAACCATGGCGGAGATTAGCGTAGAAAAAAATTCAACCATTATTTTTCCGGCACAATTTATGACAACTGTGCAAGAAGCAATGAAAGTGATAAAAGGAGATAATCTTAATAAATAGAATAATATGAAAGATAAGTTAATCCATTCAAAATTAAATACAATTTTATTGATTGTTATTGTAGTGATTATTGGTTATTTTGTCATTTTGCAAAATGACAAAATACAAGCGCCAGTTAATAATATAGAAAATACACAACAAGATAAAAATAATATTCTTGGCAATAAAGATGATTTAATTTATTTTTCAACTTCGCCTTTCTCTAAAGTGCATGGAATACTTTCATATCGAGGCGCAGTGAAGGGTGGATATTTCTTTGAAGGAAATATTTTGATAAATATTTTAGGTTCGGATCAGAAAGTTCTTAAGAAGAGTAATGCTGTTGCCAAGACTGATTGGATGACATCAGGTCCCGTAGAATTTGAAGGTAATATTGATTTCGGAGGACTTGCAAAAGGCCCCGCCTATCTGGAAATTCATAATGACAACGCTTCCGGACTCAAAGCAAATGACAAGAGTATCTTGATCCCGATAATAATAGAATAGTAATAATTTTTACTTTTAGTTGTTATACATAATAATTCAAAGTTATATGAAATTAAATTTTTTCGAACAAAAAAAAGAAGAGCCAAAACCTGAAACCAAAGAGGGTTTTAAACCAGTTAGTGCTTGTATTGTGGATATAAAAAGTGTTGATGATTTAGCTATAAATAGAGGTATTGTAGATAAAGAAAATATTGATAATCTTACAAGAGAAATAATTAAATCAATAGAAGAAAATGGAACAAAGATTGATTATTATGGAGATGAAGAATTTTTTCAAAAACATAATATAAAAAATGTAGGTAAAATGATTTATGCTATTTCAGAAAGCGATTATAAAGATAAGTACTCTGAGAATTATCATAATTGCACGGGAATTATAGTTGTTGGAAAAGATAAAAATGGTCAAGAAATTAGTTTTATGACTCACCAAAATCCAACTAAAATTTTAGCTGATAGTAAAAATAAAGATAAGTTTACAGCAGATTTATCAAAAAGTACAGATGAAATATTGTCAAAAGTAGAAAAAGATAGTATTGATGTAGTTATGTTTGGAGGGAATTATATGGATTTTTCACAATATAAAAAATTAACTACTATAATAAGTGATATTTCAAAAGAAAAATTTGGCCTTGAACCAACAATTATAGTAGGTCCTAATTATACCAAAATAGAAGGTGAGGGGGATATGGATACTACTAATATTTATTTTGATACGCAAAATCGTCGTTTATATATAGTTCGCCCAGAGCAAAAAAATAATAAACTTAATTACAATTATTTACCAAGTGATTTGAAAAATATTAGAAAACCGTGGAATAAAAAACTTTAATTCAATAAATAATATGGCAACGCTTTATACACATCAAGGACAGAATTCACGAAAGACATGGATGCTCATGAGCTTGTTTTTTATTATTGTTATTGCGCTTGGGTTTGTATTTGCTCAAATGTATCACAATCCAAATATTTTATATATATTTGTTGTATTTAGTATTGTCATGAATATTGTTGGTTATTGGTATTCCGATAAAATTACACTTTCTATTGCCGGTGCACATCCAGCAACACGCGAAAAATATTTTGATTTCTATACAACCGTTGAGAATCTAGCTATTACGGCAGGTCTTCCAATGCCGAAAATTTATGTGATAGAAGATCCAGCACCGAATGCATTTGCAACAGGACGTAATAAAGAACATGCAGTTGTGGCAGTTACCACAGGACTTCTTTCTATTATGAATAAAACTGAACTTGAAGGTGTGATAGCGCATGAAATGAGTCACATTGGTAATCGTGATATGCTTTTATCTACTGTGGTGGTTGTGCTTGTAGGATTTATTTCTATCGTTTCAGACATGATGATAAGGGGAGTGTTATTTGGTGGTCGTGGTAGTAGTGATAATAGGGATGGCAATGGAATTTTCTCAATCATTGGAATTGTTCTTGCAATTCTGTCTCCAATTTTGGCTGTTCTTATCCAACTTTCTATTTCACGTAAGCGTGAATATCTTGCTGATGCATCTGGCGCACTTCTGACTCGCTATCCAGAAGGGCTTGCAAGCGCACTTGAGAAAATATCTTACTATGGCAAGCCAATGATAAATAAATCGACGGCCATAGCGCATTTATATATAGCAAATCCATTAGGATCGGGACGTTTTGCTAAAAAAATTGGAGGATTATTCTCAACCCATCCGCCGATAGAAGAACGAATCAAAATACTTAGGTCAATGTAATAAAAATGTTTGGCTAAAGGGCAAATCTTTAGTATTATAAGCCCAGATGTTCTTTGTTTTTTGTTGTGAATTAATTATTAGAATAATTCACAACTGCTGCAGTGCCTGCCGAAAGGCAGGTATTGCAGTTTTGGAGGGTTCGCATAGCGGTCTAGTGCGCAGACCTGGAAAGTCTGTAGGCTCGAAAGGGTCTCGAGGGTCCGAATCCCTCACCCTCCGCCAAATATATATCAATTAGTTATCAATAACTCGACTCTAGTACTTTTTCTGTCTTAAAGACATCATATATTTCTTCACGACGTTCTTCATTTAAGAGAATTTTAGCTGTATCCCAAAATTTATTAAATTCTTTATCCTCAAGCATTTTTTCCCAGATATCTCGTTTAGTTTGAGGATTATGAATTTCTTTAATTTCTGCAAGTTTCTTATCAAGATCTTTTTCTTCATCTGAAAAAAATGCTTTAATTGCTTCTCTTGCTTCATCATCAACATTGATAATCTTTTCTTTTTTATTTGTGTTTACTTGTTCCATAATGGTCTCATTATAACATATTTTAAAAAATAATAAATGGCAATTTTTATAATTCCAACAACACCCTATATTGCCCCGCCCTTATCTTTAAAATGGTATAATTAACCGTGTGGTATTAAACTCTAATTGGTCGGTTTTTAAGGCAATTTATTATTAATTTTTTAAATAATTTTATTCATATGCTTACAATAATTGCAATAATTTTATTGGTTCTATGGTTAATTGGTTTTATTGGTTTTCATGTTCTTGGAGGATTTATTCATATACTCCTTGTAGTGGCGATCATTATGTTTTTGATTCGCATTATTAGCGGATAAAAAATAAGCGAGAGTCGTTCTTTCTTTAACGTTGAAAGATATTTGAAATATATTTTAAGAAGAGCTTTTATTAAAATACATTTCTGATATACTTATTTTATGAATCGTGATCAAAAACCACAAAATGAAAATAAAGATAAAATTGATACCTCAAATCAAGATGTAGGTAAGAAAAATTCAGCTTTAGAAGAGCGAGGAATTGTTTCTAATTCTGTTTCTAAAGAAATTTCAAGTTTAGATATCAAAGAAAATAAATATAGTCTTGATGCTATTAAAAAAGACATAGAATTAAAATCTGAAATGATAAGAAATTGGGCACAAAAAGCCGGACTTATAGAAGGTCAAGATTTCTTAATCGAAGGAAGTATAACTAATATTGAAACTGATACTAAATCAATTGCCCCACATGAATTGAGACAATTTTTTGTTCTCGTAAAAGAAGATAATTATAAAAAATTTAAGGAATACATTTTGGGTGAATACTCAAAAGAAAGAAAAGAAAAAAATCCTAATAATCCATATGGTGGACCTAAATTAGATTATAGTTGGGGCGGGAGATTTGCAGTTGGTTGGGATGGCGCAGTATTTGATACTGGGATACTTTCAAGTGTAGAGAATATGACAGCCAACACATATCACGACGAATTTAAAAAATTTTTTAAACAAAAAACTAATTTTGATTTACCAACAAGTGAAAAATTAAACTTAGTACTTAAAGAAATGAGTACTAAGGGATTAGAAATATATAAATTAGCCTTAGAAAAATTAAAAATTCTCAGAAAAGAAAGTTCTTTTCCAGAAGATGGATATGGTTTAATTGATGAGATAGAACGTGCCATTATGATTTTAGAAGATGCAAAAGGTGGAGAAGCTGTAATTGATTTGACTGAAGAATTAAAAAAAGTGATGCCAGCCAAAATGAGACATTATGCTGACTTGACATATAATGCAGAAGATATAAAGAATCTTGATAGAGTGGCTGATATTACTGGTATTTCTATTCCAAAGGAAGCAAGAATTGATAAGATTTTTGATAGATATGGTTTTGACAGAAATAAAATGGAAGGTATTTGTAAAGATTTTTCTGATTATATTATGACAAAAATAGAATTAAAAAAGTGACTAAAAAAACAAAAAGAAATTTAATAATCATAATACCATTAATTTTAATAATGCTTAGTGTTCGTTTGATATTAGTACTAAACAAGCCTCATAATATTGAAACAACCCAAACTTCACAAGTAATATACAACAATACACAATATGGTTTTAACTTTTCTCTACCTGTAAATTGGAAAGGGTATTCCATTATTGCAAAAGAGTGGAAAGGGAACATAGTGGACTCACAACCTAGTCAAAGCATAAAAGGCCCGGAGATTTTTATTAGAAATCCATTGTGGACACAGGATAACCCGTATCAAGACATTCCGATTATGGTTTTCACTTATGATCAATGGAATTTAATCGAGCAAGAAAAACTGGCAGTCAGCGCGGCGCCGATCGGCCCAAGCGAGCTCGGGCGCAACGCCAAATATATATTTGCGCTTCCGGCGCGCTATAATTTCGCCTTTCCGGCAGGATTTGAAGAAGTGGAAAAGATTATTGAAAGCAAGCCGCTTAGCGCTTTTTAAATTAATAGTTTATAATAATAGTATGAAAACCGTAAATAATAGAACAACGCAATATGACATAGATGATGTCTTTTTAAATAGATATTCGCCGAGAGCGATGTCCGGCGAACCGGTTTCTCAACTTGAAATAATGACATTATTAGAGGCGGCGCGCTGGGCGCCATCGGCTAGCAATATTCAGCCCTGGAGATTTTTGTATGCAATCAGGGGCACAGCGGATTTTGATTTATTTTTATCATTTCTTATGGAAGGCAATCAAATTTGGTGCAAAAATGCCGGAGCATTCATTATCGTACTCTCAAAGAAAAATACCGATGATGGAAAACCGAATGGAACGCATTCTTTTGATGCCGGCTCAGCGTGGGAAAATCTGGCCTTGCAAGGTGCAAATATGAAGCTAGTTGTTCATGGCATGGCCGGATATAATGCGGAGCCCTTGAAAAAAGAATTAAGTATTAAAGATGAATACAATGTGGAGCTTATGATTGCCATAGGCAAGCCGGGCAAGATTGAGGATTTGCCTGAATATCTCAGAGAAAGAGAACAACCAAGCCAAAGAAAGGGCTTGGAAGAAATAGCTTTTGAAGGAAAAGAGGGAGCAAAGCAGCTTTAATTATTATACTTTGTATTGAAAATGTGATATAATAGCGTCGTTTCATAGTAGACAGCAAAATAAAAATTTTATATGTTCTGCGCTATATTTAATTTGAGGGAGGGAAAGCATGCCTTTCACAAAATTGGGACAATTTTTGGGTTCTTTGTTATTTTATTCAGCTTATCTTTTTCACAAATCGCCAGCGCGACAGTATATCAGCCGGGCGAAACTCTGACGCCGGACTGTGCTCCTCTGGCACCTAGTTGTGGAGTTGCTGTTCTGAGTTTAAATAATCAAACTAGTACTACTCAAACATTGGTTACTGGCACTTTCGGAACAGATTTTAATATTGTTTCTGGTTTAGGCATTCACACTTTTAATATTCCTAATGCCTCGGCAACTGCTCGTGGATTACTAACTTTGAGCGATTGGAGTATTTTTAACGGAAAACAGGATGCCTTAGTTTCAGGCACAAATATAAAGACAATTGGAGGAGTTTCTTTACTAGGTAGCGGAGATATTGCAATTGGAGGAACTGGTACAGTAACATCTGTTACTTCTGCTGATGGAGATGCAACAATAGCAAACACTGCCACCACTCCTATTATAACTATCGTCTCAGCCCCTAAGTTAACTACTGCCAGGACAATCAATGGAATATCTTTTGATGGAACAGGGAATATTACAATACCAGCCGCCGCTGGAACTCTGACGGGTGCAACTCTCGCTTCCAACGTCCTCAACTCATCCTTAACCTCTGTCGGAACACTAACTAATCTTACCGTCACCAATCCGATCACAGGAAGCATTACCGGCAATGCTTCCACTGCCACCAACCTCACCGGACTCACTGCTACAATTGCAAACTTAAATACTCTGACAGGAGCTCTGGGCTCCAATGCCTTCCTAAGCACCGCTTTTGCTCCGCTGGCTTCTCCGACATTTACTGGAACGGTCTCTGGAATTACGGCTGCGATGGTAGGCGCTCCATCCGGTTCTGGAACTTCAACTGGCACCAACACCGGGGACAACGCTGTAAACTCCCTATACTCTGGATTGGCAACAAGCAAGCAAGATGCCTTGGTTTCTGGCACGAATATCAAAACAATTAATTCCAACTCCTTGCTTGGTTCGGGAAATATTCCAATAGCCACTTTAATCGGCTTTACTCCTTACAATGCCACGAACCCTTCCAACTATATTACGCTCACCGCTCTCTCCGGCACCGGCCCGATCAATTACAACAATGGAACGGGAGCGATTAGTTTAAACACAGGCATAAATACTGGTTCAATGCTTTATTATGACGGTTCGGCTTGGCAAGATTCAGCTCCATTATTGAATCACGGGTTGTTATATAATGGTTCCAGTTTAAATATTCAGGCATCAGCTACCAGTTACTCCTCATTTGGAACAGGAGGATTAAGTATTCAAGATGTTACAGGTGGAAATGCAGATTATGATCAAGATCATTTAGACATGACAGTTAACGGTATTGGTGGAGTTAATATCGGAAATGATGGAAGCGGAGATATGTTAATTCAGGAAAATACTATAAACTCAACGAATACAGCTGCCAGCATTTTTGGGAATGATGACAACACTACTTTGTCTTTTGGTATGACGGGCACAACTTACGGTACCGACAACAGCGATTCATTTTTGGGCACAACTTTAGATAATGTTGGAGGAATTAAATTGGATGACGGGAGCAGTGGTCCTTCAAACGGCTTACTGATAGGGACCACAGGCAATGCGCCGGTAATTTTAGGAACCAATAATACGGAATCTATGAGAATTGACCGAAATGGTAATGTCGGTATTGGGACGACTACCCCGGCAACGACGCTTGATGTTAATGGAGATGTGATTATAAGAGGGACAGATTCATCTGCAGATAGAGCGCTTCAGATTGTTGGTACTCCCATGCCAAGCGAGGGCTTTGGTCTAAGGATTGCTAATACTGCTTCCGGCGGAGGATCTTTTTCTTTCATTACAACCGATGATACTAATGGCGAGGGTCCCGGTGATTTCCTTTTAATCAATGAAAATGCCACATATCCCAACAATTTAACTTTTGGTCTTGATGCAAGCGGCCGCGTGATTGTTGGCCCTTCATTTTCAGATGACGGGGTTGGTAATTTGCAAGTCAAAGGAACTGAAACCATTACTAATACTCTTGCGATTGGCACAACCACTCCAAGAGGGCCTCTTGACATCCATAAGTCAGGAGCCGCAGCTCCTGCCACAGGCATAATATCCGCTTCAGACCAGCCAGATGATGGAGATACTGTAACTATCACAGATGCCGACGCGACAACTGCCACTTTTGAGTTTGATGACGATGCTTCAGTTACTCCTGGAAATGTAGCGGTGACCATAGGGGCAGGCCAAGATGATACTTTAACGAATTTGGCAACAGCCATATCGGCTAACTTGAACATATCAGCGTCGTTTAATATGGGCGATGAGAAGGACTACTTAACAGACAATACGGCGGGATCAAGCGGAAATGTAAATATGGTTCTTTCTGCCACCAACATATCCGCTTCTGGAATGTCAGGGGGAATAGATGCCTCCAATTATGACTTCTATGTTGATGGTTCTTCTGGAAATTTAATGAATGCTAATGGCATGATTGTTGGAGGCCAGGTAAGTATCGGCACAACTGATCAAAATAATGCCTTAACAGTTAATGGTGGCGTGGATGCTAAGGGCGAGTCGCATCTTTTTCAAGGCACATATTTTGATCCAGCCGGCGGCACATTAGCCGCGGTAAAAATTTCCCAAGATGTTAATACCTCTGGCAGCGGAGCTCCCTTTGTTGCCGGTACGGATGGCATAGCTAGCGTCGATAGTACGACTTATGCCGGATATTTTAACAACAACACTACGGTTAGCGGTTCAGGAATTAATTATGGTATTTACGTTTTGGGCAGCAACAATTATTTTTCCGGCAACATTGGCATCGGAACAGCAAGTCCATCAAATATTCTCGATGTCACAGGAACTCCAGCATCTGGAACACATGCGGCAAGGATTGAAAATACTCTTGGAGGAACGACGCAGAATAACGGGCTTCTGGTTTTGGCGGGCAATAATACCGGTGTTAATGCTTCGCAAATGATTACCTTTGAGAGGCCGGATGCCACAGTTATCGGAAGCATTTCTCAAAATTCCGCTACTACTATCGCTTATAATACCGGTTCAGACAGGCGCATTAAGGAAAATATTACAGATACAAAATATAGCTTGTCAGATTTGATGAAAATCGATGTTTCGGATTTTGATTTTATAAACGATCCCAACCACCAAAAAACGACAGGCTTCATTGCGCAGAATTTGGAAAATATATTTCCCGATGCTGTAACCACCAATGGCGACAACGGCATAGATCCGCTTGCAGCAGGCAAGGCTCCATGGATGGTTGATTATGGACGTATTTCGCCTCTAATTGTTAAAGCAATTCAGGAAATGAATTTAAAAATTGCAAATATCAATGATCTTACAAAACAAAACGATTGGAGAGATGGCTTGGTTGCTTGGTTTGCAAATACAGCCAATGGTATTGGAGATTTATTTATAAACACAAGCCACCAGAAAATATTATGCGTAGGAGAATCTGGCAATGAAACATGTATTACAAAAACACAGCTCGATCAATTGCTTCAAAATCAAAATATTAACGGCCCATCTTCTGCTGTTACTTCAACTGATACCGCAACTACAACAACACCTGATACAACTTCAACAACAACACCAGCCCCGACTTCTTCGCCAGATGCCGTTTCAGTTCCTGATTCAACTGCAACTCCAGATTCTGTACCGGCTCCAACATTGTCGCCTGATGCAACGCCGACTTCTGATCAAACGCCTGCGCCTGCAGAACAACCGCCAAGTTCAGCCGATGCGGGGGTTTCGCAATAATTTTTATGTCAAAATCAAAACTGGCAATTATTATATTTATCCTTGGATTGCCTTTGTCTTATATTTCGGCCGGTACGATTTTAAGCCCTCATAAATACGCGTGGAGCAATAACGTCGGCTATATAAATTTTGAGAATGTGATCGTGAATGGCAGCGCTTTGAGCGGATATGCATGGTCGGCGAATAAAGGATTCATAAATTTCAATCCGGCTCAAGGCGGAGTTTTTAATGATGGCGCAGGCAATTTATCCGGCTCTGCCTGGGGGGAACAGCTTGGTTGGATTAATTTTAGCAATGTAAAAATTGATGGAAGCGGAAAATTTTCCGGCACAGCTAATGGAACACTCGCTGGCACGATAACATTTGATTGTCCAAACTACTGCGATGTAGAGACCGACTGGCGGCCAGTAACTCCTCCTGTTGTTCCGCCTGTCAGCGGCGGAAGTAGCGCAAGCCAAGTTATAAATCTGGTCTCAATGCCTGACTTTAAGGTATTAGATATTTTAAAAGATGGTATAATTAATATTCTTGATTTAAATATAATGATGGTCAATTGGGGTTTGACGCAGAATCTTGCTTCTGCGGGAAGCATATTCAATCCGGCAGATATGAATAAAGACGGCGTTGTTGATATTTTTGATTTTAATATGCTAATGGTTTATTGGGGATCTGCTTATCAACTATGAAAAAACTAATTTTTATACTTTTTATAGGGTTTATGATATTCTCTAGGGCAGAAGCCAGCTCGATTATTTTCACGCCCAATGTTATCAATACAGAAGTCGGCAAAACGTTCACTTTGCCGGTTGTTATTGACGGGGCAGGATCGAATAATTACACGGTGCGGCTTTTTCTGACTTTTTCACCTCAACTGCTTGAAATAACTTCGTTTTCTTTAGGACCGAACTGGATTGGAGTATCACAACCGGGCTATGACAGTATTGATAATAAACAAGGCCAGCTTATTAAAACCGCTGGCTTCCCGAAAGGTTTTTCATCAACGACATCATTTGGCACTATTGCTTTCCGGGCAAAAGGAGCGGGAGACAGTACTATTGTTGTTGGAACAAAAACTTTTATTTTAGATTCAGGTAATAAGAGCACTCTGGCATCAAGGCCGCAAGTGCATATAATCATCGCTTCAGCGGCAGTTCCGGGTGCGCCGGCGCCGTCTATACAACCGCAGCCGCTGCCTAATTTGCCAGCCGGAGAGCCAAATCTTTTTGATGTCAACATAGCGCCGGCGCAAAACGCAAATCATCCCGGAGCAACATTCTTTATACTGCTCCTTACGCTAGCCATAATCCTCGGAATTGTCGGACGAATTATTTTTGTAAAAATAAGACGCCGATCTCTTATAAAAAAAATAAAACATGATAAGGATATTAAAAACTAAACATCCGCTATTTGCTGCGCACATTTTTCTGCTTTTTGTTTTATGCGCCGTGTTTTATGCGCCGGCAAATATATATGCCGCTCCCGAAGTGCAAACCACAAGCGCGGGACTTATCTCGAAAGTTGCGCCAGGCGAGCTTCTTCCAATTTCGGTCAAGCTGCTTAACTTTGGCAATGGAAGCAAGGTAGATGTTTCCATATCTTACAAAATCACCGATATGGAAGGTAAGGCAATATATAGCGCTGAAGAAACGGTTGCAGTTGAGACAACGGCAACTTTCATCAAGACAATACAGATTCCTTTTGGAACGATTCCCGGACAATATATAGCAGAGAGCTCCATTGCTTATAACAATCAAGTTGCTCCCGCAACCGCGCAATTTTCTTTCACAGTGGAGAAAAAAATCTTCGGGCTTTTTCAAAGCGATTTTTATCTATATGGCGGAATTCTAATCTTAGTGAGTATTATTGTAGGAGTTATAAGCCATTTTTGGATAAAGCGCCGCCGTACAATGCGGTTTGCACCCGAAGATTATTCCGATATTCCTCATGGAGAGCGCGTTTTCTATGAGCTTATTTCCGATACAGTAATGGGAATGCGCGCTCAGGTCGGTGAAAGCGCTTTGGATATTGCAAAACAGATTGATGGCCTTGTTATTGACGAAAAGACCGGCCGTGTTTTGAAGCTTACCGCCAAGCCCTCAAAAGTCGTAGCGGAGCTTGTTTCCGGATATGAGAAAGCCCTCGGCAAAAAAGTGTCTTTCTCTTTCCGCAATTCTTAAAATATATTATAATAATAGGCATAAGTATGAATACGCAAAAAACAATATTGGTGGTTGAAGATGAAAAAAGCTTGCGCGATGTTATTGTGGATATTCTTAAAATTAAAAACTTTAATACACTTGAAGCAAAAAATGGCATAGAGGGAGTGGAGATGGCGCTTGGAAAACATCCAGATCTTATTTTACTTGATCTTATTATGCCGGAGATGGATGGCATGACGGCTCTTAAAAAGATTCGCGAAGATGCCTGGGGAGAAAAAGTTCCTGTTATTATTCTGACGAATTTAAGTGCAACTGATGAACAATTGGTCGAAGATATGGTCACACATAAACCAATATATTATTTGATTAAATCAGATTGGAATCTTCGTGATGTTGTTGCTAAAATAGAAAAAATATTGGAAACACAAAATGCAATATAAATATTATTATATAATTCAAAATATATACTATGGCTTTAATTAGGAGACTGAAAGAAAAATTAATTAATGCAGTTTTGATCCTTTCACTTGTAGCGATTTTTTTGGCAATTATTATTATTTGTTTTCAGTCAATGCTTCGGCTTACCAATAACAATCTTTGGCAAAGACATTCTTATGATGTTGTTGTAGAAATCAATAAATTAGAGACGGATCTACTAAACGCCGAAACTGGTCAGTGTGGATATGTCATAACAGGGTTAGATGTTTATCTTGAGCCGTACGATAATGCTCTTTTAAATATTGATAAAGATTTTCAAGGATTGCAAGAATTAACCAAGGATAATGCTGTGCAACAAGGACGATTGCTTACAATGCGACCGCTTATTGATGCAAAACTTGCAGATCTGAAAAATAGCATCGCATTGCGTAAGGATAAAGGTCTTAATGTTGCAGTTACAGGAGTGTTGACAGAAAAAGGAAAGCAAATTATGGATTCCATACGCGTGATTATGGCAGATATACAAACAGATGAAGCAAATTTAAGACAATCACGTGTTAATGATACAAACCAAACAATAGCCATGATAAAATCTATACTTATCTGGGGAGGTATTATCGGACTATTATTTTATCTGTTAGTGAATTATCTTATAAATATATTTGTCATGGGAAATCTTGTGGAAAAGCCGCTTCTAGCCAGAGAAAAATTGGCGTTAGATGAAGCATTGAAAGCAAATAAAGAAATGGAAGCTTTCAGTTACTCAGTATCTCATGATCTTCGGGCTCCGCTTCGCGCGATTGATGGATTTACGCAAATACTTGTTGAAGATTACGGTGAAAAATTAGACGACGAAGGTAAAAGAGTCGCTTCAGTTATTAGAACAAGTACTGTGCAAATGGGAAAACTCATTGATGACCTTTTATCTTTCTCGCGTTTAGGACGCCAAGAAGTGAATAAGAATTCTGTTGCTATGTATACTCTTGCTGACGATGTGTATAAGGAATTAAAAAAAGCTACTCCAGAGAAAGATATAGAATTTATTATAAGTAAAATACCTGATACCAAAGCGGATATAAATATGATGCGTGTGGTTTGGACGAATCTCCTTTCAAATGCCATCAAATTTACAAGTAAAAATGAGAAACCAAAAATCGAGGTTGGTAGTAGTAGTGATAATACTACCACTACATATTTCGTGAAAGACAATGGCGCTGGTTTTGATATGAAATATATTGCTAAACTTTTTGGTGTTTTTCAGCGCTTGCATTCCAGCGATGAATTTGAAGGAACCGGCGTGGGTCTTGCCAACGTCAAGCGCGTTATCGAACGGCACGGCGGCAAGGTCTGGGCGGAAGGAAAGGTTGGGGAGGGAGCAACCTTTTATTTTACTTTGCCAAAAATATAAATTATAATTTAAGAGCGCATATCAAATACACATTATGGAAAATCAAACGAATATTAATGAAGTTGACGTATTGATGGTTGAAGATAGTCCCAATGATGCTGAGCTTATTTCTCGCGCTTTATCCAAAATTAATATTGCCAATAAAATTTACTGGGTAAAGGACGGCGAAGAAGCTCTTGAGTTTATTTTCTGTACTGGGAGATATTCGATTCGCAATGCCGCTATTAATCCTCTAAAAGTTATTTTGCTTGATTTAAAATTGCCAAAAGTGAACGGTCTTGAGGTGGCAGCTAAAATCAAAGCAAATGAACATACAAAGACAATTCCTGTCGTAATTGTAACCTCATCTCAAGAAGATAGAGACCTGAAAGAAGCATATAAACTCGGGGTTAATAGTTATATTGTAAAGCCGATTGATGCCGCAAATTTTGTAAAAGCGTTAAGTGAGGCGGGTCTCTATTGGCTAGCTATTAATAAGCCCTTGATAAAATTATAGAACTCGAAAGAAAATTATGGATTCATTGCCTAAGCACATTTTAATAATTGATGATGATATGGTAAGCCGCAGGCTTTTTGGCAGCTTGCTAGGCAGGGCTGGCTATGAAGTTATTTATGCTAAAGATGGTGACGAAGGGCGAGAGGTAGCGCGCCGACTCCATCCCGATCTTATTTTGCTCGATATCAACATGTCATCTGGACCGGATGGCTACAAAACAGCCAATTCCATCAAAAATGAGCCGAATTCTCCGGCGGCGGATATTCCAATTGTATTTCTTACAAACGCAGATCTTCCTATTGAAATGCTCAAATGGATGAAGGACTTTGGAGTAACGGACTATATCCATAAAGGCGTAACTAATGAAGAATTTGTTGAACGAGTAAAAAAGATTCTTGATGCAGTGCAAAAAGTGATTTAATAATTCTAGATTTTATGTTAAAAGTTTTGGCGGGAGAATAATGCAGTCATGAATCTCAAAGATAAAATCATAATAATAACGGGCGGATCAAGAGGATTAGGCAAAGCACTAGCCCAAGCTTTTTTGAATGAGGGATCAAAGGTTGTTATAAGTTCCAGTAACGAGAAAGAAATACAAAATACTGCAAATGAAATAGATGCATTTGGTATTTGCGCTGATGTGACAAAAGAAGAAGATTTGACGTCTCTTGCGAATGAAACGATTAAAAAATTCGGTCAAATTGATATTTGGGTTAATAATGCCGGGCTTTGGATGGGAAATGATTTTGCAGAAAATTTTGATATGGATAAAGTTAGAACTATGTTTGATGTAAATGTTATTGGAACAATAAACGGCACTCGAGTTGCTTTGCGGTATATGAAAGAAAAAGGAATTGGTACAATTGTTAACATAATTTCAACTAGCGCTTTGGCAGGAAGACCAACATTATCAACTTATTGCGCAAGCAAATGGGCAGTCAATGGTTTTACAAAATCAATACGAGAAGAAAATGATAATATATCAGTTTTATCCGTATATCCAGGAGGAATGAAAACGAACATTTTTGGCGATTCTAAGCCCGATGATTGGGATAGTTTTATGGATCCAGAATATGTAGCCCAAAAGGTTGTTAATAATCTTAAATTAGAAAATCCAGAAAAAGAGCTTGTTATTCAAAGACCCATAAAAAACTGATAAAAATAAGAAAGTTATCCCCATGGTTATACAAAGGAAAATGTTATAATTAAGCCGACAAAGAGAATTCCCTCTATATTCACTTTTTGGTCGCTCATTATTAATTAAATAATAAATAAAATGTATGAAAAAGTTTAGTAAGATTTCAATAATTGCATTGGCTATTATGTTTATGTTCGATTTGTCTGGAAAGATTGCATTTGCGGCCGGCCCAGAAGCGGTAAATCTTGGAACAGCGGGTAATTTTGCAATTCTGGCAAAAACAGGGGTCTCAACTACTGGAACAACATCAATTACTGGAGACGTTGGAATTAGTCCGGCGGAAGCTAGTTATATAACTGGATTTAGTTTAAATCTTCCTGCATACGGCGCATTTTCTACTTCAGCACAAGTTACTGGGAAGATTTATGCGCCCGGATATGCCGATCCAACACCTGCAAATATAACTACTGCAGTTAGTAATATGGAAACGGCATACATTGATGGTATGGGAAGAACAAATCCGACTGCAACGGAATTGGGTGCTGGAAATATCGGCGGGATGACAATTACTCCAGGGATTTATAAATGGAGCACTGGCGTGACAATACCAACAGATGTCACTTTGTCTGGTAGCGCAAACGATGTCTGGATTTTTCAAATAGCTCAGAATCTTGATATCAGTTCCGCGACAAAAGTTGTACTTAGCGGCGGGGCTCAAGCCAATAATATTTTTTGGATTGTAGGAGGTCAAACGACTCTTGGGACGACATCAGTGTTCAATGGGAATATATTAGATCAAACAACGATTGTGCTGAATACTGGCGCAACACTCAATGGTCGGGCATTGGCGCAGTCAGCAGTCACTTTGGATTCAAACATTGTTACTATGCCAACTTATGTAGTTCCCATTCAAGCGGTAACTCCAGCGCCGGCTAATAATGGAACGGTTTACAATGTTTCGGTCTCTGCAACTACTAATGGGGTTACAACTGTGTATAACTTTGGATCTGCCACTCTTAAGAATGGCAGTAGAGGTCAGGCAGTTATGGAACTTCAAAAATTCTTAAATCAAGTTTTGAAGATGAATCTAAAGCTTGATGGCAAACTAGGTCCAAAAACAATTGCTGTTATCAAGAAATGGCAAAAGGATCATGGTCTAGCCGCTGATGGCCTTATCGGCGCGAAAACAAAAGCAAAGATGAATGCTGAAGCAAAAAATAATTAGTCATGATCGATATTAATAAATAATAATAAAAAATATATGAAAAAGTTTAAGAAAAATTCAATAGTAATCGCATTAATTGTTTCTTTCATGTTTATGTTTGGTTTTACTAGTCCAAGTTCTGTGCTTGCGGCAACAACTCCATCGCTTGGAACAGCTGCTCCTTATGGTATTCTTTCCAGTACTTTTACTCGTAATGTAGGGTTAACGGCTATTACCGGAGATCTTGGATATACGACATTAAGCGGATCAGGAACAGATACGGTTACTGGTTTGACCGTTGTTACTCCTCCTGGACAAGCGGGAACAGATCAAGGCACGGCCTTGGCTAATCTTAATGGCCAGTCATGTACCTCTCTTGGCACTAACGTTCTTCTGGCTGGAACATATACCCCTGGTTGTTATTCAAGCAGTGGAACTATGGATATAACTTTAGGAACGACAGTAACTCTAAGCGGCGCCGGAACTTACATTTTCAGATCAGGCGGGGCGATCACCACTGGAGCCAACTCAATTATTGCGCTTGCTAATGGCGCGTCATCTTGCGATGTATTTTGGACTCCGAATGGTGATACAACTCTCGGTGCAAATAGTACATTCATAGGAACGGATATTCCTGTAGCTCAGGATATTTATGTAGGACATCTGGTATCATGGCTTGGACGAGCTTTAACATTTGGTCATACAGTCACGACTGATACGGATACTATTAGTTCTCTTTGCACGACTGCGCCAGTAACGCCGGCAGTTTCAGGCGGTCTGCCTCTTGTCGCGCAAGTTCCGCCGCTTATTAACATTGTAAAAATACCTACTTTATTGTCATTATCTGCCGGAGGCGGAGTAGTGGCGTATGATTATACAGTTTCAAATACTGGAACAGTGGCTATGAGCAATGTCACTGTTACTGATGATAAATGCGCTCCAGTAAATTTTATTTCGGGCGACATTAATAATGATTCAAAACTTAATGTTAATGAGACATGGAAGTATCGCTGTACGGCGACTGTCTTGCAGACAACTGCAAATACTGCTACCGCAACGGGTCAAGCCAATGGATTCACCGCGATTGACACTGCAAATGCAATGGTTGTCGTCGGCGTGCCGATAATACCTCCATTGATTCATGTAGTAAAAAAGCCCAGCGTTTTCCTTCTTCCAGCCGGCGGTGGAGCAGTTACTTACACATATACAGTAACAAATCCCGGTACTGCGCCATTAAGCAATGTTACTATTACTGATGACAAATGTACTGGATTGCCAGGCCGTGTCGTAGGACATCCCGGAGATCTTAATAAAAATGATCTTCTTGAAAGCAATGAATCATGGTCTTTCACCTGCCAAACAAATCTTACACAGACAACGACAAATACTGGAGTAGCTTATGGAACCGCTAATGGTTTGATAGCCACCGACTTCTCACTTGCTACGGTCGCGGTAACTCCGCCGAAATTGCCTAAAACAGGTTTTCCTCCTAAAGAAGAAAGTACCATATGGAATATAATCATTCAAAAATTGTACTCATTCTTCTTCTAACGCTTAGTTTTATTTTCCCCAATATTGGGCAAGCTGTAGGCGGCCAAGGTACGGCAACGATAGATGGCAGCGCGCCTGGCGGAAATGTGACTGTCACGACGGCAACCTCGCATAAATTTACCATAGTTTTAACGATTGGCGTGTCTGGAATAACTGCCAACGCTCAAAATCCGACCTTTACTATTCCGGCTGGCTTTACTGCGCCAAACACTAATCCTGTCGCAAACGCAGGACTTGTAGATGCTGACGGCAAATGGTCCGTCACAGCGACTGGCAGCAGCAACGGCGGCACTTGTACAGTTAATACTCCCGATGCTGGTTTAACCATTGCTTCCGGCCAAGTAATTACAGTCGATGTCACAACAACTTGCGCAACTGGATTTACGCCTCCCGATTCAATCACTCTTACATATCAAGGGCAATCTCCTGCAGCAATGGGGCCGACAGCTCTTGCTATAGGCACTGCTGTTGATATTGGCGCCGGCGCAGTTACACCCATTAGCAATCCGCCTACGATAACTGTTGCGGATGCCCCTATCACTCTTAATGTTATTAAGCATGTTATTAATGACAATGGCGGCGCGGCGGTTGCGAACGCTTGGACGCTGGCAGTTACCTCGTCGAATGGCGGGACTGGCGGCAGTGCATCAGGCACTGAATTGGGTTCTACATACGCATTGCAAGCCGGCAAAGCATATAGCGTTGCCGAGAGCGGCGGTCCAAGCGGATATAGCGCCAGTTCAAGCACCGATTGCACGATTGGTAATGCAGTTTCAGGCGCGACTTACACATGCACAATTACTGACAACGATATCGCCCCGTTCCTTCATCTTAGAAAGACAGTAGATAATACTGGCGGCGGCACGGCATCGAACACTGCTTGGACTCTTACTGCAACTGGCATTTTAGGATCACCAACCAACTTGACAGGCACTACGCCTGTTGACAGCAATGCTGCATTTAAAGCCGATACTTACACTCTTGCTGAGAACGGCGGGCCTTCTGGCTACACTGCAAGCGCTTATTCCTGCATAAAAAACGGCGGGGGAGCAGTTATAAGCAATTCAATAGCTCTTGCCAATGGCGACAACGCGACTTGCACTATCGCTAACACTTATATTATTACTCCCACAACCGAGACAATTACTGTTATCAATGTGATAGTCGGCGGAACTAAAGGTATTGCCGACTTTCCGCTGTTTGTTAATGGTTCGCCGGTTGCTTCCGGAGACACTAATAGTTTTAACGCGCCCGCGGCGTATACTGTAACTGAAACCTCCAACCCGAATTATCTGACGACATTCTCCGGCTTTTGTCCCAATGGCATCGTGACTCTTACTCTAGGCACCCCAAAAACCTGCACTATCACTAATACCTATGTTGCGCCATCGGCTCCACCCATATCGGGAAGCGGAGGTATCGTCTTGCCTATGCCGCCTCTTATTGATTTAGTCAAAGTACCAAGTCCTCTATCTTTGCCGGCCGGTCCCGGCCCGGTAACATACACTTACACGCTTCGCAATATTGGAACAGTTCCAGTAGCCAACATAACGATGACTGGAGATGCGTGCAGTCCGATAATTCTATCTTCCGGAGACGCTAATGCAAATGCCAAACTTGATGTGAATGAAACATGGATTTATCACTGCACGGCGGTGCTCTCAAAAACTCAAACAAACACCGTTGTCGCGACCGGATGGGCCAATGGCATCTCTGCAATTGATATTGCAAGCGCCACTGTTGTTGTCGGGGTATCAGTGGTACCGCCTTTAATTCATGTGACGAAAATTCCAAGCCCGATCTTGTTGGCCACCCTTGGGGGAATGGTTACATACACTAACACAGTCACTAATCCGGGAACTGTTGCTTTAAGCAATATACGCCTTGCTGATGATAAATGTAATTCAGTAAAATATATCTCCGGCGATATGAATGGCGACGCCAAGCTTGATCCTGCTGAAACATGGACGTACACATGCAGCATGAATCTCGCCAAAACAACCACAAATACTATCACAGCGGAAGGCGATGCTAATGGCCTCTCGGCGAAAGACTTCGCCATTGTTACCGTCGTGGTGGCCAATGTTGCTCCGAAATTGCCGAACACGGGATTTCCACCTTATGATGAAAATACTGCTGAAAATATAATCATGCTCTCCGGTCTTTCTATAGTTGCGCTCTCAATTGTTTTGATTTTGAGAAAATATAAGATTTGAATTTAATGTCAGTATGAATTTATCAAAATTTTTATTAAAAAGAAAAATAGCGATTATCGCTGTATCGATTTGTTGCGTTTTTTCTTTGGTTTTTATTTATCATTCTATTTTTAAAAATTTTAAAAATGATTCTTTATTGCTTAATTCAAATATCATTCCTATTTTGAATAATGAAAAAGCAAGCATTTCATTGCCAGTGCGCCTTAAAATTCCAAAACTAAACATTGATTCTGTTATTGAATATGTAGGCGTTTCGCCTGATGGAGCAATGGATGTGCCAAAAGGCCCTGCTGATACGGCCTGGTTTTATTTAGGCCCTCGTCCTGGAGAACCGGGCAGTTCTGTTATTGCCGGACATTCCGGCTGGAAAAATGGGATACCGGCCGTATTTGACGATTTATACAAGCTGCAAAAAGGAGACAAAATATATGTTGAAGATGAAAAAGGAGATACCATAACTTTCATAGCTCGTGATTTTAAGACATACAGTCCGAATGAAGATGATTCCGATGTGTTTGGTTCAAACGACGGCAAAGCGCACCTTAATCTGATAACTTGCACAGGATTTTGGAATAAAATTCTGAAAAGCCACTCCGACCGCCTTGTGGTATTTGCCGATAAAGAGATTTAAATAGGTTTTTTAACATTTATTATTTTGATATAATAAATTTATGAAAATAAAGACATTAAAAAACGGCTTTTCATTGCCTGTGATTGGCATAGGTACTTGGCCAATGGGCGGATATAGGAAACACGATAAAAATAATGATGATGAAAGAGATATAAAGGCATTACGATTTGCTATTGATAATGGTGTTACTCATATCGACACAGCTGAGTTATATGCTCGTGGTTATTCCGAAATTATATTAGGTAAAGCAATTGAAGGATACGATAGAAAAAATTTGATTATTGCTTCAAAGGCAAGTCTTGATAGTTTGTTAACAAAGGAAGGGATAAAAAATGCTTGTAGGGAAAGTTTAAAGCGAGTTAATACCAATTATTTTGATTTATATTATTTACATTGGCGTAATAAAGAAGTTCCATTAAAAATACAAATGGAAGCACTTGAAGAATTATATGAAGAAGGATTAATAAAAAATATTGGCGTTAGTAATTTTAAAACAGAAACATTAAGAGAAGCTCAGAGTTATTGTAAATATCCTATAGTTGCAAATCAGGTGCATTATAATCTTATTTTTAGAGGTCCAGAGCGAGACGGCTTATTAAAATATTGCCAAGATAATGACATTATGTTGGTGGCATATCGTGCTGTTGAACTTGGCAAACTTGCTAATACTGGTAATTCTGTGATGCTTGATTTTGCTGATAAATATGTAGGATATACCCATGCCGAGCTTGCAATAAGTTGGTTGATCTCACAGAAAAATGTGGTTGCATTGTTTGGTGGATCAAAACTTGATTTTATTACTGAAAATATTAAAGCAGCAGAATTAGTAATGGATAATGAAGATATTGAGCATGGTCGTAATGATTACGATGGACAAATAGAAGTGTCTGATTCAATACCGCTTGCGTAAATATATTAAAAATATCTCTCTAACTACTTGCATACATCAGACATTGTGATATAATATCCGCATCACTATGAAAAAGACCCTTATGCAGATTCGTCTGCATTGGGGGCTTTTTCTTTTTATATCTTATTTGAAAATTTATGATAAAGCTCGTTTAAAAAGGTAATTTCTATATTTTTATTTCTTAATAAAATGGAGCATTTATTTTCATCGGGAGCTATTACTATATTTATAACTTTATTTTCTTTTAAAAATTCTACTAAACATCCAAAATCTCCATCACCAGTGATCAAAATGCATTTTGAAAAAGATTTAATGTAAAAGTCAGATACGGTTTTTAATACAAGTTCCGCATCACAATTTCCTTTTATTTTTTCTCCAATAGAAACTGTTTGTTTAAAAACTAAAATATAGCCACAACTTTGCAGGTGTTCATAGAATTTTACTCTTTCGGGCACAAGACCAATGAATAAATAGATATTGCTTGCATTATATTTCTGCCTAAGCCATCCTCTAAATTTTTTGTAATCAATTTCAAATCCTAATTCTTTAGCCGATCGGTATAAATTGTTACCATCTATGTAGATATTTATCTTTTCCATAATTTATATCATATCACACATTCTAATATAGTTGTGGCAAATCAAAATATGTAATAGAATACTACTATTATGATTTCGCGCATATATATTGCACCAAAAGGTAAAGATAGTCGCGGGATATTGCATCAAAAATCATTCAATAAGCTTGATATTAACGGCAAGGTGGCGCATGTTTCTTTGGTTGATTCATATACCATAGATGCCAAACTTTCAAGTGATGAACTTGCAAAATCAGCCATTACTTTAACTAATCCCGTCATTGAAACGCATAGCATAAATACATTGCCTGGAATAGGCGATTTTTCTTTTGTCTGCGAAATCGGCTTTTTGCCGGGAGTTACGGATAATGTCGGACAAACCGCCAAAGAAGAAATTTCCGACTGCATAGGACGCGCGCTTGGCGCGAATGAAGCTGTCTATACCTCGCGGCTTTTTTTCGTTTCAGGCAATGTCACGGAATCTGATATGAAAAAAATCGCCTTGTCTCTTCATAATCCGCTTATAGAAAGGTTTGGAATTACGGAAGCTGGCATTGTTAAGAAAAATAATTCTTTGCCTCTTATAGTGCCTCAAGTTATCTTGCCTAAAAAAATTCCCGTCATTAATGTGCCTCTTAATGTATCTGACGATGAACTTATAAAAATAGGAAAAGAAGGAATACAAGATAGAGATGGCCTATCTGCGCAAGCAGGCTCGCGCCGCGGACCGCTGGCTCTTGACTTGTCATCAATGAAAATAATTCAGAAACATTTTAGAGATTTACAGCGTGACCCGACCGATATTGAATTGGAATCATTGGCGCAGACCTGGAGCGAGCACTGCAAGCACACGATATTTGCAAATTCGATTGATGATATAAAAGATGGATTATATAAGACGTACATAAAGGGCGCGACAAATCTTATTCGCAAGCAGAAAGGAAAGAACGATTTTTGCATTTCAGTATTTTCGGATAATTCCGGAGGAATTGTTTTTGACAAGGATTTTATGGTTACTCACAAAGTGGAGACGCATAACAGCCCATCGGCGCTTGATCCATTCGGCGGGGCTATTACTGGCATTGTCGGTGTCAATCGCGACACTATCGGTTTTGGCATGGGAGCAAAGCCGGTGGCAAATATGTACGGATTTTGTTTTGGCAATCCCGACGACAAAAGGCCGCTATTTCGCGACAAAAATCTCACGCAAAAAATGCTTCCGCCGAAGCGCATTATTGACGGAGTTATCAGAGGCGTAAATGTCGGCGGCAACTGTTCTGGAATTCCTACTGTCTCTGGATTTGCCAGATATGATGACAGATTTCGCGCAAAGCCACTGGTTTTTGTCGGCACTATCGGTCTTTTGCCGAGAATTATCAACGGCAAGCCGTCTCATGAAAAATGCGCGCAAAAAGGCGATTACATAGTCATTATCGGAGGAAAAGTCGGAGCTGACGGCATTCATGGAGCGACGTTCTCGTCTGTGGCAATGGATTCATCAAGTCCGGCGACAGCTGTCCAGATAGGCGATCCGATCACTCAAAAGAAATTAAGCGATGCCATAGTCAAAGAGGCGAGAAACTTGGGGCTATACACCAGCATTACCGATAACGGCGCCGGCGGTTTATCGTGTTCAGTTGCCGAGATGGCTAAAGAAATTTTTTCTTCTAACAGCAAATATGGCGGAGCAATTGTTGATATTGAAAAAGTGCCTCTTAAATACCCCGGACTTATGCCGTGGCAGATTTGGATTTCTGAATCGCAGGAACGCATGACTCTTTCTGTGCCAAAAGATAAATGGAAGGCATTCAATGATTTAATGGAGTCCCGCGGGGTGCTAGCTTGCCGAATAGGAGAATTCACTGATTCTTCGCATTGCGTTGTCAGGCATAATGGCAAAATTATTATGGATATTGAAATGGAATTCTTGCATAACGGCTTGCCTCATCGCCACTTGGAATCGCTTGCTATGCCGAAAAATTATGCCGAACCTGATTTGCCGAAAGGCAATTCACGAACGAAATATTTGCTGGAACTTTTAAAGACCGGCAATATCGGAAGCTTCAAATGGATATCCGAGCAGTACGATCATGAAGTGCAGGCCGGATCGGTTATCAAGCCGTTATTCGGCGCCGGCCGCATCAATACGGACGCTCAAATCATCCGCCCGGTATTGCCATCAATGAAAGGAGTTGCGCTTTCATCCAGCTTATATCCTTCATATTCCGATATAAATGCTTATCACATGGCTGCTTGCGCTATAGATACGGCCATCAGGAACGCAGTCGCTTGCGGAGCATCGCTTGATAATCTGGCAATTCTTGATAACTTCTGCTGGTGCTCTTCTTATGACAAAAATCGGCTGGCAGAACTCATAAAAGCCGTTCGCGCTTGTTATGATTATGCTGTCGGTTATGGCACGCCATTTATTTCAGGCAAAGACAGCATGTTCAATGATTTTAAGGGCTATGATGATAAAGGCAATCCCGTTGCGATTTCCATACCTCCTACGCTTCTTATTTCGGCTATCGGCGTTATTCCTGATATTAATAAATGCGTTACGCCCGATTTCAAAATGGCGGGAGATATCATATATCTAATCGGCGAAACGCACGACGAGCTTGGCGCGTCGGAATATTTTAAATTACTTTCCGGGAATAATACCTCAAAGATTGGCAATAATGTGCCTAAAGTAGATTTCAAGAAAAATACAAAAATATATAGAGCTTTAGAGAAGGCGATATATAAAAAATTGATAGCATCTTCCATTTCCATTGCTTCTGGCGGGTTTGCGTGCGCGCTTGCGAAAGGAAGCATAGGTGGCATGCTTGGCGCCAATATTTCAATAAAGAATATGAAAGGAAAAGCCACAACTATTGATTCAAAACTTTTTTCTGAAAGCCAAGGAAGAATTGTTGTGACAGTTGGGAAGAAAAATGTGGCTTCGTTCGAAAAATTGATGAAAAATATTCCATTTGCAAAGATTGGGATTGTTTCTAACAACAAGAAGCTGATTGTCAAAGATGAAAAAGGTAATAATGTCATAGATACAAACCTTAAAAAACTATCAGGATCGTATAACTATTTTTCAAATAAGATGGAATAATATGAAAAAAGACAAAAAAAATTTTAAAAAGCCAAAAGCACTCATAATGTCCGGATATGGGCTTAATTGTGAAGAAGAGACAAAATTTGCTTTTGAGAAAGCGGGAGGGGAAGCAGATATTGTGCATATAAATGATTTAATTAAAAATCCTGCAATGTTTTTGAAATACCAAATTCTCGTATTTCCGGGCGGATTTTCTTATGGCGATGATACCGGCAGCGGCAAGGCCTATGCCAATAAGATTAAAAATCATTTAAAGAAAGAATTGGAAGGGTTTGTCAATCGCGACACTTTGACCATAGGCATATGCAACGGCTTTCAAATAATCACTAATCTCGGTTTGCTTCCGGGCGGACTCGCGCATAATGAAAGCGGACAATATATAGATAGATGGGTAGATCTTAAAGTTCTTGGCAGGAGCCCGTGGCTTGGCAATCTTAAGAAAATATCGTTGCCTATAGCGCACGGCGAAGGACGATATGTCATCTCAGAAAAAGAATATAAAGAAATGCGAAAAGGCAGACAGATCGCTTTTATTTATACAAAAGGCGAAATGTGCAAGTATCAGAATTTAAAAGCCAATCCAAACGGCGCTATGCGAGATATTGCCGGAGTACTGGGGTATAATGGGAGAGTATTAGGGCTGATGCCTCATCCAGAGCGCGCCATGTTCTTCCAGCAAATGCCGAATTGGCAGATAAAGAAAGAAATTTTATTAAGAAAGAAAAAAAATATTCCCGCAGACGGGCCCGGCCTTACTTTGTTCAAGAATGCCGTTAATTATTTTAAAAAATAATGAATAATAAACTAAATGAAAAATGCGCGGTTTTCGGAATCTGGGATGGAAGCGATGCGGCTCGCCAGGCCTATTTCGGATTGTTCGCTCTTCAGCATAGGGGCCAAGAGCATTCTGGCATTGCAACGACCGACGGCTCGAATATATTTTTATACAAGAAAACAGGGCTTGTCAGCCAGATTTATACGGAAGAAATTCTTAAAGAGCTTCCAGGATTTGCGGCGATAGGGCATAATCGCTACTCGACTTCGCGCGGTTTAGGCATACAGCATGCGCAGCCCATAATGTATAAAGGCAAAATGGCATTCGCCCATAATGGCAATCTTCCCAGCGCCAAAGCCCTTATTCAATTCTTAAGCGACAGAGGCGAAGATATTTCAGATTGTTCTGATTCTAAATTAATGTCTAAAGCCATCGGAGCTTACATGGATGACGGATTTTCTTTGCCGATTGCCGTAGAAAAGGCCTATCCGCTTTTTACCGGAGCATTTTCATGCGTGGCTTTATCATGCGACTGCCTGGTGGCATTTCGCGATTACTGCGGCGTTCGTCCGCTTGTCATCGGCAAATCGGATAAAAATGAAATAGTCGTGGCTTCTGAAACTTGCGCCTTTCGTACTGTCGGCGCAAAATTCTTGCGAGATGTCAGTCCCGGCGAGATGGTGATTATCACGAAAAATGGGATAGAAAGCAAAATTCTCAAAAAAGCTGAACCGAAGTTTGATATTTTCGAATTCGTTTATTTTGCTCGCTATGACAGCGTCATAATGGGCAAATCGGTCTATGAAGTCCGCAAGAATTTCGGCAAAATATTAGCGCAGGAACACAAGAAAGAAGTTGACATCGTAATACCCGTGCCGGAAACCGCAATTCCGGCGGCAATCGGATATTCGCAGGAATTAGGCATACCGTTTGAAATGGCTTTAGTCAAAAATCGCTACATACATCGCACATTCATCGAACCGACACAGGCAAATCGCGAGCAGAAGGTCAAAATGAAACTGACTCCGCTTGAAGAAACAATACGAGGAAAGCGAGTAGCAGTCGTTGATGATTCTATCGTGCGGGGCACGACCAGCCAGCAGATAGTCAAAATGCTTTTTGATGCCGGCGCCAAAGAAGTGCATTTTATGGTCAGTTCGGCGCCTGTCCGATTTCCTGATTTTTACGGCATTGATACTCCCAAGCAAGTTAATTTGATTTCCTCGCAAAGAACAATAGAAGAGACAAGAGAATATTTGGGAGCGACTTCTTTGTCATTCCTGTCAATTGACGGCATGGTCAAGGCCACAGGGCTCCCGAAAGAAAATTTTTCATTATCGGCTTTTACCGGCGTTTATCCGATTGATATTTTAGAAAGAAAAGAAGAAGTCAATTATAATATCCATTACGAATAATTTTTATGAAAATCGCTTTGCTCATATCTGGCGGCGGAACTACTATGCAGGCAATTATAAAGGCCTGCAAAGATAATGCTTTGCAAGGCGTTGTTCCTGCTCTTGTTATTGCCAGCAAAGAGGGAATTGGAGGAATACAAAAAGCGCTCGATCTCGGCATTAAAGAAAAAGATATTCTAGTTTTAAATCCAAAAGCATTTGCTGATAACAGCTTATATGGAGAAGCTATTCTTGCCGAATGCAAGAAGAGAAATGTTGATTTTATCGGCCAATATGGCTGGCTAGTTAAAACGCCAAGCAATGTCATAGAGGCCTACAAAAATATGATTATCAATCAGCATCCAGGACCATTGGACACAGGGCGACCTGACTTTGGCGGAGTTGGAATGTATGGAATGCGCGTTCACCAAGCGCGACTGGAATTTGTCCGCAGGACGAACAAAGATTTTTGGACAGAAGCTACAGCCCATAGAGTTACAGTTGATTTTGATGAAGGAAAAATTGTGAAAAGAAAGCAAGTGCCAATATTTCAAAACGATACTGCAGAAATACTCCAAGCGCGAGTGCTTCCGATTGAGCATGAAGTGCAGATTGAAACTCTCCGCGATTTTGCCAATGGAAATGTTTCAGAATTTATTCGCGAAACACCTCTTGTATTACCAAGTGAAGAGAAAATTTTAGAAGAATGCAAACAGCTTGCAATTAAGATGTATCCGAAAGGATAATCTCATGTAATCGTTTTCCAAGAATGCTACAAACTCTGCACCTGCAGAGTTTGTAGCATTCTTATTTATAAGGTTTTTCAAGTTTAAAAGTTTTAATACATTTATCAAGTTTTATACTTTTAACATAATCAAGAAATTCTTTGGGTAGGGGAGATGGTCCAACCCATACACTATGTTGAATCATAATATAACCAAATTTTTTGAGATGCCATCGGAACCATTCGCGTTCCCCTTTTTTCTCAACAGGTATATCAAACATTACTAGAAGATTTTTATCTTTAGATATATTTTCTGGTCTATCAAATTGTTTTAATGAATCAATTTTTCTTCTGACATATTCTTTGCCATATTTTGAGAGTACTATTCCAGTTAATTCTTTTTCTATGACGCCCTTTCTTTTTAGGCGATCAATAGTTGCCCTAACGCTTTTAGATGAATATTGTTTAAAACGAGGAATACCAAAAATATTTACTTTAATTCCTTTATAATTAAGCTCAGTGTTCCAAAGTTCTTCTAAAATTTCCATAACAATAGACATGTTCATATTATATATTAATCAAAAATAATATGCTACAAATTCTGCACGTGCAGAGTTTGTAGCACTTGTAGAAGAGGGTTTTTGGGGTTATAATTTACGCATGAATTCAGAAACTAAAATCTGCCAAAATTGCAAAAACAACTTTATTATTGAGCTAGACGACTTTTCTTTTTATGAAAAAATAAAAGTTCCTCTGCCGACTTTTTGTTTTGAATGTAGAACAATGCGCCGTATTCAATTTCGTAACGAAAGATCACTTTATCATTTTACTTGCGGTATTTGTGGTAAAAAAGGCATAACTATGTACCATCAGAATTCTTCTTTTCCCATATATTGCATAAATTGTTGGTATTCCGACAATTGGGACCCTTTGTCGTTTGGTTTAAAATATGATTTTTCTAAATCATTCTTTGAACAATTGAAAGAATTAAATCAAAAAGTTCCAAGACCTAACTTATTCAACAGAAATTGTTTAAATAGCGAATATTCCAATATAATTGGCGAAAGTAAAAATCTTTACTTATCATTTTCGGTAAATAATTCGGAAAATATATTTTTTTGCAAAAGCATTGATAGATCCAAAGATGTTTTTGATAGCTTGAGTCTTATTAACTCTAATTTATGCTATGAAAATATTCGAGGAGAAAATAACTATAATTCGTCTTTTTTGATACTTTGCCGAAATTGCATTGATTCATCTTTTCTTTTTGATTGTATTGATTGTCAGAATTGTTTTTGTTCAGTAGGGTTAAGAAATAAAAAATATGTTTTTAACAACATACAACTTAATGAGAAAGAGTATAAAGAGAAAATTAAAACTTTTGATTTTGGTAGTTTTAGAAATATCCAAAAAACAAAAGAAGAATTTGAAAATATTATGAAAAAATTTCCTCGTAAATACGCTCAAATAATAAAATCTACAAGTAGTACAGGCGATGAATTATCTAATGCAAAAAATGCAAAAATGTCTTTTGATGCATATAATATCGAAAATACAAAAAATATATTTAGGTGTTATGGATCCAAAGATTGTTATGAAGGTAATAATATAGCGGATTGCGAATTAATTTATGAATTTTCCGGAGGGGGAGCAAATAATAGCTATAATTTATTATTTGCAAATAATGGATTAAAAAATCTAAGAAATGTTTTTTATTCAGATTTTTGTGCGTCTTCTTCTGATTTGTTTGGGTGTACTAGTTTAAAGAGTAATCAATTCTGCATCCTAAACCGTCAATACACCAAAGAAGAATATGAAGAATTAGTCCCCAAAATCATCAAGCACATGAACGATATGCCCTACATAGATAGTAAAGGTAGAATATATAAATATGGAGAATTCTTCCCAAGCGAACTATCACCATTCTGCTACAACGAAACAATAGCTCAAGAGTACTTCCCATTAACTAAAGAACAAGCTTTAAATCAAGGTTACAAATGGAAAGACAAAGAAGAAAGAAACTATGAGATAGATATATACAATAAAGACATTCCCGATAACATAAAAGACATAACAGACGACATCATAGGTAAAGTCATAGAATGTAATCATAAAGGAACCTGTAACCAACAATGCACCGAGGCCTTCAAGATCATCCCTGAAGAGCTTCAATTCTACAAGAGAATGAACTTGCCATTACCTCATCTCTGTCCTAACTGTCGGCACTATGAGCGACTAGCTCAAAGAAACCCCATGAAACTCTGGCATAGATCATGCATGTGCGATAAAACCACTCATATTCATCAAGGAAAATGCCAAGTGGAATTTGAGACAAGTTATGCACCTGAGAGGCCAGAAATTATTTATTGTGAAAAGTGTTATCAACAAGAGGTGTATTAAAATAACAAAATGCTACAAACTCTGCACGTGCAGAGTTTGTAGCACTAAGAGAAATTAAATTATTTATGAACAAACTAAAAATTTTAATCATTGGAAGCGGGGGACGGGAGCATGCGATAGGATGGAAAGTTGCGCAGTCGCCGCGCGCAGAAGAGTTATTTTTTGCGCCGGGGAATGGAGGTACAGCTAGTTTGGGAAAGAATGTGGATATAAAAGCGACTGATATTAATGCGTTGCTTGATTTTGCCAAAAAAGAAAATATAGATATGACATTGGCGCTTCCGGATGACCCGCTTGCCCTTGGAATAGTTGATATATTTACGGCAAATGGCTTGAAAATTTTCGGACCTACCAAAGCAGCGGCTCAACTTGAATCATCAAAAGCATTTGCCAAGCATTTTATGGAGACCTATAACTTACCAACTGCCAGCTTTAAAACTTTTACTGATTTTGATGAGGCCATTAAATATTTAGATAATCAAAAATTGCCTATTGTAATTAAAGCAAGCGGACTGGCTCTAGGCAAAGGAGTATTTATTTGCGCCAATTACGAAGAAGCCAAAGAGGCCCTTTCTGATATTTTGGTAAAAAAAATATTCGGCGAATCAGGCAATGAAGTCGTGATTGAAGAATTTTTGGAAGGCATTGAAATATCAACGCATGCGTTTTCTGACGGCAAATCATATTCAATTTTCCCGCCATCGCAAGATCATAAAAGAATCGGCGAAGGAGATATGGGATTAAACACCGGCGGTATGGGAACGATTGCGCCGTTGCCGTTTGTAACGGATGATATTATGGCGGATGTAGAAAGCAGTATTATCAAACTGACATTATCTTCCATGAATGCGCAAAGAATGCCGTTTGTCGGCGTACTTTATCCGGGATTGATGCTTACAAAAGATGGTCCCAAAATACTTGAATACAATGCCCGCTTCGGCGACCCCGAAACGCAAAGTTACATGCGGCTTTTGGAAACCGATATTCTGGATATATTTGAAGCTTGCATAAATGGCACACTTTCCACTATTAATATAAAATGGAAACCGCTTTTTGCTTGCACAATAGTGCTTGCTTCAGGCGGATATCCGGGGAATTATGAAAAAGGCAAAATTATTTCTGGAATAAAAGAAGCAGAAAATAATTCAAATATTTTTGTTTTTCATGCTGGAACGAAGCTTGATGAAAATGGAAATTTTGTGACAAATGGCGGACGTGTGTTTGGAGTAAGCGCAATAGGTAATACTTTAAAAGAAGCGCTCAAAAGTGCCTATGAAGCCGTATCAAAAATTTCATTTGATGGCATGCAATACCGGCGCGATATAGGGCAAAAAGCGCTAAAATATTTGAAGAAATAATTTGACACCAAGGCGGACATTTGTTATGATTCAGGAAAATAAATTAAATTCATAATTGTATGCATGTAGAGAATCAAGTATTTGATCTTCAAGGAAGTGAAAGTGCAAAAATATTAAAATCTTCTGATCATAATCCTGAGAAGATTGATAATGGCAATGATTATGACAGCACTTATGAACATAGTCAAAAATAAAAAAAGATCTTCTTAAAAAGGTCTTTTTTTTGCGCTTGTTACATTTCTCTTGAAATGATAAAATCACATTATGAAAAAAGATGCAAAAGTGGGAATAGTTATGGGGTCAGATTCTGACCTTTCAGTTGCTTCTGGGGCTTCAATTTTATTAGAAGAATTTGGAGTGTCATACGATATAACAGTTGCATCAGCTCACAGAGCCCCTGAATTAGTTCATGCCTATGCGACTTCTGCATTGTCTAATGGATTAAAAGTTATTATTGCCTGTGCAGGCGGAGCAGCTCATTTGGCAGGCGTAATTGCATCATTGACACCGCTTCCAGTTATCGGTCTTCCTGTTAAAGCGAAAACCTTAGATGGCTTTGATTCGCTTCTATCAACTGTCCAGATGCCACCCGGCGTGCCTGTGGCGACAGTAGGCATCGATAGCGCTAAGAACGCCGCTCTGCTTGCTATTCAAATATTGGCGCTTTCTGATAAGGATCTTTTAGATAAAATGATAAACTACAAGAAAAAGATGAATGATGAAGTTAAAACTAAAGGTGATAAACTTTCTGAAATTGGAGTTAAAAATTATCTGGAAGAAAATAAAAAATGAGCGAACTAACAAAGAAGAAAATCTATTCGCAAGACGGAGTTGATGTTGAAGAAGAATCTTCTTTTAGCAGTTTCGCCGGATCAATTTGTAAAGCAAGTTATAATAATTCTCCATATATAGAAGTGCATGATCTCTCTGGCGGTAACTTCCGCGGACCTCGGCCTTTTAATTTTAAAAACCTGCCAGCTGGATTTTCCATTGAAGCGTCTACCGATGGCATTGGCACGAAAGGCATCATTATTGATGCAGCCAAAACTCATCATCTGGCGGCATACGACATTATCGCGATGACTTCAAGCGACATTACCCGTTTCGGCGGAATCCCGCTTGTTTTTATAAATGTTTTTGATACAAGTTCTATCGGAAATGAAGGGGATGAAGTGAGTGAGACATACAAAAGCGCCATTTTGGGATTAGGCGAAGTGGCAAAACAAAGCAAAATCGTGGTCTTGAAAGGCGAAACCGCCCAAATGGGAGATGCTATCGGCTCTGAAATATCCGACTCCAAAACCAAATTGAATTGGTCCGGCACGATGATCGGCGCCTACCATAAAGACAAAATGATTACAGGCGATACTTTGGCGCCGGGGCAGACGATTATCGCCTTAAAAGAAAACGGTTTTCGCTGTAATGGAATAAGTTCATTGAGAAAAGCTCTGAAAGAAAAATTCGGCGAAAAATGGTGGGCAAATAAAGATGCGAAAGAAAGCATAAAACTGGCGGCAACTCCTTCTGTTCTTTATGATATGTTTATCAATACTCTGCACGGATGGTTTGCTGAGGATTTCAAGCCGGAAATTAAAATCCACTTAATTGTTCATCTTTCTGGCGGAGCTTTAAAAGAAAAGTTTGCCAAAGATATTCTTTTCCAGCGAGGGCTTTCCGCCCTGCTTACCGATTTATGGGATCCTCCGCAGATTATGAGAGATTGCGCGGAATGGCGCAAATTGACTGATGAAGAATTTTATGAAGTATGGCATGGCGGGCAAGGAATGCTGCTTGTCATAGACGAGAAAGATGCCGATTACTGCATAAAAAGAGCTCAAGAGTTTAATATACAAGCCAAAGTTGCCGGAAGAATAACCAAAGAAAATAAACCTCAGGTTTCCATAATTTCAAAATTAACTGCCAATAAAAAAATTATTTATTAATATATATGGATATAGAAAAAATAAAACAGCATATAGGCGATGTCATAACAGAAACGAATTTTGCTGGTATTGGACAAAAAAAAGTCGGCAAAGTGCGTGATGTGTATATTAATCCGGATAAAATAATACTTATTTCAACCGACCGCCATTCTTCATTCGATAGAATTATTGCACATGTACCTTTCAAAGGGGAAGTTCTGAATCAGATCAGCGCTTTTTGGTTTGAAAATACCAAAGATATCATACAGAATCATGTTTTAAGCGTGCCTGACCCGAATGTGCTTGTAGCCAAGAAATGCAAGCCGCTTCCTATTGAAGCTGTTGTCCGCGGATATATTACCGGAGTAACTGGCACGTCGCTTTGGACTCATTACAAGGACGGCAAGCGCGATTTCGGTAACTTTATATTGCCTGAAGGACTGAAGAAAAATCAAAAGCTTCCAGAACCGCTTTTTACTCCGACGACAAAATCAGACGAGCATGATCGCCCGATTACTCCTGCCGAAATTGTTTCCGAAGGATTGCTTGCTAAAGAAATGGCCGACGAAGTTGAACGCATAGCCAAAGAATTATTTATCCGAGGACAAGAAATAGCATTGTCTCGCGGGTTGATTCTTGTCGATACTAAATATGAATTCGGCATTGATGAAGACGGCAAGTTGACTCTGATTGATGAAATACATACGCCTGATTCATCGCGTTATTGGAAGGCCAACAGCTATAATGAACGCTTCAATGCGGGGCTTGAACCTGAATATTTTGACAAAGAATTTCTACGCTTATGGTTTAAAGAACACTGCGATCCGTATAATGACAAAGTGCTGCCTGAAGCACCGATTGAACTTGTCGCCGAGCTTTCCAGGCGTTATATTGAGATATACGAAACGATTACAGGCAAGCCGTTTCTGCATGATTTTTCACGGCCGATAATGGAGCGCATTAAAAACAATTTAAGCAAAATAAAGTAAACATATTTTATGAAAGGCGAAAATATATCATCTTTGGACGGCAGATATTACGAGAAAACCAGGTCGCTTTCGCCGTATTTTTCCGAGCAGGCATTAATGAAATATCGCGTTATGGTGGAATGCGAATTTTTAATTCGCTTATCTAGCGCGAATATAACAGGGCTCAGGAAATTTACTTCTAATGAAATAAAAATATTGCGCTTGCTGTATGAAAAGTTTGACGATAAATCGTATAAAAAAATCAAGGATTTTGAAGCGGCGATAAATCATGATGTCAAAGCGGTTGAATATTTCATAAAGGAAAATTTACAGAGCACCAGCTTGAAAGATATTATTGAATGGGTGCATTTCGGGCTGACATCTGAAGATACGGATAATTGCGCTTATGGATTAATACTTTCACTCGCTTGCAAAGATGCCATTATTCCAGAGCTTATTGATATAAAAAACAAACTGCAATCATTTTCAAAATTATACAAATCTTTGCCCATGCTTGCCCGCACTCACGGCCAGCCAGCCAGCCCAACGACTCTTGGCAAAGAATTCGCGGTGTATATCGCCAGATTGAATCGCCAGATTGATCAGCTTTCTTCCAATAAAATTTTAATAAAATTAAACGGCGCGACTGGCAACTATAATGCTTTCGTCTCCGCCTATCCAAAGGCAAATTGGATAAAATTTTCCAAAGATTTTGCAGATCACATCGGCAAAATAGCGCATGTTTCTTTTGAAGCCAATTTAATTACGACCCAGATCGAACCTCATGACACGTACGCGGAACTTTTCGATATTATCAGGCGCGCCAATGCTATTCTTTTGGATTTTAATCAAGATATCTGGCGATATATCAGCGACGGATACATAATTCAAAAGCCGAAAGCAGGCGAAGTAGGATCATCGACTATGCCGCATAAAATCAATCCAATTGATTTTGAAAACAGCGAAGGCAACCTTGGCATAGCAAACGCGCTGTTTTCATTTTTCTCGCAGAAATTGCCGATTTCCCGGCTTCAGCGCGACTTGTCTGATTCAACTGTTAAGCGAACATTTGGTACGGCATTCGGGCACTCGCATGTGGCTTATCTTGCACTTGAAAAGGGTTTAAGCAAAATCAGCGCCAATGAAGAGAAGATTAAAGATGATTTGCTATCGCATCCGGAAATCATAGCCGAAGCGATCCAGACGATCTTGCGGCGAGAAGGTTATCCGATACCTTATGAGGCCCTCAAAGAACTTACTCGCGGCAAGAAAGTATCTATGAATGATTTTGCGAAATTCATAGACAGTTTGAAAGTTTCTCCGCAATTAAAATCAGAACTTAAAAAATTGACGCCTTTGTCATATACCGGCCTTGCTTCAAAGCTGGTAACTATATTAAAGTCGGATTGATTAAAAAATATGTTAGAATAGCTTCATGAATATAGGCGTTTTTGATTCAGGACTTGGCGGATTATGGATATTGAAGCATTTAAAGGAAGCTCTGCCGGAATATGATTATATATTTCTGGGTGATCAGTTAAATGTATCTTATGGTAATAAAACTCCAGACGAACTCTTTCTGCTTGCTACTAAAGCGCTCGATTTTCTATATGGAAAGAAGAATTGCTCTGGAATTGTGCTTGCTTGCAATACTATCAGCTCTACTATTTATGACAGATTGAAAGATTGGAAAGACATTAAATATCCTGGAAAAATTCTTTTCGGCATAGTTCGCCCGACAGTGGAATCTTTAGGTAACGACAATACTGTTGTGATTTTTGCCACGCCTCGCACATGCGAATCGGAAGTATATGAGAAGTTCTTAAATTCGCATATTAAAAATTATATAAAAATTCCAATGCCCGAACTTGCCTATCTTATAGAAAATGGGGGAGATACATATTCATATATTTCTTCTTTTAAAGATAAAGTGCCAAATGATATCACAAGAGGAGCATTGCTTTGCACTCATTATGGAATTGTGCGCAATGATTTCAAAAAAGCTTTTCCTTCTATTAAAGAGTGGATTTATCAGGAAGATTTAATTCCCAAATATCTGGAAGATTATTTTAAAGAATTTCCCGAAAGAGAAAAATTCTTTTCACATAATGGTAGCTTATCTATACTAGTAACTAAAGAAACTGAGACGTTTAAAGAATTTGTTCGAAGATGGTTTGGAAATGAAATTCTTGCGAAAAAAGTGGATCTATAGCTTATATTATCAGGAATTTTCTTTTTATTGGCCACTGGCGGTATAATGAATTTATGAGCAATCTTATTTTTGGCGAGGCCTACAAAAAATTGAATAAAGCGCAGAAAGAAGCCGTAGATGCGATAGAAGGCCCAGTGATGGTGGTGGCGGGGCCGGGTACTGGCAAAACCCAGATACTTACGCTTCGCATAGGGAATATCTTAAAAAAAACGGATGCGAGCCCGGAAAATATTTTAGCCCTCACTTTTACCGATGCCGGCGTGCAGGCCATGCGCAAAAGATTATCAGAGCTTATCGGTTCGCGCGCCTATCAGGTTAGCATCGCCACATTCCATTCCTTTTGCCAAAATATTATCAGTGAAAATCCCGAGCACTTTCCGAGGATTATAGGTTCAAAGCCGTCGACTGAAGTTGATCAAATAGCTCTAATTGAAAAATTAATCGACGAACATATGGCAAACAGCTCATTATCCTTATTGTCGCCTTTCGGTGACAGATATTTTTATGTCCGCGATATCTTGTCATCCATTAATGAGCTTAAGCGCGAGGGCGTGGACGAAAATTCATTCATTGATCTTGTCAACAGAGAACAAGCAGCTTTTGAAATATTGCCGGATAAATTCCATGTCAAAGGGCCGTATAGCGGCAAGATGAAAGGCGATTATCAGAAAATTGAAAAGAAAATAAAGAAAAATCGCGAGCTGTCCATACTGTATAAGTCCTATCAGGATAAGCTTTCAAATAATAAGATTTATGATTACTCCGATATGATAATGGAAGTATTGAAAGCTTTAAAATCCGATGAATCTCTGCTTCTTATTCTTCAGGAAAGATATCAGTATTTTCTTGTTGATGAGCATCAGGATACGAATAATGCTCAAAATAAGATATTAGAGCTCTTGGCCAAATATCATGCGCCTAATCCGAATCTTTTCATCGTCGGCGATGACAAGCAGGCCATATTCCGATTTCAAGGCGCATCGCTTGAAAACTTTTATTATTTCCGCGCGCTTTATCCCGATGCCAAGCTTATTACTTTGACCGATAATTACAGATCGACTCAGAATATTCTTGATGCTTCAGGCGGCCTTATAAATTCGGGCGGCGCCAAGCTTTTTTCCGTTTCAGATAAAAATAAAGATTCCTCGCTTGTGCATTTATATCCGTTTCAAACCGCTTTTGCCGAAACTTATTTTGTGATTAAGAATATCAAGGAACGCATAGATAATGGCGTAAAACCGAGCGAAATCGCCATATTATACCGCAATAATAAGGACGCATTTTTATTCGCATCTTTGGCGGAAAAGTTCGGCGTGCCTTACGTTATTGAATCCGACCTTGATTTGTTCTCGGATCCTGACGTAAAAAAACTGCTTCTCATTCTCCGTTCGCTTCGCGAGCATGAGCGCGGCGCAGCGCTTGCCTATGTATTGCATTTGAATATATTCAAGCTTCCGCCGCTTGATGTCTATAGAGTTATACGCAAAGCGGATAATATGCATGCTCATGGCAGCGACAAGCGCATCGGCTTGTGGGAAATAATATCTGACAAGAAATTGCTCAATGATGCCGGTGTCAAATCAGTTAAGCAATTCTTAAATTTCTGCGAATTATTTTCCAATCTTGTCAGCAAAAGCCATAATATGGAACTGCTCGCATTCATACCTGAAGTTTTGCGCGATACTGGAATGCTGGAGGATATACTGTCCTCGTCTGGCAGGGAGGACCGCCTTGACGCTATCAATAGCATTATCGACGAAATTAAATTATTGATTGAGTCGAATCCGAAAGCCGAACTTGAAGATTTTTTCTCTTATCTTGATACCATAGCCAAGCATAATTTATTTATCAAAAAGAACCGTTCTCGCATACCGTCCGGCAGAATACGCTTGATGACGATTCACAAGTCAAAAGGGCTGGAATTTGAATATGTTTATGTAGTCAATTGCTATTCCGGCCATCTTGGCGGTCGCCGCGACATTGATCGCTTGCCTATGTTAGAGCGCGTTTATGATCTGGGTTCTGGACTGCCTGATGCGGCTGGTTCAAGCGAGGACGATGATCGCCGTCTTTTATATGTTGCGATTACTCGAGCTAAAAAGTGGGTCGGCATTTCCTATGCCAAAGAAAGCGATGACGGGCGTGAACAGTTGCCAAGCCCGTTTATCTTGGAAATTGATAATAATTTAGTGGCTGAAATAGACACCGCTCCTTATGAATCGGAAGCTCTTCTAAAAAAAGAAATATTATTTATGCCTGAAATGCATGAAGCTCATAATTTGAAAGATAAAGATTTTGTCCGTGATTTATTCTTAAAAAACGGCCTTTCGGTCTCGGCGCTGAATAATTATCTGTCTTGCCCATGGAAATATTTTTATCGCAATTTAATCCGCATCCCGACCGCTCCGGAAAAATATTTGTCCTATGGAACTGCCATTCATGCGGCGCTGCAAGAATTCTTCAGCATGTGGAAAGAAGAGGATATAGGCAAAGAATTTTTAATTAAAAACTTTATTATGGCTCTTGGCAGGCAGCCGATAGCTGAAACCGAATATAAAGAACTTTTGGAAAAGGGCAGTCATTCTCTTTCCGGCTGGTATGACGCTTACAATGGCTTATGGGAGAGAAATACGGAAAGCGAATTCCGCATCAATGGCGTAATATTATCGCCGGAAATCCGCTTAACCGGCGTATTGGATAAGGTTGAATTTATCGGCGGCAATGCCGTCAATGTCGTCGATTATAAGACCGGAAAACCGAAAACTCGCAATGAACTTCTGGGCAAAACCAAGAATGCGAACGGCGATTATCATCGCCAGCTTGTTTTTTACAGATTGCTTCTGAACAATTACGGCGATGGCAAGTATGATATGAAATCCGGAACGATAGATTTCATTGAACCGGGAGATAACGGCAAATACCATAAAGAAGTTTTTGAAATAAATGATAAGGATGTCGAAGAATTGAAGCTGGTCATATATCGCGTGGCCGATGAAATACTCTCGCTTTCATTCTGGGATAAGCGCTGCGATGACAAGGAGTGCGAATTTTGTCATTTAAGGGATATGATTGCCGAATTAATATTATATTGAAAAAAGGCCTTAAAATGCTATTATTTTAATTATGGAAGATATACCAAAGGGAAGTTTGCATCCGTTAACTTTGCTTCAAGAAGAAACATATTCTGTATTCTCAAAACTTGGATTTGAAATTGCCATGGGTCCTGAGCTTGAAACAGAATGGTATAACTTTGATGCTTTAAATGTGTCCAAAGATCATCCTGCCCGCGATATGCAGGATACTTTTTGGATTAAATCTCCAGCAGAAAAAGAAGTTTTTTCGGGTCCTCGGGTTGGTTCACCAGACCGCGAAAAAACTTCTTTTTCTGCTTCTAATTTGGTGCTTCGCACTCACACCACAAGCGTTTCTATACGCATGCTTGAAAGATTGGCAAAGGAAGGCAAAGATACAGGAGCTTTTATTTCTGTCGGAAAAGTATTCCGCAATGAAGCGACCGATATTACCCATGAAATGCAGTTCTATCAAGTTGACGGCGTAATGATTGGAAAAGATATTAATCTTGCCAACTTAAAAGGCATACTTATTGAATTTTATAAAAAAGTTCTCGGAGAAGATGTGGAAATAGAATTCAGACCGAGCTTTTTCCCGTTTACCGAACCGTCCGTTGAAGTTCATGCCAAATTTAATGGCAGATGGCTTGAAATGATGGGAGGAGGAATGATTCATCCGAATGTTCTTCGCAATGCGGGTCTTGATCCGGGAAAAGTTCAAGGTTTCGCTTTTGGCGGAGGCCTTGACCGCATAGCGATGATTCGCTGGAATATTCCCGATGTCAGAATTTTTTATCAAGGAGATCTTCGTTTGAATCAATTTTAATAATTATGAAAGTATCTTACAAATGGCTCAAATCATATATACCAGATATTCCGGAACCGCATCGTTTGGCGGATATTTTTACATATCACCTTTGTGAAGTTGAAAATTTTGAGAAGCTGCCTGGCGGCGATTTCATATTTGATCTTGGCATTCTGCCAAACCGCACCCATGACCTGCTTTCCCACCAAGGCATATCTATTGAGTTATCAGGGTTGCTTGGAATTCCATTTAAGGATCCAAAACCAATGTATAAAGCCCAGGTATCTAAAGAAACTAATTTAAAAATAGACATTCAGTCAGACAAATGCCGCCGTTATATGGGAAGAATCATTCGCAATATTAAAATTGGCCCTTCTCCGGAATGGGTAGTTAATTATTTGGAATCAATAGGCCAGAGGAGCATTAATAATGTAGTTGATGCTACGAATATTGTCATGTATGATTGCGGCCAGCCGTGCCATGCTTTTGACTTGAAGAAACTCTCTGGTGAAAAAATCGTTATTACAAAAGCTAAAAATGGCGAAAAATTGCCTGTTGTCGGCCGAGATAGTATTGTAGCTAAGCTTATAGATACAGATGTTGTTATTAGTGATGGCGTGAAATCGCTTGCGCTTGCCGGAGTAAAAGGCGGTGCTGATTCCGGTATTAGCGATACCACGACAGAAATTGTTCTTGAAGTTGCCAACTTTGATCCGGCAGCAGTCAGAAAGACCGCTCGCCGGCTTGAACTTTTAAGCGATTCAGCCAAGCGATTTGAGAACGATCTGTCTCCAACACTTGGCGATCTTGCCATGCTTGAACTTTCAGCGCTGCTTTTGGAATTTTTGCCAGATGCGCAATTTGAAGATATTGTAGATATGTATCCGCACAAACAAATAGAAAAAAAGCTATCTTTTAAAACAGAGATAATAAATAAAAAACTTGGAAGCAATATAAAAAATGGAGAGATAGAAACAATATTAAAAAATTATTCTTATGATTTTTCCCGCATGTCTGATATGTGGGAAATAAAAGTACCTTCGCTTCGCTTAGATTTAAATATTCCTGAAGACATGGTAGAAGAAATCGGACGTATTGTTGGATACGATAAGATTAAGCCATCAATTCCTAAAATTGATTTTATTCCAAAAGAAAATGAAACATATATCAAAATATCTCATATTAAAAGAAACCTTGTTTCTTTAGGATATAGAGAGGTCATGACTTACGCGTTTGCCGATAAGGGCGACATAGAAGTGCTGGCGAGCGCAAGCGATAAGAAATTCCTACGTACAAATCTTTCTGATGGAATAAAAAAATCCTATGAATTCAATAAATTGAATATGCCCCTTCTTGGACTTTCTGAAATAAAAATTTTTGAAATTGGAACAATATTTGCTAAAAATAGGCCTGCCCGCCATGCTTCGCAAGGCGATGCGGGCGGGGAAGAAATTCATGTTGCCTATGCTGACAAAAAAGAAATTAAAGAAATGACATTGGATAAATTTACTTCATCAAAAACGAAATCAGAATTTGAATTTTCACGGTCTGGCCGAGCTGATTCTTTTAAAAAACAAAGTATCAGTGAGGAGATCCGAGGACCTGAAAATTTAAATTCTGATGAAGTTAAAATTTTCAAACCATGGAGTTTGTATCCATTCATTGCCCGCGACATAGCTGTCTGGGTGCCGGAAGGAATTAATTCTGACAAATTAAAAAGTATTTATCATGAATTTGGCACGGATTTGCTTGCTAATGAACCAAAACTTTTTGACCAGTTCACCAAAGGAGGCAAAACATCATACGCATTTCATCTTGTTTTTCAGTCCTTTGATCGAACTCTGACTGATAATGAAGTTAATGCCATAATGGCAAATATAAGCGAAAAAATAGAGTCTCTCGGCTGGCAGATAAGATGAGTGATTGTTTATAAATATGCTGGCATTTTATAGTTAATTTTGGTATAATACACATAGAAAAAGGCCTTATTAAGAAGGCATTTCTATTATTTTATGGTAAACAAAGAAGAAAAAAATCAGCTAGCCGGCGGAAAAAAAACAGTCAAATATGGAGCTGATGAAATTTTAGTTCTTGAGGGCCTTGAGCCAGTTCGTCGCCGCCCGGGAATGTACATTGGTTCAACCGGCATTGAGGGCTTGCATCACTTAGTTTGGGAAATTTTTGACAACTCACGCGATGAAGCCATGGGAGGGTTTTGTGATCGCATTGAAGTTGTATTATTGCCTGGCAATTCTGTCAGAGTAGCTGATAATGGGCGCGGCATACCGGTTGACATACATTCCAAAACCAAGGTCTCAGCTCTTGAAACAGTCATGACGACTTTGCATGCCGGAGGCAAATTTGGTGGAGAGAAAAGCGGCTATAAAATTTCCGGCGGCTTGCACGGCGTAGGAGCGTCCGTAGTCAATGCTCTTTCCATTTACACTAAGGCCGAAGTTCATCTCAATGGAGGGAAATATGTTCAGGAATATTCCCAAGGCAAAAGAAAAGCCGCAGTTAAAAAAGTCGGTTCTTCCAAAGAGCATGGCACTATTATTTCTTTTGAACCCGACCAGGAGATTTTCAAGCAGATAAGATTTGATTGGAATACGATAATCAATCATCTGCGCCAGCAGGCGTATCTTGTGAAAGGTCTTCGCATAGACATAATTGACGCCCGCGAGTGGGATCCGCTTACAGGCAGCAAAGAGAAGAAAAATTTCAATGACATATTTTGGTTTAGGGAACTTGAGCTTGAAGTTCCATCAACAACTTTTTATTTTGAAGGAGGATTGGTTTCTTTAGTCAAATTTTACAATAAATTGCAGAAGCCGATACACAAGAGCGTATTTTATGTTGAACGCGAGCAGGACGGAGTGGGAGTGGAAGTTGCTCTCCAATATGTGGATGACATAAGCGCGACTATCGTGCCGTTTGCCAATAATATTTATAACCAGGAAGGAGGCACTCATGTTACCGGCTTTAAGACGGCTCTTACCAGAATTTTAAATACATACGCCAAAAAGAATAATATGGTCAAAGAAGCCGATGGAGGATTTACGGGAGATGATGTTTTGGAAGGCCTGATGGCTGTCGTGTCAGTCAAACTTCGCGAAATTCAGTTTGAGGGACAGACAAAAGGCAAGCTCGGCTCCACTGAAGCTCAAGGCGCCGTGGCTACGGTTTTTGGAGACGCATTTGCTTTATTCCTTGAAGAAAATCCTGATGAGGCCAAGGCAATCATAAATAAATCCATACTGGCTCTTCGCGCCCGCAAAGCCGCCAAAGCTGCCAAGGACTCAGTTTTGCGCAAAGGCGCTCTTGAAGGCATGACGCTGCCCGGCAAGCTTGCCGATTGTCAAGTCAAAGATGCGGCAAGCGCAGAATTATTTATCGTGGAAGGGGACTCGGCAGGCGGCACGGCCAAAATGGGCCGCGATAGGAAAACCCAAGCCATACTTCCGCTTCGCGGGAAAATTCTGAATGTTGAACGGGCTCGTCTTGATCGGATGCTTTCGTCAGAACAAATAAAAAATTTGGTTATTGCCATGGGCACATCCATAGGCGATACTTTTGATCTTGAAAAAATGCGCTATCACAAAATAATTATCGCGACCGATGCCGACGTGGACGGCGCGCATATTACGACTTTAATTCTTACTCTCATGTATCGTTATTTCAGGCCGCTGCTTGATGCTGGATATATTTATATTGCCCAGCCGCCACTTTTCAAAATTAAAAAAGGCAAAGAGATTATGTATGCGTATAGCGATGAAGAGCGTGACCGACTGCTTGGCAAGGATGCGCCTTCAATCGAGCAATTGCTTCAAGAGTCGGCTAATGATAGCGAGCAAGTTGCGGAAGTTGAAGTTGAAGAAAACCTTCCTGCCCAAACAGGAGAGGAGAAAGGAAAGAAAACTGTTAAAATTCACGTCCAACGATACAAAGGTCTCGGAGAAATGAATGCCGAAGAGCTCTGGGAAACGACTATGGATCCAAGTAAGCGCATTCTAAAGCAGGTTGCCATAAACGATGCTGAAGAGGCCAGTAAGATATTTGATATGCTTATGGGGTCAGAAGTACCACCTCGCAAAGCATTCATTCAATCTCACGCCAAGATGGCAAAATTGGATATATAAATTAGTTACTATATAAATATTTATGGAGCAAGAAAATAATAAAAATATAAATGTTGAAAGTATAAAACGACAATCAAGTAGTTGGGAAGTTGGTATGCCATTCTTGCAAATTTTATTAATCATATTTTCAGTTTTGGTTATGATGGGTCAGTGGGATTCATCATCTAATAAAGCTATAGAAATTATAAAAATAATCCATATTATTGTTATAGTTTCACCTATATTTTCTCTTTATTTGTTTTTGAAAACAAGACAAAAAGGTAAGAGGTATGATTTAATTGCATTTATTATCAGTTTTATTGTTCCGATAATACTTTGTTATATATTAATTTTTAATCCTTAAATTAATTTAAGATTTTTCTTGGTTTATAAGTTAACTAAATCTCCCATAGGTCAGACCTATGGGAGATTTGTATCTATTATTATATAATATAACTATGGGATTAAGAGTAGAAAATTTAGTTTGTAAAGAATATTACCATTTATATAATCGTGGAAATGGTAAAAATGATATTTTCTTAGACAAAGAAGATTATGATCATTTTATTAAATTGCTTTATGTCTGTAATTCCAAAAGAAAGCTTGTTTTTCGTGAAAATATAGTTAATCCCAAAATTGAAGCTTTTGATTTTGAAATAGGAACACCTATTGTATCTATACTAGCTTGGGTGTTAATGCCTAACCATTTTCATTTATTTGTTATTTCCCATAGGTCTGACCTATGGGAAGAAGAATATAATCCAATTACTGAATTCATGAGGAAACTATCTACTGCTTATGCAATGTACTTTAATAAAAAATATAGTCGTACTGGATCATTATTTGAAGGAAAATTTAAATCTAAAATTGTAAAAGAAGAGAACTATTTTAATTATTTATTTTCATATATACATCTAAACCCTATAAAATTAATTCAATCAGACTGGAAACAAAAGGGAATTAAAGATAAAAATAAAGCGAAAGAATATTTAAAAAAATACTACTACTCCAGTTTTTATGATTATTTTTTAGAAAATAGAAAAGAAATTAAAATTATTAATAAAAAATTTTTACCTGAATATCTAAAGAATTCTCATATAAATGATCTTTTTAATTGGATTAATTTAGACCATGACCAAATCCCATAGGTCAGACCTATGGGAAATTTAGTTTAAAGTTCTTTCTTTTATTTCTTTTTGAATTCTTTCCAAGAATTTTTCTACAGTAATTCCTTCCAGTTTTTCCACTCGCCCTTCAACTGTTATTGTCTCTGCATCTTTTTCCTTGTCTCCAACGACTACGATATAAGGAATTTTTTGCATTTTGGCGCTGCGAATGCGCTTGCCTAAAGACTCATTCGTATCGTCTAATTCTACTCTTATATCTGAATCTTTTAATTTTTTATAGATAGTATCGGCATACTCTTTCTGATGTTCTGATATCGGCAAAATTGCAACCTGAACAGGAGATAGCCAGACAGGGAAAGCGCCAGCAAAATGCTCTATCAAAATTCCTATAAAACGCTCAAGCGACCCATATATAACCCTATGAACAACGACTGGAGTTTTTTTCTTGCCGTCTTTATCCGTATATTCCAATTCAAAACGTCTAGGTTGTTGAAAATCTAACTGCATAGTTCCCATTTGCCAATCGCGACCGAGAGCATCTTTCATAATAATATCAATCTTAGGTCCATAAAATGCTCCATCTTTTTCTGCTACAGAATATTCTTTCTTTGAGGAATTCAGAACTCTTTTTAATGCCTCCTCCGCTTTATTCCACGTTTCAATATCACCCATAAAATTTTCTGGGCGTGTGCCAAGACGAAACTTATATTCAAGCCCGAAAATTCCGTAAAAATTCTTACATATAGACATAATAGAAGAGTATTCGGATTCAATCATTTCTTCAGAAATATAATTATGCGAATCATCTTGCTGGAAAGATCTGCAACGCAAAAGTCCGTTTAAAGTTCCAGAACGTTCGTATCTATGCAAACGGTCAGTATCCGAAAGACGAAGAGGTAAGTCCTTATAACTAATTTGCATTGATTTAAAAACAATCATTGCATTAGGACAATTCATCGGTTTAATTCCATAAACTTCACCTTCTCCCATATCGGCGATAAACATATCATCTTTGTAATGATCCCAATGGCCGGAAATTTTCCAAAGATCGGCCTTGTTTACAAGGGGACTAGAAATTTCTTGATATCCAAGCTTACTATGTTCAATTCTCCAATAATTTTCAAGTTCTTTATAAATAATCAGGCCTTTTGGCAACCAGTAGGGCATGCCGGGAGCTGTCTCATGGAACATTAATAATCCTAATTCTTTCCCAAGTCTTTTATGATCTCTTTTTTCCGCTTCCTCGCGCATTTTTAAATAATTTTCAAGCTCTTCTTTTGTCTCGAAAGCTAGCCCGTAAATGCGAGTCAACATTTTATTTTTCTCGTCTCCGCGCCAATATGCTCCAGCCACTCGATCAAGCTTGAATGAATCCAGTTTTATTTCTTTCATATTCTCCACATGCCCGCCGCGGCAGAGATCAGTAAATTCTCCGGAAGTGTATAAGGTTATTTCTTCGCCTTTTTCTTCTATGCCATTTATAAGTTCTTCTTTATATTCATTGCCTTTAAATATTTTTTTTGCTTCCTTTTCGTTAATTATTTGCTTTTCAAAAGTTGTCCATTTTTTCAGCAGTTCATGCATCTTTTTTTCAATTTTTCCCAAATCAGCATCAGTTATTTTTCCTGCAACATCAATATCGTAATAAAAGCCGTTATCTATGGCAGGACCGAGGGTAAGTTTAGACCCAGGATATAGCTCAAGCACGGATGCGCCCAAGAGGTGAGCTAAAGAGTGGCGAATATGCGCTAAATGTTCGTTATTTTCCATTTCTCTATAATAGCATAAAAGCTTATATTTGTTAGGTTTTTGGCTTATTGACTTATTATATTAAATATGTTACTATTTTACCAAATAATTTTAAAATATAAATAATATGGAAAGCAAAGATTTTATTCCGTTAGTTGAGGATCCAAATACCCTCAATTATGCTGTATCTATTGCAGCTTTTAATTTGAATGAGGACCCAAAGATTCTTCTTGTTAAATACCAGAATGAATTTGAAAAACCATCAAAAAGATTACCTGCAGGAAAATTCAGAGTTGCAGATTTATTACTTGCTATTAATTCATTTTTAGAACAAAATGATGATCACAGAGATTTAGTATTTCTTACTTATGAAGCTGAGAATCTTAATAAAGGATATGAATTCCTTGATAAATCAACTCAAGATCAGGATTTGCGTAATAGGTATTTTAATGAATTTACAGCTGAATTACATAAAAAATTACAAAATTGTAAATCATTAAAGACAGAAGAGTTTAAGGAAATTTTAAAGAATACCCACTTAAATACAGTTAAGCATGAACTTCGAGAAGAAACAGATGCATCTAAAATGGGTAACTTTTATATCTCCTCAGCTCCTTCGGACAGTAAGGGTCATCATAAAATTGGATTTACTTCAGTGGAAGTAGAAGCTCCAATTTATTACAAAAGTTTAACTGATCCAAAAGTTTTGGAGTCATTTTGGGAGTATATTGATGAACATACAGCAAGTAGTTTGTTTAATGGTCATCAATCAAAATTCCAGGAAGGATTAGCCCAAACTATTAGATTAGGATTTCATCCGAATGCTTTCAAGTTAAATAAGTTTTTAACTGCTAACAAATAAAATTTAAAGACACCTACTACTTAAACAATAGTAAGGTGTCTTTTTATTTGCATTTTATATAAAAATTAGTATACTGATAATTATGGTAGTACGAATGCGACATACGCGAGCTCATACGGGGAACCGCCGATCACATCATGCCTTGAAAGCCAAGGTTTTTGCCACGTGTTCAAATTGCAAGGGAGCAAAGGAAACTCATATAATTTGCAAAAATTGCGGTTTTTACAACGGGCGCAAGGTTATAGATGTGGTAAAGAAAGTAGAGAAGAAGCAAGCTAAAAAGAAAAAATAAAATCTTGAAATGTTTCTTATACAAGAAACATTTCAAGATTTTATTTTCTAGATTTTTTATGGCAAACAGGCACCTTTCACGTTCAATTGTTCTTCAGACGCTCTTTGAGTGGGATTTTTCATTGAATAATGAAATGAATCCAAAAGAGATGCTTAATCGCAACATTCTAGAATTCGGACCGGGGCTTGACGACTCGCAATTTATGCAGGAGCTTTTTCTCGGCATTATAAAGAAAAAGCCGATTATCGATGAAATCATCGAGAAAGCCGCTCCGGATTGGCCGATTGATAAGATATCAATAGTGGACCGCAATATTCTGCGTATAGGATTATATGAATTATTGTTCGGCGATCATAAGGAAGTGCCGCCCAAAGTGGCAATCAACGAATCAATCGAGCTTGCCAAGAGTTTCGGCGGGGAAAACTCCAGCAAATTCATAAACGGAGTTCTGGGCGGGGTCTATAAGGAAATAGGCGAGCCAGGCAAGAATGATGTCAGCAGGAAGAACAAGCATTTTGAAACTGATCCCGCTAAATTCCCGATAGAGAAAAAAGCCGGCGCCGTCGTTTATGCGATAGAAAACAGCCAAATTTATTTCGCCTTCGTTCATGACGTGTTTGGCTACTGGACTCTTTCTAAAGGAAGCATTGAAGAAAATGAAAATGAAGAACAAGGCGCCATTCGCGAGATAAAGGAAGAAATGGGCCTTGATATTAAAATAAAAGAATTGCTTGGACGCAATGAATATATAGCCTCGCATCCGGAAAAAGGGAAAATTCGCAAGCAAGTCGTATTCTTTCTCGGCGAATCTCCGTATGCAAATATTGTCCTTGAAAAAGGCACTGGAGGATTGGATGACGCAAGATGGTTTGCGCTTGAAGAAATTCCGAATCTTAAAATGTATGACAACATGGTACCTCTTTTAACTAAAGCGATAGAGATTCTTACAAAAAAAGCGAATTAATTTTTTATGATTGATTTTTCTGAATTCGAAAACAAGACAAATATTTTTTTTAAAAACAAAAAACTGCTCGAACAGGCGTTTATTCATCGTTCCTATATAAATGAAAATAACGATTCAAAGCTGTCGCACAATGAACGTTTGGAATTCTTAGGCGACGCAGTGCTTGAACTCATCGTCACCGATTATCTGTATAAAAAATATCCTGATCGCGACGAAGGCGACTTGACCGCTTATAGGTCAGCTCTTGTTAATGCCGTTATTATCGGCGAAGTAGCTTTATCTCTCGGAATGAACGATTACCTGCTTCTTTCAAAAGGCGAAGCCAAAGATATCGGCAAAGCTCGCAGCTATATCTTGGCCAATACTTACGAATCCTATGTCGGAGCGGTATATTTGGATCAAGGATATGAAAAGGCCTTGCAATTCATATCGCGCACATTGCTTGTCAAAGTCGATACTATTGTTTCCAAGAAGCTGTGGCGCGATGCCAAGAGCTTGATTCAGGAAAAATCCCAGGAATATTTGAATATAACTCCTTCATACAAAGTTTTAAACGAGTCCGGCCCTGATCATGATAAGCATTTTACCGTCGGCATATTCTTCGGCGATGATCGCATTGCGGAGGGCAAAGGCCACAGCAAGCAGGAAGCCGAGCAGGAAGCGGCCAAGCTTGCATTAGAAGTTAAAGATTGGCTGGAAAAATAATATGACTTTGAAAAATATCGAGCTTGCGTCGTTTAAATCGTTCGGCCGGAAAAGTTCCGTCATGTTTGCGGCGCCCATCACCGCCATTGTCGGGCCAAACGGATCCGGCAAATCCAATATTGTCGAGGCTATTCGTTTTGTCCTTGGCGAGCAATCCATGAAATCACTTCGCGGCAAAGGCGGAGTTGATCTTATCTTCAAGGGATCGAAAACTTTGCCTTCCGCCAATCGCGCTCTGGTGTCGATTACCTTTGACAATAGCCGGAAAATTTTTTCATTTACGAATAGCGGGCTCGGCATACCTCTTGATTATGATGAAATAGTCATAGGCCGCGAAGTTTTTTCCGATGGGATAAATCGCTACAGTATCAATGGCACTGAAGTGCGGTTAAAAGATATTGTCGACCTGCTTGCATCGGTGAATATCGGGAGCTCAGGCCACCATATCATCTCGCAGGGCGAATCCGACCACGTTCTCAACGCTTCCAATAAAGACAGGCGCGCCATGATTGAGGATGCTCTCGGGTTGAAAATTTACCAATATAGGATTCGCGAATCTGAACGCAAGATTGATAAAACCCTTCTAAATATGAAAGAAGCGCAGATGCAGCGCCGAGAAATCGCCCCGCATTTGGCATTTCTAAAAAAACAAGTCCAAGTCATAGAAAAATCGCGCTTAATGCGGGAAGAACTTAAGGATCTTTATAAGACATATTTTTCAAATGAATCGACATATATAAATAATGAAACTAAGCGCCTGGCCGGCTTGCGCAGCGCGCTTCTAGAACAGGGACTTTCGCTTGATGAGAAAATTTCATCGTTGCAGAGGAAGAAAAATGAAAATGCAATTGAAAGCGAGCATGAAAAACAAATAAAGAGCTATGATAATGATTTATCTTTAATCCGCGAAAAGAAAGACGATTTGGCGCGCTCTCTTGGCCGTATTGAGGGAATTATAGAGGGATTAGAACGGCAATTTGCAAATATATCCCTAAAAAAAGAGCGTGTAATATCTGAATCTGAATGGAAATCATTCATGAAAGATCTTGAATCGCGCATTGACGAGGCCATCGCATCGACGGATTTGCCGAATATAGGGAGGATTCTTAGAAATATGAAATCCAAACTCTCGGAATTTTTGCCGAAATCCGAGATGATTGACAATAAAAAACTTTCCCTGAATGAAAATAAAGAATATATGGAAATGCAGAATGCGAAAAATGGCATAACATCTGATTTAAAAAAAATAAAAGAAGAAGAACTTGATATTGTAAAAATAATAGGGAATCTTAAGCAAAAAGAGCAGGAATCTCAATCAGCTCTGCGTAATAACGAGCGGCTGTTTTATGAGCTCCTTAATGAAAAGAATAAAGTAGATGCTGATATGAAAGGGCTCCATTTTGAAGAGGAAAATTTGGCGCTAATTAAAAATTCTTTTGAAATAGAATTATCCGAAGCGGCAGGATTTGTAGGCCGCGAAGTTGCATCGTATGCGCGTCTTGAAGCGGGCAATGAAATATCGCGCTCATTTATGGATGAGCTTCGGCGCAAAATTGAGCGCATAAAAATCAAGCTTGAAGATGCAGGCAGCGGCAGCGGCTCCGATGTGATGAAGGAATATGAAGATGCGGAAGAGCGTGATAAATTTCTTGCTAAAGAAATTGACGATTTGAATAAAAGCATTGACTCTCTCAAATTGCTCATACAGGAATTAAAAGAAAAGCTGGACGCGGAATTTAAGGACGGAGTGGCTAAAATTAACAAGCAATTTCAGAATTTATTCTCTCTTATGTTCGGCGGCGGTTCGGCATTTATCTCGATTACTATGGAACATAAGCGTCCGAGAAATATGCTATCTGACAGAGATGAATCTATTTCAGAAGATGGCGAATCAAATGACGCAGATGAACTGGGACAAGAAGAGACGGAATTGGAATTTGAGAGGGGAATTGAGATTAATGTGACTTTGCCGAAGAAAAAAGTAAAAGATCTGCATATGCTCTCCGGCGGCGAGCGATCGCTCACGTCAATTGCGCTTCTTTTTGCCATTTCCCAAGTTAATCCGCCGCCATTTTTAGTGCTTGATGAGACGGATGCCGCGCTTGATGAATCGAATTCCCGCAAGTATGGGGATATGCTCCTGAATTTGTCGAAATTTTCACAACTCATAGTTGTAACTCATAATCGCGAGACCATGTCGCGAGCCAATGTGCTTTACGGCGTAACGATGGGCGCCGAAGGCGCTTCCAAGCTTTTCTCAATTCACCTTGAAGATGCAAGCGCGTACGCTAAGTAAATGGCTTGCCATATAACGCAATGAGAGGTATAATTACAATTATTAAAAATTTAACTAAAAAATTATGAAAAAATATATTATTCCTGTTCTTATTGTTATTGTAATATTGCTTTCGTATCAAACTTTCCGCAGCATATTTAATAGTCGCAGTTCAGTTGTGGAGCCGTCGAATCTTGGCGCTTCAGCGACGACTGTTACTTGCAGCAATCTTAATACTCCTGTGCTTGTTGCATCATCAACAACAGCCGGGCAATATATAGCTGCTGGCAGTACTGGGATTGCCGATGCGGCAAAATTTACTTATAAATTCACTTTCGGCAATAATGGCTGCACAATTGCCGGCATTAAAGAGCTTAAATTCTCCGCAACTAATGCGACAAGCGTCAAAGTAGGCGGCATATCCGCTCCTGTTATCAGCGGCGTGGCCTATCTTGCCGGTCTTAGTTTGACTGTTCCTGCTGGCAGTTCTAATTTAAATGTCGACGTTTACGTTTCTTATCCTGCAGTCGGCTCAGGTGGCGTTGCTTCAAATTCGACTTCTCAAATTGCCCTAACTTATGTCAAGTACTGGGCTACTGCTAAATCTGGCAATAATTATGCTGGCAGCAATATTATAACTGCAATCACTCCTTCTATCTCCGCGCCGATGATGATGCTGGTTAATTCAAAACCGGCTATCACTGTATCTCAATCCGGCAACTCCGTTTTGGCAGTCGGTTCCAATGAAGTTATTGATGCGACTGTTACTGCTGATACGCACGGAAGTATTAAACTTAATTCTTTGCCTATAAAACTCTCTGTCATCGGTGCTACTTTAAGCAATTCTTCCATTATTGTAAAAGATAGCAGTAACAGTGTTGTTGCTACAACCAACACCTCTGTCACTTCAGGAAATCCAGTAATTAGTTTTTCTAAAGGGTATGCATTGACAGCCGGAAAATCTCAGACATTTAAAGTTTATATCAGCATCGCTTCAATAAATAAAACAGGCGCCGCTTCGCTAGCCGCATCCTTGGGAGACAGTTCCAATTTTAGCTGGTCAGATAGCACCGGCAAGGTTATGACTGGGAATAATAAAACCTACTTGTATAACTATCCAACTAATAGTTCGGCCATATATAAGAAATAAAAAACTTAATATTTAAAGAGTTTCCTGATCTATTTTGTCTTTCAAAAACTGATTTACAGTTTCTCCGGTTTTTATTATCTCCAAAGCATTTTCTACGCCGACATAGCGATAGTGCCACGGTTCATACATATAGCCGGTAATATCTTCCTTGCCTTTTGGATAGCTTTGAATAAATCCATACAGATATGCGTTAGCTTCCAGCCATTTCGCCTCATTTGTATTTTCAAACTTACCGCTCGCCGATGCATATGCTATCGATTTGCTTGTCAGATCTACTGCCACACCCAGCTGGTGTTCGGAAAACCCCGGTTTGGCGACTGAATTAGAAACATCTATATTTTTTGTTTTTAAATCATTATCAAATATGCCTTTTTGCGTATCATAATCGCGGAATCCTGAAGAAGCCACTATTGTGTAACCGGCTTCGCTTGCAGCTTCAAGCATATCTTCAAGCGCGTCTTTGGCTTCCTTTATAAGGCATATATTTGAAGTTGAAATATTTTTAGGCAATTTTTCCAAATCAGACGGAATATATGAAGCATCGGGAAGGTTGACTGTTTGATCTATATTTAAATAAGTTTCATCTTCATATTCTTTTGTCGGTTTCGGGCATGAAAAAATTTTCTGTGTTTCTGGTTTGTTTGTAATTTGATCTTGCCAGTCAAATATGCCTTCCGGCTGGTAGAATTCATTTAATTCTATTATCTTTTGTGTTGTACTTTTTAATTTATTACCAGAAAAAACAGCTTCAAAAAGCATGCCGTGCATAGTATCTTTTGAGAAAGATTGATCAAAAATAAAATTGCCCAGCGAATACACTATCGGACGATTATTATAGGTCTCTATATCTTCCATGACATGAGGATGGCTGCCTATTACCATATCCGCGCCGTTATCTATAGCAGTATGAGCCAAAGTTTCTTGCCGTTTATTATGAATTGTCTTATATTCTATGCCCCAGTGGAATGATACAATAAGCACATCGCAGTTCGCTTTTGCATTTTTAATTATGTCAGGCAAGTTTGGATCGCTTGCAAGCAATATACCAGGAGCATTATCTTTCGCAGCAAGCCAATCTGGTCCGACATCGGAGAATCCGATAAAGCCGAATTTTACACCATTTTTTTCTATAATAGCCGGCGCTTCCGCTTCGGCTTCTGTCATGCCTGCTCCGGTTTCTAATATGCCTATATCTTGCAGTCGCAATAAGGTATCTTTAAATGCTTTTATATTCCAATCACCGGCATGATTATTGGCAAATGAGACAATATCAAAACCGGCATCTTTAATTGCAGGCAAAACTTTTGGATCCATGCGGAATGAATAAATGCTCCCCACATTATTGCCAACATCTGATACATCGCCTTCAAGATTGGCAAATAGTATGTCGGCGGATTTTAAATCTTCAAGATTTGTAAAAAGCTTGCTGTAATCTCCATTGAAATTTTTAATAACGGATGATTTTACGCTCCGATCAAGCATCATGTCTCCGACAAAAAATAGGGTAGTGTCCGGTATTTGTTGTACCGGTGTAATATTTGTATTTTCTAAAACTTGCGCCGTTAAATTATTTTCTTTTATATTTATTAATTTTTTAGCAACTGCAAGGCCTGTCAGCGATCCCGCTATGGAAGCTATAATTATCAGGCATATAAATATATATTTCTTATTCATACCAAAGCATAATCTATCGTCTTTTTATTCATATCGGCGCCTATAACTTCAAATCTGACTTTATTTCCTAATGTATATCTTTTATGCGTCTTCTTGCCGGTTATGCTCATATTCTTTTTATCAAAAACATAATAATCATCTTTCAAATCGCGCACTTTAACCATGCCCTCGCATTTTGTTTTGTTATCTTCAATATAAAGCCCCCATTCGGTGACGCCTGTAATCATACCGTCATATTTTTCTCCAATGCGGCTCCCCATATATTCCACTTGCTTATATTTAATGGACGCGCGCTCGGCTTCGGCAGCTTCCTTCTCGCGATTTGACGCTTCCAACGCCATCTCTTCGTATAGCGCCCAATGCTCTTTGGGTATTATTTTTCCCTTGAGGAAATCTGCAAGCATTCGATGAACGATTATATCCGGATATCTGCGAATTGGCGAAGTGAAATGGGTATAAAACTCAAAACCCAATCCATAATGCCCGATATTTTTTGTCGAATAAGCCGCCTTGGCCATAGTTCTAACGATAGCGGTGCTGATAGTATCGCGCATAGGGCTATTTTCAAATTTTGCAACGAGCGCATTTATTTCTTCCGATGGAATAATGCCATTCGCAAGCTTTACGTTATATCCCAATTTTTTGAAAAAATTCGCCAAGTCCCTCATTTTTTCTTTATTAGGCAGATCATGTATTCTATAAAGAGATATATTCTGCTTATTTTTATCTTCATGAGACAATGCCTCCGCAACCTTGCGATTGGCCAATAGCATGAATTCTTCAATCAGCTTATGTGTATCGCCGCGCACCTTTACATAAACGGAAATAGGAACGCCCTTTTCGTCCAGTTTGAATTTGACTTCATCCTGCTCAAGCGATATGGCTCCTTCATCAAAGCGCTTTTTTAAAAGTTTCTTTGCGATGCTGTTTAGTATATTAAGTTCTTCGAAGAATTCGCCCTTTTTATCGTCAAGAATTTTCTGGGCGCCTTCATAGGTGAAGCGCTTATCGGATCTGATAATTGTTCTGCCGAACCAACCGCTCCAAACTTTCCCATACTCGTCAATCTCAAAAATGGCTGAAAATGTCAGCCGATCAGCATTGGGCTTTAAACTGCAGAGATCATTTGAAAGCTCTTCGGGCAGCATTGAAATTGTGCGATCCACTAGATAAACAGACGTGCCCCGAAGTCGAGCTTCTTGATCCAAGACAGTATTTAATTTTACATAATATGAAACATCAGCAATATGAATACCAATCTCATAACGGCTGTTTGGAAGCTTTTTAAACGATAAAGCATCGTCAAAATCTTTAGCATCTTCTGGATCAATAGTGAATGTCGCCACTCCTCTCATATCACGGCGATTTTCCATATCTTTACCTTTTATTCCATCTTCAGATATTTTTTGAGCTTCTTTCAAAACTTGAATAGGGAAGATTGAATCAAAACCTTTCTCAAGGGCGATGGCTTCCATTTCCACATTATTATCCATCGGTCTGCCGAGAATTTTTATTACTTCTCCAATCGGCGCAACTTTTGCATCAGCCCAGTCAGTAATAGACGCGAAGACCTTCTGTCCAATTTTGGCGCCATTTAATTTGTTCTCTGGAATGATAATATCCGAATACATTTTCAAATCGCTGGGCATTAGAAAATATATGCCGTTCTTATTGCCAATAATTCCTGAATATCCTTTTTTTGATCTTCTGATTATTTCAGAAACTTCGCCGGTTTCGCCGTTATTTTGTTTTTTTGGGTGAAGAAGTATTTTCACCGTGTCGCCATGGCAGGCAGTGCGCAGAAAACTATGATCAATTTCTATTGTTTCATCGCTGTTTTTAATTCTGACGGTTCCAAATCCCTTATTGGATATGCCAATTATGCCTTCCATATATCGGCTGTTTTGCTTTGCATCATGCCTAAAATTTATATGTTTTTTGTGATTCTTCACATAGAGAGTATAGCATAAAACTTGATTGATTTATGGCTTTATGTTAGGATGGCGCTATGTTAATGATACGACTGCAGCGAATAGGCCGCAAGAATGATCCGGCTTTCCGGGTTGTTTTGACTGATTCAAAAAATTCAACAAAAAGCGGAAAATTTAAAGAAATTCTCGGTTCATACAACGTTAAAACTGGAGAAATATTATTCAAAATCGACCGTATTTCGCATTGGATGAAAAATGGCGCTCAAGTTTCCGATACGATCCATAATTTTCTAGTGCATAAGAAATTAATCGAAGGCAAAAAGAAAAATATCCTTTCAAAAAAATCTCCGACAAAAGCCCGCAAAGAACTTAAGAAGTCCTAAACTTATTGCAACGAAAAAGCTCATTGTGTTACAATGTAGGCAACGCAGTTTGTAGTCGGTACACTGCATAGATTTACGAATAATACTATAAGAACTATAAAAATATGGCAGATGATAAAGCGTTTCTTGAATATGTCGTGAAAGCATTGGTTGATTATCCGGACGATGTGAAAATCGACCGAACGGTTGATGAAATGGGCGTGCTCATTACTATGACTGTTAATAGCGCCGATATGGGGAAAATTATAGGCCGCCAAGGCAATACTGCGAAAGCTATTAGGACGCTGTTGCGCGTTATCGGCATGAAGAATAATGCTCGCGTTAATCTTAAAATTAATGAGCCCGAAGGCGGCAGCAAGATGCCTGCAGCTCCCGGTCCGTCAAAATCAGTTGATAATGTGTTAGACGATTTGAAGGGGATATAAATGAATTTCCATATTATTACTTTGTTTCCGGAAATGTTTGACTCGTATCTTAAGGAGTCCATTTTGGGGCGGGCGATAAAGTTAAAAAAAATTTCTGTATCCTTCATTAATCCCCGCAAATTTGCCACCGGCAAATATAAAAAGATCTGGCCTGACGGCAATATGTCTTTACGTATTGATGATCGGCCTTATGCCGGCGGTCCGGGCATGGTGATGATGGCAGAACCTATTATAAATGCTGTTGAATCAGTCCGGGCTTCAATTTTGAAAAGATTTTTGAAGTCCTCGGATCTCCTCGCCAATACTAGAAAAATTAAAAAAGGCGAGGCCAGACTTCAAAAATCTTTTCAAAATCTTCGCCCAAAAACTCTTGTTATTAATTTTGTTCCATCAGCGGAAAAATTTACGACAGCTTTGGCCAAGAATTTTTCTAAAAAATATACCGACATCATAATGATTTGCGGCCGCTATGAAGGCATTGATGCGCGTGTTGATAAGATTCTTAAAGATTCACTCCGCCTTGGCGGGGCAAGAAGAATATCAATCGGAGATTATGTCTTAACCGGAGGGGAAATACCAGCCATGGTTTTGATTGATTCAATTTCTCGGCAAGTAAAGGGAGTGCTTGGCAATTTTGATTCCCGCGAAGAAGAGCGGATATCGTCAAGCGAAATTTATACCAAGCCAGAAATATTAATATATAACAATAAAAAATATAAAGTTCCGAAGGTCTTGCTGTCAGGAGATCGTAAAAAAATAGAAGAATGGAAAAATAATAAAAATCAGCCATAAGTCGGACTTATGGCTGATTAGCCAAGACCTAGTCGGTTCTTTTAGTGTTTAATTTTTTATTTTGTTGTATAATATGCTTGTGAGTAAGAGATATTTCTATTTTTTCCCTATTTTAATTCTTATTGTCGTTATCGTCGGTTTTTCAAGACCGATGCCGGGCTTTGGCGCAACCATATCCTCAAGCAATTTTACCGTATTAAATCCGGTCATTACGGAAGGCCTTGGCAGCAGTTCCTCGGCCAATTTCGGGTTAGGGCAATCGCTCGGACAAATGGTCATCGGCAAATCATCATCTTCGGATTTCCAATTATGGAGCGGCTTTCAATATTATAACAGCAGCACATTCACTCTTCTTGGAACCAGCTCGACAAATACTGCCGGCAGCGTCGTATTGGTCTGGACAACTCCGGTTATAATCGGCCATCCTCCAATTATCGGATATGATGTCGGCGTCAGTACTACGCCATATTCCTACACGTTTGAAGATGTTGGCAATGTGAATTCTTTCACCAAAGGAGGATTAGTTAATGGAGTAACTTATTATTTCATCGTCAAGGCAAAGACAACCGGCAATTTTCCAATCGCTTTTTCTACTCAAATTTCTGTCGTGCCAAATGGCGCTAATCCAATTACTCCTCCTCCAAATAATAATGGCGGCGGAAATGGCAATCCGCAAACTTACGGCGGATCTGTTGAAATTTCCGGCATGGCCTATCCGAATACGAAAGTCACTATTCTTAAAGACGGCACGATAGCTTCGGTCACTACAGCCGATCCGGGCGCCGCTTTCAACGTAACTGTGGCGAATCTTCCGACAGCTTATTATAACTTCGGCGTCTATGCCGTGGATGCGAACGGATTGAAATCGCCGACTTACAGCTTCCCGGTCAGCATCAGCGATTCCATAACTATTCATATTAATAATATTTTCTTGGCTCCGACCATCGGAGTAAGCAATACGGAAGTCAAGAAAGGCGACCCGATTAATATTTTCGGCATGACCGTTCCGAAAGCCGAGGTTACGATGTACGTGCATTCGGCGCAAGAATTCATAAAGAAAATAATCTCATCAACCGCCGGCATTTGGTTCAAGCAGTTTGACACCTCAGTGCTGGCTATTGGGAATCACAGCACTTTTTCCAGAGCAGCCATAAATGACCGCATTACCGATCCAAGCAATATTGTGGCTTTTAGCGTCGGAACCACTTCAGTCAAGCCGTCTGTTGTTTCATATAAGCGCAGCGATTTGAACAAGGATGGTAAAGTTAACATAATTGATTTTTCCATGCTACTGTATTACTGGCATAAGAAGCCGCCGGCAACGTCAAGGGCGGATATTAATAAGGATGGCATAGTCGATGTCATTGATCTTTCAATAATGCTTTATGATTGGACAGGATAATAAAAAAATAACTTGCAAATTATTAATTTTCTTAATCATGCTGTTAGGCGCTTTTACCGGCGTTCGCCATATCGCAAATGCCGCCAATCTTTCAGTCAGCGTAGCCGAGCAGACGGTCTATGCCGGCGATACTTTTTCAGCTGATTGGTTTTTAGACACGGAAGGCAAAACCATAAATATTGTCGATGCGAAGCTTTACTATTCGCCAGATATCCTCGAGAGCACCGAGGTTTCAATCGGCTCATCGGCCTTGCTTCTTTGGGTTGATCAGCCGAAAGTCATAGCTCCGGGCGTTATAACTTTCACCGGAGGCGCGCCGGGCGGCATAAATGGCTCTCATATCCCATTACTGCGGACAGTTTTTAAGGCCAAAATGGCCGGCAATGCCGTTATAATGACGATTAATCCCACACGAGTCCTTCTTCATGACGGATTGGGAACTGTCGTTCCTCTCACCATGCGGCCGCTTGCTTTCTCCGTCTTATCTGGGAATAACAAACTTTATAGCATAACTTCTCCGACGCATCCGGATGAAAATAAATGGTATCGCGACAATACCGTAGTCATTCTTGTCGGCGCGAAAACGGGCGAGCTTTACAGCTATAGCTTCGGCAGCAATCCGGAAATTATTCCAAGCATGCAGCCGAAACCGATCACAGGCCCTATTACATACGATAATCTGCCTGATGGAATATATTATTTCAAGCTTGCGATTCCCGTTAATGGCATATTGGAAGAGGCCGGGGTCTATCGAGTGCAAATTGACAAGACCGCCCCGACATTTTTGTCGGATATTATCGATAAAAATGATTCCATGTTCAACGGCAAATCATTCTTGAATTTTTTCGCTGTCGATAAGGCATCCGGCATTGCAAACTATAAAGTGAAAACCGGCTGGTTCGGATTTTATCATGAAGCTGCGAGCCCATATCCGCTTGATCCGCCTCTTTTTGGAAATCTTGTAAAAATAAAAGCCACTGATTTGGCTGGCAACGAAAGCGTAGCGGCTGTTTACTATCGCGGATATCTTTCAACATTCGCTTCATATTGTGCTATACTTGGAATAATTATTATTATTGTCGGTGGCTTTGTTTTAATCAGGCGCTATAGCATAAATCATCATGCATAAAGAAAATATAAAAAGATTTATTATTGGTTTTGCCGTAATAGCGATTTTTTTGGCGCTGTTTGCGAATCGCGCTGATGCCGCTACGCTCTATATAACTCCCGCAAGCTATAATACAACTCTCGGTTCCACTTTTACCGTTACCATCAAGACCGATACCAAAGGCGCTAGAGTCAATGTCGCTGAAGCGACAATTAATTTCAGTTCTGACAAACTTGAGGTGGTAAGCGTGTCTCCCGGCCAGACCTTTACTATGCAAACTCCCGGATCGCCTTATAAAAGCCAGACCAAAGTTTTCTTCTCGGCTGGCATAATATCGCCGGGATACAAAGGATCAGCCGGCACTTTAGGCAATATAACTTTCAGGGCTATCGAAGTGGGCAATGCGAATATCAATATCGCCAGCGGCAAGGTTTTATTAAATGACGGCAATGCCGGCGACGCGCTCAATGGCACATCCGGTAGCACGATATCAATTTCCGAGCCCGAAATAAAAGCAAATGAAAATATTCCTTCGCCTCTGCCGGAAGAACAGCAAAATCAATTAAATCCTAATGCAACCACGACTAATGTTCCAGAACAGCCGATAGAATTACAGCCCACTCAATCGGTATTGCACCTTTCCGATAATGTTTATACGACCACCATTACCATAACAGTTGAAGACCTTATTCATATCCTTTATATTCTCATCATCATAATAATATTGCTCTTGGCAGCGGTCATATACTTGCTCGTCGTCAATTCGCGAATTAAAAGAAATAGAAGAAGACAGTAGCCGATATATCCCAATAATTAACGCCTAAATCTGTTTTAATCTTGTAAAAAATCTTGTATCATTGTATAATTGGAAAGTATGTTTGAAAGGAGATATAATTTTTTGTCAAAGAGCATCTATGCCATTTTAGCGGTGTTCATATTGGGCGTTTTCTCTTTTTCTGTTGCTCACGCTGCCGCCGGCGTTCCTAATATCATTAGTTATCAAGGCCGGCTAACGGACTCAAACGGAGTTCTTTTGGGAGGAACAGGCACAAATTATTATTTTAAATTTTCTATTTGGGATAATCCGACTGTCGGTTCTGGCGCGAAACTTTGGCCATCAGGTTCGCCCGGCACAGCTACTCTCTCTGTTACCAACGGTGTTTTTGATGTGAATATCGGAGATACAGGATCGGGCTATCCTGATGCTCTAACTTATAATTTCCAAGATAATGATACCGTCTATCTTCAAGTGGAGGTCTCATCTAATAATATAACTTTTGAAACGCTCGGTCCGCGAGGGCGTATTACTTCAAGCGGAGCTGCCATCAATGCCAAGACCTTGGGAGGAATTGATTCAAGCTTATACGCACTTCTCAATTCGCCGACTTTTACCGGCACGGTAACTTTGCCTGCCGGCACAAACATCAAAACAATCAATTCTAGTTCGCTTTTGGGTAGTGGAGATATATCTATTGCTCCCGACCAAACCGTCGCTATTTCAGCGGGAACTAATATCACTTCGGTTACCGGCACTTATCCGAATTTCACAATAAATGCTGCTACTCAAACGACTGATATTTCTGGTAAACAAGATACTCTTGTTTCCGGCACAAATATCAAAACAATCAATTCTAATAATCTTTTAGGGGCTGGCGATATTTCTGTGGCATCACTTATCGGCTATACTCCTTACAATGCCACCAATCCTGCCGGATACATTTCTGGAATTACTGGGAGTGACGTAAATACTGCCTTAGGGTTTACACCAGAAGATGTTGCCAATAAATCTACGAACACATCTCTTGGCACCTCTAACACGCTCTATCCAACGCAAAATGCGGTAAAAACATACGTTGATAATAATGCCATGGGATTGAATTGGAAAACAGGGCTTCAAGCTGTGAATGTTATTGCCAATTCCGCTACACCGGTCGGAACCACTGTTGAAGGCGACGGTTATATCATTGACACAGGCGGAAACACCGGTGTTTGGTCCGCTTTTGCTCCGGGCGATATAGTAGAATATAAAAATGGCGCGTGGGTAAAACTGGATTCTTTGGTTTTGGGCGACCGATTTGGCGTGGCGCTGGTATCCTCAACTGCGCCTTTTGGCACATTTGCTGGTTTTAAAGATTATATATTTAATGTGACAGGCGGTACGCCTGGGGCCTTTACTTATACAGGCATTGCTCCAACAAGCGGTGATGCTCGCTTTGTGGAAAACTCCAGTTCTCTTTATTACGGTATTTCATTTACTTATTCAGGAACACTCGCCAAATGGGTACAACTATCCGCTAATGTAAACTTATCTTATGGCAATGGTTTACAAAATATTTCTAATGTCCTTTCTTTAGGTCCTTTGACTCAGGATTGGAATCAAACCGCACCTTATAATATTGTTCTCAATAATTCTTCCGCTGGACTGAAAATGCTGGAAAATGGCCCTTCGCCGACACTATTTGGAATCTTTGATGTAGCGCATCTTTCTTCTTCCGACAAAACTTATACCTTCCCGGATCTTACAGGTACCGTGGCCTTGACGACTAATAATTTGTCCGCATTTGCCGCTACCACTTCTGCTCAATTAGCAGGAGTCATTTCGGATGAAACGGGAAGCGGATCTCTTGTATTTGGAAACTCTCCGACGCTTGCCACTCCCAACCTTGGAACTCCTTCTGCTTTAGTCGGCACAAATATTACTGGTACCGCCGCAGGATTAACAGCAGGCACAGTCACCAACGGCGTCTACACTACTGATGCCGGCACAGTTTTCCTGGCTCCAAATGGCAATGGTTCATCTTTAACTGGCCTAACCAAATCTCAAGTTGGACTAAGTAATGTTGATAATACATCTGATGCTAACAAACCAATATCAACTGCTACTCAAACTGCCCTCAATGCCAAACAAAACACGATCACCACCGGCACGACATCTCAATATTTCAGAGGTGATTTGTCTCTGGCAACTTTCCCGACCGCTCTTTCTTCTTTCACAAATGATCTGGGAAATTACGGCGGATTCCTAACTTCTGCAGGAACATCTGCAGGAACTTATAATAATGTAACAGTAGGAACAAGCGGGCTTGTAACATCGGGAAGCAATGTTGCTTATTTGACTTCTGCATCTCTCACTGGCTATCTTCAAAACAATGTCGGCATAGCAGGCGGAACGACTTTAGTCGGCGATACTGCCGCTTCAGGAAATCTAACTTTAACTTCTACTTCAAACGCTACAAAAGGTTTAATAATCATGGGAGCTTCAGCTTATGATGAGACAAATAATCGTCTGGGAATCGGAACTACCGCTCCTCTTACAAAACTTCAAGTCGTTACTACTGATACTTCTGATCCGCGAGGAATTGTGTCATCACAAATAAACAACGGCACAAACTCTGCCCGCTTGGGATTTTGGAAAGCGCGCGGAACTCCATCTGCGCTTCTTTCAGTAAACACAGGTGATATGTTAGGCCGTTTGCTATTCAGGGGATATGACGGAGCAAGTTATCTTGAAATGGGAAGCATAGATGTCGGAGTTTCCGGTACAGTGGCTTCTACTCGTATTCCTACTTATTTGTCATTTTCTACAGCGACTGACGCTTCGCCATCTGTTTTGACTGAAGCGATGAGAATAGATAGCGCTCAAAAAGTGGGAATAGGAATAACTGCGCCTAACTACAAATTAGATGTTAATGGAGATGTTAATATTGCGACTGGTTCTCATTACAAAATCAATGGCACGAATTTGACTTATTCCGACGTTGGCGCTTTGGCAGTGGGCGGAACAGCAGTGGCCGTTTCTAACGCCACTTTCACTACAACATTCACCAATAACGGCGGGGCGGGAACTTTAACTTGGCCGGCGGCGGGAGCGACTTTAACTATTCCAACTGGCGGGGGAACTCTTGGTTCAGCCGCGTTCACTAACGCTAACGCTTACGAGGTGCCTCTTACTTTTTCCACGGGCTTAACTCGTTCCACAAACACCATTACTGATAATCTGGCTACCGGCATTGCCGGCGGGCAAACTGTTTACGGCGGTACTGCCGCTGGTGAAAACCTAACTTTAAATTCTACTTCAAACGCTACGAAAGGCAAGATATTTTTCGGGGCTAGTTCCGCTTATGACGGGGCGAATATCCGTCTAGGGATAAATAATACTTCTCCCGTCGCCACTCTTGATGTAAAATCTTTGGCGACTCGGTCAGCGGTTGTATTCTCAGGTTCAGGAACGAACGACGCTACTGCGGGCGGAACTTATGTCGGCAATACTAATTCGTCTTATGTCGTTACTATCAGTGAGATAAATCCGGTCAAGACAGTCGCCAAATCAGTCGGCGGTTCAGGTTATACAGTGAATGATGTTTTGACTTTGACTGGCGGCAATGGCGCGGCGACCGTAAAGGTTACGAGCTTATCAAGCGGGGGATGTAATGCGATGACACTTTTGACTGGCGGATCAGGATATTCAACGGGAGTAGTAGCGACAACTGGCGGAACTGGAACGGGCTGTACAGTCAATATTTCCGCTTTACAGGGTTATGATATGTTCACTTGGAATGTGGACGGCGGAGCTAGTTCGGCTGATACGGCGATTACTCTTGCGGCTCAAGCATTATCTAACGGCGTGACGGTTACTTTCGGTGGAAAGCTTACTCATGGCATAGGCGCTACCTGGACAATCACCACGACAGTAAATGTTCCAACTCTCAACGTGGCAGACGCTAATGGCGGTTCTCTATTCTCGGTTTATAACGCTGGGAGCATCGGCACAGCTAACCCTCTTTCAATTCTTATTGGAGCCAGACCGCCAGCAATGACTGGTGATAAGAATGTCGGCATCGGCATAGGAGCTATGAATGTATTGACATCAGGCTCGCAAAATATAGCGATTGGTTGGAACACTCTGGCGGCAAATATTTCAGGAGGAAATAATACGGCTGTTGGCAATGGGGCTTTGGCAAAAACAACTACTACTGGCAATACGGCTTTTGGAACTAACGCTCTGCCTAACGTTACTGCCGCGGGCGCTAATGTCGCTGTCGGAGTTTCCGCTCTTTCTTCTTTCACGAATGGTTCTGGAAATAATGGTTCTAATACGGGTATTGGTAATTCGGCTGGTTCGTCTATAACAGTCGGCTATCAGAATACATTTTTGGGAGCTAACGCCGGAAGTAACGCCAGCCAGCTTGTAGGCGCTATCAACTCAATGGCTCTGGGAAATGCCGCTTACACTACCGCCAGCAACCAGGTGGTGATAGGCAATAGCAGCATTACGACTTTGGGTATTGGTACAAGTACGCCGACCAATATTTTATCATTCGGAGCCGGCGCTGATCGAACCATGTGGATTGAAAATTCCGCCACTGACGTCGCGCCTAATAATCTGACTATTCAATCAGGTTCAACTGTCGCTGGAACTTCTGTTTCTAACGTGGTTGGCGGAAATCTATTGCTAAACTCTGGTCTAGGCACAGGCACAGGAGCTTCGAACATAATTTTCTCAACGGGCAAAACTCTTGGAAGTGGCACGACATTGCAGACAATGACGGAAGCGATGAGAATATTAGGCAACGGCGATGTCGGAATTTCCAATACTGCTCCCGGCTATCTTCTCCATGTCGGCTCGGCTTCCACTACGGCTAATATAATTGTAGGAAGATTTCAAACTTCCGCAGGAACTTGCGATGTTGTGCCGATATCAAGCGGTTTTGCTTGCAGTTCAGACATGAATTTAAAAAAGAACGTCAACACTCTAGATGGCATGGCATGGACGGAAACAGAACTTGGCACGACTCCAATAACAACACTGGACAAAATACTTGCTCTAGTTCCAGTAACGTATAATTGGAAAGTTGAACAAGACACCGATGCCAAGCATGCCGGCTTCATTGCTCAAGATGTAAAGCAAATCTTCCCTGATTTGGTTTCTACCGATCCAAATACCAATCTTCTATCACTCAACTACTTAGGCATGATGCCATACGCGGTTAAAGCCATTCAAGAAATGGATCTCAAAATAAAAGATCTTTCGTCTCTTGATACGACTTCGGCTACTTCATTAGGTTCGCTCATCACGCAATTCTTAGCTGATCAAGCCAATGGCATCGCTGATCTGTATGCCAAGACAATTCATAGCAGCAATGAAATCTGCATCAATAATACCTGCATTGACGAAGCGCAATTGATTCAAATTTTAAATAATGCGCATGTAAGCTCTACCGCAGACAATTCGGGTTCATCAGCACCATCTGCAACCGAACCCGCAACCACCGATTCAACGGTTCCAGCTTCAGATTCGACAGCTCCTGCAAGTGATTCATCAGTAACTCCGCCTGCAGACGATACAACAGTTCCCCCAAGCGATCAAGTTGTGACTCCGCCTGCAGCGCCTGATTCTACATCTGCTCCAGATCCTGTAGTTCCTCCAAGTGATGCAGCAAATTAATTTAATTTCTCATCAATTCATCTTTCTCTAACTCTATATACCATAAGCTAGGACTGTCCTAGCTTATGGTATATAATACAAGACATGTTGCGAAAAGATCCATTTATCACTGGCGAATATTATCATTTGTACAATCGTGGTATAGATAAAAGAATTATTTTCAAATCAAAATATGATTTTGAAAGATTTATTATGCTTATTTATATTTCAAATTCTCAGGAGGAATTTAAATTAAATAATCTTATAAATCAACAAAAAAAGTCTTTTTTTGAAGTTATGATTTTAGATAAGGGTAAACCGCTTGTTTCAATTGGCGCATGGTGTCTTATGGCAAACCATTTTCATATTTTGGTTAGACAGGAAATAGATAGTGGTATTACTAAATTTATGAAAAAATTAGGTACAGGATATTCAATGTTCTTCAATATAAAATATCAAAGACAAGGTGCTTTATTCGGTGGGCCTTTTAAATCAAAATGTATAAAAACAGATGATAATTATATGCGACAACTTTTTGCATATATCCATCTAAATGTATTTGATATAAAGTTTTCTGGTTGGGAAAAACAGGATAAGAATAAAAATGTTGACAATAAAGCAATGAAAGATTTTCTTGAATCATATAATTATTCAAGTTATTTTGATTATCTTGGTCTCGATAGAGTGGAAGGTAATATTTTAAATAAAGTAGCATTTCCAGATTATTTTCAATTAAAGCAGTCATTCCAAAAATTTGTTGAAAATTATTTCACTTCAGTAAGCTAGGACTGTCCTAGCTTACTCCAAGTATCCAAAAGGTGTACTGCTCCTGTAAGGAGATGCCCGAAAGGGCAGAGGGGGTGCATTAATTAATTCACCCCTCCTTAATCCTCCCCTTCGCAGGGGAGGAGGAATTCGATGATGCTGTTGATAACTTTCTTGACAAAGAATTATTTTTCTGTATACTCAGACCCAGATTGACTAGATTGAGTTATGGCATCAATCGCACTAATTTAATAAGTTTTGTAAGCGGGTAGCAGGCATTTTTTGTGCTTAAAAACAATATCACTGCCAATTATAAATAAATAATAACGCACAGGTTTGGTCGCCTTGGTGTTTTTTTGTTTTTCTTTTTATATGAAAAAAACAGCTGAACGAGAGAAGAAATATTTTGCCAGATATAAGAAGCCGTTAGTGTCATTTCCTAATCTGATTGAAAATCAGCTGGTTTCTTTCAACTGGCTGGTGGAAAAAGGCCTGTCGGAAGTTTTCAAAGAATTTTCCCCGATCAATGATTATTCCGACAAGAAATTTCAGCTTGATTTCACTTCATTCTCATTAGGCGAGCCGAAATTCGACGAGGAATACTCAAAGATCAACAAGCTGACTTATGAAGGATCTCTCAAAGCGCGAGTCAAGCTTCTTAATAAAAGCATGGGAATTTCCAAAGAGCAGGAAATATTCATGGCTGACGTGCCGCTAATGACCAAGCATGGCACTTTCATAATCAACGGGGTAGAGCGCGTTATTGTTCCCCAGCTGACCAGATCATTCGGCGTATTTTTTACCGACCAAGAAATAAAAGGCAAGCGCTATTTCGGAGCGAAAATTATTCCGGCGCGAGGCGTTTGGATCGAGATAGAATCCGACCCGGACGGCTGCATCTATGTCCGCATAGACAAGAAAAGAAAATTTTCCATCGCGTCCCTTCTTCGCGTATTAGGACTGGCGACCAATGAAGGCCTAATGAAAGCATTCAGCAAACCTGCCCGCCCTCACGAAGGTTCGGGAGCAGGCGGGAACGAATTGGATGAAAAAGTCATAAAGGTCTGCATTGAAAAGGACCCCGCCAAAACTGTTTCTGATTCATTCATAGAGATATACAAGCGCCTCAGGGACGGCGATTTAGCGACCGGCGAAAATGCCCGCGAATTCATAAATACTTTGCTTTCAGGGGAGCGCTATGATCTTTCTCCCGTCGGCCGATTCCGTTTTAACAAGCGTTTCGGCAAAAGCATGGATGACAAGGAAATGGAACGCCGCACAATATCTGCTGACGATATAGTAGCTATTATTTCAAACATAGTCGAGCTCAATAATACTTTGAATGCCAAAGCCGATGATATCGATCACTTAGGACAGCGCCGAGTGCGCTATATAGGCGAGATGTTCCAGCAGAAAATACGCATGGGCATGGCTCAGATAAAGCGAAATATTCAGGACCGCATGTCGACTATTGATGTTGGGACGACAATGCCAATTCAAATCATAAATCAGCGCCCGCTCCAAGCCCGCATAAAAGAATTTTTCACCGCCAATCAACTTTCGCAATTCATGAATCAGGAAAATGTCCTGGCTGAAATTGAGCACTTACGAACGCTCTCGGCGCTTGGTCCAGGCGGATTGACGCGCGAACGCGCCGGACTTGAAGTTCGCGATGTGCACACGTCCCACTACGGCAGAGTATGTCCTATTCATACGCCTGAAGGTCCGAATATCGGCCTTATCTTGCACCTTTCAACATACGCCAAAATAAATGAATTTGGCATTATTGAAACGCCGTATATAAAAGTAAAGAACGGAAAAATCACCAATGAAGTGGTTTATTTGAATGCGCTTGAAGAAGAAAAATTCAATATTGCTCATGCCGGCACTGATTATGACGAAAAAGGCAATATTATAGAAGACAGAGTCGAAGCCCGCATCAAGACCAATCCAGGAATGGTTTCTCGCAGTGAAATTGACTACATAGACGTAGCTACCAATCAGGCCTTTTCGGTGGCTACTTCGATGATTCCATTCCTAGAACATGATGATGCTCACAGAACATTAATGGGAAGCAACATGCAGAAGCAGGCGCTGCCATGCGTTATTCCCGAAGCTCCTCTGGTTGCAACCGGCATAGAAGAGTCGGCCAGCCGCGATTCCGGACGATTGATTATTTCAGAGACAAGCGGAACAGTCATTTATGTCGATGCCAAAAAAATAATTGTCAAAGACGATAAAGGCAAAGAACACGTTTATCCGCTTATCACTTTCTCCCGCACTAACAACTTTTCTATCTTTCATCAGCGTCCGAGCGTGTCGCTCCAAGATCACGTCAAAAAAGGCGAGGTTCTTGCCGATACCAGCACTACCTGCAACGGCCAGATAGCTCTCGGCCAGAATGTTCTTGTCGCATTCATGTCGTGGGGCGGCGCCAACTATGAGGATGCCATCATATTATCCGAGAGGTTAGTTAAACAAAGCAAATTTACCAGCATTTATATTACAGAATTCATCTGCAGCGTTCGCGATACGAAGCTCGGACCTGAAATTACCACTCGCGACATACCGAATGTCGGCGAGAATAAATTAAAGGATTTGGACGAAGATGGAATAGTGATTATCGGCGCCGAAGTCGGAGAAAATGATATTCTTGTCGGCAAAATTACTCCTAAGGGCGAGACCGAACTTACGCCGGAAGAGCGCTTGCTCCGATCTATTTTTACCGAGAAAGCTCGCGACGTCAAAGACACATCGCTCCGCTTGGAGCATGGCAAGCGCGGACGCGTCGTCGGAGTGAAAATTTTCTCGCGCGACCAAGGACATAATCTTGAATCCGGCATTATCAAAAAGATAGTTGTTGAAATAGCCCAAGTCAGAAATATTTCAGTCGGCGACAAGCTTGCCGGCCGTCATGGAAACAAAGGAGTCATATCCATTATCCTGCCTGAAGAAGAAATGCCGTTTATGGCGGATGGCACTCCTATTGACATAATTCTTACGCCTCTCGGCGTGCCTTCCCGCATGAACTTGGGGCAGATTCTTGAAATGCATTTGGGCTACGCCGCTCATACTCTCGGCTACCAAGCTATTATTCCTCCTTTCTCGTCCGCGACTGTGCCGGAAATCAAAGCCGAACTTGTAAAAGCGGGGCTGCCCGAAAGCGGCAAAGTGACTCTGTATGACGGACGCACCGGAGACGCTTTCAATCAAGATATCGCTATCGGCTATATGTACATGCTTAAGCTTCATCACATGGTTGAAGACAAGCTGCATATGCGTTCTATAGGCCCTTACTCTCTTATTACTCAGCAACCGCTCGGCGGCAAGGCCCAAGGCGGCGGACAAAGATTCGGCGAGATGGAGGTCTGGGCTCTGGAAGGCCACGGCGCCGCTTATACGCTTCGCGAAATGCTGACTATCAAGTCCGACGATATCATGGGGCGCTCCGCGACTTTTGACGCCATTATTAAAGGTCAGCCGATCGGAGAACCGAATATACCGGCATCATTTAATGTATTGCTGAATTATCTCCGAGGCCTGGCTCTCGATGTTGATCTTAAAAGAAGTCGGAATGATTAATGGAAAAAGACCACATGTCGGACTTGTGGCTAGCCACAAGTCCGACATGTGGAACAAATAACAATATGAAAACAATTGATACAACAAATTTTGATTCAATATCGCTCAAGCTGGCCAGCCCTGAACGCATACGCGAATGGTCGTATGGCGAGGTTACCAAGCCCGAGACCATTAATTATCGAACCGGCCGCAGCGAGCGCAACGGGCTTTTTGATGAGCGCATATTCGGCCCTGAAAAGGACTATGAATGTTATTGCGGAAAATACCGACGCATACGCTACAAGGACATCATCTGCGAAAAATGCGGAGTTGAAGTTACTCGCTCGATAGTCAGGCGCGATCGCATGGGCCACATAGAATTGGCAAGCCCAGTAGCCCATATTTGGTTCTTGCGCGGGGTTCCTTCCAGAATGTCCGTCCTTTTGAATATACCGGTCAATGATCTTGAAAAGGTCATATATTTTGCCGGATATATAATTACAAACGTTTATAGTGAGGAAAAAGAAAAAATAATCAAGAATCTTGAAAGCGAATTCAAAGCCAAAATAAAGAGCGCAAGCAATGACGAAGAAAAAGAGAAATTAAAAGAACTCTTGACTAATACCAAGAGGGAAATAAACGACATTACCTTGGGAAAAGTGCTTAATGAAATCGCTTATCATCATTTCGGACTCAAATATGGAAGCTGTTTCGAGGCGAATATAGGAGCTGAAGCGATATATTCTCTTTTCAAGAATATCGATTTAGAGAAAACAAGAACCGAGACCCTTGCCATGCTTGGGAAGGCCTCAAGCCTAGAAAAAGAGAAGCTCGAGAAACGGCTTTCTTTAATAAGATCAATGATTGCTTCAGGCATCCGCCCCGAGTGGATGTTCTTGACTGTAATTCCGGTCATTCCTCCGGCTCTCCGCCCGATGGTGGCGCTGGACGGCGGACGCCACGCAACTTCCGATCTGAATGATTTGTATCGCCGAGTCATCAACCGAAATAATCGCTTGAAGAAATTGAAAGAAATAGGCGCGCCGGACGTTATTCTTCGCAATGAAAAAAGAATTTTGCAGGAAGCCGTGGATGCGCTGATAGACAATTCAATAGCCAAGCAGAATGATTCCCATGCCGTATCCGCATCGCAGAAGCGCGCATTAAAATCCCTTTCAGATAATTTAAAATCAAAACAAGGGCTGTTCCGCCAGAATCTTCTCGGCAAGCGAGTGGATTATTCAGGCCGTTCTGTTATTGTCGTTGGTCCTCAGCTCAAGCTCAATCAATGCGGTCTGCCGAAGCACATGGCGCTGGAACTTTTCAGGCCGTTCGTCATCGCCAAGGTTCTTGAAACAGAACTGGCTTTCAATATTCGCGGCGTCAATCGCCTGATTGAAGAAGGAATACCGGAGGTTTGGGCTATTCTTGAAGAAGTGATTAAAGGAAAATATGTGTTGCTCAATCGCGCTCCGACGCTTCACCGCTTGGGCATTCAGGCCTTCAATCCGATTCTTATCGAAGGCAACGCTATTCAAGTTCATCCTCTAGTATGCACCGGTTTCAATGCCGACTTTGACGGAGACCAAATGGCTGTCTATGTGCCTCTTTCCGATATGGCTCAAAAAGAAGCTCATGATTATATGGCATCAAACAAAAATCTGCTCAAGCCCCAAGACGGCACTCCTATCGTCATGCCTAAGATGGATATGGTTCTTGGATGCTATTGGATGACCAAATTGATGGATGGAGAAAAAGGCGAGGGAATGGCATTTTCAAATCCAAATCAAGCTATAACGGCGTTTGATCTGGGAGTAATAACATTCAGAGCGAAGATAAAAGTTCTTGGCAGCGACAAAGCCAGATATAAAAAGTTTGAAGGCAAGCCGTTTGAGACGACTGTCGGACGATTGTTCTTTAACAGCATTTTCCCGGATGATTTTCCATTTATAAACGAAGAAATTACCATCAAGCGCATGTCGCTCCTTGTTGACGAGCTCATAGTTCACTACAGCATCGATGCGACGCCTTCAATCTTGGATAAAATAAAGGACTTCGGCTATCATTACGCCACATATTCCGGAGTGACATGGGGCATTGATAATGTTTCTGTGCCGAAAGGCAAATCATCAATAGTAAATAAGGCGCGCAAGGAAGAAGAAATTGTCCGCGATCAATTCAGCGAAGGCCTTCTGTCAGAGGAAGAACAGTATCAGAAAGTGATCGAAATATGGGAGCAAGCGAAAAAGGAAATTGAAAAAATTATTCCTGAAACATTGGACAATAGAGGATCGACTTACGATCTTATCACATCGGGCGCCCGCGGCAATATGGGTTCTCTGGTGCAAATGTGCGGAATGAAGGGCTTGATTGTCAATACTTCCGGCGCAACGCTTGATTTCCCGATTATTCCGTCATACATTGAAGGATTATCGCCTCTTGAATATTTCATTACGACTCACGGTTCCAGAAAAGGCGCTGCCGACACGGCTCTTAATACCGCCAAGGCCGGATATCTTACCCGACGCTTGGTGGATGTGGCTCAAGATGTTGTCATAACGCAGGAAGATTGCGGCACGAAAAATGGCAAAAAAATAACCGCCACTGGCGGAATATTAGCCAAGTATGTCCATGGGCGGGTCTTGCTTGCCGATATCAAAGATAAGAGCGGCAAAGTTGCATTTAAAAAGGGATCGCTAATTATGAAAGAAGATTCCAAAATGATTGAAAAGATGGGCATTACTGAAGCGCATGTGAGAACCCCGCTTTCTTGCGAAACAACCCATGGCATTTGCCGAATGTGCTACGGCCTTGATCTTGGACGCAACTGCATGATAGAGCTTGGGCAGGCCGTCGGAATTATCGCCGCGCAAGCCATCGGCGAACCGGGAACTCAGCTGACGCTCCGCACATTCCACGCCGGAGGCGTGGCGACTGTGGATATTACCACGGGTCTTCCTCGCGTTGAAGAAATATTTGAAAGGCGCGTTCCTAAAAATCCGGCAGTTATTTCTGTTACGGATGGCGAAGTCATTGAAGTCAAGGATAATGGCAAGGAAAAAATTATAAAAGTTCTTTCTGATTTGTCTTCCCAAACAACGTTAAAATCTGGCGTTAAAAAATCCGAAATGGAATATGTCGTCGCCTTCAGGCGCCAGCCGTTGGTTAAAGAAGGAAGCAAGGTTAAAAAAGGCGACTTGCTTACTGACGGATCTGCCGATATCAATGATATTGTCAAATATGGAGGCAAGGAAATAGCCGAAGAGTATATCGTGAGCGAAATAAACAAAGTTTATGATTTGCAAAGCGCCTCAATTTCCAGAAAGCATATTGAAATAATCATCCGCCAGATGTTCTCGCGCAAAAAGATAAAAGATGCCGGAGATACGACATTCTCGCCCGGCGAAATAGTCGAGGCGATAGAGCTTATTGAAGAGAATGAGCGCGTGGAAGCTATAAACGGCAAAAAAGCTGAGGCCTCAACTATCGTTCTTGGAATTACTGAAGTTTCGCTTACAACCAAGTCATGGCTTTCTGCTGCGTCATTCCAAAACACTAATCGTGTCTTAATCAATAACGCTATTCGCGGCGGAGTTGATAATCTTCGCGGGCTCAAAGAAAATGTCATTATTGGCAATCTGATTCCGGCAGGTACCGGCTTCGGCGTCAAAAAAATAAGAAAAATAAAAGAAAAAACTGAAGAAGAATTGGCTAATAATTCGTAATAAATAAAAAGCCGAGGCGGATTTTTGCAATTGTTTTTTAAAAGAATAGTTGTAGTATATAGATATGGAAGCACAAACAAAAACCTGCCAAAACTGCAAAAACGACTTCATTATTGAGCCAGATGATTTTTCTTTTTATGAGAAAATAAAAGTTCCTCCGCCGACATTTTGCCCGGAATGCAGAATGCAAAGACGTTTAGCTTGGAGAAATGAACGAGTGTTATTTAAAAGAAAATGCGATGCACCTAATCATACAGAAATTCTTATATCAATATATCCACCCGAAGGAAATGTAGTTGTATATGATCATGATTTTTGGAATAGTGATGAATGGAACCCATTAGTTTATGGAATGGAATATGATTTTAATAAACCATTTTTTACTCAATTTAAAGAGTTGCTTTCTAAAGTTCCAGTCATTTCTCTTTTTGACAGTAAATCTACAAATTCAAGTTATTGTAATGTTACTGTTGAACATAAAAATTGTTATTTAGTTTCTGCTGGATGGAATAATGAGGATAGTTTATATAGTAATCGTATCTCATATTGCAAAGATACATGTGATTCATATGTTTGTCATAAAACAGAATTCGGATACGAAAATGTTTATTGCAAGGAATCAAATAGACTTTTTTATAGTTTAAATTGTGAATCATGTGTTGATTCATATTTCCTTTATGATTGTCGAGGATGTATTGATTGTATTGGTTGTACTAATTTACGTAATAAATCTTATTGTGTTTTTAATAAGCAATATACAAAAGATCAATACAAAGATTTTCTTTCTGAAAATAATATGGGTAGTAGAAATATTCTTTTAAAAATTAAAAATGAATTTCAAAAATTATATATGGAAGCAATCCATAGGTTTGCACATCTGATAAAAACCGAAAATGTTGTTGGCGATAATGTTGAAAATTCTCAAAATTGTTATTGGTGTTTTGATATGGCAGGTGATTCTCAAAATGTAAAATATTCCAACTGGAGTACATATGGTCTTCGTGATTCATACGATACAGGACCGGGAACAGGTGGTAAATCGGAACTTACTTATGAAGGAGTTTCGATAGGGGTAAATAATAATAGATGTACATTTGGATGTATTATATGGTATTGCCATGATGTTTTTTATAGTTTTTGGCTACAAAATTGTTCTAATTGTTTCGGTTGTGTTAGTTTAAAAAATAAACAATATTGTATTTTTAATAAGCAATATTCAAAAGAAGAATATTTTTCACAGCTTGAAAAAATAATAAAACAAATGAAGAATCTTCCATATATAGATAAACAGGGTATAAAATATCAATATGGAGAATTTTTCCCCATTGAATTCTCACCTTATCCATATAATGCGACTGTAGGTCAAGATTACACACCAATCACTAAGGAATATGCATTAGAAAATAATTATTTCTGGAGAGATGAAACAGAAAAAAATTATAAACCTACATTAATATTTAATAAATTACCTGACACTATAAATAATATTGATGAATCAATACTTGATCAAATTATTTCATGTGCTAATACAGATTTTAGCAAAAATGGTTGCACAAAAGCATTCCGAATAATTCGCCAAGAATTTGATTTTTATAAACGATTTAATATTCCAATACCTCAATATTGCCCCAATTGTCGTCATGATAATAGATTAAAACAACGTAATCCCATGAAACTCTGGCATAGACAGTGCATGTGTGAAAAAGAAAATCATAATCACTCGGGCAAATGCCAAGTAGAATTTGAAACTTCTTATTCAACAGATAGACCTGAGATAGTATATTGTGAGAAATGTTATCAACAGGAGATATATTAAATTAATAAAGTGCTACAATCTCAGCCATGGCTGAGATTGTAGCACAGAGAAATTAAATCAAACAAAATGAATTCAAATGTTGATAAAATTAAGGAACGGCTTTCCATTGTTGATGTGGTTTCTTCATATTTGACTGTTGAAAAAGCCGGCAAGAATTATAAGGCCAAATGCCCGTTTCATAATGAGAAAACACCGTCATTTTTCATTTCGCCTGATCGAGGAAGCTATTATTGCTTCGGTTGCGGAGAGAAAGGCGACATATTTTCATTCGTGGAAAAATTCGAGGGAATTGACTTTCTTGGAGCTTTAAAATTGCTAGCAGAACGCGCCGGCGTGGACATCTCGTCTTCATATAATAAAAAATCGCGTGATGACAGAGAAATTTATTATGAAATCATGGAAAAAGCCACCAGTTTCTTCGAGACAGAATTTTCCAAGAATCCTGAAGCCAGAAGCTATTTGATGAATCGCGGGCTTTCCGATAAAACGATTAAGTTATTTAGAATAGGATATGCTCCAAATACTTGGCGATCGGTCTCTGATTATTTATTAAAAATTGGCTACAAAAAGAAGGACTTGGAAATTATGGGCCTGATAAAAAGCAAAGACGAAAATAGTTTTTATGACCGCTTCCGCGGACGAATTATGTTTCCTATCAGCGATTCAAGCGGCAGAGTTATAGCTTTTTCTGGAAGAATACTTGACTTGTCTTCTGATACAGACAAATCTTCTTATGAGGAAGCTAAATATTTAAATAGTCCTGATACTCCGCTATTTAACAAATCAAATGTATTATTTGGCATAGATAAGGCAAAAAACTCAATAAGGACAAGGGGATATAGCATTGTGGTTGAAGGGCAGATGGATCTTATAATGTCTCATCAAGCCGGTTTTACCAATACCATTGCCGTTTCCGGCACGGCTTTTACTGATAGCGTGGTTGATGATTCATCGGAGCGCGATGGCAATGAATCAAAAATAAATAATCTCGGCCTCGTCCGCCGGCTTTCGCCCAATATAATTTTTGCTTACGACGGCGACTCCGCTGGCATCAGGGCTGCCAGCCGTTCGGCTATGATAGCGCTCTCGCTTGATATGCAAGTAAAAATAGCGATTTTGCCTTTGGATAAAGATCCTGCCGATATAATTCTTGAGAATGCTGATAATTGGAAAGATATTATAAAAAATTCAGCCAATATTGTCAGTTTTCATATTGATAGAATTTGTAAAAGTACAAGTGACATAAGGCAAAGAGGCCGGCAGATTAGAGAAATAATTTTTCCATTCCTTGCGATGGTCGGGAGCGCGATTGAAAGATCGGCTTATATAACGGAAATCCATTCAAAAACAGGTTTGGATGAAAGCGCCATAATCAAGGATTTTGAAATATATGAAAATACGCACTCTATAAAAAAAGCTGAAAATAAAGAGATAAATAATATAAATGCAAATATTCCTTCCAGGCGAGATCACTTGGAACAAAGATTATTTGGCGTTATTTTCTGGCAAAAAGACAATAAAAATATTCAAGAACTGCGCAGTTCTTTTGAAGAATCAATCGGCAGCGATTTATTCCAGAATATGCACAATAGGCATAAACCTAACACCGACACTCTCGCATTTCAAGCTGAAATGTGGTATGGTGGCAAAACAGACGCCCTTGCTCCCGATATTAAGGAAATTGCGCTAAGCCTTGAAGAAGAGATTTTAAATGAGCAAAAGCTGTTATTGCAGCCGTTAGATGCTGAAGATAAGCTTGTTAAGTTTAATGCGATAGCAAAAAGAATAGAAGAAATTAAGCAAAATCGCTCCCTATAATATTATGGCAAAAAAAACAAAAAAAATAAAAAAGCAATTTTCAAAAAGAAAAATTGCAAAGAAGTTTATTAAAAAAGCATCAAAGAAATCAATTTTAAAGAAAAAAGGCGCAAAAAAAGCGCCTAAAAAATCAATTGGCAAAAAAAGACGCTCTCTATCTGGTGAAGCTAAAAAATTTAATCTTAGTTCAAAGACTCCGAAGCAGATATTTGCGGCAGAACGCAAGGCCCTTGATCTTGAACATAAGGCGCTTTTGATGGTGGAAAAAGGCAAGAAAAGAGGATTTGTAACTTATGATGAAATAATAAAAGTTTTCCCCGATATTGAAAATAACATACTTTTTCTTGATGAATTTTATGAACGGCTCTCAATCGCCGGAATCGATGTTCTTGAAGGCGGCAATCTGCTTGATGTCAGCGGGGAGACCGAAAAAGTCGCTCTCAAATACAGCAAAGACGCCCAGACCTACGATTCAATCCAGATGTATCTGAAAGAAATAGGGCAGTACCCGCTCATTATGGCCAGCGAGGAAAAAGATCTCGCCCGCCGGATTGAAAAGGGCGATTTGGAAGCCAAGAATCTGCTGGCTCGCGCGAATCTGCGATTAGTCGTTTCTATCGCCAAGAAATATGTCGGCCGCAGTTCCGATTTGACTCTTCTTGACCTAATTCAAGAAGGCAATTTAGGCTTGTTCAAGGCTGTTGAGAAATTTGATTGGACGAAGGGCTACAAGTTCTCAACTTACGCGACATGGTGGATCCGCCAGTCGATTACCCGCGCGCTGGCCGACCAGTCGCGCACTATCCGCATACCGGTGCATATGGTTGAAACAATTTCCAAATACAAGCAAGTTGTCCGCCGGCTGTCGCAGGATCTCGGGCGCGAGCCGCTAGTGGAAGAAATTGCGACTGAAATGAATCTTGAAGTTGAAAAAATACACATCATCGAGCAGATTAATCAAGAAACGGTTTCTCTTGAACAGCCGATAGGCGACGATGATGAGAAATCGACTCGCGGAGAATTCATTCCCGACGACAAAATTCTACGCCCGGATCAGGACTCTTCACGGCGCATTTTATCCGATCAGATCAAAGAAGTGCTTGGCACTCTGACTCCAAAGGAGCGCAAAATTCTCGAGCTTCGTTACGGATTGAATGACGGCATTCAGCATACTCTTGAAGAAGTCGGGCAGGAATTCTCGGTCACTCGCGAGCGTATTCGCCAGATTGAAGCCAAAGTCCACGAAAAGCTCCGCAATAACGACAAAATCGCCCGCCTCAGAAATTATTTTGATTAAAGCCTTTAATTTCAATCTATTTTGTACTATTGACTTTTAGTTATTTTATGTGTTACAATACCCGCAACCGAAATGATTGCAATGTTAGTAATCATGGGTAGTTATTTTGATAATTAAAAAAGCAGAGTTATGAACGACGCAAAAATTCTTGCCTCTGGCGCGCAATATGCCCGCCTTGGCTTAACAATTTCCAATGGCGTTATTGATGCTGTTGATGGACATTTTACAGTAAATGAAATGCAGGAAATTCTTAAAAATGAAACACTAATTCGTAATTGTACGAGTAAAATTGTTTCAGAACTACTTGCTGTACCAATTGATCCATGGGCTGATCAAAAGAAAAAGATTGAACGCTTTTATAAAAGTATTTTTAATCTTACGATTGATTGGTCTGCCGTACCACTACCTACAAAAGTTGAAGGATTTGATTTTCTGGAATATATGGCTATAAAACTAACAGAAGATGATATCTTTAATGCTTATGCTAAAAAATTTGGCAAAGACGCAGTATGGAAATATTACGACAACATCCATAAGGCAATCAAAGAACAACAATCTCGCCCAAATAAAAATTACATTTTTTGTCATCGTGGTGGCATTGAACCTGATGTAGAACATCTCAATAAAAGTTATGATGATTTTTATCAAGATGGCAACAGTTACATGGTGCCCAAAGAAGGATTGCTCTCAGCATTTCGTTATCGTTTTGAAACGGGCAATATGTGGGATATTAAAGGTGTAACTCGTTTTCATGCACTTGATTCCGATGGCCGCGCTTTGTACATGAGCCGCGATGGCTTTGGCCGGTTCTGCGTGGGCTACGGCAATCGCGACTACCGCAATGGAGCCCTCGGTCCACGTCAGATCAGTTTCTAACTCTTTTAACTTTTATATTGTACCCTTTTAGAATTTATTTTCTGAAAGGGTACTTTTATGTATAATTAGTTTGGCTGTTAAGCTGATTCTGAATTTAAAAATTTAGAATGACAGTTTGCCCATATATAGAAACTGCCTGTATGCAGTTAGGGAATTAAATTAAGATTCCAAACAAAGACCGTGCAATTAGCATGTATAACACAAGATGTTATGAAAATAACATCCCGAGATATAGACGACTGCATACAGAGACTTGATTCCGATGGCAACGCTTTGAACATGAACCGCAATGACAATGACCAGTTCAACGTGAGCAACGACAATCGCGACAACCGCAATGGAGACAACGGTCCACGTCAGAAGTTTCTCATAAAAAGTCCTTGATTTACATCAAGGGCTTTTGTGTTTGAAGCGATTTATGCCAGCCAGTCGCCATCATTGAAATATAAAAAACTGCTAGGCAAGACCTAGCAGTTTTTATTTTGGTATCTTTATTTTTAGATTTTTTTCAAAGATTGTGCTAAATATGCGAACTTTGTCTTCAAGATTTTCTATGCGTCGCGTATGGTTATGTTCAATGCTGCCTAAACGATGGTCAATATCATCAAGTTTTATATATATTTTTGAAACATCATTTCTAGTAGCCATATTATCAAAACCTCTAGCAACAGATATAGCTAAAGAATCTATCGTCTCGATAATAGAGTCTATTTTAAAATCTAAATTATTAGATTTTTTTATGACCTTTTTCATAAAAATAAGTATACCAAATTAATAAAACAACACAAGTTTAATATTTACAATTGCGCTGAGACCGAATCTTGAGGCGTGTCCATCATGCCAAACAGCAGATCGGCATATTTCCAGAAAGCGGTGTTGCCTTTGAGCTTAGCTACGCATTCGGCAGCGACTAATTTCTCGAACGAATGCTGATGTAACGGCCAGTGGCGGTATATCCATCTGACATGAGGAGAATAGTCCACCATTATTTTTTCAAGCACCGGCTGAAATTGCTTGCAGAATGGGCACTCGAAATCGGAATACTCGATCATTGTAATATCGGCATTTTCATTTCCCAAAATATGATCGTTCGGTTCAGACAATGCCACATTGCCGGTATATTTTTTATCGGTTTTGCCGGCCAATGCATCATCAATAATCTGCTTCACATTATCATAGGAACTGGCGCCATTAATTTCTGTCTTAACGCCATTTTTGCCTATTATAATGGTATACGGCGTGCCTCTTTCAGAATCCTTAAGACCTTTCGTAGCGTTATCAATGCTAGTATTTATCTTATTATTAAGAGCATCCAAGTCCGTTCCTTTGATGCAGGCATTCAAATCATCTTTTGACACTCCTACCTGTTCAGATAGTGTTTTTGGTACAGCCTCTTTTTTATTATTATTAACCAATAAAATGCCGATCATTATTAAGAAACCTGCTACTATAATAGCCATGGGCGTTGAAATCTTTTGTTCTTTATTTGTATTATTTTCCATAAGCTTATTATAGCATGTCGCTTTGCTTGTGCGCTATAGCTTTATATATGTTATAATTTAACAGTAAATAAAGGTCTATTTATTATTATTTAATTAGTTCCGCTGATTAGCGGATATGAGATACAAATATATTATGACATGTAATTGTAAAGGCAAGTGTGTTTCATCAAAAATTGCGTGGATTCTTGTTGTTATAGGCGGTCTTAACTGGGGTATTATAGGTTTAGGCATGCTTATGGGCTCGGATTGGAATGTTGTAAGCATGCTCTTGGGCTCATGGCCGATAGCGCTTTCTATCGTGTATTTGCTGGTAGGTATTGCGACATTAGTCAAACTTTTTGGCTGCCCGTGCAAGAAATGCAAAGAAGGATGCAAGGACTGCCAAGTTGAAGCTCCGACTCCGAAGATGTAATCATCTTTTGTGATAAAACGTTCCAAGCCGCGGCTTGGAACGTTTTATGTTTAAAAATATTAAAATATGCTATACTACTCCCTGATTTATGGGAATAGCTTACATTGTCGCATTTTATGTGTTTTCTTTCCTAGCCGTATATGTACAGGTGTTTTTTTTCGTTACTTTTTTGGAAAAGCGCAAATCAATAATAAAGCATCCCGCATTCATAGAGCTTAAGCGTTATCCAAGCGTGACTGTGACTGTCCCATGCTACAACGAAGAGAAAACAGTTGATAAAACCATAGAATCGCTGTTAGCGCTTGATTACCCGAAAGATAAATTATCAATATTCATAGTTGATGACGGCAGTACCGATAATACCTGGAATATTATCAAGCGATTTGAAAATGTACCTAATATCCGAATTTTCCATCAGGAAAACGGAGGCAAATATACGGCTATGAATCTGGGCTTGGAAAACGCAGCATCAGAATTTTTTGGCTGTCTGGATTCCGATTCATTCGTGCACCCGCAGTCATTGAAGAGAATAATGAGTTATTTTGAGAATGATGATATGACAATGGCAGTGGCTCCGTCTATTATTGTTCATAATCCCAAAAATGTTATTCAAAGCGCCCAAAAAGTCGATTATGACATGGCTGTTTATACCAAAAAAATGCTTGGATTCATCGGAGGCATACATGTCACCCCGGGCCCATTTTCCATTTTTCGCATAAAAGTTTTTAAAGATCTTGGCCCGTACAGGAAAGCTCATAACACCGAAGATCAGGAAATTGCTCTCCGTATGCAAGAAAATGGCTATAAGATTGACCATTGTCCGGACGCCTACGTTTATACGATAAGTCCGAATTCAATCATGAAATTATATCGCCAGCGATTGAGATGGATTTACGGATTTATCCGCAATCTTGTGGATTATCGCCGGCTTTTATTCAGAAAAAAATATGGAGCGATTGCCATATTGACTCTGCCGTCTGGAATAATTTCCATTCTTGGAGTTCTTCTTTTGTTTTTTACATTTATTTATAATGCAGGAAGTTTTTTATATCATAAGTTCATACAAATGCAGGTCGTCGGCATTTCAAGCAGCTCCAGCTTCAAATTCGACTGGTTTTTTGTAAGCACTCGCTCCTCATTATTCCTAATAGTCATACTATACATTCTTGTTGTTGTTTCAAGCATCATAGGCAGGAATCTTGCCTCAGAAAAAAAAGGATTTTCATTTACAGTTTTTTTATATATTATCGTTTATAGCGTTGTGGCGCCATTTTGGATGCTGAAAGCCATATACAATGCCATTATCAAAAAAGAGTCAAATTGGGTGTTTGAACGAAAAGCAATAAAGAATTAATCATATGCACATGCACGAACCTAATGATTGGAAAAAATATATAATCGTTTTTTTTATAACACTGACGATTTTTATTTCGGCCATTTGGCTTTCCAATTATCTAAATAACAAGAAAATTGACCAGCTTAAGAGCGCTGAAGATAAGATTTCTGTCGATATCATGTCGTCGGAAACGCAATTTTCCCTTTTGCAGGAAATGTCCTGCAAGGATATTTCAAACACAGCGCTTTCTTCAGAGCTTAATTCTCTGACTGATAAGATAACTTATAGCGAGAATAATATCGGAATGAAAAATGTCGATGTCATAAATTTAAAGAAATACTATTCGATTCTTGAAATCAAGGATTATCTGCTGATGAAAAAGATAACTGAAAGTTGCGGCCAAAAGCCGATATTCATATTATATTTCTATAATAACGACAATTGCAGCGACTGCACAAAGCAAGGATATATATTAACCAGCTTGCGCGCGCAATATCCCAATCTTCGCGTCTATTCGTTTGATTACAACCTGGACCTTTCCGCCATCAAAGCCATGATTTCGATTTACAAAATTACCGACAATCTTCCGGCTTTAGTCATTAACGGCAAAGTTTACAACGGCCTGCAAAGCGTTGAAACGATAGAAAAGACCTTGCCTAAGCCGAAGATTGCAAATAAAAAAGTTAAATAAATTCATTTATCAGGAGCCGCCTCTCAGATTTGAACTGAGGACCTACGGTTTACAAAACCGTTGCTCTACCAGCTGAGCTAAGGCGGCAATAAAATTAAAGCGGTTTTTTATCGTTGTGCTCTTCTTTTACCCTTTCTTTAATTTTCTTGATTTTTATCTTCAATTCAATAATCGTTCGATGTATGAATGAAAGTCTGACAGGGCCGGAAAGTTCCGGCTTTTTCATGAAATACGCGTGTATTTTAGGCCAATATTCCGCAATCCACTTTTTTATCTTTGTTGTTGCAATAAACCAATATTTCACTATCGCAAGCATAACGCCCAACACTACGTGCTTGGTCAAATATAGCATATTTTTTTCCACATGCCTAAATTCCAGCTTTGGAAATTTATTTTTACCGTTTTCTTCCGGCGCGACAACTCGCATAGTTTTTATTTGCCACAGCTTAAAGACAAGCATTCCAAAGCTTAAAATTATCGCTATAAAAAAAATTATAATAATAATTATCATTTTAAATTGATTAAATGGATTCGCGGATAAAACGGATTAATTTTGCTCCTTTGTCATTTAATAATTTGCCGATCGTCATATCCGGATCCTTTATGAAATACTGGTCCATCAGAGTTTGCTCTTTGAAATATGTCGATATCTTGCCGTCAAGCATTTTCTTTTTAATATCTTCCGGCTTATTCGACGAAGATATTTCCTTTTCAAAAACCTCGATGACTTTAGATTTGTCTTCTTTTGTTATTTCAGAGGCGCTTGTATAAGCAGGCTTCATTGCTGCTATGTGCATGGCTACGTCGCGAGCCAATTCTTTCGTGCCGCCCTCAAGCGATACGATAACGGCGCTCTTACCATTATGAACATAAGATCCGAGAATACTGCCGGCAATTTCTTCAACTTTTCCTAGTTCAATTTTTTCTCCGACTTTTTGCACGACTTCATTAATCATATCTAAGGACTTAGCTTTCATATTTTCAATTCCTTCATTCAAAGCCATTTGCGCGAGCTTATTGGCAAGATCGGTAAAATTGCTGTTCTTTGCGACAAAATCCGTTTCTGAATGAAGAACAAGCAATAACATTTTATCTTTATCGCCAGCAACAACGACTACTCCGTCATGGGCCACGCGATCAACTTTCTTCATAGCTATGGAACTTGATTTCTTTTTAAGAATTATCAGCGCTTTTTCCATATCGCCATCCGCTTCTTCCAGCGCGCCTTTGCATTGCATGACTGAGACGCCGGTTGCGTCGCGCAATTCTTTAACTAATAGAGCTGTAATTTTCATAAATATGCTTTAATTGTGCCATAGGCAAGAGCCGTGGCTATTTAATAATGGTAATTATTTTTTATCTTCTTTATGCAAATCGGATCCAGCAAGCCCGGCAGCATAAGCGTCCTTAACCGCTTTGACAAAAAAGGTGATGCTTGAAATCGAAGCGTCATTAGCTATTATAGGATATTCTGCTTGCTTGATATTGCAATCAGTATTCAAAAGAGCGATAACCGGAATATTCATTTTATGGGCTTCAGCCACGGCAATATGCTCTTTTTTTGGATCAATTACGAATACAACATCTGGTATTTTGCTTATGCCTGTCAGTCCTTGGAAATTTCTTGTCATGTCGCTTATTTCCTTATCGATAAGCAGGCGCTCTTTTTTCGTATACTTATCAAGGCCGCCTTTCTCTTTTTGTTCGCGCAAATCAAGAAGTTTAGCAATACGCTTTTTTATTTCAGGGAAATTCGTGAGTGTTCCTCCAACCCAGCGTTCTGCTACATATGGCATATTGAGAGCTAGTGCTATTTCAGTTATCTGCTGCTTGGCTTCGGCCTTTGTGCCGACGAATAATATCGTTTTGCCGGTCTCGGCATACTTTTTCACTCGCTCCATGGCTTTTTCAAAAAGTTCATGGGTTTTTTCAATATTTATTATATCAATTCCGTTCTTCGTGTTAAAAATATAAGCGCTTGTTGATGGATGGCGGCGGCTCTTGGAATATCCATAATGAGCCCCGGCGCGAAACATTTCTTCTATGATTGCATTTTGTTTATTCATACTTTTATGATTAATTATTTATAATTGCTCCGTTTTTAAGCATTCCAGCTTATCTACAAGTTTGGGATTTTGTTTAAAAAATCCCTGCCTACCGTAGGCAGGCCTCACGGAACATGCGTAGATAGTACCAGAAAAATCATTATTTCGCAAGCCCCCACACCTATCTTTTATTAATAAAAAATAGGTGTGGGGGCAAGTTTCATTTTTTGACCCGAAGCTCTTTTTAAGGTAGTATAGGTGTTATGAAGCAATCGCAATTATTCACTAAAACCAAAAAAGAATCGCCAGCCGATGAGGTCTCGCTTAATGCTGAACTTCTTATAAAAGCCGGCTTTATAAATAAAGAGATGTCAGGCGCCTACTCATACTTGCCTTTGGGCCTTCGAGTGCTCAATAAAATTGAAAACATAATACGCGAGGAAATGAACGCCATTGGCGGACAGGAAGTTGTCTTGACTTCGCTTCAAGAAAAATCGACATGGGATAAAACGGGTCGCTGGAGCGATGAAGTCGTGGATAATTGGTTTAAAACAAAACTCAAAAATGACACCGAATTAGGGCTTGCCTTTACCCATGAAGAACCTTTGACCAGAATTATGAAAGAATTCATAAGCTCTTACAGGGATCTGCCATGCGCTGTTTATCAATTCCAGACGAAATTTCGCAATGAAGCCCGTGCCAAAAGCGGCATTATCCGCACTCGCGAGTTTGTGATGAAAGATCTTTATTCCTTCTGCAAGGATGAGGCGGAACACTTGGAATTTTATGACAAGGCAAAAGTTGCTTACAAAAATATATTTTCGCGAGTCGGCATTGGCCAGCTGACATATTTGACATTCGCTTCCGGCGGAGTTTTTTCAAAGTATTCGCATGAATTTCAGACGATTACCAGTACGGGCGAAGACACCATATATGTGGATGAGAACAAAGGAATTGCCATCAATAAAGAAGTTTACAATGATGAAGTCATAAGTAATCTAGGCCTTTCAAAAGAAATACTTGCAGAAAATAATGCCGTGGAAGTAGGCAATATCTTCACTTTAGGCACTCGTTTTTCAGATGCTTTTGATTTGACCTATCAGACCGAGTCAGGAGAAAAAAAGCCAGTATTTATGGGATCATATGGCATAGGACCGGCGCGCCTTATGGGAACCATTGTTGAAGTTCTTTCTGATGATAAGGGAATTATTTGGCCTGAAACAGTCGCGCCGTTCAAAGTGCATTTGCTGGTTTTAGGCGATGATGAAAATATTCGCAAAGAAGCTGATTTATTGTATGAAGATTTATCTCTTAAGGGAGTGGAGGTCTTATATGATGATCGCATAGAATCAAGCGCCGGCGAAAAGTTTGCCGACTCTGATCTTATCGGCATTCCTTACCGCCTGGTTGTTTCAAAACGCAGCAATTCTTCTTCCGGTTATGAGATTAAGAAAAGAACGGAAAATAATGGAAAAGTTTTAAGCAAAGACGAATTGCTGTCTTTGCTTATGTAAATGATATTGAATTATGTTTAAAAAATTTTACAAAATGTTTTCAAACGATATCGGCATTGATTTGGGGACGGCTAACACGCTGGTCTATTTGAAGGGTCACGGCATTGTCATAAACGAGCCGTCTGTAGTGGTAGTGAATCAAAAGACAGGCCAAATCGTGGCTATCGGAGCTGAAGCTAAAGCAATGCTTGGACGCACGCCCGGTCATGTGCGCGCTGTTCGTCCGGTGGTAGAAGGCGTTATTTCTGATTTTGAAGTTACCGAGGAAATGCTTTCATATCTAATCGGCAAAGCGGAAAAAATATCGAAAAAATTTATCCGCCCCCGCGTTATTGTCGGCGTGCCCACAGGCATTACTAATGTTGAAATCCGCGCCGTCGAAGATGCCGCGCGTTCTGCCGGAGCCAGGGAAGTTTATATTGTTGAAGAGCCGATGTCTGCCGCCGTCGGCATCAGATTGCCTATTAAAGAAGCTGTCGGCTCTGTTATTGTTGATATTGGCGGCGGCACAACCGACGTGGCAGTCATATCTCTTTCAGGAGTTGTCCGTTCAAAGAATTTAAAAATTGCCGGAGATATGCTGAACAACGATATTGTGACTTATATGAAAGACGAATTTAAGTTATTAATAGGAGAAAGGACTGCCGAAAACGTGAAAATTGCTATCGGCGGAGTTTTGGAAAGCATGTCAATGGAAGCTGAAGTCAGGGGGCGCGATCTTGTTACGGGATTGCCTCGCCAGGTTATCGTGACTGATTCGGACATACGCGAGGCCATAATGCCATCAATAATAGGTCTTATTGATGGCATCAAGGAAGTTCTCGAAATTACTCCTCCCGAGCTACTTTCTGATATTATGCATCGCGGGCTTGTGCTTTCCGGCGGAGGAGCATTATTGCGAGGACTAGATACCATGCTTTCTAATGCTCTTAAGATACCCGTCTACGTGGCTGAAGATCCTTTGACCGCAATGGCGCGAGGCACTGGAATTATTCTTGATGAATTTGAAACATTTCAAGAAATTTTAGTAAAAACAGATGATACATCAGTTCCGAGATAAAAAACAAATAGCAAAGCGCAAAAAAATAATCAAAACAGTTGTTTTCTTGGCTGTTTTGCTGGTTTTGTCGGCTTTTGGATTATTTGCCGTGTCTGGAAAATTGTTCAACTACATCGGCAGGCCTATATGGGAAGTTAAAAAAGCGGCGATAGAATTTATCAGTAATAGAAATTATTTGCTCCGCGCCAAGTCGTCTATTTTTATGGAAAATGAAAATCTCTTAAAAGAAAATGCCGATTTGAAATCTTCAATGATTGATTATCAAATTTTGAAAGATGAGAATATCAAATTAAAAGAATTAATAGGCCGCACGGATCCGAAAAATAATTTTGTGCTTGCCACTATTCTCGCAAAGCCCGGCATTTCGCCTTATGACACAATCATAGTTGACATAGGAAATGATGCCGGCATCAGCGAAGGCAATAAAGTTTATGCAAATGGAAATGCGCCAATCGGGGAAGTCAGCAAAGTTTATGCAGATACTTCTCTTGTAGCGCTTTATTCAAATCCCGGACAAATCACGGAAGGTATGCTGGCTGGATCAAATGCCAGTGTCGAGCTTATCGGCCGAGGCGGCGGAAATTTTGAAATGATAATTCCCAATGATTTGCCATCCCAAAGCGGAACAGCAGTTGTTTTGCCGAATATTCAATCGGAAATAATTGCCACAGTCGAGGAAACAATTTCAGCCCCGACAGACCCAATTAAGAAAGTAATTCTCCGTTCGCCGATAAATATTCAGGATCTTGAATGGGTGGAGATAAAAAAAGATTAATGAGCATATTTAATTTTAAAATAGAAAAGAAAATGCCCCGCGCGCTTGGGCGCGCGGGGCATATAACTACTCCCCATGGCGTAATACAAACGCCGGCTTTCGTGGCAGTTGGCACCAAAGCCACGGTTAAATCTCTTAATCCTGAACAGATTAGAAATGTTGGAACCGAAGCGGTGCTTGGGAATACATACCATTTATACTTGCAGCCCGGAGATGAAATAGTGGCTCGCGCCGGCGGCATCGGCAGATTTATGAATTGGCCGGGTCCCACCATGACTGACTCCGGTGGCTTTCAGGTTTTTTCGCTGGGAGCCGCATATGGCAAAGACATCTCCAAAATCATAAAAGTTACAGACCCGTCTCTTTTAATACCGGAACGTTTTGACGATACTGATGCGCCTCGTCTTGCAAAAATAGGTCAGGATGGCGTTTCATTCAAATCGCATTTGGATGGATCATTGCATTACATTACTCCCGAGAAATCAATTCAGATTCAACATAATTTAGGCGCTGATATTATTTTTGCATTTGATGAATGCACAAGTCCAGCGGAAGATTTGAAATATCAAAAAGAAGCGCTTGAGCGAACTCATAGATGGGCAAAGAGAAGTTTGGAAGAACATAAAAGATTAGAATCGGAGAAATTTACTGAAGCTCAGGTCCTCGGATCTCCTCGCCAAATTCCTTTGGAAGCTCGGCCAGACCATTCGCTTCAGCAAATTTCTCCTAAAGCATTATTTGGCATTGTGCAAGGCGGACGCAATGAAGAACTTCGCAAGAAATCAGCCAAGGTGATAAGCGATATGGATTTTGACGGTTTTGGAATCGGCGGTTCATTTGCCAAGGAAGATATGTCGACAGCTGTAAAATGGGTCAATGAAATTTTGCCTGAAGATAAGCCAAGACATTTGCTTGGCATCGGCGAGCCGGAAGATTTATTCATGGGAATAGAGAACGGCGTTGATCTTTTTGACTGCGTATTGCCGACGCGACTAGGGCGCAATGGCACAATCTACACAAAATACGGGAAAATTAGCATAACTAATAATAAATATCGCGATGATTTTACTCCGATTGAGAATGATTGTGAATGTTATTCTTGTAAAAATTATACTCGAGCTTATATTGCGCATCTTTTTCATGGCAAAGAAATGCTGGCGGGAACACTTGCTTCAATTCATAATTTGCATTTTATAGTTAATCTTGTTAAAAGAATAAGGCAATCAATTTTAGATGATAATTTTTTTGAATTCAAAGAGGAATTTTTAGGAAGATATGTCAAATAAAATATTTAAATTAAAAAGTCACTATAATCCTGCCGGCGACCAGCCAAAGGCAATTCTCGAATTAATGAAAGGGCTTGAGAAGGGGATGCGCAAGCAGACGCTTTTGGGCGCAACTGGCACAGGAAAGACCTTTACAATGGCTAATGTGATAGCACAATGGAATAAACCCACGCTTGTTATTGCTCATAATAAAACTTTAGCGGCACAATTGGCACAGGAATTCCGTGAATTTTTCCCAGATGCCGCTGTGCATTATTTTGTCTCATATTATGACTATTATCAGCCGGAAGCGTATATGCCGATAACAGATACATATATAGAAAAAGACGCGCAAATAAATAAAGAAATAGATCGGCTAAGGCATGCTTCCACGCAGGCATTGCTCACAAGGCGCGATGTTATTATTGTGGCATCTGTGTCTTGTATTTATGGGCTTGGCAGTCCAGAAGAATACGAGAAAGTTAATTTAAAGCTTGAAAAAGGAATGAAAATTGATCGCACGACTCTTATGAAAAAATTAATAGAAGTGCATTTTGAGCGCACAAATGCAGATATTAATTCAGGCCAATTCAGATCTATTGGCCCGAAGGTGGAAGTTATGCCAGTATCTGAAACATTTATTTATCAGATAGAATTCGCAGGCGGAGTAATTTCGAGAATTGCAAAAGTTGATCCTGTCTCCTCGCATATTATTTCTGAAGAAAAAAATATTTTTCTTTTTCCAGCGAAGCATTTTATTACAGAAAGAGATCAAGTAGAAATAGCAATCAAGAATATAAAAAACGAGCTTGCTATTCAGCTGAAAAAATTTGAAAAAGAAGGAAAATTGCTTGAAGCGGAGCGCATCAAACGCAGAACAAATTATGATTTGGCTATGATCCGCGAGATAGGGTATTGCAACGGCATTGAAAATTACTCGCGGCATTTATCCGGTAAGCGTGAAGGTGAAGCTCCAGAGACTTTGCTTTCATATTTCCCGAAGCAAGGCTTCGGTGAAATTCACCGAAGCCTTGCTTCGGGAAAGCCTGATTTCTTAACTATTATTGATGAATCTCATGTTACTCTTCCACAATTAAACGGTATGTATGCAGGTGATGCCTCAAGAAAGAATACACTTGTAGAATTTGGTTTTCGCTTGCCTTCAGCGAAAGATAATCGTCCTTTAAAATATGCTGAATTTCAAGAAAGAATAGGGCAAGTTATTTATACATCTGCTACGCCGTCAACTATGGAGCGCACAGAAAGCGATCAAATAGTGGAACAGATAATTCGCCCAACAGGATTGGTTGATCCAGAAGTTATTGTAAGACCAGTTAGTGCAAATTCTACGAATTATAAAGGTCAGGTTCAGGACTTTATAGTAGAAGCAGAAAAAACAATTAAGAAAGGTTATCGCGTTTTAGCTACCACTTTAACCAAAAGAATGGCTGAAGATTTATCTATATACTTAAAAGAGAAGGGTATAAAAGCAGAGTATTTACACAGTGAAATAAAAACAATTGAACGTATTCAAATATTAACGCAATTTAGAAAAGGGGAAATAGATATTTTAGTTGGAGTAAACTTATTAAGAGAAGGGCTTGATTTGCCAGAAGTCGCGCTTATCGGAATACTGGATGCCGATAAGGAAGGATTTCTTCGATCCGAGACCTCTCTTATTCAAACTATCGGACGCGCTGCTCGCAATGTGGAAGGCAGAGTAATACTTTACGCTGATATTATGACAGGTTCGCTTGAAAGAGCGATAGGCGAAACGAATCGCAGACGCGCCATTCAAGTGGCATATAATAAAAAGAATGGTATTACTCCAAAAACTATTATTAAAAAAATTAAAGATATAACAGAAGAGCTTGAAAACAAGCATGAGAAAGCAGTAAATGCTGAACTTGATCTTGATGTTGAATTATTCAAGAAAGCGTTTGTTAAAGATAAAAATAAAAAGGGAAAGACAGAAAAAGAATCAATCAGCAATCTTTTACTTCCAGATGACGAGCGCAATAAACTTGTCTATAATAAAATTATAAATATAAAAGAAAAAGAAATGAATAGGGCAGTCAAAGAACTTGATTTTGAAACTGCAGCAATTCTCCGTGATGAAATTATGATGCTCAAAAGGAAAATAGAGGGTAAATAAAAAATGGCAACAACTTGTCGTCGCTGCCATAATCTGTTATTCGATTTAAATTTACGCGTTGGGCGGATATATTAGTTTCTAATAATATAAGCTCCGAAAAGCTATAGTTCTTTATCAGTCTATATATAAACGGCCAAATGTGCAGAGGAGATAAAATCTCTTGCTTTTGATGTTTACGTGAAGTAACAGATTTATGGATATGCTAGCATAATCAAAAATATTTGTCAAGTGTTGCGCTTTGTGTTACTATTAACTCAGTTTAATATTGATATGCACCCCTATAGAACATTAAGGGGTGTCGTTTCTGTCATATGAACAAATTAGATAAAAACACAGACCCACGCCTAGGCGGGGCAAGTAAAATAATAATCAAAGGCGCTAGGACGCACAATTTGAAAAATATAGATGTTGAAATGCCGCGCAATAAAATGGTGGTTATTACCGGCATATCGGGATCGGGAAAGAGCTCGCTTGCTTTTGATACTATTTTTGCCGAAGGCCAGCGCCGCTATGTGGAATCGCTTTCCGCTTATGCCCGCCAATTTTTGAATCAAATGCCTAAGCCGGATGTCGATGAGATTACCGGCCTTTCTCCGGCAATTTCCATTGACCAGAAATCGCGTTCCAATAATCCGCGTTCAACAGTTGCTACTATCACTGAAATATACGATTATCTTCGGGTGCTTTATGCGCGCATTGGCAGGCCGCATTGCCCGATATGCGGAGATGAAATAAAAAAACTTTCGAGTGGAGAAATAATGAATTTTGCTCTTGATAAAATAAAGGTACACAAAAGGCCATCTGGCAAGAAGGAAGTGCTGGGTGTGAAATGGGATGAGACACCGGTTGATATTCTTTCGCCGGTTATTCGCGGGCGCAAGGGGGAATATTACCAATTGCTTTATGATTTGCTTAACAAGGGTTTTACTAAAGTGCGCATGGATGGAGAAATCAGGAATCTTCGCGAACGCATAGATATTTCAAAAAATAAAAAGCACGATATAGAAGTCCTTGTGGATTCTTTTGCAATTCATGAATTTAAAGATGCTCCCGATGATGCCAGAATGCGCTTGGCTGAAGCTATTGAGCGCGCGCTTATTGAATCCGAAGGATTGGTTATTATTAAAATTACTGACGAGGAATTTTTAATGTCTTCTAAATTTGCTTGCCCGAAAGACGGTTTTTCTTTCCCAGAAATTGAGCCAAGGTTATTCTCATTCAATTCTCCCTATGGCGCCTGTCCAACTTGTAACGGCTTAGGTACCAAATATTTTGGCGGAACGGAACCTTGCGATACCTGCCTTGGCGCTCGCTTGCGCCCTGAAGCATTAAATGTTTTCTTAGGTTCTTCCCATAGGTCGGACCTATGGACAAATAATAAAAACCAAAAGACCATAGGTCCGACCTATGGGAAGGGAATGAATATAGTAAATCTTACTCATCTTTCCATACAGCAAGTTGCCGATTTTTTCATTGAGCTTGAATTAACCGAACAGGAGAAAGAAATTTCAAACGTTGTTATTAAAGAAATTGAATCAAGAATCCAATTTTTGCTTAATGTCGGGCTTGATTATCTGTCGCTTGATAGAAAAGCCAATACTTTATCTGGCGGAGAAGCCCAGCGCATACGCCTGGCCTCCCAGCTCGGCTCTCGACTTGTCGGTGCGCTGTATGTGCTTGACGAACCGACAATAGGGTTGCATCAGCGCGATAACGACCGATTAATAAAAACGCTTGAAAACCTTCGCGATATCGGCAACACGATTATAATAGTGGAACATGATGAAGATACAATTTATGCATCTGATTACATAGTTGATATAGGGCCGAAAGCTGGAGTTCATGGCGGGCAAGTTATTGTCTCGGATTATTTAGAGCCGTTGCTGACAGCCAAAACAAATCCGTCAAAGTCGCGCACGCTTGCTTATTTACGCAATGAATTGAAAATCGAAATTCCGGAAAAGCGTCGTACGAGCAACAAAGGATCCCTAAAAATAATCGGCGGAAAAATTTTCAATATCAATAATCTTAACGTGGAAATTCCTCTCGGGAAAATGATTACGATAACCGGCGTCTCGGGATCAGGCAAGAGTTCTTTCATGTATGAAATTCTGCATAAAAATCTGCAAGCCAAATATGATATGAAATATCGTACAGCCAAAGTTTATAATTGCGCTTCATTTTCCGGAACAGAATATTTGTCGCGCTCGATATTGATTGATCAGTCGCCGATAGGCCGCACGCCACGCTCGAATATTGCCACTTATACAGGATCTTTTACTCATATGCGTGATTTATTTGCGGGAAGCGAGGAAGCCCGCTTGCGCGGCTGGAAATCAAATCGCTTTTCTTTCAATGTCAAAGGCGGGCGCTGCGAGGCCTGCGAAGGCAACGGCGAAGTGGCGGTGGAAATGCATTTCTTGCCGACTGTTTATGTGACTTGCGATGTCTGTCTGGGCAAACGTTTCGATAAGGAAACACTGACAGTTAAATACAAAAAGAAGAATATTTACGAAATTCTCCAAATGACTGTCGAAGAAGCCGTAAAATTTTTTGAAGACATACCGGCAATCTATGACCGCTTGAATACTCTTATGGATGTCGGACTTGGATATATAAAGCTTGGACAATCGGCGACAACGCTTTCCGGCGGGGAAGCTCAGCGCGTGAAAATTTCTTCGGAACTGTACCGTCCGCATCTGGAAAAAACCATTTATCTTTTGGACGAGCCGACAGTCGGATTGCATTATGATGATGTGGCGAAACTTTTAGAGGTCTTAAATAAGCTTGTGAATAAAGGGAATACTGTTGTTATTATTGAACATAATATGGATATCATAAAAAACTCTGATTATATTATAGATATTGGGCCTGAAGGCGGTCTTGGTGGCGGTAAAATTGTCGCTCGTGGAACACCTGAAGAAGTGGCAGGTAATAAAAATTCATATACCGGTAAATATCTAAAAAGGGTTTTGAAAAAATAGGGAAAACTTGCCCCGTAGGAAGTACTCTTTCCTTCGGGGTATTTGAAGAAAGTGTTAAAGAGGAAATAAACATGAAAAGTCAAGATTTAAAAAAATATAAAATTCCTGATAAACCTGGTGTTTATTTCTTTTATAAAGAGAAAACTCTTTTATATACAGGTAAAGCTACTTCTTTACGAGATAGAGTAAAGAGCTATTTTGGCAAGGATTTGATAGCCACTCGCGGACCATTGCTTGTGGATATGATTATGCAAGCAGACAGCATAAAATGGCAGGAAACCGATTCTGTTTTGGAAGCTATTATTCTTGAAGCGAACTTAATAAAAAAATATCAGCCGAAATATAATACAAAAGAAAAAGACAATAAAAGTTTTAATTATGTTTGTATAACTAGGGAAGAATTACCGAAAGTTTTGGTGGTGCGGGGGAGAAATCTAGACAGAATTAAAGAAAAACTTTTCTTTAATTCTGTCTACGGTCCATTTCCGAATGGCTTGCAGCTTCGCGAAGCAATGAAGATAATTCGCAGGATTTTCCCGTATATTGATGCAAGTTCCAGCAAGAAGCAAAATTATGAATTTTATAAACAATTAGGTTTAACACCAGAAATTAGTAATATTTCGCAGAAAAAGAGTTTTCAAAAGGTCCTCGGATCTCCTTCGCCTTCGGCTCGGCCAGACCATTTTGAAAACTCTTTTTCTGCTTCACTAAACCAATATAAAAAAAATATTATCAATTTAAATCTTTTCTTTCAAGGCAAAAAGAAAAAGATAATTCAAAATTTTAAGAAGGAAATGCTTTCTTATGCAAAGAAAAAAGAATTTGAAAAGGCCAATGAGGTTAAGAAAAGAATTTTCGCCTTAGAACACATAAATGATGTGGCTCTTATAAAAGAAGATATTTCGCTAGAAAATGATTTCCAAAAGGTCCTCGGATCTCCTCGCGATTACGCTCGGCCAGACCATTCTGGAAATCATTTTATAGCTTCATTTAGGATAGAAGCTTATGATATTGCTCATATGTCTGGCAAGAATATGGTTGGCGTTATGACAGTTGTTGAAAATAATAAATCAAATAAAAATGAGTACAGGAAATTCATTATAAGTACTCAAACGCATTCAAATGATACTGGCGCCCTTGAAGAAGTTTTGTCTCGCCGACTCCATCATCTTGAATGGGGGATTCCCAATCTTGTAGTTATGGATGGCAGTATTGCTCAGATAAATGTCGCCAAAAAAGTGCTTAATCGTTATCAATTTGATATTCCAATAGTTGCTGTTGTTAAAAATGACAAGCATAAAGCTAAAGCTATAATCGGCGATGAACAAATAATTAAGCTTCATAAGAAATCCATCTTGCTTGCCAACGGCGAGTCGCATAGATTTGCAATTGCTTTCTATAGGCATAAAAGCCGTAAAAATATGCTAAAATAAAAGTATGATACGAGTAGGAGTTATTCGCGGAGGCGCAAGCCCGCAATATTATGATGTCTCGCTTAAAAGTGGTGAGCATATTCTTTCGCATTTAAGAAGCGACTTAATGAATAGAGAATATTGGCCTTTAGATATTTTTATTTCCAAAGACGGCGTTTGGCATGCAAATGGCATGCCTGTGACATTAGATATTTTAAAAGACAAAATTGATGTCATATGGAATGCGCTTCATGGAGATTATGGGAAAAATGGCCAAATTCAAAAACTTTTGGAAAAATATGGAATTCCATATACCGGAAGTGATCTGCAAGCATCTTTTATAAGCCATAATAAGGTTCTTACAAAAGAGAAATTTGCCGAACTAGGAATCAATACGCCCAAGCACATATTACTTTCAGCGTATCTTGAAGATTTAGACGGTCCGCGTGAAGAATATATTTATAAAAAAGCGCGCGAAATTTTAGAACTTTTGCCTCCGCCTTGGATAGTCAAGTCATTAACCGGCGATTCATCCATGGGCATTCATGTCTGCAGGACATTTCAAGAATTAGTTCGCGCATTTGAAATCGGCGTCAGGGAGAAAATTTCCATTTTAGTTGAAGAAATGATTGAAGGAAGGCATGCTTCTATTTCAGTCATAGACAACTTTCGCGGAGAAGATACATATCCGTTTTTGTCCAGCGATAATTTATCAAGGGATGAGAAACAGAAAATTGAATCTCTAGCAGTTAAAATCCATAATGGCCTGGATTTGAATCACTACTCCCAAATTCATTTTATTATTTCTCCCAAAAAAGGCGTATACGCTATAGAAGTTGATACTTTGCCTGAACTTGCAGAAGATTCTCAATTAGGCAAACATTTGCAATTAGTCGGCTCATCCATGCCAGAATTTATAAAGCATATAATCAATCTTGCTATATATAAAACTCGTTAGGCAAGACCTAACGAGTTCCTAACGAGTTTTATATTATTTACTCAGCTTTCTTTTCGTTATCAAGATAGACAAGCGTCATACGCTGGTCTTTCGGTTCGAACAATGTGACTTGGAAGTTATATGTTTTTCCAAGCTCAAGTGTCTTTCTTAATTTTTCTTCCGAACCGAAGCTTGAATTATGGACAAGTCCGGCAACGCCCTGCTTGATAGAAACAAGAGCGCCATGCTTGTTGAACTTAATCACGACTCCAGAGACAATATCTCCTTTCTTTAAATTATTCTCAAATTCTTTCCATGGATTTTCTTTCAGAGCTTTGATTGAGAGGGAAATTTTGCCGTCCTTTATCTCGATTATCTTCGCCTTAACCTTGTCGCCAATCTTGAACATTGAACGCGGATCTTCAACTAAGCCCCAATCAATTTCTGATATATGGACAAGCCCTTCAAGCCCTTCTTCAACTTTCAAGAAAATTCCGAAGTCAACGATACCGGCAACGGTGCATTCCAGCTCATCGCCGATATTGTATTTATTTATAATTTCCTGCCTTTCTTCCGGATTATTGTCTTTTTCAGAAAAAATAAGCTTGCCTTCTTTTGGAAGCGCTGAAATCATGACGACATTAATGTGCTTGCCGACAAGCATTTTGAGCGCCTTGAGAATTTTATCTTTGTCCGAGTCCTCAACGCGAGGATAATGTTCGCTCTTGAGCTGTGAAGCCGGAAGGAATCCCTGTATACCTTGCCACTCCAAAATAAGACCGCCTTTATTTGCTTCTTTGACGATAAGTTCAAGCGCAGTTTTGGATTTTATCGCTTTATCGGCCTCGCTCCAGATAAGAGCTTGCTTGGCTTCTTTAAGAGACAGCTCAATATAGCCCTCTTCATTATCAGTCGAAACAACTTTCGCTTTGACGACATCGCCGATATTAATTTTCTTTATAATATCTTTGGCGTTGATGAATTCCCGCCCATAAATTATGCCGGTGCCGAACGGCGCCAGATCAATATAAACTGATGATTTTTGGATCAAAATAACCGGACCTTCCACAAGGGAATCTACCTGAGGGGGAAGATCTGTCTTGTCGAGCATTTTGCCGATGCTTGATAATTCAATCTTGGCATGCTCGGCAATGCTGTCTATTACGTTCTTTTCTTCATTTTTTTTCATAAATAATAAAAACCGCTCCATAGCGGCGCAGAAGTGGGTGTCTTTAACTCTTGGATTATCCAAACAGGCAAAGAGGGTTATCCACAGCTGGGCTTATAACGTGTAGAATATACAATATATCTAAGCTCTTTGCAACGGTTGACTTTTAGCTATCATTGATGTATAGTTTAGGAAAATTGAAAAATCTGAAAATTATGGAAAAAGATATTAAACCACCAATTAAAACTCTTGAGGATTTAAATAAGGCCATATTAGCTCTTTCTGAAGAACGTTCAAGAGAAATTAAAAAGATTGAGTGTGAGATTGATTCTCTCTATGATCTTCCTTCATCTCATAAAATAGATGAAGAAATAAAAGAGTTAGGTAAAAAAATAGATAACCTTTCAGCCAGTTATTATATAAAGGTCAATGAACTAAAAAAATACCTAAAACTTTCAAAAGAGAAAGAGATAATTTTTTTTGATTCTCAAACAATTAAAACACCTGAATTTTTGTTCATAAGTGCGAGAATGAGAAAATCACAAAGAAACTAAATCATAAAGCTGATAACACCCATATATCAGCTTTATTTTTTTGTATTTTTATGAAATTTTTGCTATAATAGACGCATGATTATCACATATTTAGGCAAGCAATTCTTCAAGATTCAGCAAGGGGATTTAGTGCTTGCTTTCAACCCAATCAGCAAGGATTCCAAGTCCGGAGCGAAACCATCTCGTTTTGGCTCGACAATTGCGCTTTCAACCGCCAATCATCCCGACTACAATGGCTTTGACATGGTTTCTCACGGCGAGACAATACCCTTTGAAGTCCGCGGTCCGGGCGATTACGAGATCAAAGATATTTTCATAAAAGGCATCATGACTGAAACAATGCTTGATGGCAAGAAATATATCAATACTATTTATTCTTTATCGGTTGATAACATATCTTTGTGCTTTCTTGGCGCTGTTTCCAATAAAATTAAATTGGATTCAAATGTTCTCGAAGAGATCGGCTCTCCCGACATATTATTTGTGCCTATCGGCAATAATGAGCTGCTTGCGCCGTCGGAAGCGTATAAGCTTGCAGTATCGATTGAACCGAAAATTATCATACCTATGGACTATGACGAAAAAACATTGAAAGCTTTCCTTAAAGAAGGCGGTCAAGAGAAAATTGCGCCGATTGAAAAGCTTTCAATCAAATCAAAAGAGCTTATCGGCCGCGAAGGAGAAATAGTAGTATTATCATATTAAATATTTAAATTTATATGCGCGCATATATAAAAAAATTACAATCAAAAGAAGAGCATATCAGAAAACAAATACTTGTCGGATTAATGATTTTTTCGATGGTCATTGTCGGATCAATATGGATATACAACTTGACTGGCAGATTCGATGCTAAAGTTGCGAGCCAAGCCAGCGCTGACATGAAACCCTTTGCTCTTTTAGGGAGTTCGATTGGAGATGCTTTAAAAAATATAAGCGCCAGCGTCGGCAATATTTCTTTTTCAAAGAAGACCGGTAATGCAGACGGCAAGCAGATAGATTTGAATGTAATAAAAGATCCTAATCAATAATTATGGCTAAGGAAGAAATAAAGAAGGAACATGTAAATATAGTGTCTGTCGATATCGGCTCTGAAATGAAAGAGTCCTTTATTGACTACGCCATGTCTGTGATTACTGATCGCGCCTTGCCTGACGTTCGCGACGGCTTGAAGCCTGTCCATAGGCGCATTCTCTATGCAATGCATGAAATGGGTTTGACTTATCAGGGAAGATTTCGCAAGTCGGCTGCCGTGGTCGGCGACGTGCTTGGGAAATATCATCCTCATGGAGACGTGGCGGTTTATGATTCCATGGTCAATATGGCGCAGGACTTCTCTTATCGTTATCCGCTGATATTCGGACAGGGAAACTTCGGCTCAATCGATGGCGATGGCGCCGCTGCCATGCGTTACACCGAAGCGAAGATGTCAAAAGTATCCTCGCTTCTTTTGCTTGATCTTGAAAAAGAGACCGTGGATTTCCGCCCGAATTACGACCAAACGCGCAAAGAGCCGAATGTGCTTCCGACAGCGGTTCCTAATTTGCTTATAAACGGCACTCTGGGCATTGCTGTCGGCATGGCTACCAACATACCGCCTCATAATCTGGCTGAAACCATCGATGCGGCAATCCATCTTATTGATAATAAGGACGCAACAACTGAAGAATTGATGCAATTCATCAAAGGGCCTGATTTTCCGACTGGCGGCATAGTTTACGGGCAGACAGATCTTCTCCATGCTTATTCCACCGGCCGAGGAGGCGTTGTTGCTCGCGGCGAAGCAGAAATCGCAGAACAAAAATCCGGCACTTTTCAGATTATCATTACTTCCATACCTTATCGAGTCAATAAATCCGTGCTCATAGAATCCATAGCCCTGCTTATACAGGAGAAGAAGATTGAAGGCATTAAAGGGCTTCGCGACGAATCAGCCAAAGATATGCGCATTGTCATTGATCTTAAGCAAGGAGTATTCCCTCAGAAAATTTTAAATTATATCTACAAGCACACTCAGCTTGAACAGTCGTTCAATTTCAACATCGTGGCTCTCGTCGACGGCGTGCCTCAGACATTATCATTAAAAAGTTTGCTTGGCGAATTCATTAATCACAGAGTCGTGGTTGTCCGCCGCCGCGCTGAATATGATTTAAAGAAAGCCAAAGAACGCGAGCATATCCTGCTGGGATTGAAAAAAGCGCTTGACCACATAGACAAGGTTATCTCAATAATTCGCGCTTCCAAAGACACTGTTGCCGCCAAATTAAATTTGATGAAAGAATTCAAGTTTTCCGATTTGCAGGCGACAGCCATACTAGAAATGAAGCTTGCAAAGCTTGCCTCGCTTGAGCGCAAGAATGTGGAACTTGAATTGAAAGAAAAGCAGGACTTGATAAAAGAATTGGAAATGTTACTTGCCAGTCCGAAGAAAATGCTTCAGATTATTTCAAATGAACTGAAAGAAATCAGAGACAAATATTCCGACGAAAGGCGCACTCGCATAATCAAAGGCGGAGTCAAAGCTATCAATGAAGAAGATCTCATTCCTGAAAAAGAATCAGTTCTGGTTTTTACGAAGGGCGGTTATGTCAAGCGCACTGACCCCGGCGAATATCGCATTCAAAAGCGCGGCGGTGTGGGTGTCATTGATATTGAGCCGAAAGAAGAAGATTTCGTGACGATGCTTATCTCTGCCAATACTCACAGTGATTTATTGTTCTTTACAAATCTTGGAAAGGCCTATCAGATTAAAATGTACGATATCCCCGAGGGCAAGCGCGCGACAAAAGGCAAATCAATAATGAATTTCATTTCTCTTGACGGCGAGGAGAAAGTTACTTCAATATTGCCTATAGATAAAGAAACTAAAAAAACTGTTGAGCATTTAATGCTTGTGACAGCGAAAGGAACTGCCAAGAAAGTTTCTGCCGAAAGCTTTAAAGACGTTCGCCGCAGCGGACTAATAGCCATTAAACTTGATAAAAATGATCAATTGCAGGCGGTTTTGCCAATTTCAAAGGGCGATGATGTCATGCTTGCCACATCCATGGGCCAGTCAATAAGATTCAAGGAATCAGATGTCAGAGTTATGGGTCGCAGTGCCGGAGGAGTCAGAGCTATGAAGCTTGGCAAAGGCGATTCTGTTATTGGAGTTGATCGCATTCCCAAAGGCGAGATCGCGCACTCACTGCTTGTTCTCGGTTCAAATGGCCGCGGGAAAAAGACAAACATAAAAGAATATAAGACCCAAAAGCGCGGAGGATCAGGCATTAAAACAGCTAAAGTTACAGCCAAGACGGGGAAGTTGATTGTTGCAAAAATCGTCGGTGATGAAAATGAAATTATCGCTGTCTCGCAGAAAGGCCAGGTTATACGTGTTGACTTGAAATCCATTCCGACATCCGGCCGCCAGACCCAAGGGGTGACAATTATGAAGCTCCACGAAGGCGACAGCATTGCGTCTATAGTATGTTTGTAACAAAAGGATGTTTTTGCTGTTTTGTTCGTGATATAATTAAATCATGTTTGTGAACCCCGATAAAATTGTCGCCCGACTTGGACTTTACGAAGGTATGCGTGTTGCTGATTTCGGCGCTGGAACCGGATTTTATTCAAAAGCGGCTGGCGCGCGAGTCGGCCATACAGGCAAGGTCTATGCAATTGAAGCGCAAAAGGATCTTGTGAAAAATCTTGAAAAAGATCTGATTCAGCGAAAAATTTCAAATATTGATTGCATTTGGGGCGATATAGAACGAGCAGGCGGCACGAAAATAGCCGATAGAAGCATGGATGCAGTTATTATTTCAAATGTCTTATCCCAGGCGGAAGACAAGCTCGGCCTGATAGATGAAGCTAAGCGTGTTTTAAAAAAAGGCGGCAAGATCTTATTGATTGACTGGGAAGATAACCCAAAGTCCGACTTAGGGCAAGCCCTAAGTCGGACTTTGGGCAAAGACAGGATCATTACTTCCGAAAAAGCCAAAGAATTTTTCGTTAAGCGCGGGTTTAAGTTTCTGGAAAATATTGAGGCAAGCATTAATCATTATGGTATAATCTTCAAGTATGAGTAATTTTCAGACAATTTTGGTTGGAATCTTCATAGCTTTCTTTGTTTTTGCCGTGCTTATATTCTCTGGACTTATAAAAATAGGCGGCTCATCAAACAGCGCCTCCGCTCCAGTCGGCAAGGTTGTCGTTTGGGGCACGTTTTCTAATCCCGAATTGTTAAAGGTCTTCAGCGATACTAGCGGAGCGAATAAAGATTTGATTATTAATTATGTGAAAAAAGATGAATCGAGCTACGAGCAATCGTTGATTGAAGCATTCGCAAGCGGCACGGGTCCTGATTTATTTTTAATTACTCCTGCCATGATTCAAAAATTTGAAAACTTTGCGTATAAAATCCCATATGCTAGTTACCCGCAGAAAACATTCACTGATTCATTCATAAACGGAGCGGATGTGTATCTGGCAAGCGACGGCGTGATTGGCCTGCCGATAGTCGTGGATCCGATGGTTATGTATTACAACAAAGATCTTCTTTCAAATGAAGGCATATCAGAGCCGCCCTCATATTGGGATGAATTATTCAATCTAAATTCCGCTTTGACCAAAAAGCAGAATAACGGCACAATATTGCAAAGCATGATTGCTCTCGGCAGATATGACAACATAAATAATGCCAAGGAAATACTTTCCACTTTATTGCTTCAGAGCGGCAATGCCATTGTAGAGCGAACTGCCACAGGCTATGCTCCGATATTAAACGGCTCATCGTCTTCTTCGTCAATTTCGCCGTTTGCAACTATACTTAATTTCTTCACTGAATTCTCAAATCCGACTGACTCGGCCTATTCGTGGAATAGCGCTTTGCCTAACTCTATAGATATGTTTACCGGCGGAAAGTTGGCTTTATATCTGGGCTATGCCAGCGAATTGTTTAAAATTCAATCAACAAATCCGAATTTGAGCTTTGACGTGGCGCAAATGCTGCAGACAAGAAATTCTCCCAATAAGCGCACTTATGGAAATATCTACGCCATTGCTGTAAATAAAAGATCAGCCAATATAACGGCGGCATTCGGACTGGCCGGAATATTAAGCTCTGGAGATACTGCCAGCAATTTTGCCGCCGCCGTTTCCTTGCCGCCGGCATCAAAGGCGTTGCTTGCAAACAGGCCGACAGATCCGTATTTGTTTACATTCTTTAATTCGGCTATCATATCAAGAACATGGCTCGACCCTGACAGCGTCAAGAGCGATGCAATTTTCTCTGAATTGATTCAGAATATTTTATCAAGCAAATTATCCGTCGACGATGCCATTAATAAAGCTCAAAACGAACTTGAGCTTATAACCAAGAAATAATTATGAAAAAAAAGATATTTATTTTAATAGTGGGATGCGCAATTGTCTTAACTCCAGCTTTATCTTTTAGTGTAGCTTATGCGGCGAATCCCATAGTTCCTGATTGTAATACTGGCGCGCTTATCAATGGTAAACCTCTTTATGATCAAAATGGTAAGCCTCTTTTAGATAGCAAAAATCAACCAGTATATGAACAAGTATATAAAAATCCTTGTAATTTTGACTCTCTGATGACTTTAATAAACAATGTCATAAATTTTCTTTTAATTACCATTGTTACACCGCTTGTTGCTTTGATTTTGGTCTATGCTGGATTTCTGATGATATTCTCGGGTGGCAGCTCTGAGAAAGTTACCAAGGCCAAAAGCATCATAAAAAATGTGGTTATCGGTTTTGTCATAGCTCTCGCGGCGTGGCTTGTAGTCAAGACGATTCTCGTAACGCTTGGCTTTACTGGACCAATGTTTCTTGCAAGTTAATTATTATTAATATTTTATGATTATGAAAATTTTAAAGAAAAATAAATACAGCATTCTCTCAACTTTTGCAAAATATAGCTTCATTTTTATTATAGGTTTCTCTCTTCTTATGCCCGTAATATTTATTAGCGCAGAAGGCGGAACAATACCTGGCGTCCAAGTAAAAACTCAGATTAATAACCCATTAGGTCCTTCTCTTACCACTCTTCCTGCTTTCATTGAAGCTATTCTCAATATTGTCCTTGTTGTCGGGGTGCCGATAGTCACGCTGGCTATCATTTATAGCGGTTTCCTTTTTGTCAAAGCGCGAGGCAATCCGGAAGAACTTACCAAGGCGAAAAAGACGCTCATGTACACCTTGATAGGCGCGGCATTGCTCTTGGGCTCATTTGTCATAGCGAACGCCATTAAAGGAACGGTCGATCAGATTAAAAGCACGGAACGGTCGATCAGATTAAAAGCACGACATAATATATTTTATGAATATAGTAAATAAAACAATAACTGTATTTTTATCGCTTTCAATACTTTTTGTTTTTTCAGTCACAATGCCACCTTTTTCTACTGTGAGAGCTATATGTCCGGGTGAGGCCGATTGTCCTGGTGGTACTACTGGCAATATGTATGTGAATACAGGCATACAAAATCCAGATGTTTGCAGCAATATAAGTTTTACAAGTATAGGCAATGTTTTCAATTTTTTCAGCTGTACGCTAATAAAATCAGTGGTACCGTTTTTATTCACTCTCGCTACAGCCGCATTTATTTGGGGAATAATCAAGTATTTCCTAAATCCCGACAATGAAGAGAAACGCAAGTCCGGGAAAAGCTATATGATATGGGGTTTGATTGCTTTGTTCGTAATGATAAGTATGTGGGGATTGGTTGGGGTTTTCTCTAATACATTCGGCATTAAAACTCTCATTCCACAGCTTTCACAGTAGGGCATTGCTCGCAATATGTTTTTTTGTGATATAATGCAGGTAGTAAAAAAGTGCTGGAGTAGGTGCAATTATTATTATCAGGTCGCTTAATTTTAAATAAAAATAGTCATTTATGAAAAAAGTCATTTCATTAGGTATTGTTATAGGGTCGGTTCCATTCTTCGCCCTTGCGGCGAATGCGTTTAGTATTCTTACGACTATAAATCAGATTTTGAATACTATAATTCCTATATTGATCAGTTTAGCAGTTGTTTGGTTTATCTGGGGTGTTATTCAATATCTTGTTGCAGGAGATGAAGAAAAGAAGAAAGCTGCTCGCGGTATGATAATCAATGGTCTTATTGGATTATTCATTATAATAGCATTCTGGGGCATTATCCGCCTTATTACCACTACTTTCGGAGTTGGCTCGGAACAATTGAATCCAGGCGCTATTCCTTGTATTCCTGGTCCTGGCGTAACTTGCTAGCATATTGTTGATATGAATTTTCAGATTATTCCAGTCGCGGAAGCAAGCGTAGTAACGCTTATGAAAAGTATTGATAAGGTTGTCATCAATCCTATCATCTACTTTTTATTCGCCTTATCGATGGTTTACTTCTTATATGGTCTTGCACAATATCTATTATCGCCAGATAATGAAGAAATCCGCAAAAGCAGCAAGTCGCATATGCTCTGGGGAATCGTCGGACTGTTCATCATGGTGGCGGTTTTTGGAATCATGAATTTAATTTTAGGCACTTTCGGAGAGAATAAAATTAAAATAGACAGCAGTGGAAATTATACGGTAGGCCAGTAGAAAATATAAAAGGCATAAAAAAAGCGCTCTGATGAATAAGTCCATCCGGGCGCTTTTGATTTATTTCTTTATCTTGCAGGATTTTTAATAGTAAGTGGTATAAAAGAAATTCTCATTTCAGTTTTAGCACCATTTCTAGTTCGAAATCGCAATAAAAGATTAGCCGTTGATTCATAAGAGTAAAGGAATCCTATGTTTACATCTTTACCAATTTCGCCATCATAGGTCTTGCCATTTTGATCAACTACTTGATATGGTTGATTACAATCAAAAATTGTATTGTAACCTGCCGGCATGATTGTGCCATTAGACAACGAACTATTAATCTTTATGACCATTGCATCATGCGGAGGCATAGTGATGAGTTCCGGTTGTTCTATTTTATTAGTATTACTACTGTTATCTTTTTTGGAATTACCATCCCTATTACAAGATTTAATTCCTGAGTTTATAATAAATAATAAAACAACAAAAAATATTCCCCAAAAGATCCATTTTATAGTCGTATTCTCCGATTTTATTTTAACAGTACTCATTTTTTACCTCCTTTCTTTTCTTCAGCCAATCCTCCAAGAACGGTTATATCTCTAACATTTTTCAGATCAGGAGCAGTAACATTCAAATTAAAGTCCTGTTCTTTATAACCATCAAGATTCATAAGCTTTACAACTTTTTCAGCTTGAGGTCTCTCCATTCCTTTGATAATAGTTCCGTCTGGAAGTTTTGTGTCTGTCATAAGAGCTACTATAGCTTGATCAATTGACTTCGCTCCTGAAATCATATCGCGGAATTTCTGAGTAGCCTTATCAAAGTCGCTGTCTTCAAGACGCACAGTGACTTGAACGCCATGATTTTTTTCGAACTCCAAAATGGGCTGTTTTGGTTTTTGCTCATCATCACCAAAAATTTCTTTATTTATTAATGCTTTATTTAGAAGTTTCTCTCCAGGATTACGACCATAATAATCTGAAAGAAGCATTGAAAATAATGCGCGCCCCTTTGATTTTATGGCAGAAGGTTCAAAAGATGAAAACAAAAGAATTTTTTCTCCAGCATCTTTTTCATCTTCATCATCCTCTGAAATATCTGGTCTGATGGTGTAAACATATTTTACTTCCATTAATGCATCTGATGATGCATAAGTTTCCTCACACACCTCTTTAAGATCAACTCTTAAATCAATATATTTTTTCTCTTCAGCTTCATGTTGTACTTTTTCCCAGGGGAGTTTAAAATTTACTCCCGAGAAAGCAGTACGCATTTTACCCGTAAATATATTTAAAATAATAATTGCATGGAATGCTGGAATGTTACTCTCCGTATAAAGGGAAGTAGTAGAAGCTAAGCATGCTAAAAGAATAAGCAGCCCCCATTTTCCGAGTCCAAGAAATAAACAGAGAAGTATTCCTAACCCTATCATTATTGCCAATAAAATTGGAACAATATACTCAGGTGTTTTCGTTGATGGAACAATAATTTTTGCCATTTTGTCAGCCCTCCTTGGCTGTTTTTATTTATTTTATATTATTATTTCAATGAATTTTCTTGCTCACATTATATCACTTTTAGATAGATAAGTCAAGGTGTAAAGGGAAATTTGATATATAGGGAATAAAGCTTAATTTATAAAGTCCTTGCTATATTTCCTGATGTCTGCTATAATCGCTCCCAGTAGTTAGCTTATGTTTTGGTATTTGTTTCATATTCGTTGCTTTAAACATTGAGTATGTAAATGAAAATCGGCCTATGCGATTACATTTATAAATTAGTTTTCTTCAAGCGCGTGTATGAAAGTACGCTCGCGAGAAGCACATTGTCATATATGGCAAAAAAGTTATATGTCGGCGGTCTTCCTTACAAGACGACCAATGACGAACTGAAGTCTCACTTTGAGGCTGCAGGTCAAGTTGCATCAGCAACTATTATTATGGATAAGATGACCGGTCGTTCAAAGGGCTTTGGTTTCGTAGAAATGGAAAATGATTCCGATGCTGCGAAAGCTATCTCAATGTTTGACGGTAAGGATTACGAAGGTCGCAATCTTACTGTGAACGAAGCTCGTCCCATGGAAGAGCGCCCAGCGGGCGGTTTCCGCGGAAATAGATAAATAAAATTTTCTAGCAAAAATCCCCACTCGCAAGAGCAGGGGATTTTTGTTTGTGCGTGTGGTAGGAATCGGACCTACGGCCTCTGTCTTATCAGGACAGCGTTCTACCACTGAACTACACACGCATATCCGCCAATATAACAAAAACTTGAAAAAACCGCAATTATTTGGTAGATTATAGGCGGCGCAAGCCGTTTTATTTTTATGGAAAATAACAAAAAAAACAGAGCTTGGTGGGAACCGGCGCTGATAATGTTTGCCAAGTCCTCGATCTGGATTGCCGTACCTGTAATCTGCGCGTTATTTATAGGCAAATATTTGGACAAGCGTTATGGCACCGATCCATGGATGTTTATTGGAATGACAATTTTGGGATTTATTATTTCTATAGTAGCCCTGGCGAAAATTTCATTGGATTATATTCACAATATTGAAAAGGACCTGCCTGCGCAGACAGAAAAAAAAGAGAAAAATGGAAAATCAAATTAATGAAAATCAAACAGAAGTTTCGCATGAAGTTACTCTTTATGCAGAGCCAGTCGCGCATATCGGGCCTCTTCCCGTTACCAATGCGCTTTTAACCAGTTGGGCTGCCGTTCTTTTTATAATTATATTGGTTATGGGAATACGTTTTAAATTAAAAGAAATTCCGAAAGGCATTCAGAATTTTTTTGAAATCATGCTTGAAGGCGCTCTTTCTCTTTGTGATCAGGTTACCGGGAGCAGAAAGATTTCCAATAAAGTTTTTCCATTGGCATTCTCAATTTTCATGTTTGTGCTTGTAAATAATTGGCTGGGCATATTGCCATTAGGCGGCTTGGGCCTTATTGAGAAGGGCGGTGAAGGCCTGTCCTTTGTGCCATTTATTCGAAGCGGTACGGCAGATATAAATACAACTTTGGCTTTATCATTAATGTCTGTTATAAGCGCCAATATATTCGGCATAGTTTCCATCGGAGCTTGGAAAACATTCAATAAATATGTTAATATAAAGGCGCTTGGCGGCATTTTCACCAATATTCGCCGAGATCCGATGATAATCATTGTCGCTCCAGTCACTTTCTTTGTGGGCTTGCTTGAGCTTATTGGTGAATTTGCCAAGGTTGCTTCGCTCTCGTTCCGATTATTCGGGAACGTCTTTGCCGGCGAAGTGCTTCTGGTATCTATGAGCGCTCTTTTGGCATATGGTCTTCCTATACCGTTCTTGTTCCTTGAGATCTTTGTGGGAGTGATACAGGCATTCATTTTTGCGATCTTAGTGCTTGTGTACTTTACAATAGCTTCGCAAGATCATGATGAACATGAAGAGCATCCTGCCCGCCATGCTTTGCAAGACAATGCAGGCGGGGAACATGTAAAAAAGGAAATGATGGTAACGTAATAAAAGATTGTTTTTAGGAAAGTCTGGCCGAGTGTAATCGCGAGGAGATCCGAGGACTTTTGTAAAAACAATCTTTTATGGAGTTATTTTTATAAAATTAAAGTCGATATTATTAATAATTAATATTAAAATTTATGGAATTAGGCACATTGGCAAAAGCAATCGCTATCGGTTTGGGCGCTATCGGTCCTGGCATAGGAGTCGGTCTTATCGGCGGAAGAGCCATGGAAGCGATTGGTCGCAACCCTGAAGCGTCTGGAAAAATTTTAGTTCCCATGCTTATCGCATCGGCATTCGCTGAAGCTATCGCAATTTACGCCCTCGTTATTGCATTTTCAATTCAATAGCAATTGGGTTCTAGTTTCTAGGTTCTAGTGAAAACTAGCGCCTAGGCGCTAGCAACTAATTATATAAAAACTATAAACTAATCACTAAAAACTAATTCATGGATTCACTTATAGCTACATTTCACATAGATTGGAAAATAATCGTCGCTCAAGCGGTAAATTTCGGCATTGTTTTTTTGGTTTTATATCTTTTTGCTCTCAAGCCCCTTAAGAAATTAATGTCCGACAGGCAGCAGCGCATAGAGAACGGTCTTGCCGATGCCAAAGCCAATGCCGAGCTTATCCAAAAAACTCGCAAGGAATATGACGATATTTTAAATAAAGCCCGCGCTCTGGCCCGCGATATATTCGAGCAGGGGAAGCATGAGGCCGAAGCGAACAAAGCCGATATGATTTCAAAAGCCAATCATGAAATTGAGGCCATGATTATAAATGGCAAGAAGATTCTCGAAGTCGAAAAAGTCAAAATGATGGAGGAGGCAAAAAAAGAAATCGTTTCTTTGGTGGTTAAAGCGACTGAAAAATTACTTGAATCAAATACCGATGAGTCGTACGACGCAAAAACTTTGAAGAATATGAAAAATATATAAAACATTATGCCAATTATTTCTATCAACAATCTAGCTCAGGCAATATATGATTCCTCCAAAGGAAAAACTGGAGAAGATCTTGACGCGCTTATGGAAAATGCGGCTTGCTTGCTTGCGGAGAAGCATATGCTTGGCAAATCAAATCTTATATTAGATAAACTTGAGAATATCATAGATGAAGATAATGGTATAGTACGGGCTCGCGTCAGCACTCGGACAAAGACGGATAAAAAGATAACTGATGCGGTAGAAGAATTATTGAAGAAGCGCTACAAGGCCAAAGAAATAATCCCAACTTATATTGAAGATAAAAAATTGCTGGGCGGAATCAAGATAGAAGTTGGAGATGAAGTTATAGACATGACGCTTTCAAATAAAATAGGCCAATTACAAAATTATTTAAATACAAATTAATATGACAAAGAATCACATTGTAGAAAATTTAAGAAAACAGATTGAGAAATTCCAAGCCGTTGCCAAGGCGGAGAAAGTCGGTCATGTCATAGAAGTGTTCGATGGCATAGCCCGCGTTTCAGGACTCTCTGATTTAAAGGCGTCTGAAATGGTAAGTTTCGCATCCGGGTCTATGGGGGTGGCGCTTAATCTGGATGAAGATTCTGTCGGCGTCATTGTTCTTGGAGATTTTTTCAATATTAAGGAAGGCGAGGAAGTGAAAGCTACAGGCCGCATACTATCCGTGCCCGTATCTGATTCTGAAATAGGCCGTGTGTTAAATGCTCTTGGCTCTCCTATAGATGGCAAAGGCGACATCAAAACAGATAAAACAAATCCCATTGAAAAAGTTGCTCCGGGCGTGGTGACGCGTCTTTCCGTTGATCAGCCGGTAATTACGGGAATTAAGGCGATTGATGCGCTTATTCCGATCGGCCGCGGACAGCGCGAACTTCTAATAGGCGACAGGCAGACAGGCAAGACCGCCATTGCCATAGATACGATTTTGAATCAAAAAGGCCAGAATATTATTTGCGTCTATGTTTCTATCGGCCAGAAGGACTCCAAGCTTCGCAAACTGCAAGCCCGCTTGGAGGAGGGAGGCGCTATGGATTATACGATTATTATTTCAGCTGGAGCTTCAGAGCCGGCGGCCCTCGCATACATCGCTCCTTATACCGGAGTGTCCATCGCTGAGTATTTCATGGATCAAGGCAAGGATGTGCTGATTATTTACGATGATCTTTCCAAGCATGCTGTCGCTTATCGCGAGATTTCTCTCCTCCTTCGCCGTCCGCCGGGACGTGAGGCCTATCCTGGCGACGTTTTTTACTTGCATTCGCGCCTGCTTGAACGCGCCTGCCGAAGAAACAAGGAATATGGCGGCGGATCAATCACAGCGCTTCCAATTATTGAAACGCAAGCTGGCGACGTGTCTGCGTATATTCCCACGAATGTTATTTCCATTACTGACGGGCAAATTTTCCTTGAAACAGATCTTTTCTACAAAGGCATCCGTCCGGCGGTAAATGTCGGGTTGTCTGTTTCCCGCGTCGGCTCATCGGCGCAGATTAAAGCTATGAAAAAAATTGCGGGCACGCTTAAGCTTGATCTTGCTCAATTCCGCGAACTTGAAGTGTTCTCCCAATTTGGTTCTGACCTTGATGAAAATACCAAACGGCAGCTTGAACGCGGAAAGAGATCCGTGGAAGTTCTCAAGCAGCCCCAATATGCTCCCGTAGTTATAGAACGCCAAGTGGTCACGCTATATGCTCTTGTAAAGGGCTATCTTGATGATGTGCCAGTCGAAAAAATCAAGGAATTTGAAACTGGACTTCTGGACTATACGGAACGCCATGCTAAAGATTTTTACAGAGATATCGTAGAGAAAAAAATGTGGACCGATGAATCAGAAAACTCGCTCAAAAAAGCGATTACAGAATTCAAAAATTCTTTTAATAAATAATATTTATGGCAAGCACAAAAGAAATCAAACAGCGAATAAAAAGCGTGAAGAACACGAAAAAAATCACGAAAGCCATGGAGCTCGTGGCGGCTTCCAAGATGAGGCGCGCGGTCTCGAGCGCTCTTGCTTCCAGATTATATGCGACTTATTCTTGGAATGTTTTAACTTCGCTTTCTGTGCGGTTGGATGATATAAACCACCCATTTTTTATGGAAAAAAAAGAAGGCAAAACTTTGCTTATTCTCATAACTTCCAATACCGGACTTTGCGGGGCCTATAATACTCAAGTTATAAAAAAAGCTATTAGTATGTTAAAAACGAAAATTTCCCCTACACCTGGTGTCGGGGAAACTCCCCTACACCAGGTGTCGGGGAAGGAAATAAAAGTTGATATCATAACTGTTGGCAAAAAAGGCGATGGCGCTATGCGCCGTACCGGGCAGAATGTTATAGCTTCATTTGTTGATATTCCCGACAATAAAACTCTTTTTGATATTGTTCCTCTCTCGAAGCTTATTGTTGACGAATATAAAAAAGGGGAATATAAGGATATTTTTGTGGCATATACTGATTTCATATCGGCGCTAAATCAGAAAGCAAATATGCGCAAGCTTCTGCCGATATCAAAACAGGAAATAAAAGAATTGATTGACACAATCAATGAAGTTCTTCCTCCCCTTGATAAGGGGAGGACTGAGGAGGGGTCTGAAAAGAGAGAAAATTCAGAAACGCCGTATATATTTGAAGGAGATGCAGTGGCGCTTGTGGAATCATTGGCTGAAAAGATTATCCGAACTCAGATTTATCAAATGACGCTTGAATCAAGCGCTTCCGAGCAATCGTCCAGAATGGTCGCCATGAAGAATGCGACGGATGCTGCAGGCGAGATGATAAGCGATTTGACTCTGGTGTTTAATAAGGCCCGCCAAGCCGGCATTACTCAAGAGATATCGGAAATAAGCGCAGGCATGGCAAGCGTGAATTAATTATTAGTTAAAATTATAAATTATGAAAACCACAGGTATAATAAAAAAAATAATAGGTCCGGTCGTAGATGTTTCATTCGGTGATTATGTTCCGGAAATTTACAATGCTTTAGCTGTCATGAAAGGGGATAAGAAAATAATTCTTGAAGTGGAACAGCATATCGGCGGAGGCATCATTCGCGCCGTTGCTATGGACTCCACCGACGGGTTATCTCGCGGAATGGAAGTTACTGATACCGGGGCGCCTATCTCCGTGCCTGTGGGCAAGGTGACTCTCGGGCGCATCTTTAACGTTCTTGGCGATACCATAGATGACCTGCCCGCCCTCACGAATGTTCGGGAGCAGGCGGGTGCTGGTGTTTCTGGTACGAACAAACGTTTTTCCATTCATCGCAAAGCTCCGGAATATATTGCCCAAGCTACTAAAATTGAAATTCTTGAGACAGGCATCAAAGTCATTGATCTTATCTGTCCGGTTCTAAAAGGAGGAAAAGTTGGGCTCTTCGGCGGCGCTGGCGTCGGCAAGACAGTTGTTATTCAAGAGCTTATTCATAATATTGCAAGCAATCACGGGGGATATTCGGTTTTTGCCGGCGTCGGCGAACGTACTCGCGAGGGCAATGATCTTTATCACGAAATGAAGCAATCCGGCGTGATTGATAAAGTAGCCATGGTTTTCGGCCAAATGAATGAACCGCCGGGCGCTCGCTTGCGTGTGGCTCTTTCCGGCCTTACAATGGCCGAATATTTCCGCGATGAAGAGAATAAGGATGTGCTTTTCTTCATAGATAATATTTTTCGCTTTACTCAGGCCGGATCTGAGGTCTCAGCCTTGCTTGGACGCATACCTTCTGCTGTGGGTTATCAGCCGACTCTTTCAACTGAAATGGGTAATTTGCAAGAGCGCATTACTTCAACCGATAAAGGTTCAGTAACTTCGGTGCAAGCGGTTTATGTGCCGGCTGATGATCTTACGGATCCGGCTCCAGCTACGACATTCTCGCACCTTGATTCCACTGTCGTGCTCAATAGATCTTTGTCTGAAATCGGCATTTATCCAGCTGTTGATCCGCTGGACTCTTCATCGACTATTCTTGATCCGAATATTGTCGGCCGCGAGCATTATGACGTCGCCCGCGAGGTTCAGCGCGTGCTTCAGCGCTATAAGGACTTGCAGGATATCATCGCTATTCTCGGCATGGAAGAGCTTTCAGAAGATGACAAAGCGCTTGTGACTCGCGCTCGCAAAATTCAAAAATTCCTTTCTCAGCCAAACTTTGTAGCTGAACAATTCACAGGAAGAAAAGGCGAGTACGTTCCGCTTACCGAAACAATCCGTTCATTCAAAGAAATTTTAGATGGCAAGCATGACGATAAAGCTGAAGGTGAGTTTTATATGAAGGGCGCAATATAAATTATGTCAAAAAAATTAGAACTTAAAATTGTAACGCCGGAAAAACTAATTCTTGATGAAATGGTTGACGTCGTGGTTATGCCAACTACCGAAGGAGAAGTGTCCGTGCTTGCCGATCACGTACCTATGATTGCCGAGCTTGCTTCCGGGGATATTGTGGCAATATCGGATGGCGAGCATATTCCCATGGCAGTCGTTGGAGGAGCAATAGAAGTCAAAAAAGGAGACAATGGCCATACCACTGTCACAGTGCTTGCGGATTTCGCGGAGCATGTCTCGGAGCTTTCCGACGAAGCCATAGCTCGCGCAAAAGCTCGCGCCGAAGAATTAAGAAAACAAGCTGAAAATAAGGAAATTGTCGATCTTGAGCATTTCACGACTGAGCTTGAACGATCTCTAACTCGAGTCAAAATTGCCGATAAATGGAGAAATAAGAAATATAGAATTTAAAATGAATTAAAATCATGCTTTTGTATGATCTTCTCAAGGAATTAAAAGTGAAAGCCAATCCGGAGAAAGCTCGCATATTATCCGGATTTTTTAAGACAGGCAAAGGGGAATATGGAAAAGGCGATTTTTTCTTGGGAATTGCAGTTCCGGAATCGCGCAAGCTCGCCGTAAAATACGGCGAGCTTGCGCTTTCTGATGTTTCAAAACTTATAAAAAATAAATATCATGAGGCACGACTAGTAGCGCTTTTAATATTAGTTCATAAATATAAAACTAGACAACCCCATAGGCAAGACCTATGGGGTAAGCAGATTTGTGATTTTTATTTATCGCATACGAAATATATAAATAATTGGGATTTGGTTGATTTATCAGCTGGTTATATTGTTGGGGATTATTTGTACAAAAGGACGGTCATTAAGAGAGTTTCCCCAAGGACCGTCCTTGAGAAACTTGCCAATTCAAAAAATCTTTGGGAGAAAAGAATTGCAATTATTTCTACGTTTGCTTTTATTTACAAAGGGGAACCTGCCCGCCATGCTTCACAAGGCGATGCGGGCGGGTATAAATGGACTTTTAAGATTGTAAAAATCTTGATGAAAGACAAACACGACTTGATTAAAAAGGCCTGTGGCTGGATGCTTCGCGAAGTAGGGAAAAGAGTGTCTGAAAAAGAACTCATAAAATTTCTAGATTCCAATATTAAAAACATGTCCCGCACCATGCTCCGCTACGCAATAGAAAGATTGCCTGAAGCTAAAAGAAAATATTATTTGCATAAAAAATAAATATTTTTCTACGCAAATCCGGGGAAGAAATCTTTTTTAATTTGCGTTTGAGGTATGCCCATTTTGGAAAGTATATCTTCAAAAGTCACAACCATGGCACGTGGTCCTGAAATATAATACATTCTATTTTCATAATCAGGCATAGTTTTTACAATCATTTCACCAGTCAAATTGCCGACTAATCCATTCCAATCTTTTGGCACAGAGGTTTGATCTGAGAGGGCATATATTGTATTAATTCCAATCTCAGTCCGCGCTTTTTCAAATACATCTTTGTAGGCGATATCTGCCGGTGTTTTGTTCATATAGAACATTACGACGTTTCTTTTTTGCTTTCGCGCCAGCATGTATGAGATCATGCTTTCAAACGGCGTTACTCCGATGCCTCCAGCGATAAAGCAAAGCCGCATATTTTTATTCCTCGGCATAGTGAAATCGCCGGCAATTTGCGAAGCTACGATTGTGTCATTCGGCTGCATATTGAATAGTGCTTTTTTAAATGAGCTTGCTTTTGGATAGAACTTGACTCCGATATGAAGCTGTTCATCTATCGGCGATGATGACACAGTGAAATATCTTCTGTTGCCGCGGCTGTCAGGATGACGATGAGCAAGTGTCCACTCCATATATTGCCCGGGGCGGAAAGGAACTTCGTCTTTATTTGAAGCAAAAGCAAAATCATAGGTATCATTGGCAATCTGTGTTTTCTGCTTGAGTTTTAGAAGAAGCTTAATTTTGGGACTGACAAGATAAGAAAAGAAATTGCCGACAATTAATGCTAATTCCGGTGTTGAATAAATGAATCCCAGATGAGTCACTGGATCAAAAATTGCTCCGACTAGCGCTCCATAGCTCATGCGTAGATATTTTGTCGGAGGCGTGGTGAGCGGTTCAGTGAGCATGACAAAAGCAAAGAATAAAAGCGGGGAAGCTACTACGGCGTTATAGGCAAATTTAAATATATCCGTGAAATTATGCGCATGCATCAAAATAGTGGCAAGGAGCGATACGATAATAAAAGAAAATACCAAATCAAACCTTCGTATTTTGCGGGTAATAAGAAGTCCGCCTATAAGCACGAACGGCATCATTGACGCGGTGCCTATCCACCAGCTTGCTGATTGATTAATAGTAAATGCTGTGATAACGACAGCAAAAGCCGCTGGATTAAATATATGCTTCTTGCCGATGGCAAATATGTATTTTGACGCCATAGCCCAGACAGCAGCCCAGAATATAAAAATAAGATAAGATATATCTTGCAGTGAAGAAGGTGGAGTAATAATAAGCGCAAGAATAAGAGCCGTGATATAAAGCGATTCCACATTGGCTGGCGCTTTGAATACTTTTGAAAATATTTTATTAATAATGAAACAGATAATAACGAGCGTGACTATTGAAAGAATCAGCATCAACGGGCTGTATGGAAGCATTCCAAAGAAACTAAATGTTAAAGCAACAAGCAATAAAAAAATAAGAAAGTATAAAACCAATTTATACATCGTTATCTTATTTAATAAATTATCTATAAATCTAATCATTTTTTATTTCTGTTAATTAATATATTGTTCAAATCCGCTTGTCATTGTGGCAATACCGCCTTTATCTATCATATAACCTTCAAATTTTGGCAAATTTTCTATAAACATAATTCCATCTTTACCCATGGCAAACGATGCTGTGGCAAATCGGTCAGCCTCATAAATATTTGGGCCTATGACAGTCATGCTCACTATATCATTTAATTCATTGGAATAATCTTTAGGATTATATATATGCTGTCCGCGGATATATGTGCCGGAAGTGGCAATGCCGTTATTTTTGCTCTTTAATATTTTAACGACTTCTTCTTGTTTGAAAGGATTGCGAATGCCAACAGTCCAAGATTTTCCTTCATTATTTAATCCATAAGTTTCTATGTCGCCGCCTGCTTCTATGCAGAAATTCTTGAATCCTTTTTCTTTTAATAAATTACACGCTTTATGTATTGCCCAGCCCTTGACCAATCCTGAAGGATCAATCAGACCGTCTTTTCGGCGAATATCGAAATAATTATCAGTTTCTTTTTTGGTTTTTTCCGCTAATATGAAAATTTCTTTCATGTCAGCGCTATATTTTTCAAAAGATATTTCGCCGCGATTTATTTTCATAATTTCACTTTCATTTTTATACGTGCTGAATTTGCCATCAACATATTTGAAATAATCAAATACCATTTCAATCGCATCATTAGTCGCATGCGCGTCAACTATTTCGACTGTTATCGGCATGCCCATGATAATTTTTGTGTCTTTCATATTGTTAAGCTTTTGCCTGCGCTAAAGCGGAGGCAAGTGATCTCATAAATGCCTCGCTTGTATAAGTTGCGCCAGACACAGTATTTACATTTGCGCTTTGCGAGGCAATAGCTTCAGATTTTAGAATAGGCGTTGCATGAGCGCTTTTCCTGGCTGATGTAGGATTATCTTTAGGGTAGTAAACAAATACAACATCAGATAATTTTCCGCCGGATATGACAGCTTTTACTTGAAGATGATCATAATATGCATCTTCGTCACTGCCAAGGAAAGCGCCGTCATTCCAACCGCTTGCGGGTTTTGGTTTAACTGCTGGTTTTGCTATTGGCGTTTGAATTGTGGACTGAGGTTGCTTTGTCGGTTGTATGACCGGAGTCGGTATAACATCAGCATTTGTATTAGGTTCCTGACTTGATGTTATATCAGTGGAATTTTCTATTGGTTTAATAGTTATTGCAGATCTATCATTAACAACGACAGGTTCAGGTGTCGTATTCGATTTCTGAATTAGGGCATAGAAGCCGAATGTAACAACAACCAAAAATGATAATGCAAATTTTTTCATTACGCCTTATTATACGTTAAAAATAAGATTTTGGTGCCTGTATTTATCTTTTTTTCTCGCGCCAATCATATTCTTCTTCCTCATCGTCGCTATTATCCACAATAGGCGTCCCGCAGTTCGGGCAATGACTATCGTAAGACCTCAAGCCGCAGCGCGGGCAAACCGGCTCTTTTTCTTCTTTTTGCGTTGTTTCTTCATCTTCCATAGTCCTATTATAATATATTCTTTTATTATTTAAAATGTCTTGTAAGTGGTATAACCCCGTAGTAGATTTTGTTAAAAATTCACTACAGGGTATAATAAGTTCATTATCAATAAATAATATGCTCATAAAATATGGCAAAAGGAGTAACGCATAGGAAAGAGGCAAAAAAGCCGAAAAAGGCCAAGAAATAATAGTAGAAATTCTCCGCAATGCTTTGGCATTGCGGAGAATTTTGATATAATCAGCTTATCAATGAAAAATTACATACAAAATTTTGATCAGCTGGCAGTGACGAAAGAGCGCGCAGACATGCTAACAATCATAGAAGGGGCTTATGAAGCCATAGACACGACGGAGATAATAAAAAAGAATCTTAATTTAAACAACGAAGTTCTTGCAATTGCCGGCAAGGCATTCGATCTCAAGAATTTCGACCACATTTACCTCATAGGTTTCGGCAAGGCCTCGTCGGTGGCGGTAAAAGCCATAGAGGATATATTGCATGACAAGATTAGCGGAGGTATCGTCATGGATAAGAAGCTCGGCGAATGCAAATACGTCAAGAAATATATTTGCACTCATCCTGTCCCTTCATCTGGCAATATTCTCGCCTCGGAAGAGCTGGCCAAATTAGCAGAGAGTTTGGATGAGAAGGACTTAGCCATAATCGTGGTTTCAGGCGGAGGTTCGGCGATGCTTTGCTGGCCGGAATCCGAATGCAAGCAGGGAATAATACTTTATGACGAATTTTTGAAATCAGGAGGCAATATTACCGAGCTTAATACCTTAAGGAAGCATCTTTCAATGTTGAAAGGCGGCGGGCTGGCCAAATTGCTCTATCCCGCCACTGTGGCGTCATTGATATTCTGCGATGTGCCGGGAGATCATTTTGATGAAGTTGCTTCCGGTCCCACCTACAAAGACACATCGACGATTGCCGATGCGGAAGCGATACTTAAGAAATATAAATTGCCGTTTAATCTTACTCTTAATGAAACGCCCAAGGAAGATATTTATTTTGAAAAAGTTTATAATATTCCGCTCGTCACTAACACTTATGCTTTGTCGGGCATGGAAAAGAAAGCCAAAGAGCTCGGATATATCGTCCATAATGCCGGAGCGGAGCTTTATCAGGACTCCGAATCGGTCATTGATTTATTTTTATCAAAAGCCACTCAGCATTCTGTCGTAATCGGCGCCGGCGAGCCATCGGTTATTATAAAAGGCAAAAGAGGCGTAAGCGGGCGCTGCGAATATTTCGCCATAAAAGCGCTTAATAAAATCAGCCAGCTTGACACTATGTCGTCATTTGCTTCAGACGGCATAGATAATCTGTCAGCATCGGCCGGAGCCGTAGCCGACGCCGAAACTATTGCCAAAGCAAAAGAAAAAAATCTTTCAATAGAAAAAATGATTGAAGAAAATACGATTGATGAATTTTTCAAGAAAACCGGCGATCAGATTATAACCGGCGAGACGGGCAGCAATGTCTCGGATGCGATGATATTGCTTAGAAAATAACAATATGAATAAACAAATCACGAATATAACAGCGGAACAAATCTTGGACTCAAGAAAAAATCCCACTCTCAAGGTATCGGTCTATGCGGGCGATATTGTCGGCGTTTTTGAGGTGCCATCGGGCGCCAGCACGGGCAAGTATGAGGCCTGCGAGCTTCGCGATGAAGATAATAATAAAAGCGGCGTCGCTAAAGCGATAAAGAAAATTGAAACAATAATCAAACCGGCATTGCTTGGCATGGATGTCGGCAAGCAGGCGCTTATAGACGAAACAATGATTACGCTTGACGGCACAACTCAAAAAACAAATCTCGGCGGCAACAGCATGATCGGAGTCAGCATTGCTTGCGCTAAAGCGGCCGCGCTTTCAAATCAAATGGAAGTTTATGAATACTTAAGAACTATTGCCAATATTACTCCCTCCCGCCCTGTGCCATTTCTTTATTTCAATCTTATCAATGGCGGCAAGCATGCGTCTTCCAAGCTTGCTTTCCAGGAGTATCACGTAGTTCCGCAAGTGGATAAAATAGAAGAGAGCGTCATGATGTGCCGGAATATTCAGAAAAAGCTGGATGAAATTATATTAAAAAAATACGGCAATCTGCCTGTAAAAGGCGACGAGGGAGGATTGGCGCTCTCAGTTGATGATATTTTTGTTCCGCTTGCCTTGCTCGCGCAGGCGGCTGATGAGCTCGGATATTCCGATAAAATCATGTTTGCCCTTGATGTTGCGGCCAGTTCTTTTTATGACAATGAGAAGAAAATATATAAATTAATGAACCGCGATTTTGCCCCTTCGGATATGCAAGAACTTTACAAGAAAATATGCGCCGATTATAAAATGATTTCAATTGAAGATCCGTTTGATGAGGAGGACTTTGAAAGTTTTGCCTCGTTGCAGAATATTCTCAAGAGCGAGTTGCTTGTCGGCGATGATTTGACCGTGACAAATAAAGACAGATTAAGCATGGCCATAAAAGATAAAAGCATTAAAGCCATAATAATCAAGCCGAATCAGATCGGCACTTTAAGCGAAACATTTGCTACCATGTCGCTTGCCAGAGCCAGCGGCATAGATTGCATTGTCAGCCACAGAAGCGGAGAAACGATGGATGATTTCATCGCCGATCTCGCCTATGCCTTCGGATGTTTTGGCATTAAGGCCGGCGCTTTGGGTCCGCGGGAAAGAGATGTAAAATATGAGCGGCTTATCAAAATAACAAAGTAAAATAATATATGGAATCAAAAACAATTATCATTGCAACTATCGGGCCGGCAAGCAGCACAAAGGAAATTTTAATCGAACTTATAAAACATCGCATGGACATGGCGCGCCTGAATTTCTCATGGGGAACGCATGAAGAAGATGCCGATGTCATAAAACTCATCAGGCAAGTTTCAAAAGAATTAAAAGTATCCATTCCAATAATACAAGATTTATCAGGCCCCAGGGTGCAGGATAAAAGCGGCCACCATTTCGGCGGAAATGATAATGTGACCACCGATAAAGATATTGCCGATTTATCGTTCGGCATCAAGCAAGATGTCGACTATATCGCGCAATCTTTCGTGGGCAATGCCGGCGATATTGTCAATTTAAGAAAGCTGATAAGTGAAAAAGGAGGCAGACAAAAAATCATAGCCAAAATAGAAAGGAAAGAAGCGGTGGAAAATCTTGCCTCAATAATAAAAGAAGCCGATGCTATAATGATAGCGCGCGGGGATCTCGGCAATGAATATCCGCTTGAAGAGATTCCATTTATACAGCATCGCATCATAAAAGAAACTAAGAAAAGCGGCAAGATGGTCATAGTGGCCACTCAAATGCTTGAATCCATGGTGGAAAATCCGACTCCCACTCGCGCCGAGGTTTCCGATGTGGCTTATGCCATATTAGACGGCGCGGACGGCGTAATGCTATCCGAAGAATCGGCTAAGGGAAAATATCCGGTAGAAGCAGTCGCTATGATGGAGAAAATTGCATTGGTCGCTGAGAAAAATCTCAATATTATTAAAATAGGTCAATAAAATAATAAATATGTCATACAAAATTTTTATAACAAGGAATATTCCTGAAGTTGGGCTGAAGATGCTTAGAGAAAAAAATATAGAATTCGATGTCGGCAAATGGAAAACTCCGCCGAGCAAAAAAGATTTAATTAAAGCTCTCAAAGACAAGCCCTATGATGGAGTGATATCATTCCTGACGGATAATATAGACGCCGAAATATTTGATGCTTGCCCTTCTGCCAAGGTCTTTGCGAATTTCTCTGTCGGCTTCAATAATATCGATTTGGAAGAAGCCCAAAAAAGAAATATAGCCGTTTCAAACACTCCCGGAGTTGCCGGAACGGCTGTTTCAGAGCACACAGTAGCTTTCATGCTCACTATGACTACCCGCATGGATGAAGGCGATAGGTTTATGAGGAGCGGAAAGTATAAAGGATGGGATGCCGAATTATTGATCGGCACCGACTTGAAAGATAAAGTTATAGGATTGATAGGCGTGGGCGATATCGGCACCAAAGTGGCGAAAATTCTCCACTTTGGATTCGGCGCGAAAATTATTTACAGCGATATAGTGCCAAATCCCACGCTTGAGAAGATTGACGGCGCAACCAAAATGGAAACGGCTGAAATTTTAAAAATTGCAGATATTGTGTCTCTCCATGTTCCTTTGCTTCCTACAACTCATCATCTTATAAATAAAGACTCGCTTTCTACCATGAAAAAGACCGCATATTTAATTAATACTTCCCGCGGGCCTGTCGTTGACGAGAATGCCCTAGTAGAAGCGCTTAAGAATGGCGTCATTAAGGGCGCCGGTCTTGATGTTTATGAATTTGAGCCGAAGCTCGCGAAAGGGCTTCTGAAATTATCTAATGTGGTCCTGACTCCGCATATCGCATCAGCTCGGGCGAGCTGCCGCAATTTGATGGCAGAAATAGTAGCGAAAAATATAATTTCAATGTTTGAAAAAGGTGTGGTTATAAATGGCGTGATTAAATAATTTACTTTATAAAATTTATACTCAATTTATACAATCGTTAGAGATGAGTATAAGTTAACTAAAAATCTATATAAAATAAGCTTAAAATTTGCCATTGACAAAACTAATATTCTTGTGTTACAATACCACCAAGAATTCACAATTAAATAAATAAAAAAATGGAAACAGTTTATCTTTTAATTCAGTTAGCGATTCTTATCGGAGTTATTTATATGATAATTCTTTTAAGAAAAAAACAAAATCTTCAGCTATCTTCTACAGTGACAATAGGAAAAATTGCAAAGAAAATTTTGAAAACCAATTATTATTGGGAATTTAAAGAATTTTTTGACAATCTTCCAGAAATGCTTTCTGTTCCTGAAAAGTTTATTGAAAAAACAAATGACAAAGTTATGACTGAAAAAGAAATAACTGATGGCCATGAATTTTTCAGCAAAGAAGAAGCATTTGGATTGGCCGCTAAAATGGTACAGGATGAAAAAGAAGGTCTTGTATGGTTTAAAGATGGAGGCGAGCTTTGCCGCGTGAACGTGTGGCGCTTTGCTGATGGTCCGAACGTGAACGTGCACGAGTTTGCTCCCGAGAGCTCGAGTGGTATGCCGGCCACAGTTCTTTCTTTCGCAACTAATACTTTGATTTTTAGTGTCTTCGGACACTTTGAATCTGAAACTCTTAGATCCTTAAAAAAGATTTAAGAGTTTTTTTATTTTGAAAATGGTATGATCGATTCAGAACAATGCGGTAATTTCCGGCCTTGGCTTGAAATACATTGTTTTGATTTTAATAAAATCAGAATTGTGTCGGAGATATCTTATACAAGAGTATTTTATTACTTTCCAAAAAATAAAATTATTTGTTGGTGATAAAATTGGCGGACTTTGATGTCCCGAATAATATTCAGGAGTTTATGATTTAAACTCCGGTGTCATAGATGGTTTTATCACAAAAGGCGAGCTTTGCAACGTGAACGTGTGGCACAATGCTGATGGTCCGAACGTGAACGTGAACAAGTTTGATCCCAAGAACAAGTGGAATGCCGGCAACAGTTCTTTCTTTCGAAACAAACATTTTTCTCCTGTCACTTGGCAGGAGTTTTTATTTTACTTTCAATTCCTTTTTTCCACCCGCCAAGTATTTTACCGACTTCTTGCAGTTTTTGAGATAGTTCCATATATGGTTTTTCTTTGAGCAGTTTATTTTCCCAAGCGATTTGAAGCAAGTATTTAATTAAATCATTTTTACTTATGCATTCAATAATTTTTTCATTTTTATTTTCAAATGAAGCGTAGTATGCTTTATACACAAGTTCAAGCAGATCAAGGAAATGGTTTTCAATTCTTGCGCCAATCGTGTATCTGGCTGTTCTTGGCATATGAGGAACAATCAAACTGCACCAAATACTGAAAGATTCCTTGATTCGGTTAATGACCGAAGCGGTTTGAATTGTGCGGGGGGGGGGTGCTATTCATAGTTTTGATTCTATCACATCCATAGAGAATTTGCTTTTAGCATGGCAAGAATTTATAAAAGATAAAAAACAAAAAGAAGATGTGCAGAAATTCCAATTGCAATTAATGGATAATATTTTTAATTTGCATCAAGATTTAAAAAATAAAACCTACAAGCATGGTGAATATAAAGCTTTTAAAATCAATGACCCCAAACCTCGCGATATTCACAAAGCAAGTGTTAGAGATAGGTTACTTCATCATGCAATATATAGAATACTCTACCCATATTTTGATAGGAAATTCATCTATGATTCGTATTCATGCCGAATAGGTAAGGGAACTCATAAAGCCATAAATCGCTTCCGTGATTTCTCAAGAAAAGTTTCAAAGAATAATACTAAAACTTGCTGGATTTTAAAATGCGACATACGCAAATTCTTCGCCAATATTAATCACGAAATATTAAAGAGTATCATTTCTGTGCATATGCACGATTCTGATACTCACATCCTTTTATCAAACATCATCGACAGCTTTTATACCAAAAATGCTACAAACTCTGCACGTGCAGAGTTTGTAGCATCAAGCAAACGAGGTCTTCCTCTTGGCAATCTGACTTCTCAACTTCTAGTTAATGTCTATATGAACGAATTTGACCAATATATGAAGCATGTATTGAAAGTAAAATACTATATCAGATATGCCGATGATTTTGTGATTCTTTCAGAAAACAAATCATATCTTGAGAATCTTATACCAAAAATCTCACAATTCTTAAATAATAATTTAAAACTACAACTTCATCCGGACAAGCTGTATATCAAGACCCTTGCTTCCGGTGTGGATTTCTTGGGTTGGGTTCAATTCCCGTATCACAGAGTTTTAAGGACAGCGACCAAGAAAAGAATGTTTAGGAATTTGAAAAAGAACAATTACAAAGAGGAAAGTATACAATCCTATTTAGGAATGTTGAGGCATGGGGATGCGAAGAAGTTAGAAAAAGAAATTAATTCTACATTTAAATAACTTTACCTAATTTTTGCGATCGCATTTTTTGGGTAAAATCGCGCATATTTATTTTTCTTTGACTTATTTATAAAAAACTGATACTATTCGGTGACTATGGAAGAAAAGAGCTATATAACTGAGGAAAAAAGGCAGGCCTTGCTTGATGAATTGAATCATTTAAAGACCATAAAACGCAAAGAGATACTTGAATCGCTTGAGGCCGCCAAAGCTCTGGGCGACCTTTCCGAAAATGCCGAATATCATCAAGCCCGCGAAGATCAAGGCAAGACCGAGGACCGCATAAACCAGATTGAATATATGCTTCAATCGTCGATTGTTGTCAAGAAGCATCACAGCGCCAAAGTTGAGATCGGTACGACTGTCATAGTCAGAAAAGAAGGGTCAAAAGATACCGCTACATACGGCATTGTCGGCGCTGAAGAAGCTGATATGGCGCATAATAAAATTTCCAATAAATCGCCGCTCGGCGAGGCCCTCTTCGGCAAAGGAAAGGGCGATGTCATATCAATCACAACTCCCAAGGGGCTAGTCAAATACACTCTTGTTGATATACAATAGAGCTATGGCATCAATTGAAGAATTGCGCATTGCTCGATTGCAGAAAATAGAAATACTGAAAAAAGCCGGAATGAATCCGTTCACTTCTGCGGCTTTCCGCACTCACACTATCGGTGAAGTTATTTCTGGTTTTGAAATGCTTTCAGCTGGAGCAAGCGAAGTGACTCTTGCCGGCCGAATTATGACTTTGCGCGCGCAAGGGGCTTTGATATTTTTTAATTTTACGGACGGCACGGGCAATTTTCAGGGCTTAGTAAAAAAAGGCGAGATAGACGATGCTCTTTTTAAACTTTTCACGGATGCGGTTGATATCGCCGATTTTGTAGAAGTGACCGGCGCATTATTTCAGACCAAAACTAATCAGCAGACCATTCTTGTAAAGAACTGGAGGATTCTTACAAAAGCGCTTGCTCCGCTTCCTGACAAATGGCACGGACTTCAGGATGCAGAGGAACGTTTTCGAAAAAGATATCTTGACATTTTAACCGCTCCGGAACTTAAAGATCTTTTTATAAAAAAAGCCAAGTTTTGGGAAGTGACTCGCAATTTTATGAAAGAGCGCGGTTTTCTTGAAGTTGAAACGCCGACGCTTGAGATTACCACCGGCGGGGCTGAAGCCAATCCTTTTAAGACGCATCATAAAGATTTTGATCTTGATGTTTTTCTCCGTATTTCAGTCGGAGAGCTTTGGCAGAAGCGCCTAATGGCGGCAGGATTTCCAAAAACTTTTGAAATTGGGCGAGTTTATCGCAATGAGGGCACAAGCCCCGACCACTTGCAGGAGTTTACCAATATGGAATTTTATTGGGCATATGCGAATTATAAAGACGGGATGAAATTATCTCAAGAACTTTATCAAAAAATTGCTGAGGAAGTTTTTGGCACGACTACGTTTACAACACGTGGATACACTTTTGATCTTTCGGGTGAGTGGCCAAGAATTGATTACCAGCAAGAAGTTTTGAAGCAAACTGGCATTGATGTTTTGAAATCATCTGATAAAGAAATGAAAAATAAGCTTGATGAGTTAGGCGTGAAATATGAAGGTAATAATCGCGAGCGTTTAATGGATACCTTATGGAAATATTGTCGTATGAATATATCTGGTCCAGTATTTTTAATTAATCATCCTAAACTTGTTTCTCCACTGGCGAAAGCTTGTGTTGATAATCCACAACTGACAGAAAGATTCCAGATAATAATTGCCGGCAGCGAAGTAGGGAATGGATTCTCAGAACTCAATGATCCTATTGATCAGCGAGCACGCTTTGAGGCGCAACAGAAGCTTATTGATCGGGGCGATAACGAAGCTATGATGCCAGAATGGGAATTTGTGGAAATGCTAGAGCATGGCATGCCGCCGACTTGCGGTTTCGGTTTCCCTGAACGACTTTTTGCCTTTATGGTAGATAAACCAATCCGCGAAACGCAAGCTTTTCCGCTAATGAAACCAAGATAAATAAAAAATTGACTTTATAATTTAAATACTGTATAATGTAGAAAAATTAAATATTTAAAAACTATGAGTACAAAGAGTACAAATGATTTTTATGCAGAATTAAGCGAAACTTCAAGTAAAAGAAGGTTTCGTAGAAAATTAGTAGATAAATTAGTGGAAACAGCAAAAAGGAGTAAAAGAGCAAGAAAAAAAGAAATACTCTATGGAGATGACTTCTGATTAAGAGGTTATATTTTTTAAAAAGGCATTCATAATTTGGATGCCTTTTTTGCTGTTTAGTTATCCACAGTTTAGAGTGGGGAGCGGTATTTGTATTGTGGGATGAAGTGGTTTATAATAGAACCCAGTGGGATATAGTGGGATTTAAGAATTTTAATCATATTCCACTTTACTTTATATGCTAATCGGAGAATACAACCATACATTGGATGAAAAGAATCGCATGTCATTACCGGTGAAATTCCGCAAGGAGATGGGCAGCAGCGTTGTCGTCGCCCCGGGGCTTGATAATTGCCTTTCAATATTTACAACGAAAGAATGGCAAAAAATTTCCGCTAAACTTTCTGATTCATCAATGCTGGCTAGCGACAACAGAAGTTTCTCGAGATTTATGTTCGGTCAGGCAGTCATAGTCGATGTGGATGCCCAAGGCCGAATACTGATCCCGGAAAATTTAAAAAATCGTTCAGGTCTCTCTACCAAAGTGACTGTTATTGGAGTGCAGAATCGCGCAGAAATCTGGAACGAAAAAGCATGGAATGACTACAAGAAAGTTGTAGAAGCGCAGGCAGACGCCCTCGCCGATAAATTAGGGCAGGTAGGTGTTCTTTAATAATATGACGCATATTTCAGTACTGAAAAACGAATCGATTGACGGGCTTAAGATAAAGTCCGGCGATATTGTCGTTGACGGAACGCTTGGCGGCGGGGGGCATAGTTTTGAAATAATCCGCCGTTTCGGTTCAGGCATTAAGATTATCGGCCTTGATCTGGATTCCGATGCAGTCGGCCGCTTCAAATCATTAGTAGGCGATCTTCCGCACGATGCAATTTTGCGGACGGCTGGCTTTCAAGACATGGATAAAATTCTTCATGAGTTGAATATCATTCATGCAGACAGAATATTGCTTGATCTTGGCATCAGTTCATTCCAGCTGGAAGAGGCGGGCAGGGGATTCTCTTTTTTAAAAGATGAACCGCTTCTGATGACGATGAAAAAAGATCCAACTGATGATGACTTAACGGCCCGCGATATCGTGAATACGTGGGAAGAGAAAACACTAGCTGATATCATATACGGCTTCGGTGAAGAGAAATATTCCCGCAAGATTGCCAAGGCCATTATAGATGCCCGCAAAAAAAAGCCCATAAAGACCACATTTGATTTAGTGAAGATAATCGATGAAGCCGTGGGCAGGAGCTATAAGAGGATGAAAATCCATCCGGCAACAAGGACTTTCCAAGCCCTTCGCATAGCAACGAACAGCGAACTCGTAAATCTGGAAAAAGCTATAGAAAAAGGATTTAACCTGCTTGGAGACAATGGACGCATGGCAATTATAACTTTTCACAGCTTGGAGGATCGCATAGTCAAGCGCGCCTTCGTTGATTTAAAACAAAAAGGATATGCGAATATTATCACCAAAAAACCCATAACACCGAGCGATGATGAATTGCGCGAGAATCCGCGCTCCCGCAGCGCCAAATTAAGGATAATAGAAAAAATATGAGCAAAGCAAAAGAAATTACAACTTATATAGCGAAAAACGAAAGCACTCAGCGCATATTGTTCCGCGTGCTTGTTTCCTCTTTGTCTTTTCTTTTTTGCATCTATATTTATCTGATAGGTTCCATTACTTTCAATGTTTTAGCTTCTAAGTCCCTTACAAATACGATCAGCGCGCTTTCTCATAATGTAAACCAGCTTGAGCTTGAGTATCTCGACAGTTCCGATAAAATTGATAAAAATTACGCTTTATCTAAAGGATTCGTCGATGCAAATAATAATTTATTTGCCACACGCGCCACTCCACGTGTCGCTATACGCTGATGAATTTTCACTCGTTCCAATCGCGAATAAGGACTATCTCCGTATTTATTTTTTTGTTTGCTGGCATTCTTGTCGCCAAGCTCTTTCTTATCCAAATTATTCATAATAATTTATATGCGGAAAAAGCGGATAAGCAATATGCCACTCCGGCCGGCGACATGTTCAATAGAGGTTCTATATTTCTTACAAAAAAAGATGGATCTCTCGTGGCTGGGGCGACTATATCTGCAGGCTTTAAAATTGCCTTAAATCCTAAAAATATACAAGATCCGGAATCAATATACGAATCTCTTCATAACTATTTGACTATGGATCATGATATTTTCATAAGTAAAGCGGCAAAAAAAAATGACCCATATGAAGAAGTAGCAACTCATCTAACAAAAGAGCAAGCAGATGAGATTAGCGGCCTTGATTTGAAAGGAGTTTCAATATACAAGGACAACTGGCGTTTCTATCCTGGCGCAAGCATGTCCGCTCATACTCTGGGATTCCTTGCCTATAAGGATAATGATCTAGTGGGCCAATATGGGCTTGAACGATATTATGATAATGTATTGTCAAAACCCAAAGATGAATCATATGTGAATTTTTTCGCTGAAGTATTTTCAAATCTTCGCGATAGCATTTCAGACAGCAGCGCGCAGGGCGATATTGTAACCACTATTGAGCCGTCGACTGAGCATATGCTTGAGACAGAACTGGCTGAAACTATGGATAAGTGGCATGCCGATCAAGCCGGCGGCATAATCATAAATCCGCAAACAGGCGAAATCTACGCCATGGCGGGCAATCCGACTTTCGACTTGAACAATTTTGCAAGCGTGCCTGATACAAGCGTTTATCGCAACCCTCTGATTGAAAACGTTTATGAATTCGGATCGGTTATCAAGCCGCTTATCATGTCGGCGGCAATTGACGTTAACGCAGTTACGCCGGAGACCACTTATTTTGACAAGGGATTTGTAATTGTCAACAACAAGCAGATAAATAACTTTGACAATAAAGGCCGCGGCTTATCCACGATGCAGACCGTGCTTGATCAATCGCTCAATACAGGCATGGTCTTTGTGGCGAGCAAGCTTGGCCATGCCAATATGCGCTCATATCTCGAGGCCTATGGCATAGGCGAAAAAACAGGCATTGATTTGCCGAATGAAACATCCGGATTGATAAAAAATCTTGAAAGCCCGCGCGATTTAGAGTATGCTAATGCGGCTTTCGGCCAGGGCATAGCTTTGACTCCTATGGAGGCTGCCAGAGCATTCTCGGCTATCGCCAATGGAGGCAATCTTATAACTCCGCATTTAGTCAAAGAGATCAAATATGATGACGGACTGTCAAAAAACATTGGCTATCCGGCGGGGCGTCAGGGTATAATAAAGAAGGAGACGTCGGATACTATTACTCAGATGCTTGTGCATGTTTTTGAATCATACGATAATGGCATTCATAAATTTGATCATTACAGCGTCGCGGCAAAAACTGGCACTGCGCAGATAGCAATGGAAAACGGAAAAGGGTATTATGCAGACCGCCATATGCATTCATTCTTCAGCTACTTTCCAGCTTATGATCCCAAATTTCTGATCTTTCTTTTTCTTGAAAATCCCAAGGAGGTCAAATATGCTTCGCAGACGCTCATACCGCCATTCATGGATATAGCAAAATTCCTCATGAATTATTATGATGTTCCGCCGGACAGATAATTATGGAAAAAATATCTAAACAAATTTTAAAGCAAATTGTCGTAACAATAATAACTTGGCAAGCCAAGCTTGTTTTAGCGCGTTATCGCCCGAAAATTATTGCTGTGACCGGATCAGTCGGGAAAACTTCAACTAAAGATGCCATTTTTGCCGTGCTTGCAAAATTCAAAACTGTCCGCAAAAGCGAAAAGAGCTTTAATAGCGAAATAGGCCTTCCTCTGACTATTCTTGGAGCTTCCAATGGATGGAATAGTTTTTTTACTTGGTTTGAGATCGTAATTCATGGTTTTATTATTCTAATTAAGAAACAGCCATATCCGGAATATCTTGTGCTTGAAGTTGGAGCTGGCAAGCCGAATGACATAAAGAGCGTAGCCAAATGGCTTCTGCCGGATATTGTCGTTGTCACCAGATTTCCCGATAAGCCGGTTCATGTTGAATTCTTCGGCAGCGCCGAAAAAGTGATTGAAGAAAAGAGCGCTATTGCTCTTGCTATGAAAAAAGACGGCGTTCTAATATTGAATCATGATGATGAAAAGGTCTACGCTCTTCATGACAAAGCTAAAAGAAGAACTGTCTCGTATGGGATGCACGACAATGCCACATATCGCTTTGCTTACCCCGCTTATCTGTACAAAACAGAAAATGGCGTAACTATCCCGACAGGAATTAATTTCAAACTGGAATATGGCGGCAATACTTTCCCGGTAAATTTGCCGCATATTATCGGCATGCACTATATCGGATCAGCACTTGCCTCCATCGCTTGCGCCAATGAATTGGGATGCGATCTTTTGCAATCCATAAGCGCGGTTTCTGAATATGTTAATCCGCCTGGCCGGCTCTCGCTTATTGAAGGAATAAATAATTCAGTTATAATCGATGATACTTATAACGCCTCGCCTGTGGCGATGGAAGCGGCGATTGAAGTGCTGGCGGAAATGAAAGGCAAGAATAAAATTGCCGTTTTGGGCGATATGCTTGAACTTGGCAAATTTACAGATGAGGCCCATCGCGCTATCGGGCAGAAAGTCGCGGGTGTGGCAGACATGCTTGTCGTGGTCGGGCCTAGAGCAAAATTGATAGCAGAAAGCGCTATTGATAGCGGTTTTAAAGCAGAGAAAATTCACAGTTTTGATTCATCTAAAATTACGGGAGAATACTTGAAGGGAATCATCCGAAAAGGGGATATAGTGCTTTTGAAAGGTTCCCAAGGAATACGCCTGGAAAGGGCTGTAGAGGCCATTATGGCGCATCCTGAACTCAAAACGAAGCTCCTATGCAGGCAAGAGAAAGAATGGCAAATTAGGTAGTTTGCTTGCTTTATTTTTTGAAATATGCAAAAGTACTGGTAAATGTTCAATTAAATCAATAAGATTATGAGAACGAAAATTAATTATCTGCCAGAATTTCAGGAATTAGAGAATAATTCTCCAAAACGTCCTGAAAAATGTCATGTTGAAGAAATTATTACAAATAATTTCTTTATTAAAGTTGCTGTTAAATGTGGGTGTGGAAAGCATCATCCTATCATGGGAAAAGTTAAAAAATGGGTACAATGGGTTATCCTTTTGGAAGGAAAAGATTTAACTGCTCTTGAAAATGGCAACACATCCTATGCGGTTTCTGCAGCCAAAGCTGTCTTGTGGTAATTAAAATATATAGCCGTTCATATTGTTGGACGGCTATTATTTTATCTACTTGTAAATAATCGTATATTTTGTTAATTTTATTAAATAGTGTCAATGGCCTCATCGTCCCCGCCTGCTCCCGAACGAGCTTTCGTGAGGGCGGGCAGGTATCAGTTAGGACATCAAAATATGTACTTTGTATACGTTATAAAAAGTAAAATAGATAATAAGCTATATTATGGGTTTACTAATAATCTTGAGAAAAGATTAGAAAATCATAATAATAAAACAGTAAGATCAACAAGGTCTAGAGCACCTTTTGAATTGATTTATTATGAAAATACGGATAACATACAGGATGCGAGGAAAAAAGAAAAATATTTCAAAAGTGGTTTTGGTAGAAAGTATATAAAAAATAAAATAAAAATATTGGCCTCATCGTCTATCAGTTAGGACACAAGCTTCTCAAGCTTGGAAGCTGGGTGCGATTCCCAGTGAGGTCACAAATGTTGTAAGCTTCATTATTTAAACAAAAAAATGAAGCGCCTATTGTGACGCTTCATAACAATTAACTACATTTTTTTCATACCAGATCTTAAAATCAGTGTACGCTTTTTCTACTTCCTCACTATTAAATTGTACACTGTCATCTGTACTAGCTTTTTTGAATAGCTCGGAATTAAGAATTTCTTTTTGTGTTATTCTTAATTCTTTACATACTGCATTTATAATTGCTGCAGCTTTTTCATAAAATGCCTTTTGGAAATCGACAGTTGCACCTAATAAAATCATATAACTCTGAGTTAATCCCATTTCTCTTATAAGATTTTTATAAATCATAATTATATATTTAAATTATAAATATTTTATTAGATAATAGCATAACTATTTATTTGTGTCAAGAAAGGAAAATTAATATAATTTTTTACTTCACTCTTATCTCAAACAGATACATGTCCATGCCACAGGTGCCATATATTTGACTTATCACCCTGATTGATTGATAATTCACCTATACTATGATAAATAATCTAAACCCTTACCCAAAGCAGATATTTGTTTATGGCAGTAATACTAGATTGGGCGAAGAAATCGCCAAATTACTTGAAGTTCCTTTATCTCCGCATACGACTAAATCTTTCCCAAATGGCGAAAGAATTTCTCATCAGAATATAACTGTGCGAGGCAAGGATGTCTACATAATTTTTACCAGCTTAAATGGGGGAGAAACAGACAAATGGATTGTGGATTATTTGCGTTTTGCCAGAGCCGTGAAGCATGGCCAGCCGCACAAGATAACTGCAGTGATGCCTAAGCTTCTTCATCAGAGGCAAGATGTAGAAAATCGAGAATTAAGGCAGCCCAAGCTAAGCGACTTTTTCCCGGAACTGCTTAAGACCGCGGGAGTTGATCGCATGGTTGTCTGCAAGCTTCATAATCCGGCCAGTTGCACGAGCAATCCGCCAATGGAAAATGTTGACACTACGAAACTTATTATTGAGAATATAAGATCTAAGTTCTCAGACCTTTCAAATGTTGCCGTCGCTTCCGGCGATATGGGCGGATCAAAATATTCCCGCAAGATTGCCGAAGAACTCAGGGTGCCGCTAATTATTACCGACAAAGACAGAGACCCCAGAACCGGCAAGACCAGAGCCATGAAGGTCTATACCCAGGGCGATATTTCGGAAAATATAGATACGGTCATATTCGTTGATGATTTGATTTCAACTTTTACCACGCTTCGCCAAGCCGGCGATGCTCTCCATAAAGAGCAAACTCAAATCGTGAATTATTGCGCGATTGCGACTCATGCGGATTTTAGCGAGGAAACTGTTGAAAATATAATTCAATCTGAATTCTCATCTGTGTGGGTTACCGATACGGTTCCTGTCGGTAATGACTTCGTGTCGGCTGTTCAAAAAGCGGGGAAAAGCATTGTATTTATCTCCGTTGCCAAGCTCATAGCTCAAACTATTGATAATCTCCATAACGGCGAATCTGTTTCGGCTTTGTGGACTAAAAACGGACAGATATGAATAATATAGGCACTTTATATATAGTTGCGACTCCTATAGGCAATCTTGAAGATATCACTCTTCGAGCGCTTCGCATTCTAAAAGAAGTTGATTATATATTATGCGAAGATACTCTGACTACCAAAAAACTGCTCGATAGATATGACATAAAGACAAAAACCATAAGTTATCACGCCCATAGCACTATTGCAAAAGAATCTTCTATCATAAATATGCTTAAAGGAGGCAAGAATCTGGCGCTGGTATCTGATGCCGGTACGCCTTGCATTTCTGATCCGGGAGTCCTTCTTGTTGCCAATGTGCGCAAAGAATTAGGCGCAAGCGCCCAGGTTACGCCAATTCCTGGCCCAAGCGCCGTTATTTCGGCTCTTTCGGCAAGCGGCATACCTTCCTCAGAATTTGTCTTTCTTGGATTTCTTCCTCATAAAAAAGGCAGAGAGACATTATTTAAGGAAATCGCCATTTCTAAAAAAACAGTTGTATTTTATGAGTCCACTCATAGGATTATGAAAACTTTTGCCAAGCTTGACATGTATTCGCCTGATTGCGCTGTCGTGGTAGCCCGTGAAATAACAAAGCAATTTGAGCAATTTATCAAGGGCACTCCCAAAGAAATGATTTCCTATTTTTCCGAAAATAAAGACAAGCAGAGGGGTGAATTTGTCGTGATTGTCCATCATAAATAAATGCTGTATAATGGCCATATGAGAAAAGAACGAACATTGTTTTTAATTGGCCTGTGGGTTGCCATATTGCCGTTTTTGGGTTTTCCTAATTCTTGGCGCGAAGTATTTTTTGTTATTACCGGTTTTGCCCTTATTTATCTTGCTTATTTGTTTCATATAGAAGCCAAGGCCCGTTTGCCGAAAAGTGATGACAATAGCCAAACATTTGTAGATAATATTAACAATGGGGTATAGATGAATATGTCATTCATTTTCAATAATAAAAAAAAATTTTTATTCGGCGGCCTCACATTTGTAATATGTGGGGTTATTGTTTATTTCATATCGCCGATATTCTTCACTGAAATAAAATACAATAGCCCGCTAGCCGTTTCATCATCTACTCTTACACCTGATAGTAATATTGCGCAAAATGAAAAACCGACGGATATTGTTATGGTTCCTATCTCGGCTCAAGAATCCGATTTGCAGATACCGATTACCCATATTGAAACTCCAGAGCATGTAAAAGCCGTGTATATGTCCGCTTGGGTGGCTGGATCCGTGAAATATCGCGATCCTATAATCAAACTTGTTGATGATACGGAACTTAATGCCGTTGTTATAGATATCAAGGATTCAACGGGGCGCATTTCTTTTTATATTGCCAATCCGGAAATTCAGAAATATGGCAGCATTGAAAGGCGCATTCCTGACATTCGCGCACTAATATCAGAGCTTCATAAGAAAAATATATATGTCATCGGGCGCATCGCTTCATTTCAAGATCCATATATGACTAAAATAAAGCCCGAATGGTCCATAACCAGGAAAAGCGACGGGGGAGTATGGAAAGACAAAAAAGGATTATCTTATCTTGATCCGACAAATAAGGAAGTGGATAAGTATATCGTGGATATCGCGCTAGGCGCTTATGACAGCGGATTTGATGAAATAAATTTTGATTATATCAGATATCCCTCGGATGGTGATATGAAAGATATAAATTATAATTTGGCGCCGGGCAAAACGCGCTCGGATAATATTGAAGATTTTTTCAAATATCTTTCGCAGGAAGTAAAGAAAGATAAAAATATTCCCATCTCAGCCGATCTTTTCGGCTTAACTACGGAGGCGACAGATGACATGGGCATAGGTCAAATTTGGGAAAAAACAATTCCTTATTTTGATTATATTTGCCCGATGGTATATCCGTCGCATTATGCGCCGGGAAAAGATGGATACAAAAATCCGGCTTTGTATCCGTATGAGATCATCAATACGGCGCTTATTAGCGCAATAACTCGGACAAAAGCGTTAAATCAGGATATAAATAAAATTCGTCCATGGCTGCAAGATTTTAATTTAGGCGCAATTTATAATGAAGGCATGGTGCGCGCTGAAATAAAAGCTGTTTATGATAATGGGCTTTCTTCTTGGATGTTATGGGATCCTAATAACAAATATACCCCTTCGGCTTTAGAACTTGAAACTATGAATTAATTTTGCAATAATGAAATCAGAATGAAAAGAAATATCATTAAAACTTCTATTTATGTAATTGCCTCGCTGATCCTTCTAAGCGCGGTCTTTGGCGCCGGCGCCTATGTCGGATATAACAATCGGCCTGAGATAGACAAGGTATTTTCTGTAATTAATAAAAATCCTCAATCGGGAATCACGACTGCTGTCGATTTTAATTCATTTTGGAAGGTCTGGAACCTAATAAATGAAAAATCAATTTATGCCGGCAGTACTACCGATCAGGACAGGGTATGGGGCGCCATATCAGGCCTGGTGTCTTCTTTAGGCGATCCTTACTCGGTATTCTTTCCGCCTGAAGAAAATAAGGCATTTAATGATGAAATAAGGGGCTCTTTCGGCGGAATCGGCGCTGAAATCGGGATGAAGGATAAAGTTCTGACTATTATCGCTCCGCTTAAAGATACGCCAGCTTGGAACTCAGGCATAAAAAAAGGCGATAAAATTTTAAAAATAGATAATACAGATGCCAGCAGCATGACTATCGACAAAGCCATTAGTTTGATCCGCGGTCCTGTAGGCACGGTTGTCACTTTGACGATCGTTCGTCCTAATGAAAATGCCACCCGCGACTTCAAAATTACGCGCGCCAATATAGATATCCCGACCATAGACACCGAAGTGCTCAAAGACAATATATTTGTCATTAAATTCTACAGTTTCTCTCTTAATTCAGATAATATGTTTAAAGACGCGCTTATTAAATTCGCTAATTCTGGCTCGCACAAGCTTATAATCGATTTGCGCGGCAATCCCGGAGGATATTTAGATTCTGCCGTGAATATTGGTTCTTGGTTTATAGACGAAGGTAAAGTGATAGTCAGCGAGGATTTTGGCGGCAATCGCAAGCCTGAAGTTTATCGTAGCCATGGACCTCGGCTATTTAATGATAATCTTAAGCTGATAGTTCTGGTTGACGGCGGATCTGCATCGGCTTCTGAGATTCTTGCTGGCGCTCTGCAAGAGCATGGTATTGGCACTCTTGTTGGTGAACAGACCTTTGGCAAAGGTTCGGTGCAAGAGTTGTTGAATATAACTGATACGACTTCACTTAAAGTTACAGTAGCCAAATGGCTTACTCCGAATGGCACATCTATATCTTTGCATGGGCTTACTCCTGACGTGAAAGTAAGCATTACAGATAAAGATATCGCAGCTCATCGCGATCCTCAGATGGATAAAGCAGTAGAAATATTAACAGCTAATCCTTAATTGTTTATGAAAGTTATTTTACTTACTGATGTACCAAAAGTTGGCAACAAGCATGATATTAAAGATTTCAAGGAAGGATATGCTCAAAATGTGCTTCTTGCCAAGGGACTGGCGGAGCTTGCAACTCCGCAAGCATTGGCTCATTTAGCTTCAATAAAAGCCCAGATGAATAAAAAAAGAGAAGATGAAATAAAATCTTTTAATGAATTAATTGCTTCTGTAGATAATAAAACTGTAATTATAAAAGCTAAAGCAAATGAAAAAGGTCATTTATTTAAGGCAGTCAGTGTTCATGATGTAATGGAAGCTATTAAGGAATCGTCTGGAATAGAAATAGACGAGCATGACATAAAAGTTGATCATATTAAGAATTTAGGAAATCACACTATTACGATAAAGAAAGGGAATAGGCAAGGGAAGTGCAATGTGATTATTATAGCTCAATAACATGAACTATCTTCTTGATTGATGATGTTCTATTGAAATCAATTTTTCTTTTTGTGCCGTATTTTACTGTTCCGGACGCCAAAGAAAAGAGGGTATGATCTTTGCCCAAACCGACATTTTTGCCGGGAAGAATCTTTGTGCCGCGTTGGCGGACTATAATTGATCCAGCATTTGCCTTTTCACCGTCATAAAGCTTAGTACCTAGGTACTTTGGCTTTGAATCTGTTAAGTTTTTGGCTGAACCGCCGGCTTTTCGATGTGCCATATATTTTGATTATGATTTAAAAATGACTACTTTATGTTTATGCTTATGCAACAGTAGCCAAACTATCAACAAATGATTTATAATTAAGCTCGTATGAGTATAAATTATTTTCTTAATAAAATCAAGGGTAGTATTAATGTTGACAAAGTTACAATTATGTATTCTTTGGTGATTATAGGAGTAGGAATATCGGCTTTTGGGCTCGGTCGTATATCTGTTCAAAATAATTTATCAAAAGACGATAATTTAGGTATTACAATAACGCAAAATAATGAATTAGCCAGCGCATCTTTATCTACTAATAGTAATACAAGTAATATTATTCAATCTGGTAAAAATTATGTTGCCTCAAAAAATGGTAAACTATATTACACGCCAACGTGTGCAGGTGCCAAGAGGATAGCACAGAAGAATGAAGTATGGTTTAATACAGCAGTGGAGGCAGAGAAGTCAGGTTATACATTATCAACATCTTGCAAATAAACATATGAAATTATTTTATATCTTTGTAATAATATTTGTCGCTTTATCTCTTTTTATAGTAAGAAATGATATCTGGAATGCATATAATCGCACAGCATCATATTTTAATAGTCATTAATTAAAGGGAAGTATCTTTATATATTATATATGAATGTCGTACAATATATCTTTTGCGACGTTAGAATAGAAAAATTATAGGCCAGCAGTATTATAAATAGCTGGCCTTATTATTATTTAACTTAATATTTTTTTAGTTTTAACCCAATTGGGCCAACAAAGGTAGACTTGTATGTTTAGCTATATCACCTATTACTTTTCTTTTTTTATAATCTGACAATTTAGTAAAATTTAATACCAATTTCTTCGATTTTTTAGAAACCGAACTATTAAGACAACTTAAAAGTTCAATTGGAGTTTGGTTTATTTCTACTTTTTTATGTACAGAAATATTATTACTCGTTGTTGATTTTGGATCAACCTTCCTTAAATAATGGTTTCTTTTCATATTAGTTACTTTTAGTTAATTAAAAATTTACATATTTAGATACATTTTATAATTATTAACATAAAAGTCAATATTAAAAAGTGCTTGACAATAGAGGTTGATGCATGTTAGAATACAAACAAATATTTATTTATTAACCTTAAAAACATTAATACTATGGCAGAAATTTTGGAGCAAATTGAAATCATTTCTTCTGAAAATAAAAATAATGAGGAAGGAAAAAAAGACAAATATCAATTTAGTAAAAAAAATAAATTACTAACTTTATATTTAAAATCTCAAAAAGAACCAATTCTTTTTAATTTAAGAAATGAAAAAGAAATTAAAACAGCTAGAAGCTGTATTGGTAATATGTATGCTTTTTTTCAAATTTCAAAAGAATTTTATGAAGAATTAACTTCAAAACTTTAACTACTTTGAGGTATTAATAAAAAATAATTATAAAAAAACCCAGTGGATTTATTCACTGGTTTTTTATTTTTTATATTTGTTTTTTATTCCTCTTCTGCATTCCCTACTACTCCGGATGAAAGCGCTTCTATTATCTTGCCTATGTTCCCTTCCATGATGCTCGGTATGTTGGACCATGATTGCTTGATCCTATGGTCGGTAACGCGGTCTTGCGGGAAATTATAAGTGCGGATTTTTTCGCTTCTGTCGCTTGTGCCGATTTGATTCTTGCGATCAGCGGAATATTTTTTGGCTTCTTCCTCGTCCTTCTGCATTTGTATCTTGGATATCAAGATTGCCATGGCTTTCTCGCGATTGCCAAGCTGATTGCGCTCCGACGTGGAGCGGACATCAATGCCTGTCGGTTTATGAATTATGCGGACTGCTGTCTCAACTTTATTGACATTCTGCCCGCCAGCGCCTCCGGAACGGGAATATTCCAATTCCAAATCAGCCGGATTAATTTCAATCTTTGTTTTTTTTCGTATTGGCAGGATAGCCACTGATGCCGTAGAAGTGTGAATTCTGCCATTTTTCTCGGTGGCAGGTATGCGCTGGACTCGATGAACTCCCGTTTCATAGCGAAGAAGCTTATAGGCATCTTTGCCTCTGATTTCAAACGATGCTTCTTTATATCCGCCGACATCATTTATGGATTCATTGATAGTTTTAAAAGCCCAACCTCGTCCTTCGGAAAAACGCTCATACATATGGGCAAGTTCCCAGGCAAAGAGAGAGGCCTCATCTCCTCCGGCTCCGGCTCTGATTTCGAGGACAATTTCATTCGGGAATTCCTCTTCTTCTTTTTCGCTTTTCATTATTTCTTCCAACTGCCGTTCTATCGCTTCTTTCTGGAAACGGATATTTTGCAGTTCTTCGTCTGCCAAATCGCGCAAACTCTCGTCCTGCGCCACCATGGCATTTACTTTCTTTTCTTCATTGGCAAGCCGTTCATATTCTTCGGCGAAATAGCTTGTTTTATGATCTTTCTTCAATTGTTCCAAATCTAAATTCATCTTTATATTATATTACAAAAACAAAAAACTAGCTTTTCATAACTAGTTTCTTGCTTCATTAATTTATTTCTTTTTCTTGCTAGATAATGCGGCGCGCTTCTTGAATCTGTCAACGCGTCCGGCGGCATCTAAGACCTTCTCATTGCCTGTATAGAACGGATGGCATTGGCTGCAAATTTCAACTTCTATTTTATCCATTGTTGAGCCCACAGGAAAAGTCGCTCCGCATGCGCAGGTAACTTTGGAATTATTGTTATATTTTGGATGTATATCTTTTTTCATATAGCGCTCATAATATCACGATATTATTAATTTTGCAACGGATCTATCATATTAGTTTGAATATTTTGCATCTTCGCCACTACCTGTCTGCCATAAGAACAAGTGGAACCGCCAGAGCCATAATACTTGCAAGCAGCTCTTATTTCAGACGTGTAACTGTCACCTGACGCCCCAAGATCTGAAAGGAAAAGCGCTGAAGCCATAATTGCGTCTCTAGGATTCCATGGATCCGCGATAGATATTCCTAGATAATTCTCGATTTTATTAATCATACCTTTCCACGTTGACGGTATAAATTGCGCGGGACCCATAGCTCCTCCATAACCATATCCGCCTATTGGGCAAGACACTAATGTTTTAAGAGGATCGCGCCCCAAGGATGAAGTAATTTCTGTAAATGGGCCAATATCGCGATCCGGTTTCATCACATTAGCGACAATATTTCCGGACTTTGAGCTTACTCCGGCGCCAGTATTCATATTTGTTAAATAGCAAGATCCTTGATCTGTTCCAAGATTGCTTTCTTGAGTGATAATTGCAAGAATGAATGCAGGAGTTACATTTGTGATTTTTGAAGCGGCATTTGCATAATCTAGGGCTTGACCGAATGGAATTGCCGACACATCGCGAAGATTGAACAGCATGGCTAGTATTTGCGCTCGGCGCGCCGCTTTATCTGCGAGAATTTGTTGGTATTGTTTTTCTTTATCTTTGCTTATCGATAATAATTGCTGTTTTTGCACTTCATTCAATTTAACCTGCTGCTGCGCCTCTTCAAGCTGGACTTTAGCGTCGGTTTGCTGGTTTTTCTGCACTTCCAATGTTTGCTTTTCGGATTCAGTTTCATTTTTTATGCCGTTAATTTCATCAACCGATTTCTTTATTTCCTGTTTCAGCGAAGCAAAGGCCTCTATATCGCCATAAGCGTCTGAAATAGTTTCCTGCGATAATACTAGAGTTATTATCGACTGATTATCAATTTCCCTGTCTTTGCGTATTAATTGGGCAAGCGACTCCTTTTCAGTTTCTATTTTATTCTGAAGAGTTTGGATTTGAGTGTTCTTTTGAGTTATTTCTCCGCCGAGCTTTTTTATAATAAGATTTTTTGCTTTTATATCAAGTTGAGCTTTTTTAATTTGCGTCGTTAATATCGCTATATCGCGCGAAAGAGAGACGGACTGCCCTTTCTGTGCATTAAGTTCTTGCTGTTTTTGAGCTATTTCTTGTTCTAATACGGATAATTCGGATTCAAGCTGCGCTTTATCGGCTTGAGCATTGCTTAATTGGTCGGCTTGCGCCGGCAAAATAGCGGATAAAAATCCGTAAAAAATCATAGCGCTTGCCAGAATGAAAGAAAAAAAATATTGAATGCGATGATTCATATATTCGCATTATAACATATTAGCAAACAGAAAATAATGATAATTAATTACCATTATTTCTTTGTTGAGTTATCTTCACCTTTTTCTTCTCCAACAGGATTTTCTTCTTCTTGTTTGCCTTTCTTCTCTACTTCAATAGCAGAAAGATCAACTGGCGCGGCGACTTCTTCTACGACTTCCTCTTTAACAGCCGCTAAGAGGCCGACAACTTCGTCTCCACCGGTAATGGCAGTTACTCCTTTTGGAAACTTAATATCTTTGACGTGAACCTGATCATTAAGATTAACAAGCGTCGATATATCAACAGTTACTGAATGAGGAAGATCTTTAGGGAGAGCTTCAATCGTTATTTCATGAAGAACTTTCACAAGAACGCCCAGACCGCTCTTCTCGCCCGGCGCGATCCCGATAAATTCAACTGGAACTTTAACTTGAATTGATTTGTTCATATCGATAGCTAGAAAATCCACATGAATAGGTTGACCTTTTACTGGATCAACTTGTACATCGTGAATAAGAACATCAATTTTTTTATTTGCTAGATCAAGTACGATTGTACTTGATTCGCCAGCTTCTTTTAATACTTTGCCGAAGAGAACACTCGGCACGGAAATTGGAGTATTTTCCACGCGAGCGCCATAGACAACGCCCGGAATCATGCCGTTATTTCGCATGGTTTCAAGCTTTTCTGCCTTACTTCGCTTTGTTGCGGTTAATGTTTGCATGTGAGAGATATTAACATTAAAAGCCTTCAAAAACAAGGGTTTATCTACCGAGAAAATACTTGACATAGTGTTATATTTATGATAATATGAAGACGAGAATAATGTTGTTCTTATTAAAAACGGAGGTGTTATGGCACTTACTAAAGAAAGAATTAATGAAATTGCCTTTTTTGTTCTTATGGATAAAATGGAACATGAAGGTCTTCCTTTGAAACCAAAGGAAGTAAAACGTGCAGTGATTAATAATGCAAAAAAATCTGGCATTCCAACTAATGAGGTAGCAGAATTTGCAAAAGTTATGTTTGAAGAGTTATATAAAAAAACAATTGCCGAATTTGATAAAGTAATTGAAAAAGAAAAAAGACAAGGTTGAAGATTAATTTCTTCCTAAAGGGATAATTCCGATTTATTATAGCCGATTCGCTTTATGCTAATCCGCCGAATGTAAATCTAAGAGAACAAGAACCCTACCTCTCTATGAGTTAATCCAGTAAACCTTTTAAAGTTTACTGGATTTTTTTATATTACATTCTATTAAACAATTTCAATCTTTCTTCTACAACTTTTTCAATTGCAAGAACAGCTGGCTCTAATATTTTATAAGGTGTAGTTTCATTGGGATTTTCGGCTATAAACTTTTTTACTGCTTCGGTGAAAGCCACGCGTATTTCTGTATTTATATGAACAATTGAAATCCCTGCTTGTATGGCATTTGTGAAATCTTCATCACGAAGTCCTGAACCGCCGTGAAGAACTAATGGCACGCCAGTTATATCACGAATTTGTTTTACAAGTTCCCCATCAATATGTGGCTTGCCACTCTTTATTAGTCCATGAATAGAACCAACCGAAGGTGCAAGCATGTCTATGTCAGTTTCTTCCACAAATTTTTTAGCTTCTTCTGGTTTTGTTTTTATTCCAGCGCCTTCCGGAATTGATTCTTTAATACTTGAACCAGAACCTATGTATCCAAGCTCAGCTTCGACTAAAATATCTCTACCAGTTTGCTTACTTACCTCTCGTGCATATTCGACGCATTGTTTGGTAATTTTTGAATTTTCTTCAAAACTTAAATTTGCGCCATCATAGATAACTGAATCAAAGCCAGCGTCAATAGCATTCTTCACAGTTTCAAAACTGTAATGATGATCGGCATTTAGAAATATTGGATATTGATCTTTCTCTCGGATTTCTTTTATCAGAGCCACAGCTTCATCTTTGCCGACAAAATCTTCTTCCCCTTCTGAAAGTCCTATTATAATCGGAACGTTTAATTTTTTCGCAGCATTATAAACGCCATGCAAACCTTCAAGATTTGAAATATTAAAATGGCCGATTGCCACTTTTTTTTCGTATGCCTCTTTTACACATTCTCTTAATGTTTTCATATTAAATATTATATCATATTGTGATATCCCCTGTAGTAGAATTTTGTTAAAAATTTCACTACGGGGTATAATAAGGGTCATATGGAAAAACAAATTGATTTTCTTGCTATAGGCGATGTAGTAACGGAGCCATTTATAAGAATTGCGGATGCTGAAGCGACTTGCGATCTTCATGGCGAGCATTGCCGGCTTTGCCTTCGCTTTGGAGACAAAGTTCCTTATGAATCCGTGGAAGTATGCCATGCTGTCGGCAACAGTCCGAATGCTGCCGTGTCTGCCTCGCGGCTTGGGGTGAATTCATATCTTATATCTTATATTGGCGATGATGAAATCGGCAAAGGAGATTTGGAGTCGCTTATAAAAGACAATGTCAATACAGAATACATGATGAAAGTTCCGGGAATGGCTTCCAACTATCATTATGTTCTTTGGTATGATGTGGATCGCACTATACTGGTCAAGCATACTGAATTCCCCTATTCTTTCCCAATGAATCTGCCAGAACCAAAATGGATTTATCTTTCTTCCCTTGCATCAAACTCCGCTTCATATCATTTGGAAATTGCGGAATATTTGAAACAGCATCCCAATACAAAGCTTGCGTTTCAGCCGGGAACATTCCAGATGAAGCTTGGAGTGGAAGTTCTGAAAGACATATATGCCCGCACGGAAGTGTTCCTCTGCAATGTTGAAGAAGCACAGCGCATACTTGGAAGCGAGGAAGAAGATAAAATAAAGCTTATGAGCATGCTGCGAGGCCTTGGTCCTAAAATCGTGGTTATGACTGACAGCATCAACGGCGCTTATGCCTATGATGGAACAGATGCTTGGTTCATGCCGGTCTATCCTCATGTGCCATATGAGCGTACTGGCGCGGGAGACGCTTTCTCTTCCACTTTTACTACGGCTCTTCTTTTGGGCAAGACCATTCCTGAAGCGTTGATGTGGGCGCCGATTAATGCCATGTCTGTCGTGCTGAAAGTCGGCGCGCAAAAAGGATTGCTTACGCAAGAAGCTCTTTTGGATTATCTCAAAAATGCTCCAGCTGATTATAAGCCAAAGAAGATAAATTAAACTAATTTTCTTTTTAAAACTTTCTCAACTGCCGAAATTATATGCGAAACTCCCATCTCGTAATGTTCTATGAGTTCCGCAGGCGTGCCTGACTGGCCGAATTTATTTTTAACCCCGATAAATTCTATCGGTACTGGATAATTTTGCACCAAACATTCAGCAATAGCGCTGCCCATACCGCCTGCTATCTGATGCTCTTCTACTGTGACTATGGCTTTCGTTTCTTTAGCAAGAGCAATAATCGCTTCCGTATCAAGGGGCTTGATAGTGGATAAATTCATAACTTTTATTTTAATGCCTTTCTTTTCTAAATTATGAGCTACTATAAGCGCCTTATAAAGCAATGCTCCAGTCGCGATAATTCCGACCTGCGCCAGTCCGATTTCCGGTGTGAATACTATTTGCGCTCTGCCTATTTCAAAAGGAGTGTCTGTTGTAGTTATAATTGGCGTTTTTTCGCGAGCTAGGCGCAAATATGTCGGTTCTTTGGTCTTAGCGCATGCCATTGTCGCTTTTTTGGCTTCTATGGCGTCACACGGCGAAATAACAACCATATTGGGCATTACGCGAGTAATGGCTATGTCTTCAATAGCTTGATGCGTGCCACCATCCGGCCCTACAGATACGCCAGCATGAGAACCGGCAATTTTTACAGGGCGGTCATTGTAGCAAATGGTAGTGCGAATCTGCTCCCAATTGCGTCCCGGGGAAAACATTGCATAAGAAGAAACGAAAGGAATCTTGCCCATGGCCGCCATGCCTGAAGCCACTGTTGCTAAATTCTGTTCAGCAACGCCAATCTCTATGAATCTTTCCGGAAATTTCTCAGCAAATAAATTCATTTTTGTGGATTCTGTAAGATCGGCGCAAAGCCCGACAATATTTTCATTCTCAATTCCGGCGGCAAGCAAGCCCTCGCCGAAACCTTGGCGAATGGGAATCTGTTCAACATCTTCATTGAAAACTTTTGTATTTAATTTTAACGATTGATTAAGCATAATGTTTATTCCTGTTTGCTTTTGATTTTCTCGCCAAGGGCGCGCAATTCTTTAAGCGCCATCTCTCCCTGCTCTTTATTCGGCGGAACGCCATGCCAGCGATAATCGCGTTCAAATTCTTTCACTCCTTTGCCTGGTATTGTGCGAGCAATTATAACCGACGGTTTGTCATAAACTGCTTTTGCTCTATTGATTGCGTCATTTATTTCATTAAAATTATGCCCGTCTATTTCTTGCACATGCCAGCCGAATTGCTCATATTTCAAACCAAGGTCGCCAAGCGGCATTATTTTTTCCGTTGGTCCGTCAATCTGAATATTGTTGCGATCAACTATTGCCAGAAGATTGCGCAATTTTTCCTTGCCGGCAAGAAGCACTGCTTCCCAAGTATTTCCTTCGTCGTGTTCGCCATCAGACAGCAGAGCGTAAATTGTTTTATTTGTGCTTACTCCATTATTCATACGGTCAGCAAGAGCCATGCCGATGGCTTGTGAAAGGCCGGCTCCAAGCGGACCTGAAGAATTCTCAAGCCAAGGCATATATTCCCGATGCGGATGGCCTTGAAGGCGCGAACCGAACTTACGCAATGTTTTTAGCTCATCCATAGGCATATAACCGGCATGAGCCATTGTGGCGTAAAGTACCGGGCATATATGGCCATTTGAAAGCACCAATCGATCACGATCCGGCCATTCCGGATTTTTAGGATCATGCTTCATGGCATGAAAATAAAGCAAAGTGAAAATATCAGCCATTCCAAGCGGGCCGGCAGTATGGCCCGATCCTGCTTCAACAAGCATTTCAATAATGCTCTCCCGTATATCATTGGCCTGAATCTCCAATTCTTTTACTTTTGTGTCGGTAAGATTTTCCATTTTATAAATTTTCTAATTCTTTGATTGTCTCATAAATATCATGACTGTTGATGAGAGCTGAACCTACTATTAATCTATTAGCTCCGGCTTTCACCATCATAGGCGCTGTGCGGTTATTTACGCCTCCGTCTACGCTTATTATAAGTTCTCTATAATTTGCCCGCAATGTTGATATCTGTTTTAGGTCGCGTTCATCAAAGGGCTGGCCTTGAAAACCAATATGATCTATTCCCATGCATTGCACAAAATCAATCAGATTTATAAAGGGAAATAATTTATCAACATTTGTCGTGATATTGATAGCTAAACCTATTTGTATATTTTCTTTCGTATACATATCCAAACCCTCCAAAAATTCTTTAAGGTCTTTTTCATCTTCTGCTTCCAAATGAAAAACAATCCTTTTGGCTCCCAGCCGCGTAAAAAATTCAAATTGCTTGTGAGCATCTTTGACCATTAAGTCAAATTCAAAATCAAGCGAATCCCAATATGGCAAACCCTCTTCTTCATTTATTATTGCCGATACGCTTTCTTTATCTCCTGCGTGCATCGGCCATGAGACAGATGGCACAAATTTGCCGTCGCAGACATCTATCTGCACAGTTCTCGCCACACTTGCAAATCGTGAAATTTTTTCGCGCAATTCTTCAAAATCTTTGGCTAATATCGCCGGTATTATTTCTGTCATAATTTAAAATTTCCTAATTCTACGAATGTGCCTTTCGTCACCGCTAAATTTAGTATCAATAAATAATTTGATAGCTTCTTTTGCTTCATCGATTGTTATAAATCGTGCGCCTAATGAAAGGATGTTGGCATTATTATGCTCTCTTGTTATTTTTATTATATCTAAAGAATGACCATAATAAACTGAAGCTCTAATGCCTGCTACCCGATTGGCACACATAGCTTCACCTTGGCCTGAACCACCGATAATAACACCGAAACTTTCTTCTTTGGCTACTGCTTCCGCTACTGGTGTAATAAAATCAGGATAATCGTCATTATTATTTAATTCAAATGCGCCCTTATCAATAACCTCTAAACCAAGTCCTGTTAAATAAGTTTTAAGATTTTCTTTTAATTCATATCCTGCATGATCTGCTCCAATGTAGATTTTCATATGTGATAATTATACCATTTTATTGGTATAATAAAAGATATATGATTAATTTCTATAAATATCACGGCGCCGGCAATGATTTCATCATGATAAATAACATGAATGGTGTGGTTAATTTTGCGCCTGAATATATAAAGTTTTTATGTGATAGGCATTTAGGAATAGGCGCTGATGGTGTAATTTTAGTTGAATCATCGGATAAAGCTGATTGTTTTATGAATTATTATAATTCCGATGGAACAACAGCTGAAATGTGCGGTAATGGGGTGCGTTGCGTGGCGAAATTCTTCTTAGAACAGACCTCACAATTTAAAGAAGAATTATTTATTGATACGCGAGCTGGCATAAAGAAAATTACATGCCATAAAGATGGGACATATTCTGTTGATATGGGTGCGCCTGTATTTGCTCATAACGACTTCCCTGCTAATCCAATGGAACTTGAAAATATTTTATTTGAATTTGTATCAATGGGTAATCCACATGCTGTCGGACTTGTTGATGATTTAAATAAATATAACCTTTCAATAATTGGTCCTAAAATTGAGAATGATAAAAATTTCCCAAACAAAATAAATATGGAATTAGTTGAAAAAGTAAATCCTGCCCGCCCTCACGATAGTTCGGGAGCAGGCGGGGATAATTATTACAAAGTGAAGGTCTGGGAGCGCGGTTGTGGTGCCACTCTTGCCTGTGGCACTGGCGCTTGCGCAGTTTATTCCATACTTACAAAAAACAGCGTTAGGCAAGACCTAACGCAAAGTGAGGTAACTTTGGAATTTCCGGGTGGTAAATTATTCTTATCTCAAAACGACAAAGGCCACGTCATCCTCCGTGGCCCCGCTACTTTTGTGTTTAAGGGAGAGATTATTTAATTGTCTGCCCTGTTTTGACTACATGATCAACAAGCGTATATGTATACCCCAGTTCATTGTCATACCAACCACTGAATAATATTATTTTGGAGTGATTATTTTTCATCTCTCCATTTTACCACATAAGGATTTCTAATGAAAATCCCTACGCGCTCACCTGCTCAAATTCCGAGTATCTCAGAAACTGGGCAGGTGGGCGAAATCTGTTTTTGTTGTCAAAGATCGTATAGGAACCATTTTACCTCAACTCCTAATTTGAAGCAAGTAAGTTAAGTCCTCTTATTAGGGGATATCAATTTGGGGTATTTTGTCTTTACAACAGCGGAAGATTGGGCATTTTCGTCGCCTAATTTTGCCTTTTCCCGCATGTAAATCTCATGAAGCGTGGATCCGGCCAAGGGCTTTTTGGTTTTAGGATTTTTGTAACGCTTTGAAAGATTTACGAAGGAGTATTTTATTGGATCAAAATCGTGCAGTCTGACGATCTCGTCATTTCGTTTCTGATTCGGCTTATTTGCCATAGTCGAATAATACTACAAAATGAGGACCGTGGAAAATCGCTGACCTAGAATTTTGACCACCGTCCTCCGTGACCGGTATCGATGACAGTGTTTCTTTTTGGTCGATTGACAAATTGGTCGTTGGTAGGCACATTGTCCTTCTGCATATATTCTATGAAGGATTCGAATACCTCCTTGGCATTATCCAGATTATTCAAACTCATGATGCTTTTCAGGTTTTTATTTAGCCGACCCTTATCGTGCTTCGGATTAGCATGTTCGTTGTGGAAGTGAGTCCACCTCTCCCTGAGATCGTTACCCCACATCATGGTATAAAATTGAGAACTTTCAAGGTTAGAGTGTCCTAGGATGTTCGTGACGTCGGCACTGGCGCCGCCATCCTTGATAATTTTTCGTCCGCCATAGTGCCGAGCGGAGTGAGCATTGAATATTGAAGGCAAGCCCGCTCGATTCGATATGGTTCGAAACACTTCGCAGACTCCCCTATTGGTCATTCTTTTTCCGCGGACATCGTATGGTCCACATTTTCTGATTGAAATGAAAACCGCACCTACGTCTTCAAATACCATCTGGTCTTGGATCCTTTCTTTTTCTTTCAGCCATGCCTTCAGGTACTTATTCGTTTGAGCTGTCCAGAAAATTTCACGGATCGGTCGTTTGCCTCTCGATTTTTCGGTCTTGATAGTGGCGAAACCAGACCCATCCTTATTAAATTGTAAATCGTCCCCATCGAGAGAAATTATTTCGCCACTTCGCGCCCAAGTATCCCAGACCATGTGGACCAAAGCAAGATTGCGAATGTTAACCGAGTCACGGTCGCGAGGAATCGATTTCACCAATTTATTAAAATCTTTCTCATTGGCAACACGTGGGATATTGAATTCTTTTTTTGGCAAAGGTATGAGAGACTCATTCAAGCATCGATATCCTTGAAGATTGTAAAATTCAAAAAACTTTCGCAGCGCGAGGGCGACGATATTTACTCCGTTTCTTTTCCACCCGAGCAACTCCATTTGTTTCAGGTAATGCAAAACGTGCTGGATTTGGATTTGCTCGATTTCAACATCACCTATGGTAAGGCAAAAAATCCGGAGCGCGCTGTCGTAGCGCACGACCGTATGTCCGGTTACTTTGAATCCTCTCCAATTTTTGAATTCTTCGATGGCTTGAGTTAATTTCATAAAATGCCAACCAAAAAGTCCACCTGATGCTAGTCAAAGTGGACTTTTGGCGACATTAGCCGCTTAATAAATTATTCGGCTCCTGCCAATCCCAAGCTTGGGACGCATACCCTCGAGGGTATGTGCTATCATCTTACTCCTATTCTGAGCGAGAAAGCAAGATGATGCTTTGGTAAAGTCCATTGCTAGCATCTTGCCGAGTATCGGCCGATCCCTTCCGGGACAATGGATTCATATTTGATTGTCACTACATCCTAGTGTAGTGAGCAAATATTGTCAAGAAGGACGATGTGTATTCCAATTATAAAAAATAAAAACTAGTAAAAAGTCAAGTGAAATAAGGGTTTTTGAGATAATATAGAAAGTCGCACCATTTTTGAGGTGGTGCGACTGATTTTGCTGCAAAGAACAAGGAATCACGCGAGCCTTCCTCGCATATGCCGGAGAAAGCTGACCACCTCAATATCCAAAGAAGGAAGATCCTCGTGAACACCCACCACAATGGGAAGAGAAACCCCCGGGCAAGCCTTTATGAGCTCTCCTATTGTTACTTTTCCGTTCCCCACTCTGCTGAAGATCTCGATGCTTGTGTCTAGACAAAAACACGACAAGTCTCGAGCACCTTCAGATGGCATGGTTGCCCACTTCTCCATTTTGCCGAACGGCAGAATGTAGGGGTAGGCGCAGCTCGCGCCGCTCACTGTTTTTACAGGTGCGTATCCCGACGAGGATTGCTCCCCGAGAACGCGCCCACAATTTGGAATAAACGGAATGAGATCGTGGTCGGGAATCCAATCGACTAAATTTTCGAGAGAATCCACAACCGCCAGCTCACCATTTAGCAATTCCTTAAGAAGTGGATGCGCTTGCGTACAGCAAAATCCGATGACAACAGCGGTAACCTTGATACCGAGATCTTTGAGCTCTTTCAAAACATAGAGAATCGTGCCGCCGGTAAATGCGCCGTCTTCAATGAGGACGACGGACCGACCAGCGATCTTTTCCGCTAGTTCTTTGAATTGCTCATCAAGCGGTTTGAAACCGTGTCGCGGACCGTACTCAATCATTTCCCCTTCCGTGTTGAACAATCGGTTGATGTTAAGGACAAGACCTTCGCTCCTTGGGGTTGAGTCTGCAATTTCTTGGCAGGTGCTTAGCACGACCTGATGGGTCATGTCTTGAATGCGATTCTCGACCTCTTTCCAAATTTTGAGCCTCACTCTCCCCATGCCGACCGTATGTATGTTCACATCGGGCAGAGCGCTCTTTAATTTCTCCGAAAGAATTCGGTGAAAATTTCCAAAGAGCGGATCATACTGGTGCGGGACATTAAGCCCTCCCGCTCTGTAGGCTTGAAGACGGCTCTCAGCATCGAAAGTAACCACGTAAGTTCCACGACGAGATACCCGATTTACAAATTTCATGAGATCCTCCTTTTTGGTTGTTATTAAAATGAAAAGAACGTCGGCGATTGCCGATCCTTTTTCAGTGTATAGTTTTATTGGATATAGTCCTAATTATTTCTGCCCGTCTTTCATGCGATCTATCATCATTTTATATCCGCCGCATCCCTCTTTAAGCCAGCGATTGATTTTTGTGATAGTCACCGGAGACTGACCGGACTCCTCTGAGATTTGAGTAAACGGAACGCCCGCATCGAGCTTTTTCGCGACATCCCACCGCATCTGCAATTCTCTCAGATCCCTTTCGCTCATAAGATCCCGAAAAAAAGCTTTTAGTTCTTCTTCATTCTTCACTGACAAAAAAGCCTTTATCAGATCGGGAGATATTTCTCTCCATATGGCATTTTTTTCTTCGTCGGGTATCATGCTAAATCCAAGTGTATCATTTTGCTTATAAAAAGTGAACTTTGAATCCACAGGACATTACGAAAAAACAAAATAGTATGCTAATTTATTAGCATGCCAAAAGTTGAGCTGGACCCTTTTGAAAATCTGAGAAAAAACGGACACATATGGGAAGGAGAAAAAGCCACCCTGTGGTACCACGAAAAACTGGACGGATCTTTCGCTCTGGTCGTTCTATATAATTTTGAGGACAAAAAACGCAGGCTATTTTTGGAAGTGAATAATTTTAAACGGAAAGTTGAATTTAAGAATGAGGATATATCGGACGAACTTTTTACCCATGTTCTTATGGAGATTGAAGCCTTCAAAGGTATTGCCGGATTTCCAAACTAATAAGCGCACTCATATGTACCATCGCTAGTATATTTTCCATCCCAAGAAGTGCCGGGTGTGCCTTTATTGCATCCTTGATCAAGTTCTGTAGATGTAAAACAATTGCCTGCCTGTCCTACAGCGTTGTTGTCCCAATAGTAACCTGCCTTACAACTACATGAATGAGAGCCGTCTGAATTGGTTGTGGAGTAAGAATTATTGAATTTCTGATTACACATTTGATCGCTAGTTAGTGGGATCGTGCATTCTCCGGTACTTGCGTCGTAGGTGGACCCAGACGCACAAGAGTCGTCTCCTGAACAAGATATGCCAGTTGTTGAGCTGTAACCTAAAGTTGAAGTACAACCAGGAACAGATGGTGTTGACTCACAAGAAGTACCATCACTATTCCACTGATAACCAGTTGAACAATCACATACTGCTTTCCCTTTTTGTGTTACTGGATAAGCCCCAGTTCCAAATTTATTCTCACACTCTTGCGTTAATGATGTCTTTGTAGCACAAGCATTTCCTGTTGCATCCCATGAATAGCCACTCTGGCATGTACAGGTTGGTTTTTGTTGTTTGTCCATTTGCCCACTCCATTCACTATTTACACCAAAAGTGTCCTGACATTGTTGATCACTAGTTTCTTGAGGATTAATCGCTGACTCAGAAACAGAGTTCGTATTTCCCGTAGAAGGATCAAGTTTAACTGGAACATTATTCAAGAAAATTTCAACAATATTGCCAGGTATTATGACCCCAAGATTTTGATAATTACCCGATACAACTGCAGATGGTATCCCTAGCCAACAGCCATTTTGATCGACTGCAAGTCCTCCAGAATTACCACTATCAACTTGTGCTGACGTGAGAATATCTCCGTCATCTGCAAAACTGCTTATTATGCCGTCAGTGATGGTAAGATTGTAGCCTCCGCTTGTTACAGGATAGCCGTATATTCGTACTGAATCACCAAGCTTTGATGGATCATTAACATTGCAAGTCTTTGGAACAGTAAAAGGTGAAAACGTTGTAGGGTAAGTTCCCCAAGTCTTCCCATCCGAATCAGTATAAGCACCATCAATTTGTAAAGTTGCTACATCATATTTTTCACTTAATTTTGGAACGATCACAGGCGCTGCCTCATATATTTCTGATATCCCTCCAGTTGCAGGATTAGGCAAAGTAATTTCACACGATTTTGCACCTGTAATTACATGGTTGTTGGTAAGCACAGTCCCGTTAGTTGTAAATATAGTACCGGAACCGCCTTGGCCGTTATCGCACCAAATATCAACTACCGATTGTGTATTATTGTTTGATATAAAATTAGCGGGTGCTTTGTGGTTGCTTTTATTTAACAAAAGGACAACGACAAGGACAATTACCACACCAACAATGCTAACTACTAAACGCTTATTTTGTTTTAATTTAATAAAGGTTTTTTTGAAAAAACTTTGCAAAAAAACTAAAGCCGGAATCTTGGCCGTTTGCTCTGAAGGATCAACTTTTTGATGAGTTGTCATGTTTCCACAGTTTGTGCAGAATTTTACTCCATCTTTTAATTTGTCTCCGCAGTGTTTACAAAACATATATTATTTGACTGTGATAACTGCTGTACCGCAATTACCGCAGAATTTTAAATCCTTTTCAGTTTTATTACCACAACTACCACAATAAATAAGTCTTTCACCTTCAGGAAGAGACCCTACGTCAACATTCTTTGCCTCAACATGATTTGCCGTCTGGCCGTTAAGTTGATTGATTCTTGTCTGATGCTCAGCTTGTGTAATTTTTCCGTCTACTAATAATTGATTTACTTCTGCGAGAGCTTTGATGCTTTCTATCTGATCGCCTTTCAAAGCAAATCCATACTTACAAACAGGACATGCCAAAAAATATTTACTCGAGGTAGGAATTACAGGAATAAAAAATAAAGTGAACCACCTCGTGCTTCTAGTTAAAATCCAGTAGTCTTCATTGTGACAATGGTCACACATTCTTTTGAAAACTGCCCCTATATTCTTAATCAGTGTTCGCCATCCAAATATAATCATAAATTTAGAAAAGTCTTTTAAATTCTTTTTTCCATTCTGGTTTTCGACCAACTGCTATGTAAAGAACGGCAATTTTAATTAGCCTAACAACAACAAGATAAATTAAGGTAGCCAACACACAATACCAGAATGCTGTCCCGCTTGTATCAGTCGTTGAACTAGTAGAATAATCGTAGGATGAGCTACTTGCTGACCATACGACGATGAGAACAAGTGGTAAAGGAATATATGCGAGTATGTACATAACTTTCAAAAGCCTGTGCCACCATTTTTCGTTTTGCTCTGGTGTTTGAGAAGTAGTTGTATTTTTTTGCGAACCAGAAACGGCTGAAGCGCCACACTTTGTGCAGAATTTATAACCATCTTGAATTTTGTTACCACAATTTTCGCAAAACATATTTTTAATGTGAATTTAAATAATCAGTTACTTCTTTTGGGGGTGTAGCTCCGGCATTTATTGCTTGTTGGAAATAAGATTTTACATTGGCAGGATCGTTTTTCCCAAGATAATCATATCCAAGCCAAAAACCTACATATGGGTGTTGAGTTACATTTGTTTGAGACAATATAGAAATGGACTGATCGTAATTTTTATTAAAGAAATAAGCTATACCTAAATTTTCTCTAGTGACCTCTGAGCTACTTATGGTATTTGCTTTTAAAGCATATGTAAGTGCTTTGCCATAGTCTTCATAGTCTGATGAAGAGCCGTCTAGATTCATGTAAAATATTGCCAGACTATTATTGAGCTGAAAATCATCGGGCTGAATTGCAAGAGCTTTATTAAAATTTATATACGCTGAATTTGGATTGCTTTGCAACAATGCTACTTCTGCCGAAATAAGATAATAGTCAAATGAATTTTGGCTTGTAAGTTTTAATGCTTGTTGAAAACTAGTGAGTGCCTGATCATTTTTACTATCAGTCTCATAAACATATGCTAGATTTTTTAAAGTTGTAATTTTTGTCTCAGTAGTGGCCGCATTTGAGGCAGCGTCTTGAAACTGACTAATTGCCTGAGTGTCGTTTCCAGAATCAAATGAACTTAAGGCAGTATTATTTTTATCGATAGCATTACTGTCAGCAGCATTTTGGATGCGGTAAAAAATAATGATCCCAACTACAACAACTCCAGCTAAAACCTTTAAGGCTTTTTTTGTAGTCCAAGGCTCAGTCGGCATTGACGAACGAACCGGAGGCGGTGTTGTCGTTTTTGCAGATCCAGTAGCGGAAAACGCTGTCCCGCAGTTCATGCAAAACTTTTTACTTCCATCTGATTCTTTTCCACAATTTTTACAGAACATATTTTTGTATGTGTTGGTTAAGACGATCACCCTCTTTCCTACTCGCACTTCTGAATGATTGAGCTCTCCTTCCGAACGTTATTTTTTCTCCTTGATAATTTAAGACAAACTTGCTTTTTATAAAAGTGATGTTATTTTTTAAATCATTTACTGGAATCTTTGCAAATATGTCATGTTCGTAAGCTCGTGAGGTGAGCTTATCGTCTGAATCAAGCCAAGCTGATCTATACCACTGTCTCTTTTTTGTGTCACTAGATTCTCCAATAGATGAACCTATAGCAGCACCTAAGATATTACCAATCAAGAAACCTAAAATTAAACCTGTACTATTACCACTATATTTGGGTAATTTGATCAAATATAAATATTGATCATCGACCATTACATCAAATGGTGGAAGAGCAGAAAGAACAAAAACATTTTTTCTGCGCCATTCTTTACTATAAAAAATATCTTTATCGACTAAAGTTGGACTTGGGGAAATTACATCAACAGACTTGGTTTCATCGAATACTGCGTCTGTTTTTTTACCACAGCTTTGACAAAATATTGCGTCTTTTTCTTTTTTTGTTCCACAATGTTCGCAGTACATAAATTTATTATGGTAATACTTTTTGGCTATTTTTTTTCATCCACTTATCTATATAGTGACGATATATTTTTACCCACACCACACCAACGAGAATCAGTCCGACTAATTCCCCTATTATTCCAAGACCGCTATCTGTAGATATATGAGCACTGGCTCCTATCGATGATCCTACTGACCAGAGTAAACCTGCTCCGAGCCAGCCAAGAAAAAATGCACCGACTTTTTGACCACGAGTAACTTTTTGTTCTGTATTCGTTGAGGAGACCTTATTAGATGTCGTTGATGTTTTTCCGCCACAGTTTGGGCAAAATTGTGCATCTCCTTCTTTTTTTGTTCCACAATGTTCGCAAAACATAAAAATAATTTTGGTTAAATTAATTATACATAATAAAGTGGCAATTGGGTAGCAAAAAGCTCCTAGCCAGCCGATGATCTTGCGATCATCCATACCCGTTTCCAGATATGGCCCCGTAAAGGACAAACTCTGACTAGGAGTTTTTTGTTCTTTACGGGGGCTTGGACCATGTCAAGTTACAAATAAATGTCATCTTGGTTTAGGTCACCGGATATTAATTTGTCATAGTAAGCATACCCTATTTGACGGAAAATAGCTATATGGTAGAGCCTGTTTCTGTGTTAATAAATGAAGGACGCTACTCTACATCCACTCAAAATTTCTGCCAAAATGACCCCACGTGCATGTGTCTTTGAATTTGACCTGATCAAGCTTTAGATATTGACGCAATCCCCGAGGACTCAAATCATAACCTGTGATTTCTTCTTCCTTTCCATCAATGACGGCAACGGCCATCACCGGATCATTCTTCCCTATCGCATATGCGAGTTTAGTAAAAACTTCTTTTGCGTTACGCTTTTCCAAAAGCTCAATCGCAATCTTGCGAGCCATGTACGCGCCTGATCTGTCGACTTTTGTATAATCTTTGCCCGAGAATGATCCGCCGCCTATGGGAATTTCGGGACCGTAATTGTCAACCACAAGCTTTCTGCCCGAGAGTCCGGTGTCGGCATCAAATCCGCCTTGCGTCCACTCCCCCGCGCAATTTATAAAATACTCCCGCGAAGGAATAATCTCTTTCACAAAAGCGAGCAGTTCGTCGTTCTTGGTATTTTGAAAACTCGCCACCACAGCGATAACCTCCCCATCCTTCACCGTGACTTGTGTCTTGCCGTCAAATGGGTAGCGTTCGTATATTTTCATGCAGAGATTTCGGGCAAGTTCGTACTCTATGGGCATTCGATTCTCCGTCTCGATCGTAGCGTAACCCTTTGCGATTCCTTGGTCGCCAGCGCCTCCGGAATCCACCCCGCGCGCAATCTGTGGGCTTTGGAGGGCAATATGGGTTATTACCTCGAAATCGGGCCCCACGATGCCTTTTACGATGCTTTCCACGTCAGGTTTAGCCATGCTTGTTACCTCTCCGTTGATAGTGACAAGGTTATGCCCACCCATGACTTCAACGGCCACACGGCTCTCCGGATCGCCTTCCAGATAGGCGTCGAGAATGCTGTCGGCTATGAAATCGCATATCTTGTCGGGATGCTTTGGACTACAAAATTCAGATGTCTTTTTCATGTTTATAAAATAAAAAATCCTCATAAAGAGGAAAGAATACGGACTAAGTATCTTCCCCATTGATTGGGCTGGATTTGGCACCTTCTTATTTCTAAGGGTTGCCGGTGGGTCATTGAGCCAGTCTCTCGCCACTCTCTTGATAACTACTATTGAGTTGTAAAACTATTGTATCATGATCAAAAAAATTCAGCCAGCTCAGCCGCTTCGTCTTCATCCAGCCCTTCATTGTCCATCACCTCTTTTATTTTTTCAGCCTCCTCAATATCGACACCTTGGTTTTGGGCGATTTCTGCGATTTCTATAATTTCTTCAGGATCTTTATCTTCTAGCATAAATTTATTTTTTATCAACTGCATTTGCTGCTTTCATTATAATATTCCGACATATTATTTATTCTTTTTCTTCTCAGTTTTATTGGTATCTGAAATCTCTGCAAATCTAGCTGTCATCGTGGGATTACCATGCGTTAATTTTTTGATTGTCAGATCCTCTGATTTGTTATTAGCGAGACGAAGGTTATTTTCAGATGACAAGAGCGCATCTTTAGTTTTTTGGAGATGGTCAATAGTTTTATCAATTTCATCGATGGCTGTTTTAAAGCGAGTAGAGGCAAGCTGATAATTTTTAGCAAAACCTTCTTTGAAATTATTCATATTTTCTTCAAAGTTGGTGATGTCGATATTCTGATTCCTTACCAAGGAAAGCTCGGCTTTATATTTGAGCGAGTTCATTGATGCGTTGCGTAGCAGGGTTATGATAGGGATGAAAAATTGCGGACGAACCACATACATTTTGGGATATTTGTGGGAAACATCGACGATGCCAGTGTTATACAGCTCATTTTCGGCTTCCAAAAGCGTAACAAGAACGGCATACTCACATTTTTTCTCGGTGCGATCTTTGTCGAGCTCGCGCAAAAAGTCCTCATTCTTTTTCTTAGTGGCAGTTTCGTCACCTTCGTTTTTCATCTCGAACATGATTGATATGATTTCGGTTTTGGATTCATCAGTTTCGCGATATATGTAGTCGCCCTTACTGCCAGTTGTAGCATCGTTATCTTTCTCAAAATATGCATTCTGAAATCCGGTCGCGCGAAGCTTGTTAAATTCCGTCTCGCAGTGCTGCTCGAGTGTCTCGCCTACCATTTTTGTTGAAAGCTTGACCTTCATATCTTTACGGAGGGCAATTTCCTCATCTTTCATCTTAATGATGTCGTCTTTGGTCTTCATCTCGAGAGAGTGTTTCTCTTTTAAAGATGTTTCGAGTAATTGCTTCTCT
>DATKGV010000003.1:0-2312 GCA_035510575.1 Minisyncoccota bacterium | reverse complement strand
TCGAACCTCCTCCTTGGCGAAAAAACATTGCGCGCTAGCGCGCCGAATTTTCCGAATTCATTTGCAAAATCAGGCGAAAACCAATGGGCGTGCCTTCGGCACGCCCGCATTTTGGCTCGTTCAAAACCTTTGAGTTCAATTCTGGTGCGCGATGAGGGACTCGAACCCCCGACCTTCCCGGTGTAAACGGGTTGCTCTACCAACTGAGCTAATCGCGCGCGTACCAGAATATTATCACAATTTGATTTAATTTCAATATTTTATTCCTCCTCCTCTTGATAAGGGGAGGACTGAGGAGGGGTGAAAATGAAATAAAGCGCTGATTTTATTATAAAAGGCAAAAATGAAAAAATAATCACCAAAATCACGACAGGCAGGAGATATTTATCAGGATTCGGAATAATATTGCCCAAATAATAACCAAGCAGGGGCAAAAGCGCAGACCATAATGCGCCTCCGATAATATTATATAAAAAGAATTTTCTATATTGCATTTTTGCCATGCCGGCTACAACCGGCGCAAACGTCCTTATTATTGGAATGAAGCGCGCCGCTACAATAGTTAAGGGTCCATGCTTATTATAAAAATTTTCAGCTCTGCTCACGTTTCTTTTATTGAAGAATAATGTGTCCTCGCGATTGAATAATTTAGGTCCGACGCGCTTGCCCGTCCAATAACCGACATTGTCCCCTGCAATTGCGGCAATAATGCATCCGATGACCAGCAAGTCAATAGATAAGAATCCCTGCGATGCCAAGATTCCTCCGGCAAATAAAAGCGTGTCCCCCGGGAAAAAGAAACCGAAAAACAATCCTGATTCGGCGAAGACAATCAGGAATATTCCGATAAGCCCGACTGTCTTGATAATTATAATCGGATCAAGCATATTATCTGACTTTGCTTCCCGGATTGACTTCTGTTTCTGGAATTAAAAATATCGGCTTGTCGTCCCCTACTGCCATCAGCATGCCATTGCTTTGCAATCCTTTTATCGTTCTTGGCTCGATATTCAATATATATAAAACTTGCTTGCCGATTAATTTTTCATAATCCGGATAATATTCGCGGATTCCGGAAATAATCTGCCGTAATTTTTTCCCGCCAGCTTCGTCCATCTCATTGAAATCTATCTGGCATCGCAGAAGCTTGTCGGTTTCCGGCACCGGCTCTATTTCCCTGATAGTTCCAATTCTGATATCCATTTTCTTAAATTCTTCGTATGAGATATATTCCATAGATAGTTTTAAATTTTATTTTTGATTATTTTTATCTAAAAATCTTTGCAAGATTAACGCGGCCGCAGAAGCATCTGATTTTTTCTGTTTTACTTTCTTGATCTTGCGGGCATCATTCATTTTTTTGCCCGCTCTGCCTCTGGCTTCAACAGTCGTCATAAACTCTTTCTGAAAATAAACCGGCAGATCGAGTTCCGCTTCAATATTGCGCTCAAATTCCTCAATACTGCCCATTATTTTGTTCGGCTGGCCCGACAAGTCATGCGACTCGCCTATGACAATGGCGCTGACATTCTCTTTTTCGCAAAGATTATCAATAGTTTCAACCAAAGACAAATCGTTTGGCAGAATTTCTTTCGGAAAAGCTATTCTGCCTTCTTCATCTGATAGCGCAATTCCCACCCTCTTGCTGCCATAATCAATGCCAAGATATCTCATATATACAGGATATCACAATTGCCAGAAAAAGGTATTTCTGCTATCATTTGCCTATGAATATATTAAATGGATCTGGTCTTTGGATCTTAGTATTAGCCATAATTTGGGTTTTGCCTTGGAAAGGATACGCTCTTTGGACGTCGGCGCGCATGAGCCATAAGTGGTGGTTTATCGCCCTTATTATTTTAAACACATTTGCCCTATTGGATATTTTCTACATATTCTATATTGCAAAGAAAACTCCCAAAGATATAATCGGCGCCTTCAAGCATAAAATCTAAAAATAAAATAAATAGTTTGAAGGGAGGCGTCGCATAGTGGTTTAGTGCACCGGTCTTGAAAACCGGAGTGTCGCAAGGCACCGTGAGTTCGAATCTCACCGCCTCCGCAAAAATAAATAATTACGGCAATAAAACCGCGGCGGCGATGACGGTCGTCCAGAGTCCGTCTTTATCCCCTTCTGTGGATTGCGTCACGTTCATTGTTTTGAAAATATTTCCCGATTGTTTGTATACCTGTTCTCTTTCAACCCAAGCCGAGTCTGCGTTGAATTCAACGCCAAGCGTTGTCGCGAGCATCGTCGCCGCGAGATCTTCAGCATATTCACCAGCGACTTCTCCTCTTTCTCCATAAGAATG
>DATKGV010000002.1:0-33184 GCA_035510575.1 Minisyncoccota bacterium | reverse complement strand
GGGGAGGGGAAAAATGCACCTAAAATAGCAGATACAGAAACAACAAATTTTATACCCTGAGAAACGCTCTCTCCTTTAGCATTCTTATAAAGATTACTTGAATAAAATGAAGCTCCAATTTTTTTGAAAAATTTTTTCATGAAATTATTGTACAATATCAACCTTTATAAATCAACGTAAACAGAAACATATAATTTACTTCGGTTGATTACCATATGCTTCATCTTGAACATTTGCATCCGCATCTCTCTTAGTAGCTTCAGTGGTTCCATCAATATGATTTGGTGGAGCGTAGACTGTCCACAACTTTATTGGAACGATGCCGGTATTTTTAAAATTATGCTCTGTACCAGGAACCACTACCACAATATCACCTGGAACAATTGGACTAGTTTTTCCGTCTAAAATCGCTTCACCAGTACCACTTACAAAATATAAAACTTGTTCAGAATATATATGTACTTCATCTCCAACTTCTCCGCCAGGGGGAATACTCATCACAACGAGCTGACTTCGGGTGCCAGTAAAGAGAACTTTTCTAAAATCATTGTTGGCTTGAGTTTGCTCCTCTATGTTTCCTAGATATGGCATGTTTGCCTTGCTATCAATTTGAGCTACGCTATATGTCACTCCTTTACTTTTGTCATAGTAATGAACTCCGAGTCCGACAACAACACCAACAGCTATTACTAAACTTAGAGAAAAAACAAATTTAGATTTTTTCATAATTTTTTACACGCTCTTGGGTAAGATGATAATGTATTTATTGTATGCTCTTATCATGTATATAGCAAAATAGTTATCAGACTAAAAAAGATACTGTAAATTATTTTATTACTGTAGTTAGATAAAATTAAATCACTGGCTCCGTGGGTAGGATATCTCGCCTACGGCGCGTGATTGGTGATTTTGCAAGCAAAATAACACCAATCTTCCGATCCCTACCACGCACATGAAGCAGTTCATGTGCTCTTGCGGAAACATAAATTATAAACCTCATACATGAAGTATAAGTGTTTTTGATTTTGCTCCGTGGGTAGGGATCGGACCTACGACCAATCGCTTAACAGGCGACCGCTCTACCGCTGAGCTACCACGGAATGCATAACTAAACAGGTTTATACTATCAAAATATAAGTGAAAAAGCAAAATAAAACCTCCCCGATGTTCGACATCGGGGAGGTTTTATTTTGAACTTCTATTAATTAATGGGCTGGCATTCCGTGAATATCATGAGATTCTGATTTTTTTGCAAATGAACGCGCCATAATAATAATTATTAATATAAGCACGATAACTATTATCCATTGCCAGATTGAGCTTGGCATAAAACTGCCTGAACCGTTGAGCGAAAGCGCTGTCAAATTATTGCCATTTGTTTTGTCCGTATTTGCGGTGGAATTATCGGCTGGCTTCGTGGCAGTATTTTTAGGAGTTGCAGTTTGATTATTGGCATTATTATTTGTGCTTGCAATTGGCGCCGGCGCCGGATAATAAGAATAATAATCAGCACCCATTGGAACTTGAGTAAAAGCCGGTTCGCCGGTTTGAATGTTGGGCTGATAATCCCAAACTCCAGGCACATAAGCCAAAGCATGGCCATAACATAAGAATGCGAAAGCAAAAGCGCCAAAAACTATTAAATTTTTTAATGCCTTGATTTTCATGCCCGTATTGTAGCATATAAATACACTACTTGTCAAGTATCTTATCTTTTGCTAAGAATGCTTTTCTTATAAGTGCTTAAATGGTTCAACGCCTCGCCTGTTCCTTTGGCCACGCATAGAAGCGGTTCATCGGCAACGCGAGCTTTGACGCCTGTGCGGCGATAAATCAAATCGGACAAATTGCGAAGCTGGGACGATCCTCCAGTCATAATTATGCCATCGTCTATTATATCGGCGGCAAGCTCCGGCGGCGTCAAGGAAAGAACGTCTTTAATGGCATTAATCATCGTTCTTAATTCCTTGTCGATTGCCCTGACTATTTCATTGGTGGAAATTTGAGCGGTGCGCGGAAGCCCTTGGATGAAATCGCGGCCTTTGATGGTGATAGTCAATTCTTCTTCCAAAGGAACAGCCGCCCCGATCTTAATCTTAATCGCTTCGGCGGTCCTGTCTCCGATGGCCAGATTGAAAGTTTTCTTGATGTAATCGGCTATGGCTTGATCAATTTTGTCGCCGGCGCATTTCACTGAAGTTGACGATACTATTCCTCCAAGGGAAATAACCGCTATGTCAGTAGTGCCGCCGCCGATGTCCATTATCATATGGCCTTTGGATTCATGAATGGGAATGCCAGCGCCGATGGCGGCCAGTATCGGCTCTTTGACAACGTAAGAATTCTTGGCGCCGGCGCGGACGGCCGCTTCTACTACGGCCCGGCGTTCGGTGGAAGTTATGCCTGCCGGAACCGAAACCATGACATCCGGCTTGAAAAGATTATATCTGCCGAGAGCTTTATTTATGAAATACCGAAGCATCGCTTCCGTCACTCTGTAATCAGCTATAACTCCGTCTTTCATCGGACGATAGACAATTATGCTGTCAGGCGTCTTCCCTATCATTTCTTTCGCTTCAATGCCGATGGCAATAATAGTATTATCCTGCTCCGAGACAGCCACTACCGACGGTTCATTAAGAATAATGCCCTTGCCAGGAATATACACGAGGGTGTTTGCCGTGCCGAGATCAATGCCTAATTTTTTCTGGAAAAAAGCCATATAATTATGTCGTGTGGCTGATTATAACATAACTATATGCTAGGATAAAGGCATGCATATATTAACCGTCATACCGATAAAGAAAGGATTGCAAAAAGAAAATTTGACTTATTTTTCCGCAAATCCTGTTCCCCTCGGAAGCATCGTGTCTGTTCCGATACGAAGCAGGATTATCGATGCCGTAGTCATAAATATTGAAAATGCGCGCGACAATAAATCGGACTTGAAAATCGCCGATTATCAATTAAAGAAAATTATAAAAATAAAAGGCAATTCGCCGTTCACTCAATATTTTTTTGCCGCCTGCCAGCGCATGAGCGAATACGCGGTCGGCAATACCGGCGCAGTAATAAAAAATCTTCTGCCTAAGATATTTCTGGAAAATATCAAAGATTTGAAGGAACCGGAAAAACCGGAAATAGCGGGCGTAGAAAATATAAAACACGAGAAATTAATTTTCCAGACGCTGTCTTCGGATCGTCTGGCATTTTATCGCACTCTGATACGCGAATCATTCGCCAAAAAGCAATCAATATTCATATGCGTTCCCACGCGCTATGACATAGAGCAATGGAAAGGAGCGCTGACTAAAGGCATAGAGCAGTACGCCTATGTTTTCCACGCAGATATGTCCAAAAAAATATTAATCAATTCTTACAATTCGGCTGTCAGCGAGAAGCACCCGATACTTATAATAGGCACGGGCATATTCTTGTCTATTCCAAGGCATGACATAAAAACAATAATTATGGAGCATGAAAGCGGGGACTCTTATAAACAGCTGGCAAGGCCATATATCGATATGCGCAGTTTTGCTGAAATATTATCGGGAATGAATAATATAAAATTAATTTTCGGAGATACTCTTCTCCGCCCTGAGACCTTATATAGGAATGAGCAAGGCGAACTGGGTGAAATTCATCCGCCGCTTTTCCGCCTGCCGGAAGTCAAAAGGCAGACAGTAGTGGATATGAAAGAAGAGATTGATGAGAAAAGAAAGAAAAAATTCTCCGTGCTGTCCGAGGCGGCAAAAAAAATGATAGAGCATGCCATTTCAAAGAATGAATCAGTATTCCTGTTTTCTGTCCGCAAAGGTCTGGCTGGCGTTACTGTCTGCCATGATTGCGGCCATACGCTATTGTGCCCTATGTGCTCGACTCCTATTGTCTTGTATGGTTCCAAGCAGCGTACTGCCGGCAGGACAAACTTATCGCGTACATTCATGTGTAATAAATGCGGGCGCAAAGAATCAGCGGAAGTCCGCTGTCCGGAATGTTCCAGTTGGAACTTGACTCCCCTTGGCATTGGCACCGATAGGGTTTATGAGGAAGTTAAAGAATTATTTCCGAAGTCCCATGTCATACAAATAGACAAAGAATCGACTCCAACAGAAAAAGAAGCGATTGATGCCATAAAAGAATTTAATAAAACGCCTGGCAGTATTCTTGTCGGAACTGAAATGGCATTTTCGTACATCAATACTGAAGTCGCTCATAGCGCTATTATTTCGCTTGACGGGCTTCTTTCAATACCGAGCTTCAACATAACTCAAAAAATATTGCGCATAATAGAGAAATTGCATTACATAACTTTGAAAAATTTGATAATTCAAACCCGCATTCCTGAAAATCAGATACTAGAGCATATCTTAAGCGGAAATATCTTGCCTTTGTACCGAGAAGATTTGAAGGAAAGAAAGCAATACGGCTATCCCCCTTTTAAACGGCTGATAAAAATAAATTTCACCGGCACAGCCAATGAGACAGAGAAAGCCAGATCTTACGTTGATAATATTCTCGGCAGTTATGATCCGCAAATATTTTCCGCATTCATAAGCAAAATTAAAGGGCAATATACGACCAATACAGTCATAAAAGTCGACCCTGATCTTTGGCCATTGCCGACTTCCGAAAACATCCATGTCAATTCATTCCTGCTAGAAAATCTCTCCCGCCTGCCGCCGTCATTTTCCATAAACGTGGATCCGGAAGATTTGCTGTAAAAGTTGACAAATCACTGTTAATATGCTATCATATGTTTGAACTAATTCTTTCAAATATTCACCTCTAAAAATAAAATAATATGAAAAAAGTTATCATTTTTTGCTTTTTGTTATCTTGTTTCGGGATAACACAAGCACAATTTGAAGGTGGAAAATGCTTACCATCATTTTTAAATTTTTGCCAAACTTATACTGAAGAAGATATCTCAGGAAAAATAATTTGTTGTGTGGACTATGATCCTGGTACTTTTGCCAATGGAAATGAATTAAGCACAGGCCAAGCAAAATCTCTTGCTTTAATGCTAATTCAAGATCCATCTGACTTACAGCTCTTGAGAAATAAACTAAATTGGATTATTACCAATAAAGGAATAATCCAAATTTTCTTTTGTAAAAATCAATGGTGTTTACAATTTTGCGACAAAAGTAAAAAAGTTTATACCAGAGATGGCGCCAGAGTATTTACTCTAAGAAATAAAAAATAAAAGGAAAACGAGCAATCCTAATCGTAAAATTGCTCACATAGCTGATATTAATTATCGGCTATTATTTTTGCCTTCCCCTACGACGGTCGTAGGGGAAATTTTCTTGCTTCGGGGAAAAAGATATGATACTATGATGCCTACATATGATTACAGTAATTGAGGTCAAGAAAAACACAAATGAAAACAATATGAATCTTATTCGCAGATTCAGCCGAAAGGTGCAGGAATCCGGCATTATCAGGCAAGTCAAGAGCAAGCGCTATAAGGAAAGAGCTGAATCAAAAGTTAAAATAAAAGCCGGCGCGCTTAAGCGCATAGCTCGCCGAAAAGTTCAGGAAAAATTGCTCAAATTGGGCAAGGCAATCAAAGCTCCGACAAAAGGGCGCCATTAGAATGCGATAGTATGGCAACTTTAAATTGTTCTATCTTAAACAAAACAAAGGGCAAGCTTCCGCGCTTGCCTTTTGTCTCCATTAAAGAAGCAATTCTCGGGAAACAATATGACCTGTCCGTCGGCTTCATCGCTTCCAAGGAACAGAAAAAAATCAATAAAACTCTCAGAAATAAAGATAAAACAACTAATATTTTATCTTTTTCATTATCGGACAGGTCCGGTGAAATAACTTTTGATCTTAGGCAAGTCAAACGCGATGCTCCCCGATTTAAAATGCCATATTCCAAATTTTTGAAATACTTGTTTATCCACGGCTGTCTCCATTTGAAAGGTTGCGAACATAGTAGTACAATGGAGGAAGAAGAGAAGAGATTTCTTAAGAAATTTTCCTAAAAAATAATCTTTTTTTCCTTACTCATGTCCAGAAATAATTTTACGTGCGGAATAGATATAGGCACGCATACGACGCGCGTGGCCGTCATAGCTTTCAACAGGGATGCGAAGGATCCCAGCATGCTTGCTGTCGGGCAATCTCCCACGGAAGGCATGCGCCTAGGTTATATAACGAATGTCGACCAAGTGACAAAGTGCATTAAGAAAGCCGTCAAGCAAGCCGAAGATATTTTAGGATCAAGGATACGCCGCGCTTATGTGTCCATCGGAGGCATAAACCTAAGTTCAGCCATTTCAACCGGATCAGTCATCATATCAAAAGCCGATCAGGAGATAACTCGTCTTGATGTGGAGAAGGTTATCGCTCTAAGCGAAGAAAATCTTGAAATATTGAATAAGAAGATAATTCATGTCATTCCCATCGGCTACAAGCTTGACGGCAAGGATATTCACGGCAAGCCCGAGGGCATGCATGGCACAAAGCTTGAAGTCAAAACTCTTTTCATCACCTGCTTGAAGCAGAATATCGAGGACTTGATAACCGCTTTCGCGCAAGCTCAAATAGAAGTTGAAGACGTTGTGGCCTCTCCGATTGCCGGCAGCGCGATATTGCTTTCATCCAAGCAGAAAATTGCCGGCTGCGCGCTTATAGAAATAGGAGCGGAAACGGTGACTTTCGGCTGCTTTGAAAACGGGCTTTTAATATCGCTTGCTGTCTTCGGGATAGGCAGTATGGATATAACTAAAGATATCGCGCTTGGATTCCGCATTTCCCTGGAAGAAGCTGAAAGCATAAAGCTCGGCAGCGTCATAGGCGGTGACTACCCGAAGAAAAAAGTTGATGAAATCATAGAAGCCCGCCTGTCTGACATATTTGAATTGGTGGAAAATCATCTCAAGCGGCTTCATCGCAGCGAATTATTGCCGGCCGGCGTAATAATCTCGGGCGGCGGCGCTCATATAAATAATATTGAGGAGTTTGCCCGGACACAACTCCGCCTGCCGGTTAAGATAGGGCCTTCTGACACGACGATAAACAATAAGCTTAAAATAAAAGACGCCTCTTGGTATACCGTTTTTGGATTGGCTATGTCGCAAGGCGATGAATTGCAAAACAATAATATTCGTGGCGATACGGGAGACAATATTAATCAAATCAAACGATTTTTCAAATCCATATTCTCGCAACTTTTACCATAAAATAATATTATGTCAAATGTTTGCTTTTTGCGAATTTCTGCTATTATGTACCTGCATGTATTTTATTATTAATAAGACAAAAAGCTCCCATATACAAATATGCCTAAAATTAACTCGGAAATAGAATCATTTGCCAGAATTAAAGTGATCGGAATCGGCGGTTCAGGCAAAAACGCCCTAAATCATATGATAAACTCGAGAGTGCGAGGAGTTGAGTTTATTGTCATGAATACGGATACGCAGGACTTGCATAATTCTCTTGCGGAAAAGAAAGTTCACTTGGGCAAAAATCTTACTAAAGGATTGGGCGCGGGAATGAATCCGGAAATCGGCAAGCGCGCGGCGGAAGAAACAAAAGCGGAAATCCAAGATGTCATCAAAGGAGCGGACATGGTCTTCATCGCCTGCGGGATGGGCGGCGGAACAGGCACGGGCGCCGCTCCGATAGTGGCTCAAGCGGCCAAAGAGCAAGGCATACTTACTGTTGCGGTTGTGACAAAACCATTTTCATTCGAAGGCAATCAGCGCATGAAGATCGCTGAAGAAGGATTGTCTCTGCTTGAACGGGAAGTTGATGCCATACTTGTCATACCTAATGACAGATTAATTATTATTTCCGGCAAAGATGTCAGCTTTAAGCAGGCCTTTGCAACGTGCGATGAAGTCCTCAAGCAAGCCGTCGAAGGAATTTCCGAATTGATCACCACTCCGGGAATGATTAATGTGGATTTCGCCGATATACGGGCGGTTATGAGAGATGCCGGCAGCGCCTTGATGGGCGTCGGCATTGCTTCAGGCGAAGGACGCGCCGAGAAAGCAGCTCTTCAAGCAATCAATTCTCCTCTTCTGGATCTTTCGATTTCCGGGGCCAAAGGCGTGCTGTTCGCCATTTCAGGCGGAGATGATCTTAGTATTCACGAAATTCAAGAATCGGCGAAAATCATAACTGAATCGATAGACAAAGACGCCAAAGTCATATTCGGCACTATTCGCGACGAAAAGCTTAAAAAAGGAGAAATGAAAGTTACGGTCATTGCTACCGGCTTCCCTACCGATATGCCCAAGCGCTCGCTTTTTCAGATAGGCCAGAATAAGACAGCCGAATCGCAGGCGACGGCGACGCCGAAAGAAAATAATTCTCAGGCGGGCAAGGAGCAAGGAAAAAATTCTTCCAATTCTGATTACATGAAAAAAGAAAAGATTGAAGACGATATGTTTATCGACGATACCGATGACTGGAGCACCATTCCGGCATTTCTCAGACGAAATAAAAAGTAGTATAACCCCGTAGTAGAATTTTACTAAAATCTCACTACGGGGTATAATTGCACAATCATGTATGATTTGATTATTCTAGGCGGAGGACCGGCAGGCGCGGCAGCTAGCGTTTATTCTGCGCGCAAACAATTAAAGACAGCTATTATAACTTCAGAATTCGGAGGCCAATCTGTCGTTTCCGAGATCATATACAACTGGATCGGCAATCCAGAAATATCTGGAGCAGAGCTTGCAGAAAATTTAAAGAAACATATTTTATATTACAAGGGACCTTTTTTGGACTTCATAGAAGGCGAAAAAGTCGTTTCAGTTGAAAAAGCTGGCAAGATTATCACGGTAAAAACAGAGGCCGGCAAGTCATATTCTTCTATGGCATTGCTTGTGGCTACTGGCAGCAGCAGGCGCAAATTGGATGCTGTTAACGCCGATAAATTCGAGCATAAAGGCATAACATATTGCGCTTCATGCGACGGTCCTCTTTTTGAAGGCCAAGATGTGCTTGTTATCGGCGGAGGCAATGCCGGATTTGAATCTGCCTCGCAGCTGCTCGCTTATTGCAAAAGCGTCACTATGGTGCACAGAAGCGCCGAGTTCAGAGCTGATGAAATAACCATTAAAAAAGTTCTGGAGAATCCTAAATTCAAAGCTATTATGAATGCGGATATTACTCGCGTTGACGGCGATCAATTTGTCAGTTCACTGACCTATAAAGATAAAATATCTGGCGGTGAGCACACAATACAAACATCCGGCATTTTTGTGGAAATAGGACAAGTTCCAAATACAAGTTTTATGAAAGATTTAGTTGAATTGGATCAATTCGGCAAGATTGTCGTTGACCCTATGACGCAAATGACAAAAGTTCCGGGCATCTGGGCGGCTGGCGATTGCACAAACGGCAAATACCACCAGAATAATATTGCGGCCGGAGACGCAGTCAAAGCTCTAGAGGACGCTTATCTTTGGATACACAAGAATAAATAAATTATTGATTCGCTAAAATTTTTTCAAGCATTTCAAGCTCGGCTTTGGAATTGGGCTGGAATCCTTCAATCATGTTACTGATAGGAACAGTTTCAACAGATCTGCCGTCTTCCTTGGCCAATCTGACAAGGTCGGTAATATTATATTCGCCTTGGGCATTTTTATTTTTTAATTTATTGATATTTTCCCAAAGCCATTTTTGATCAAAAGCATAGAAAGCCGGATTAACCTCTTTTATTTCTATTTCTTCCGGCGTTGCATCCTTGTATTCGATAATTTTTAAAACTTGGCCGTTATCGCCTCTCACAATTCTGCCGAAATGCATAAGACCTGAACGCCAATCGTCAAAGTCAGGCAAGACGACAGTTCCCATAGTTATGACGGCCTTATTTGATCTGTGGATATTGATGATATTTTCAATAGTTTCTTTTGAAATTACCGGCTGATCAGTGGAGAGAATGAAAATTATTTTGTGGTCTTTATGAACAAAATTTTTAGCCGATAAAACCGCATGCCCGGTGCCCAATTGATGCTCTTGATGAACATAATTATGGCCTTTGCCCAACACTTCAAAAATCCGCTCTTTTTTATGGCCAACTACGATAACGGGCTTTATGGACAAATTAAGAGAATAAACCGTATCAAGCACATGCTTCAAAAATGGCTTGCCTTGCAGTTGCGCCAAGGCCTTGGGTTCATCCGATTTCATTCTCGTTCCCTTTCCGGCAGCGAGAATAATAATTTGCGTATCAGTATTCATATTTTCGTATCCTACTATATTTTTGTGTTTTTTACAAAAAATTGTTATACTTTCCCTCGTTAGTTTAATTTTTGGCCTTATCGTCCCCGCCTGCTCCCGACTCCACAGGAGGGCGGGCAGGTAACGGTTAGGACCCCAATAGTAAAAAATAAAACGAATGCTTTTAATTTTTACTACGGGGCAGGCATCGGCTTTCAGAAGCCGGTAAACGGGTGAAGTTTGTATAATTAAATAAATTTGGCCTTATCGTCTAACGGTTAGGACATCGGCTTTTCAAGCCGGTAATCCGGGTTCGATTCCCGGTAGGGTCACCGCTACAAAAATGAGTACTTGTCAAGTAGTACCATTTTTTGTGCGGTGACCCTAAGCAAAGCAACTGCTTGCTTTGCGTCCGGGAAGCGAAAAGCTTTTCGTTTTTTGATTAAATCAAAACGAAAAGGTATACTGAACCTGTAAGGTTCGATAAGCGTACTCGCGGTCCCGATAAAATTTAGTAACTTGTGACCACATAAATTTTATATTTCTTTTTCCATCCACTGACCGCCAGGATATTCAATACCGTCAATAATTTCCGGTTTAAATTTTTCTGAGATTTTGAAACCAAGCTTCTCATAAATCTTTCTAGCTATATCTTGAGTATCCATAACATTCAAAATAACTTTTTTACCTCCTCTCTTTTTTATTTCATCTAAAATTAAATTCATTATCTCTTTTCCGTAACCGCTGCCTCTAAAATCTTTATTCAGATAAACACCTCTTACACCCCATTTTTTTATCTTTAATTTTTTGGATAGCCTGAGCCATCCCGACAGGCACGTTATAGTTCCTGGAAAGAGCAGTAAAGGCATCTGTATTTGCTAAGTCAGTTTTCCATTCTTCGTCCGATTTATTATATTCTTTTTCCTTGTTATTTTTTGTCACATAAAAAGCCATCGGCTCTTTTTCAATAGCTTCTAATCTTATTTTTTTATAATCTTCCCAATCTTTTTCAGTAGCAATTTCTGTGATTAAGTGCAATCTTTCATTGTTCACATTTACTTGATTGTCTGGTTTTGTAGTATCAAACTTTTCTCCCATAATTGGATTATATCAAATATCTAAACAAATAGTAGTCCCCTATATTCCCTACAATCTTATTCCAAAAACTAAAAAACCCTGTGATTTTGCTCACAGGGCTTTTTTAATTATTGGACAAGATAGATTATTGATTTTGTTTTTTTCTCATAGGCACATTTTTTTAGTTAAACATCAAAATATTTACTTCATTAAGATTATATTACTATTATATTTATAAATCAAGCAAATAAAAAACGAAATCAACAAAAAAGCCCTTAACATCATAATAAGATGCGGGCTCTTTTAATATCATCTTAATTAAACTATATAATCCTGTTTTGGTTTATATTCTTCTGAAATTTTTATTACTTGTTTAAGCCTAAAGTACACCCCCCACGATTTGGGGTATTCAGGATGATCAGAATAATTAAAATTTTCGATAATTACTTGCTCATCTTGCAGCTGGGTAAAATCTTTCTTAATTTCTTCCATAAGCTTTTTAAGTAAGCTTATATTGAATGATTTTATATTAACCCTCACAACAACCAGTTGTTGTGGTTTCCAGAATTCTTTAATTACAATCATGTCGAGATTTTTTAAATTTTCTACATAGTAACATTCCTTATTTTAAATGTCAAATACTTCTTTGAGATATTTTATATCTGAATTTTTGAGAAGAAATAGCTGCCGAGCGCCAGAAAGGCAAATGTGATAATTGCCAGAATGCAAAAATCCGCTCCGATTCCGAATTGCGAAATGCCTGAGAGCAAGCTTCGAAGCGCGTCAACGCTGTATGAGAGCGGATCAAACTGCGCGATTTTCCCGAGGAGTCCGGCGCCTGCAAGCGGGAAAATCGCGCCCGAAAGAAAGAACAACGGCATGACCAAGAAATTCATAATAAGCTGGAAACCTTGCATATCTTCCAGCCGTGAAGCTATGGCCGTTCCCATTGCGGTAAAAAGGAGCGCTGATAACAGCATTATAACAATAGCTAAAGGCACCAGGCCCCAATGTATGGGTTTAAATCCAATGAATAGAGAAATAAGAAATACAAGCACCCCTTGCATAGTTGCGACTGTCGCGCCGCCCAACGTACGGCCGATCATAATATTAAACCGGGAGACCGGAGCCACTAGCGTCTCTTTCAGGAAACCGAATTGGCGATCCCAAATAATTTCCATTCCGGAAAAAATAGAAGTGAAAATAATGCTCATGCCGATAATGCCCGGCACCAGAAATTGAATATAACTGCCTTGGCCGGCCGCTTTGAATACCGGCCCGAAACCGTATCCGAGAGACAAAAGAAAAAACAGCGGCTGAGCCAGAGAGCCGATCATTCTGGATCGCGATCTGAAGTAGCGTTTTAATTGTCTAAGCCATAAAATATAAATTGTTTTCATATAATAATTATCTTTTATTCCATGCGTTACGCCTCATGCGCATCCTATCGACTGGACTGCCCTCTTCTTCACGGATAACTTTGCCTGTTAATGATAGGAACGCGTCTTCAAGAGAAGCTGTATTGGTCTTGGATTTTAATTCAGTCGCCGTTCCGGAAGCGATAATCTTGCCATGATCGATAATGGCAATCCTTTCGGCTATGCGCTCGGCTTCCTCCATGTAATGCGTAGTAAAGAAAACGGTAATGCCTTCATTCTTATTGAGTTCGCTTATATATTTCCAGATATGATTGCGGGTCTGAGGATCAAGGCCGAGAGTCGGCTCATCTAAGAATAAAATTTTCGGGTGATGCAATAATCCGCGGGCAATTTCCAGTCGGCGCTTCATTCCGCCGGAAAATTCTTTCACATAGCTGTCTTTGCGGTCCCAAAGCTCGACAAGAGAAAGAAGCTGCTTGATGCGCTCATTGCATAATTCTTTCGGCACGCTATAGAGCACTCCATGAAGCTTCATATTCTCATAGGCGGTCAATTCATCGTCCAAGCTCGGGTCCTGAAAGACAATGCCGAAAGAATGGCGGACTTTATTCGAGTCCTTTTCCACATTATGGCCATCCAAGATTAATGTTCCGGCTGTCGGTGAAAGAAGCGTCGTCAGCATTTTGATAGTCGTACTTTTGCCGGCGCCGTTAGGGCCCAAAAAGGCGAAAATCTCCCCTTTGTTTATTTCAAAAGATATATTATCAACGGCGACAAAGTCGCCGAACTTTTTTGTCACATTTTTAACTTCAATAATAGACTGCATGCGCTTTATATAATAGCATTTATTTTTATAAATTAAAAATTGATAATCCTGTGTTTTTCTTATATAATGGCTCCGTCAGCAGTTTTATGGAAGCGTGGCTGAGCGGTTGAAGGCACCGCTTTCGAAAAGCGGCATACGGGAAACCGTATCGTGAGTTCAAATCTCACCGCTTCCGCATATGCGCGGTTAGCTCAGTTGGTAGAGCATCCCCTTGACGTGGGGAGGGTCAGAGGTTCAAGTCCTCTATCGCGCACAGCGCCTGACGAAGTCAGGATATAGGCAAAGAGTTGATGTTGTCGAACTTCAAAAAAATAAATTTATGACCAATATTGTAAAATCAAATATATCACTAGACGAACCCTTGGAAAAACAAGAGCTTAAACGTGCCATATCAGAAAAAGGGAAAATTCTTTCTGTAATTCTTGAAAGGGTTGAAAAATTAAAAATAGACTTGTCCATTCTCAAACAAGAGTACGATATAAAAATTGGGCGATTATATTTAAAAATTGACGAAACAGATTTAGAAATTCTTAAATACAAAAGGATTGAGGATATGCTCGATCAAGGATTTTCTTTTTTAGACGCACAAAAAATTGTTGAGGAAACGCTCAAAGAACACCACGAGAAAATCAAGGAGGATTTTCATAAATTAGATGAAGAAGAAAAAGATTTTGAAAATCGTAAAATTGTTTCTCTTGACGAGCAGGAAGAAATAAAAAAGCTTTTTCATAAATTGGCTCACAAATATCACCCAGATTTAGTTAATGGGAATGAAGAGATGATGAAGAAAGTTAATAAAGCGTATTCGGAAGCTGATTTGGAAACTTTGCACGCCATTGACCTTGAGGAATCTGTCACGGATAGCGAAACTACAACTATTCAATTACTAAAGTTGAAATTGATTGGAATCGATAAAGCAATAGAAAAAGCTAATAACAATCTTAAGACTTTGGAAAACTCCGAGTGGAGTATTTTGAATAAAAATATTGAAAAAACACTTAAACAAAAGAGAAATTTGCTTAACGAATTAGCAGACACCATTCTTACTGAACTTGCTAAAAAGGAAAATCAGCTTGGCGAATTAAAGAAAAAATATGGACAACGATAAAGATAAAAAATTAATAAAATCTCCGTATTATTCTCCAGAAAATCTAGAGAGATATTCTGAGCTTCTTCAGCGCGGACTTCAAGATTTGAATATTTCAAAAACAGATTCTAATATTGAAATTATGTCCCAAGCTGTGCGGGATTATATTGAGAAAACAAACCGACTTGATGAAGAAAAAATAGAAACAATGAATCATATATGGGATAATTTTAAGGATTCTCCTAATAATGAAGTAACACTAATAGGAAAAGCAAGGACTGTTGCAGTATTTGTTTTGTTGAATATTAATAAAATGTATGAGTGGTTTATTGAATTAAGAAATAATAATAAAATTCTCGATAAAGTAACTGATGAATTATTCATTCAAATTACTAGTATTTATATGGTAATGGTAGGCAGGATGATCGAAAAATTTCTAGAGAGGGAAAGTTCAATTATTTTTATAGTAGCTTTTCAAACAGAGATTATTGATTCAATTAGACGAATACATTCAGGAAATGATATCCAAAAAAATATCTTTATTTCTGATATAAATAAACACTTAGAAGAATATTCTAAACTTCCATTTGAAAATGAAACAACACAAAGTAAAAAGGGTACTTTATTATGGGAATTTTCCAAGAACATCGGAAAAATAATTGGCAAAGAAAAAGACCCTATATTTAATGCACTTATAGAACGCATGGTTTTAAGAGATGTTATTAACTTACAACTGGATAAGTTGTTAATTATTTTATAAATATATAAATAGCAAGAACGATTCTTATATTTGAAAAACCAAACTAAAAAATATGAAACAAGGGGCTAAAACAGTTTTTTTTAGAGTTCACGTCTTTTTTGAAAACTCGCATCAAGACCTACGACCTGATCCAGAATATGTGATCGAATGGTTGCGCAATCATAACTTTAATGTAGATGAGGCTGATTTTAATGATGCTTTTGAAGTGAGTTTTGAGATTGCTGATGAAGATGATAAGGCAAAGAAAAGAGAAATTCTTGATCAATACTTGCTTGCAATTAGCTTGCGAAATTCAATGGGGTTTTTAATAACTGACTGCAGTGATAATCCAAAATATAAGTCGTGGTCTGCTATTCCACCAGGAGAAGAAGCTTTAAAAAACTTTCTTAAGAATTGTAATAACCATATTTTTTTAAATATTGTAAAAAAATTAAGGGGATTTTATGCACAAGTTGAAAAACGACAAAAAATAATATTAGGTGTTGCATTACTTGAGGAAATTTTTGATACTAAGCCAAAGCATATTTTGAATGAATCTGAGAAAAAAGAAATAAATAAAGTGGTTAAAAAATTGAATTGGGCTGAATCTAAAAAAGGAAAAGTTATCAAAATACTTAAAGATGTAAATTTTATGGCTATTGAAACACGCAATGAGAGAATGGTTAAGGAAATAGTAAAATATTTAAAAGAAGATGAAAAGATAATAATAAAAAGACTTAGAAAAATATACAAAGCAAGAAGTAGTGGAGCACATACAGTTGAAGAAAAAGACCCAATTGAATTAGAGAAAGCCTTGAAAGAAATTGATATAATATTTGAAATGTATCTAATTTATCAATTCAAGTTTGCAAGAACTATTGGTATGCAATTCTTAGAATAGCTTACTTTTTATGAAAGAAAATATTTTTTTGTTTTTAATTCTCTGATTTTTCCGCTCCCAATTCGCCAAAACAAACGGCTCAAATACTGGGAATTGAGCCGTTGAAACTTGGACTCATTAAGAGAAGCTATTTTTCTTGGATTTTAAATGTCTATCTGTTAAACTGTGAATACAAGTGCTTTCGGGCTCGCCCTTCGCAAGAAGGGAGAAAAGTTCGTGTAAATGATATGATTAAGGCACTTTAGTAATAATATAAAGATTAATAATGAATAAAAAAATCAAAACAGCTCTTATCTCAGTATTCCACAAAGATAATTTGGAAGATATTATCAAGCTTCTTCATAAACACAAAGTAAAAATAATTTCTACCGGCGGAACAGCGGAATTCATAAAAAAGCTCAATGTGCCAGTTGTGACAGTTGAAAGCATTACCGGCTTTCCATCTGTTTTTGGAGGCAGAGTGAAAACTCTTCAACCGCAAATTTTCGGCGGAATTTTAAATAGAAGAGACAATAAAGAAGATCAGGCAGAAAAAGCCAAATATAAAATAGAAGATATTGATCTAGTTATTGTTGATTTGTATCCATTCGAGGAAACGCTGGCAAGCGAAGCAAGCGATGATGAAATAATTGAGAAGATTGATATTGGTGGAATATCACTCATCCGTGCTGGGGCTAAGAATTTTAATGATGTTGTAATTGTTCCATCTAAAAATCAGTATTTGAAATTAAGAGAAATACTTGAACGTGGTAATGAAACAACATTAGAAGAAAGAAAAGAATTCGCCGGCAATGCATTTGAAGTTAGCAGTAGCTATGATCTTGCTATTCATGGATATTTCCAAGGCGCAAAATTGCGTTATGGAGAAAATCCGCATCAGCAAGGCAAATTTGTCGGGCAAATGGAAAATATTTTTGATATCAAGCAAGGCAAAGAGCTTTCTTATAATAATCTGCTTGACGTGGATGCGGCAATACGGCTCATCGGCGATTTTTCTATGCCGGCATTTGCAATTCTTAAGCACACCAATGCCTGCGGAATAGCCGCCAATGGCAACACGCTTGATCTTTGCAAAAGCGCTCTATCGTCTGATCCAATATCGGCATTCGGCGGAATATTGATTGCCAATAACAAGGTAGATGAAGATGTGGCGAAATTCCTCATTGAAGAGAAGAAACTTTTCTTTGAAATAATAATTGCTCCGTCATTTGGAAATGAAGCGCTGGAAATATTTAAAAAGAAACCAGACATTCGCGTACTTGAAATGAAAGATGTAAAACTTTCAACTACAATGGTCCGCACATGCCTAAATGGGTTGCTTGTCGAAGATAGTGATAAGCAAGTAGATAATGAAAATAATATGGCTGTTGCGACAAAGCGCGCGCCAATGGAACAAGAAAAAAAAGATTTATTAATTGCCGCCATAGCTGTAAAACATTTAAAATCAAATTGCGTGGCAATAGTCAAGAATGGGCATATGCTTACAATGGGCGCCGGGCAGGTCTCGCGAGTAGACGCTTTGAAAAACGCGCTTGAAAAAGCCAAAGGTTTCGGGCTTGATGTAACAGGTGGAGTTATGGCATCGGAAGCATTTTTCCCATTTCCTGATTGCGTGGAAATAGCCGGCAACGCAGGCATTACTGCTGTAATACAACCCGGTGGATCAAAGAACGATCAGAAATCAATAGATAAAGCCGATGAGCTTAATATGGCGATGGTAATGACAGGATTCAGGCATTTTAAGCACTAAAAATTTAAGAATGAAAAAAATTAGAAAAAAAATGCCGAGAGTGCGATTGCCTTCCCATATCAAACCTGAAAGATATAATCTAACTTTGAAGCCGGATCTTGAGTCCTTCACCTTTGCCGGAAAAGAAATAATAGATATTGCAATTAATAAGAAAGTAAAGTCCATAACTCTCCATTCTAAAGATATCAAGATTGAAACAGCTGAAATTATAAGCGGAAAATCCGCGCAATTTGCGGATAAAATAATCTATGATGATAAAGCTGAAACAGCCACATTTATATTCAAAAAAATAATTAACAAAGGCAAGGCAAAGCTTTCAATAGTATTTGAAGGCATAATAAATGATCATCTTCGCGGATTTTATCGGAGCAGATACACGCTTGATGGCAAAATAAAACATTTGGCAACCACGCAATTTGAAGCGACAGACGCAAGGCGTGCTTTCCCTTGCTTTGACGAACCAGCGCATAAGGCAATATTTGATGTTTCATTAATTATTCCAGGGAGCCATACTGCCATATCAAATACATTACCGATAAAAATTTCAGAACATGAGCCTGCCCGCCCTCACGATAGTTCGGGAGCAGGCGGGAGCGGATACAAAGTCGTAGAATTCGCCTCAACTCCGCGAATGTCCACATATCTACTGGCATTTATAATTGGAGAATTTGAATATGTGGAAGGATTTGCTAACATTACGCCGAAAAGCGATTTAGGAGGTCCTCGGACTTTCTCACCAGACCATCCTAAATCGCTTTTCGGCTCCATTCATCAAGCAAAGCCAGAGAGTAAATTTTCTGTGTCTGGTGAACCAACCCGAGGACCAGAAAATTTACTTTCTGGCGAAGCGTCTGATATTCAAGTTCGCGTTTTCACAACGCAAGGCAAATCGCACCAAGCTAAATTTGCCCTTGAAGTCGCAATTAAAGCCATTGAATTTTATAATGATTATTTTGATATTCCTTATCCGCTTCCAGTTCTCGATCTGATTGCAATTCCTGATTTCGAAAGTTCAGCAATGGAGAATTGGGGCGCGGTAACATTTAGAGAGACAGCCATACTGGTAGATGAAGAAAAATCATCGCTTTCAAACAAGCAATGGGTTGCCATAGTCATAGCCCATGAGCTGGCGCACCAATGGTTCGGCAACTTGGTGACGATGGAATGGTGGACGGACTTATGGCTCAATGAAGGTTTCGCATCTTATATGGAGAATTTTTGTACCGATAATATATTTCCACACTGGCATGTTTGGGATTTATATTTGGCGGATCGTTATAGCACGGCTCTTCGGCTTGATTCACTTGCCAATTCACATCCGATAGAAGTTCTGGTTCATCATCCGAATGAAATCAATGAGATATTTGATATGGTTTCTTATGCCAAGGGCTCGGCGATCATCAGGCAACTAGGAGGTTATTTGGGTTATGAGAAATTCCGCGATGGATTAAGGCATTATCTGAAAAAACACAGTTATAAAAATACTGAAACTTCCGACTTATGGGAGTCGTTTGAAAAAATAAGCGGTAAACCCGTAAAAAAAATAATGAAATCATGGACCAAAAAAACTGGCTATCCATTAATATTCGTCAGTCAAAATAAAAATGGATACTCTCTGAAACAGGAAAGATTTTTCTCAAGCAGAATTTCAGCTAAAAAAAATAAGCAGGAAACAATTTGGCAGATTCCAATCAGCTATAGCAATGAAAAAATATTAATGACAAGTAAAACTGCTCAAATAAAAAATAAATTGCTAGGCAAATTAAATAAAGGCGAGAAATCTTTCATAAGAGTGCGTTACGATGCGGAATCTTTAAATATGCTTAAAAATGAAATAAAGAAAAGTTTGATGCCGATTCATGATAGATTGGGAATCATCAGAGATTTGTTCGCGCTTTCTGAAGGCGGATATATAAAGACATCTGAAGCGCTTGAATTCTCTCTTTCATGTAAGGATGAACAAAAATATATTGTCTGGTCGGAAATAGCTCAAGGAATAAATAAAATTTATAATATAATAGCAGATGAGCCCTATGCTTACTTATATAAAAAATATGCATGCTCATTATTTTCGCCACTGGCAGAAAAAATGACTTGGGAAAAGCACGGAGATGAAGAACATTCACAGACCTTTTTGAGGAATCTCGCTATTGCGCAAGCAGCTTTCTATGGAGATAAAAAAATCATAAATGAGGCCAAAGAATTATTCAAGGACAGAGGTCAGATATCCGCTAATTTGCGCAGCGTTATCTATAACATAGTGACATCAAACGGTGATACTGAAGAATGGCTCAAATTTGAAGAAATGTACAAAAAAGAAGCTCTTCATGAAGAAAAAGAACGATACGGAAGAGCACTGTCTCAATTCAAAGATAAAATTCTTCTTGAGCGCACTTTAAAGTTCGCAATGTCTGGCAACGTGCGTATGCAGGACGCGCCGTTTTTAATCGGCGGCGTATGGCATAATATAAATGGCCGAGAAATTGCCTGGAAATTCATCAAACAAAATTGGAAAGAAATAGTTAAAAAATACGGTGAAGGCGGCCATTTTCTGTCACGATTATTGTCACCTCTTGGTAATCATATAAAAGCCAAAGACGTAGAAGATTCAAAAAAATTCTTCAAAAATCATGTCGCCCCCGGCGCCGATCGCACACTTGAACAATCATATGAACGTATTTATTCAAACTCTGCATGGCTTAAAGACGACAGAAAAGATATACAAAATTGGTTGGAGAAAAATTTCCTAAAAAGTTGACAATTTATTTTATAAGTAGTATTATAAAAGAAAAAATAAATTAACTTATTAAAAATTAAGAGTATGGGAAATAATACTATTTTATTGGACGGAACAAGAGGAAAAGAATTAAATCGAATTGAAGAATTTCTAAAAAAAGAAAAAGTTCATTTTGTAACAATTTATCATGATGATAATGATTCTCCGACTTTAATGCTCCCAAACGATAGTTTTTCTTATAAAGGTGAATTAGATATTATTAATAATATTGATATTATTAAATCCTGTTCTGTCACTGTCATTTAAGAAATTTCTATTGAGATAAAATCACCATAGCAAATGCTATGGTTTTTTATTTTATATTTTAGTGTATGAAGGTTTTGCGATGAATTGGTGTCTGTCCATGCTTTTTTATGGCATCGTAATGAGCTTTAGTACCATAACCGACATGATTTTCAAATCCGTAATTTGGAAATTTTTCTGCATACTTGAACATTATGCAATCGCGGGTAACCTTAGCGATAATTGAAGCGGAAGATATTATTTCGCAAGTTTCGTCGCCGTTTATAATCGTTTCTTGATAAAGATATTGTTCTGGCGCTTTTAATCCCCCATCTAAAAAAATGTGACACGAAGCCAGAAATTCTTTTTGAGATGGTCTGGCTCCTCGTCCTCCCTCATCCCCGCCTGCACCAAAGCTTTGGCGGGCAGGCGAGGACCTCGCAAAAAGAATTTCTGGCGAAGTAACTTTTTCTATAGATTTATTCAGGGCTTTTTGAATACATTTTACAATACCAACTTTATCTATCCATTCTGCGGACACTAGGGAAACTGCAAAATCGCATTTGCCGTCATTCTTCAGAAGTTTGAAATATTCAAACCACTTTTCCCTGTTTTGTCTGGAGAGCTTTTTTGAATCTTTAAGCTTTGGAAATTTCGCATCAGTTTTGGCGCGAAAATTATCAAAAAAATCAGGCGGGCAGACAAATGCGCAAACTGCCACCGGCCCGGCTATCGGACCGCGCCCCACCTCATCAATTCCGACAATATATTTGATATTTTTATCCATTAATAAACTTCTTTTTTATAACAATCTTCGCAATAAGGATTAAATCCATCGCTTGTAGCATAACTGCTTAAAATTTCTTTTTTGCAATTAAAACAGTTGTCCGTAAAAACTTTAAAATTATTCACATATTTGAATCGAGCCACAATCCTTTCGTATGGTGTTAAGCTTGGAATTGCAATATTTTTCCTCCTATAAAAATCTAACTCTTCTTTGATTATTCTGAACGGCTTTCCATTCCCTTCGCTTATAATTCCCACATTTAGAATATCGTCTGGAACATTTTTAATATTCGATTCTATCTCATCCATTTTCAATAATTTCATATTCTCTGGTAAATTTATTTTATCGTCATACCACCAACCACCAAGCCCTAAAGCTTTTTCTTTTGAAATATTATAAATAATATTAGATAGTGAAGCATTATATGGAAATGGACTAAGCGATATAGGGAAAAATTCTCCGTATTCGCCGCCTTCTATCATTTTAACTTTTATAGCATCCACGGTTTTCCAATATTCCTCTTCAATATATTGCTTATTAAAAATATAAAATTTAGCATTCACAAGTCCTATGCAACCAAAACAATACTGGCAATTTTTACAATTCATAGTATATTCACAATCTTGTAATTCTCTTCCAAAAGAAGAAAGTTTTACATTAAAACAATTATTACCAACCCCTGAAGTAGAATACAATTGTTCTGCAATGGCAGAAACAGTGCAATCGTATGAATCCTTTAATTTCATAACAAAATCGGTATTAGTTAAATTTTCAGAATCCATAGCCCACATGACATTAATACAATTTTTTGAATTAACTAAATAATTGCCTAAAACATTTTCAGAATGCTCATTACGCGTTGCTCTAATGGGCAAGGAGAAAATCATCTTATTAAATTTCATTTTGACTTTTTCTAATTCTTGTCGATTCCCCAAATTAAATTCTTTTATTTTTTCTAAATAATCTTTCTCACTATATTGAATATTCCAGATACAATATTTTTTATTTCTTAAATTTACACAACCAAAACAATCATTACAATTGCGACAATCATAAATAAAATTGCAATCTAAGCAATCACTGGAAAAATAAACGTAATGGCAATTATAAGAATTATTTGGATAAACTCCTTCATACAATAAATTATTATTAACTGAAATTAATAAATCTAACGAATCTTTAGTACTCATTGGCCAAACACTAAACATTGTATTTTCAACGTTAATTCCACCAAAAGTATAGTAACAATTTTTTAGTTGAGCTCCATAAGATGCATAATCACTGTTTATACTTGCTGGGTCACGAGTTAGTGCAGGTTGCGGAGAAATCATAAAAAGTTCCTTGAATTGTTTTAAAAAAGATTCATTAAAATCAAAATTTCTTCCATTTATAAACCAATCTCTATCCCCATACCAATAATAATCAAAATCAAAAACAGGAAATCCTGTTCCTTCTGGAATTGATGAAATAACTTTTTCATTGTGATTGGGAGCATCACATTTCCTTTTAAAAAGCGTTGTGTAATTTATAAAGGCAAATCTTCTCTGCCTGCGACAATCAGGGCACATTTTAGAAGGTGGAACTTGAAATCTTTTAAAAAAATCAATGTCATTTTCTGATATTTCAAAATCTAATTTACATTGAAAACATTTAGCTCCATAAGGAGTCAAATTTTTTAATATTTCATTGATTGCTTTAGTAAATTTAGGCGTTTTATCCATATTTATAGATTGTATCATTATTTGTTATACTAGAAAAATGGAAAAAAAATCTAAATTCATACATCTTCATACTCACAGCCATTATTCCCTGCTTGACGGATTGTCAAAGATTGAGCAAATAGTAAATATAGCCCAAAAGCACAAGATGAAAGCCATAGCGCTGACGGATCATGGCAATATGTATGGAGCTATTGAATTTTACAAAGAATGCAAGAAGGCTGGAATCAAGCCCATAATAGGAGTAGAGGCCTATATTGCCGAGCGAGGAAGGAAAGACAAAGAACCGGGTACAGACAATAGGCGCTATCATTTAACTTTGCTTGCTAAAAATCTGCAGGGTTACAAAAACTTGATGCGCCTTGTGACTATTTCCAATCTGGAAGGATATTATTACAAGCCCAGGATGGACAAGGAAATATTGAGAGAATTCCATGAGGGCATTATCTGCTTGTCCGGCTGCATGGGCAGCCAGCTTTCTCAGGCAGTGCTTGCCGATAATAATGAAAAAGCGGATGAACTTATAAAAGAGCACCGAGAAATATTCGGCCAGGAAAATTATTTCCTTGAAGCGCATTCTCATCCTCATGTTGAGAACGACAAGAAGCTTCGCCACGGCATCAAAGCGCTTGGGGCTAAATGGAATATAAAAGTTGTTGCGGCCCAAGATTCCCATTACCCATGCGCCGACGATCATGAAGCGCATTTCACATTGCTTCAAGTAAATACCGGATCGGACGGCAAAGAAGGAACCAGATTTGAATTTTCGGAAGATGATTTTTCATTGGTTGACGAGAAGACAATCCGGGAATATTTTAAAGATGTTCCTGAAGCAGTCAGTAATACGGAAGTGGTTGCCAATATGTGCGAGGAATATGATCTAGGGTTGGGAAAGGCGTATTTCCCTGATTTCCCGATTCCCAAAGGCGCCAATGCCGATGATATCCTTCGCGATCTTGCTTATAAGGGTTTTAAATTCAGGGATCTTCCTCAATCAAAAGAATATATTGACCGCTTGGAATACGAGCTTGATATTATCAAGCAGAAGGGCTATCCGACTTATTTTCTCGTTGTGGGAGATCTCCTGCGTTATGCCCATGAAAACGGAATACTGACAAATATCCGGGGATCAGTTGCCGGCTCGCTGACAACTTATCTTCTCGGTATTACCAATGTCGACCCGCTTGAATACAAGCTTCCATTTGAGCGATTTCTCAATCCCGAGAGGCCGTCGCTTCCCGATATTGATATGGACTATGCCGATAATCGCCGCGATGAAATAATCAACTATGCGAAAAAGAAATACGGCGAAGATAAAGTAGCTCAGATTGGAACCTTCGGCACGATGATGGCAAAGGGCTCAGTTCGCGATGTCGCACGCGCGCTTGGCTATCAATATGCCATCGGCGATCGCATTTCAAGCATGATCCCTATCGGTTCGCAGGGCATGCCGATGACGATTGAACATGCAATGGAAATAGTTCCGGAGCTCAAAGACGCTTATGACAAGGAGAGCGATACTAAGAAAATAATCGATCTTGCAAAAAAAATGGAGGGGTGCGTCCGCCACATCTCGGTGCATGCCGCCGGCGTAGTGATTGCGCCAAGACCGCTTTATGAATTCTCCCCTATCCAATACGATCCTAAGGGCGGAAGCATGATAACTCAATACGACATGTATAGCATTGAAGATGCCGGTTTGCCGAAATTTGATTTTCTCGGCATCCGCAATTTGGCAATACTCGCTGACGCAGTACGGCTGGTGAAAAAACTGCATAACATAGATATCGACCTTGACCGCATTCCGCTTGATGACAAAAAAACTTTTGAAATGCTTGCCCGGGGCGAGACAATGGGGCTCTTTCAGCTCAACGGCTCCGGCATGACGCATTATCTAAAAGAACTTAAAGCAACGACAATACACGATATTAATGCGATGGTGGCGTTGTATCGCCCGGGACCCATCCAATTCATACCTCTTTATATAGAACGCAAGCACAATGCCCGCTTAATTAAATACATGGATCCGGCGCTTGAACCAATATTAAAACAGACATATGGCGTTCTTGTTTATCAAGATGACTTGCTTTTAATCGCCATTAATATTGCCGGTTACAGCTGGGGCGAGGCCGATAAGTTCCGCAAGGCCGTTGGAAAGAAAATTCCTGAAGAAATGGCCAAGCAAAAAGATCGCTTTATCAACGGAACAGTTCTGCACAGCAAATGGCCGTTAAAAAAAGCGACAGAACTTTGGAATCAAATCGAGCCATTCGCGGCTTATGGATTCAACAAGGCCCATTCGGCAAGCTATGGCCGCGTCGCCTATCAGACCGCTTATATGAAAGCAAACTTTCCGGTTGAATATATGACTGCGATTATGACGGCTGAATCCGGCGATGTCGAGAAAGTGGCTGAAATTGTCCATGAATGCGAAAAAATGAATATTAATATTTTGCCGCCGAATATCAATGAGAGCTTCGGCGGATTTACGGTTATCGTCGGTTCTGATAAACCGACCGGGCGCACTATCCGCTTCGGCCTTTATACCATTAAAAATCTTGGCACCGATATTGCGGATGCTATCATTGAAGAAAGAAAAAAAGGCGGGAAATTCAAAAGTTTAGCCGATTTCTTCGAACGCATCACTCATAAAAATCTTAATAAAAAGTCAGTTGAAGCGCTTGCAAAATCAGGCGCTATGGATGATTTCGCCGACCGCAATACGATTGTCGGCAATCTTGAAACGCTTCTTGAATTCAATAAAGAAGCAAGAGACGTGTCCGCTCAAGATTCGCTTTTCGGCGCAATCGGCGGCATTGAAACAAAACTTACGCTTGCGCAGCAGCCGGAAGCGACTCCGACGCAAAAGCTGACATGGGAGAAAGAATTGCTGGGCCTTTATATTTCAGGACACCCGCTTGACGCATATAAAGAAAAAATTGAAAAATTCGGAACTCTCATCAAATCGGTAAAGATAGGAACAATCGGAATGCCGATAATAATCGCCGCTATTGTTGATGACATACGGATAGTTACAACCAAAAAGGGCGACCGTATGGCATTTCTGAAGCTTTCGGATTATACCGGCACTATCAATGCCGTCATATTCAGCAAACTTTATGAAGCTCATAGGGAAATTCTTTTGCCCGATACTATTATCGCCTTTCAAGGCAAAGTAACCGAACGCAACGGCGAAAAAAGCATCATGGTTGAAGGCCTCAAAAAAATCTAAAAATATAAAACAAAAATCCCCGCCAACATCTGTAAAGTTGTAGCGGGGATTTTTTGTTTTTCGGATCAAGCTATATCTTCAGTTCCATCAATCATCTTCATGATTGCCATAACTTGCTTCGGATAATTTTTAATAACAGAGTTATATTTTCTTAAAATCTGCAAAGTTGTCTTGCCGTCATAATGATAGGCGGTATTAGGATTGTTGCCTCCTAAACTCTCCGCGACAATCTTAATAGAATCATCTATGGACTTAAAACTTATTTTGCATGAACCGTAGCCGAACACGCTATTTGACGCATTTTTGCAAGCTTCTTTTCCTCCAGTGCTTTCGCGCATAGCGATAGCCGGAAGAAGGCGCCAATCTATATTATTTTTATTTGCTTCGGCAACAAACTCTTGCCCGTATCCCAAAAGAGGAGAATCGTATGATGCAAAAAACGCATCAATTTTCTCGGCTCTTTCTTTATCGCGATTTATATCTTCTTGTGATGTTATGACAGAAGTATTAATCGTACTATTTTGTTCAAGAACTACAGCCGCGGGGCTTGGTATGGATTGTATTCCAGTAAGCGGGGCTGCTATTGCCAACATCGGTATGGCAACAAATGACTGCAGAAACCGTGTTAATTTTTGTTTATTCATAGTCGGCAGTTACGTTCTGCCAAACGCCGTGCCAAGGTGTAGTTTGACCTGTCTTTAATCCTTACCAGATGGTAATTCAAATACAGATTAAACTAAAAAGCCCTTATATATCATCTAGCCGATAACATATTTGGACCTGCTCAAATGGTAGCACAAAGGTCTATAAAAGTCAATAGTTATAACACGATTTTGGGTATCGTCAAACATAAAATATCCTTATTTATAAGGATATTTTAGTTATTTATCTTTGACAAGATTTTACAAAATATGTCTAGTTTGCCCTAAAAATAAGGGTTTCTGGTAAATTTGACATATTGACTGCTTTATCTTGTAAAAACACTTATATTACAAGGAAATATGTCTTTTTCACTTCTTATGGTGCTTCTTATATTGTGGGAATAATTGGAAGCAAATTCCCCTATTTGTTCCTTAGTAATTAACTATGTTTTTCAAATGCCCATATTTTTTAGAATACACATAAGTTAATGATGCGCCGAACAAAAAAATCTGGGCTGAATAATATACCCATAAAAGCATAATAACAAAAGCTCCAGCCGCTCCAAAGAATGATGTTCCTGCAAGCTTTGTAGTATAAAAATCAATGGCAAATTTTCCAAACACGAAGAGTACTGTTGTCACAAGCGCTCCACGGACAAGTTCTTTCCATGGCAATTTTCGTTTTGGCAAAAAATGATAGATAAAAATAAAAAGAAAATTGAGCACAAAAAAAGAAAATATAAATGTGCTAATTTTAAAAATGGATGTCATTTGAGCAAAAATAGCTGAATATCCAGAAACAAAATTAAGGAGTTCGCCAAAAACAAGCAAAATAATTAATAAAAAACCAAGAATAGGAATCATTGAAAGCGACAAAAGACGCGAAGAAAAAAAGTATCTTAAACTCCTTGTTTCTTTTCCTGATTGATTTGTATCCCAAAGATCATCGAGTGAATTCTTAAGTTCATAAAAAACCCCTAATGTTCCCATAATGAGCGTGCCAATACTAATAAGAATTGTAAAAAAATTAAATTTTGTTTCACTAAGTCCAGTCATAATTGATTGAATAAAATCTGCACTCTGTGCATTTATAAGTGTGTGAACTTGTCCGACAACTGCTGTTTGTATATAGTTATTACCTAGAAATGGACCGATAACAACTAAGACAAGCATTAATAAAGGAACAATAGAAAAGACGGTGTAATACGAAAGCGCAGCTCCCATGCGCGAGGCGCGATGATTTTGCCAGTGATACACTGAATCCCTAAAAACTGAAATTATTGACTTTATTTTCACTGCATGAATTATAACATTATACAAAAGCCAGTGAAAGCTATTATATTGCTGCTTCTACAGTGTTTAATATTGAACTTATTTTTTTGCTGAGAATTTTTTATGCTCTTCTGTATTTAGCATCCCGCATTTTTTATATTTCTTGCCAGAACCGCATGGGCATGGGTCATTGCGGCCGACTTTATTGTCAGTTTTTGGGACCATTGGAATATTACCGGTATCATCTGGAGCGCTTAAAATAAGCGGCGGGCGCTCCTCTGTGACCTGCTCAGGCGCCTCACTCTGAACATTCATAGTGCTGATGAGCGACATAACCTGCTCCTTAAACATAGCTTCCATTTCCCTGAATAATCTCAATCCTTCCTTTTTGTATTCAATCAGCGGCTCGCGCTGGCCATAAGCGCGCAGATTAACCGATGATCTCGCATATTCCATCGATTCAAGATGCTCCACCCAAAGAGTATCGGTGACATAGAGAGATATTCGGCGAACCGTCTCAAAGAAATTCGCATCGCCTATTGTTGTGCGCTTTTCTGCAGCTATTTCTTTAAGATTAGGATATTGAACGCATAATTCATCAAGAAATTTCTGCAAATTGTCATAATTGCCCTCCAGCATTACGCGGCGGCGCTCATAAACGACTTTGCGCTGATGATTCATGACATCATCATATTCAAGAGTATGCTTGCGGGCGTCAAAATGAAAACCTTCTATTTTAGCTTGAGCGCTTTCTAATGTGCTCGTAATAAAACGATTGTCAATCGGCTCATCTTCCGGTATGCCGAATCTTCCCATCATGGATTTAATGCGATCAGATCCGAATATGCGCATCAAGTCATCTTCAAGTGAAACATAGAAAATCGTTTCGCCGGGATCTCCTTGCCGTCCGGAACGACCTCTGAGCTGGTTGTCTATGCGCCTGGCTTCATGGCGTTCAGTGCCGATGACAAATAATCCTCCCAAGGCCTTAACTTCCTCATATTTTTTATTATCAAAGGGCACGCCTCCAAGCTTGATATCAACTCCGCGTCCAGCCATATTCGTAGCTACAGTAACTGCGCTCAAACGGCCGGCATTGGCGATAATCTCGCCTTCGCGCTCATGATTTTTGGCATTAAGAATAGTATGCGGCACGCCGGCGCTGGTCAGATACGCGGAAAGAAGCTCATTTTTCTCGATAGACACAGTGCCTATCAAAATCGGCTGGCCTTTTGAACTGAGTTCTTTGACTTTTTTGGCAATGGCTTCCAATTTGCCTTTTTCCGTCTGGAATATTAGATCATTATGGTCTTTCCTGTTCACCGGGCGATGAGTCGGAACAACCACCACATTAAGGCCATAGACCTTGAAAAATTCTTCACGAGAGGTTTCGGCAGTGCCTGTCATGCCGGACAGCTTATCATAAAAACGGAAATAATTCTGAAATGTGATAGATGCCACAGCGCGGGTTTCTTTCTCAATTTTTACGCCTTCTTTGGCTTCTATGGCCTGATGCAAGCCCTCGCTCCAGCGCCTGCCTGGCTGCAAGCGGCCCGTAAATGAATCTACAATGATAACTTCGCCGTCTTTGACGACATAGTCCTTGTTATTCTCATAAAGGGCTCGGGCTCGAACGGCTGTCTCAAGATGATGGACGTATTTAATGCCCTTTTCAGTATAAATATTTGAAATACCCAAAAGATTTTCAGCTAAAGTTATGCCATGATCGGTGAGAGATATGGCTCTCAGTTTTTCATCAACGGTATAGTCATCATTTGGTTTTAATTTTTTGGCTATATCGGCAAAAGTATAATACAAATCCTCGGAATCTTCCGCCTGCGAAGAAATAATCAATGGCGTGCGGGATTCATCTATCAATATAGAGTCAACTTCATCCACTATTCCGTAATGATGGCCTCTTTGAACCATGTCTCCGATATTATTCGCCAAATTGTCGCGCAAGTAATCGAAACCGAATTCATTGTTGGTGCCATAAGTCACATCGCAAGCATACGCTTCTTTGCGGGAACAAGGTCTTAGGAATTCGTATTGCACTTTAAATGCACTCAGGTCTTCTGTGCCATTTTCTTCGGGTGTCTTATGCGACGGATCAAATATATATGAAGTGTTCTGCGAATTAATAACGCCGACAGTGATGCCGAGCATTGCAAAAACCGGCCCCATCCATACAGCATCACGGCGGGAAAGATAATCATTGACTGTGACAATATGGACACCTTTGCCTGTGAGAGCATTAAGATAAGCCGGCAACGTTGCCACCAAAGTTTTTCCTTCGCCAGTGCGCATTTCAGCGATATTGCCCAAATGAAGAGCTATGCCGCCGATAAGCTGGACATCATAATGCCTTTCATTTCGAGCGCGATTGGCCGCTTCGCGCGCCAGCGCAAACGCTTCAGGCAAAAGGTCATCAAGCGTCTCGCCTTCTTTTAATCTTTCCTTAAGATTATTTGTCTTAGAAATAAAATCAGCATCATTCAATATTTTTAAATCACTTTCAAGGATGTTGATTTTATCAACTATCGGGCTGTATTTCTTTATAAAACGGCTATTCTCATCGCCAAATAAGCTTTTTAATATACCCATGGTTTTGATATTCTAGCACAAAAAGAAAATCCCCGATAGAGAGAGGATTTTCTTTTTGTGCTAAAGTTAAGAATATTACTTCTTTCCTTTCTTTGACTTCTTTGCTTTTTTTGCCTTCTTTTTTGCTGCCATATATTTTAAAAAATTAATTATTTTTAAAAGATGTGTGACTTCACGACCTTACAAAAGATTTAAAGAATAATTTGTAAAAAAATTTATCACACTCACACCTACATTATCTTACATATATCTCCATACTGCAATGCTTAAAGCAAGAAAAGTGTGGATAACTTTTTATTTTTTATTTTCAAAAAAATAATTGATATTAATGAAAATTATAAAAAAATAAAAATCTAAAAATGAAAAACACCTTGCTTTGGACAAAGTGTTCTTCATAATTTTGGTTTGCATCTATAAGCCGAATTCTGTAATCCGACTAAGGTCGGATCGACAAGTATTTATCTAGGTTTGCAATTGCTTGCAAACTCAAGCGACTCTTCCCGCAACGCGGGACACGGTCTTGCACGCATGTAAGGATTTAGCCGTTTCATTCTCTATATTGCTATTGAGATTCATCCCTTCTTGCGTCGGGATGTCCGATTTTTTCAAATCAAGACGTCACTGCTCGCACCTCTTGGATTGCTCCAGACGGGAATTACCCGCTACACTTCTCCAACAAAAGCTGGAGGGCGTGTTCGGACTTTCCTCCCGCCAGCAGCTGCATAGCTTCCGGCGGGCACTTATCCGATACAAACCTTGCCAAGTATATCAGAAACAAAAATGCTTGACAATACTGTATAATTTGATACAATAGGAGAGTGAGTAAAAGATTCCAGCGATTATTATAAAGCAATTGCATAGCAAAAACACTTCGAGCAATCGGAGTGTTTTTGTTTCATCTTAATTCAAGAATCTGGCATTTTAATTATGCATATTATATACTTAATGCTGGTGCAAGCTCGTTGTGTGCTTTAGTCAGCGGCTGCACTCACATATGCAATTGTGTTGGAGTTAGCACCCGCTGACTAAAACACATAATATAAAACACCCCGCAACGGGGTGTTTTATATTTTCAAATTATGATTCTTAATTATTTTTTGAGAAAAAAAGTATTTTAACCATAAAAACGATTATTATCGTGAATACGGAAAACATCAGCCATTTGACAAATGCGTTCGGCAAGAATGACAGAGAAGTCAGCGCCGATGCGCCTAGCGGATTATTTTCAGACGCTTGAGTTGAAGCAATCTGATTCGTAGAGTTTGTTGTATTGGCTGCAATATTTGCAGGAACTGCAGTGTTACTTGCAACATTTTTATTTTTTGCTATTGGCTTTGCCTTTGCATTAGAAGCAATAGTTTTTACATTACTGCCATTTGATGCTGATGCAACCTTTGTAGTGGCAGCACTAGTACCGTTAGAAACCGTTTTATTTGCTGTCGGAGAAGAAGTAGGAACATTATTTACAACAGATGAACTTGAGGAAGAATTAATAGGCAATGAACCTAAATTGCCGGCAGATAGCCCACCTACTGGTGGAATAACAACTCCAACTGTAACGGTCGCTATTGATGATACATCAGTAAAACCAGTTTTTGAACAAATTAGTGTATAAATTGTTGTAGAAGTAATTGATGCTATTGTCTGACTACTGCCAGCTGTTGATTTTGCTCCAGTAAATGTGCCACCAGTTGCCGTACATGAAGTAGGATTGCCTGTTGTTGTCCATGTTAATACTGATGATCCGCCAGTTGAAGGAAGTGACACTGGACTTGCAGTAAGTATAACTGTAGGTGCAGATACTACTGGGGCGTTTGCCAAAGTAGTAAATGAGCCATTAGTTGAGTTGGCAAATCCAGCATCTGAAGCAAGTACAACTTGAAAATAATATGTGGTATTTGCAGTAAGTCCAGAAACATTAACTGAAAGTGTGCCTGATGAACCAGATGGTACTG
>DATKGV010000001.1:0-11632 GCA_035510575.1 Minisyncoccota bacterium | reverse complement strand
TTTCTTTAGGGTCGGATTCTGTATTAACAAAATAAAAAACAAAATGATTAAAAAATTAAAATTTAGTTTGATTTCACTTGCTGTCTTAGCCCTTGTCGGTGTCATAGGAGTCCAAAGCGCTTATGCTGATGCTTTAACTTTCAGTAATGATACAGCTGTAACTTTAACTGGTACAAGTATTAATCTTACAATTCTTGCTGGATCTACTGCTACGTCTACAGTAACTGGTACAAATACATTAGGTGTTACTGTTCCTGTTTCAAGTACATTAACGTTAATATCTCCAAATGGTTATACTTTAGCCAATGATGGAAGCATTGTTCCTACTTGTACTGGAACTACATCTGTTGCTACGGTTACTGGTACAGGTTCTCTTATAACATTTACACCTACAACAGTTGTAGCTTGTACTGTTAGCGGTGGAGCTGGATTGTCTTCAGGCGGTGGGTTAGCTAGTGGTGGCGGTGGAGGATCATCATATGTTCCACCAGTTACAACAAATACACCTCCAACTTTGACAATAACACCTCCAACACAAATGGTGATTACACAACCAATTTCTGGTTGTTCATCAACTTCTGGATATAGTACTGTCAGTGGTGTGTCATGTTCTGGTAATGTTGGTTACAATACTCCTTCTACTTCTTTAACTCCTTCAACAACATATTACAATTTAGGTACTATGACTTTGAAGAGTGGTAGCAAGGGTGATGCAGTTAAGGAACTTCAAAGATTCTTAAATGATAAATTGAATCTTGGTTTATCACTTGACGGCAAACTGGGCCCGAAGACAATTGCCGTTATAAAGAAATGGCAAAAGGCGAATGGCCTAGTAGCTGACGGTCTCATCGGCGCGAAAACAAAAGCAAAGATGAACTCCATGGCTCAATAAGTAATAAGTTTATCTTCTCCCCGACACCAGGTGTCGGGGAGAAAGTAAGTAGCGGTTTATTTCTAAAAACACTTCTTTCAAAATAAAAAAGGAGTGTTTTTGGTTTTGATAGTTTCCCCGACATTTCCCCGACACCTGGTGTCGGGGAAACTCAATGTAAATTAAAAAATATATGTTATAATAAAACCAATTATTTATGTCATACAGAAAAGTGCCACTTGTATCTGGAGAATATTTTCATGTTTATAATAGAGGTAATAGCAAACAAGAGATTTTTATTGACGATCAAGATAAAGATCGTTTTGTCAAATTATTATATCTTTCTAATTCAAATAAAAATATTAATTTCCGCGATGATATTGCGGATAAGAAAATTGACGCATGGGATTTTGAAAGGGGAGAACCGATTGTGTCAATTGGCGCTTGGGTTTTGATGCCGAATCATTTTCATATTTATATAACTTCCCCGACACCAGGTGTCGGGGAAGAAGTTAAGAATAGCGAAAATAAAGCAAATATTGCATTATTTATGCATAAACTTTGCATGAGTTATGCCAAATATTTTAATTTTAAATACAAAAGAACAGGCTGTTTATATGAGGGACCGTTTAAATCTGTTCATGTAGCTGATGAAATACAAGCTAAGTATTTATTTTCATATATTCATTTAAATCCCATAAAGCTCATTGATCCCAAGTGGAAAGAAGAAGGAATTAAAGACATTAATCAGTCCTTGGAATTTTTAAAAGGATATAAGTGGAGTAGTTATCATGATCATAGGGGAATTTTAAGGAAAGAGAATAAAATTTTAGAATTAAATAATTTTCCAAAATATTTTTCTAATATAAAAGATTTTGATAAAGAAATTTTTTCTTGGTTGAAATTTTCCCCGACACCTGGTGTCGGGGAAAATTATTTATGTTTATCCACAGAATTTATTGTGGAATGATTATCTGGTATTGTATAATATTGAAATGGAAAAAATAAAAAATTTATTTGCTCACAGAATATTTAAAATATTAAAGTGGGCTTTTTTAATTTTGATCGCAGGTTATGTTGTCTTGGTGATTGTCCGCACTATTTATTTTATAAATTTAGATAGGACCAACGCGCAAGTTGAGAAAATTCATGCGACTAAATTGACACTAGATGATGTCATGGGGAAGAATCTTCCGCCTGATCCGGGAGCCGAAGCCGACAAGACAATCCAAGGCATTGATGCCAATAATAACGGCATTCGCGATGACGTGGAGCTGGCAATCTTCAAAGAATATCCGAATTCCGCGAAAACCCGAGCGGTGCTTTTGCAGTATGCGCTGGCGTTGCAGATGGAAGTGATACAGCCGATTGTAAATACAACTACTGTAACAGAAGTAATAACTGAATTAAGTAGAGCAGATACATGTCTTGCAGATACACTTGTCCCTAGAAAAAGTCCTGAATCTTCAAGAACCCATTCTGATGTAGAAAGAATTAATACATATATCAGTTTTGTAGAAAATAAACAATTAAATACCGATAATAGAAAAAAAGCAGAGCAAGATTTTTATAAAAATTTAAGAAGTTATGGAGAATCAACTAACAATATTTGTGATATAGATTATTTAAAATTATCAAATTAAGTTATTATAATTTATTTATGAAGAATAAAATATCATTTATTCTTGTTCTAGTTTTACTGTTATTATTTTGTTTTAAAAATGTTTCAGCAGGTGAATTGTGTTCCAAAACAGGTTACACTATTTTAACTGTGAATGGAATATTTACTGATGAAAAAGGAGCAAGAGAAAATAAAGATAATTTGAAGAAATATTTTGCTAGTAGTTACAACAATCAACCTCTTTCTATTGATTTTCTTTACAATCCTACCCATCTTGCTGGGCTTGGTGATTTGGTTGATGTTGTCGCTCAAGGATTATTTGATCAAAAATCAGATTATGATTTGGCTGAAATGCTGAATGACGCCAGTCAGAAAGTTGCAACCCAAAAATTGCTTCTAGTCGCTCATTCGCAAGGCAATTTTTACGCGAATAATTTTTATGACAAAGTTGCTGATCAAGCAGGCGGCGTGCCGAGTAATTCAATCGGCGTTTATAGCGTGGCTACGCCTGCCAGCCGAGTTGCCGGAGGAGGGAAATATTTAACATCCGATACAGATAAAGTTATCGCGACCCTTGCCGGCCGCGTCTTTTCAATTATGCCGCCCAACACTCATATACTATTACAAAATGGCGATGACGCATATGGCCATGATTTCTCCGGAGTATATCTTAAATACGAGAGCGATAAAATTATTTCCGATATACAATCTTCGCTTAATAAATTAAGCGCGAATAATGTTCAAGGCGCGCAAGAGCCGTGCATTGCTCCGCCTAAGCTTACCATTGCGCATAAAGTTGAAGGAGCAATTTTGGCAATTGCTGATCCAGCGGCAAATATTGCCAAGACAGCGGTTGTCGGAGTTTATGATGGCAGTGCTTTTGTTATGAACGCTGGAGCGGATGCCATTGCTTGGCTTTATAATCAAGGATTATATTTGGCAAAAACAACAATAGGCGGCTTGTCTGGCAGTAATCTTGCCTCAGTTTCAATTCCAAAAGAACAATCTCAATTGGCAGATGCGACAGATGAATCTTTGCCTAATAATTCTGATAATTCTACCGGCGAATCCATTAATCAAAATGCTAATTCCGATGATAATCAACCAGCGCAAACGGAAGAAAACGCTACTGATAATTCATCCGCCGATGCCAATCAATCTCCAGCCGATTCAGATCAGGATTCTCCAGTTGATGCAAACGCTTCACCGACAGACAGCTCGATAATTAGCAATACTGGCGGATCTTCTCCTGCAACAGATACTGAAACATCCAATGATACTGCTCCAGATCCTGCCGCTCCAGATACGATTGCTCCTGTTATTTCAATCATTGGCGACAATCCGGCAATAATCACTGTTGGTTCCGCTTATACTGATGCTGGCGCGACAGCGACTGATGATGTTGACGGCGCTCTTGTCGTAAATACAACTGGCGCAGACGCAGTCGATACATCCGCTGTCGGCTCTTATGCCATAACATATGCCGCATCTGATATTGCAGGAAATGTTTCGACGGCAACAAGAAATGTTAAAGTTGTGAGCTATAAGTACATACCTAATTATTCTTTCGGCAAAAATAACGGCGACGGCAATGATTGGCAAATTTGGGCGTTTAACGGATCAAATATATACGATTGGTCGGACACATATGTGGATAATTATTTGCGCGAACAATTCAAAATGCAGACCTATGCCGGCGGGTATTGGTGCTCGCAATGCCTGCAAAGAGGAATTTTCAATCATGATCCAGAAGAAGGTTTTGAACTTTCTGATCTTGTTACTTCCGGTCTTGAAGGCAGCCCGCAAAATAATATGAATAATGCAACTTATAATGTGACTTTGCAGTGGGATTCTGCCGGATATACATACACCATAACTGACGGTTCTGTTGTTTATTCGACGGGCCATACCGATGTGGCAAATATGAATAACGATTTATGGGTTGGCTGGGACGGCTCATTTAATAATTTTCGCCAGTTTCCATCAGGCAATTGGACTGGAATTGTGTCTGGCTCGCCTGTTGATCGCACTGGCGGAGGCAGCATGATATTGCAGCCGTTTCCAGTTTATAAAGACACATCTGTTTCCGCGGTTTCATCGCTTTCTTTGCCCAATAAAGATTTGTATGCAGGCAGTGGAATAAATCCGATTCGCGGAAGGGCGAATTTGACGCCATTCGCTTTTCAAATAATATATACGGATAAAAATAACAATGCGCCGCAGAATGTAAAGCTTCATGTTGCCAATGCAACTTCAGGAAATTCTCTTCCTGAAGTGGAAATGCGAGAAATATCGCCGGGCGCGGATATTTTAAGCGACGGCAATTTTGCAAACGGGGAATCGTATATTGCTGATAATATTTTATATGACGCGGGGGACTATAATTATTATTTTACAGCCAATGACAATATGGGGAACTTAATGCGCATTCCGGAAAACAGCGCATTAAGCTTTAGCGTAATTCCATCCACTTATACATATATTCCTAAATATTCTTTCGGTACAAATAATGGCGATGGTAATAATTGGCAGGCCTGGTCGTTTAACGGATCCATGGTGTATGGCTGGTTAGATGCCTATGTTGATAATTATTTAAAAGAGCAATTTAAAATCCAAACTTACGGATTGGGAGCTTGGTGCTCGCAATGCCTGCAAAGGGGAATTTTCAATCATGATCCGCAAAAAGGATTTGAGCTTGCCGATCTTGCTACTTCCGGGCTTGAAGGCAGCCCGCAAAATAGCATGGATAATACGACTTATGACGTGATTATCCAATGGGATTCCGATGGTTACACAACTTCTATCTCGCATAATGGCATTGCAGATTATACTAATCATACGAATATTTCAAATGTAAATGAAGATATGTGGGTCGGCTGGGACGGGTCGTTTGATAATTTTAAAACATTTCCATCCGGCATCTGGCTTGGAGTCGTATCAGATCCCGCATTAGGACTTGGCGGAGGGAATAGCATGATATTGCAGCCATATCCAGTATATGTGTATTCGGGACCGGTGCTCAGCAAGCAAAAATCAATTACAGCTTTTAATTTTGACGGCTTGACTCCAGCTGTTGCCGGCGTTATTAATGAAGCTGATCATACTGTTTCTTTAACTGTTCCTTTTGGCACTGATGTCACGTCTCTCGCGCCTGCTATTTCGATTTCAGGAGCGTCAATCAGTCCGAATACCAATATAGCTCAAAATTTTACCAGCCCGGTTACTTATACGGTTACCGCAGAAAACGGCTCTGCACAAAATTATATTGCCACAGTTACGATTGCTCCCAATCCGAATCCCGGTCCAGACACAACTCCGCCGTCAATTGCAAGTTATACATTCAATGGCAGTTCAGCGGATATTACAACTAATCCCATATCAAACCATTTGTCTATTGTCATAAATGCCAGCGAAAATGTAAATTGGACGTCTATCAAAATTGAAAATGAAAGCGATTCAAGCTTTTATAAATATTTTTATCCGGGAAGCGGTTGCGATGGGACGTCAACTTGCACCGAAATATGGGACGGACTTCTATCAAGCGGGGGATTATTGAAAGATGGCGTATATAAAGTGAAAGTTCACATGAAAGATTTGTCAAATAACGATTACAACGATTATCTTTCTCCTTATGTGATTACAGTTGATAATTCTCTTTAAATTTTCTGGATGCTTTCCCCGACACCAGGAGTAGGGGAATTCCCCTACTCCTGGTGTCGGGGAAGAGGCATTGGGGAATGCCTGAAATATAAAAATACGCTATAATTAAATTATGTTTGATAAACATTTTTTTAAGGTCGTGATTGCGTTTTGCGGGATGATAATTCTCGGGCTTATTACCCTTGTAATTATTAATTCATTTAGATAATTCAAAAGTTTGACAAATTTATTTTATTTGCTAGTATGCACATATACGCTGTAGACAGAGGGAAGCGAAAGCTTTAATAAACTACCAAGTTTGCCTTCCGAGGTTTTCCTCCCCTCCTTACCAAGGAGGGGAATGAGGGGAGGTCTTAATTAATTAGGAACCCCTCCCCAGCCCTCCCCTTATCAAGGGGAGGGGGAATAATACTACGGCCTTATATGGTCGATTTTTTATTTCTAAATTGTTAAATTTATGCCAATTACATTAGATAAAAAGAAAGAATTAGTTGCCGGTTTGGAGAAATCTCTCAAGACCGCCAATTCCGCCGTTTTTGTCAAATTTGACAAATTAACAGTAGCTGATGCTAATAAGCTTCGCAGAAATTTGCAGACACAGGAAGTCGGTTATGTGGTTGCGAAGAAGACATTGCTTAAGCGCGCATTAGGCGCCCATAATATAGCAGGCGATATGCCTGAAATGCCCGGCCAAATTGCGGTCGCTTACGGTTCTGATCTGCTTGCTCCAGCTCGCGAAATTTTCGCTTTTCAAAAAGGCCACAAAGATAATATATCAATTGTCGGCGGAATATTTGAAGGCAAATATATGAACTCAAGCGAGATGATGTCCATTGCGACAATTCCTCCGCTTCAGATTTTGCGCGGCATGTTCGTCAACCTGATCAATTCGCCGATTCAAAGAATAGCAGTTGCGCTTGATCAAATCGCATTAGCTAAAACAAGTTAAGGAATTGAGTTCCTCCTCCCCTTTGCAAGGGGAGGACTGAGGAGGGGTGAATTAATTAAGAACCCCCTCTCAATCTCCCCCTTATCAAGGGGGAGAGGAAATACATTATTATTTTAATTTTAAATTTATTTTATGGAAGAAACAAAAACAAATGAAGAAGTTAGCGTTCCTGCAAAATTCAAGGACATAGTGAAGAAGATTGAAGAAATGTCAGTCATTGATTTGCACGAACTTGTAAAAGTATTGGAAGCAAAGTTCGGAGTATCTGCCGCGGCTGTTGCCGTGCAGGCCGGAGGCGCTGCGGAACCAGGCGAAGCGGCTGAAGTCAAAAGCGCTTTCACTGTTGAATTGACAGCATCAGGCGAACAGAAAATAGCAGTTATGAAAGTTATTAAAGAAGCTCTAACTTTGGGCCTCAAAGAAGCAAAAGATTTAGTAGACGGCGCGCCTTCAATTCTCAAAGAAAGCATGAAAAAGGATGAAGCCGAGGACTTGAAGAAGAAAATCGAAGCAGTCGGAGGTAAAGTAACGCTTAAGTAACAATACTAGTAAAAACCACTTGCCCCCACACCTATATTTTATATATAAAATATAGGTGTGGGGGCTTGCAGGGTGTTTTTTGATTGTATATACTATGACCTATATATGGAAACTCTAGCGAAGCTTTTTGGGGGTCAGGCAAGGATTAAGATAATGCGCCTTTTTTTGCTGAATAACAACAATTTTGAAATTGAGGAAATTGTCAGCCGCAGCCGCGTAACCAAGAGCAATGTCCGCCGAGAAATTAATGCCCTTTCGGCTATGGGTTTTATCAAGCAGAAGACCGTTTCCAAAGAGGGCTATCGCGGAGCAAAAAAGAAAGTTGTCGTATGGTATTTGAATCCATCGTTCAAATACATTGATTATGTGCGCAATCTTCTTACCGACCCTGATTTATTGCTTCAGGAAGATTTGTCTCAGCGCTTCAGACCGATAGGCAAGATTAAGCTCATGCTCGTGTCCGGAGTTTTCATAGGGGATAACAATAGCCGAATGGACATATTTATCGTAGGCGACAAGCTGAAAAAAAATGTTCTTCAGCAAATCATAAAAGGTCTTGAGGCCGATATAGGCAAAGAACTTAATTACGTCGTTTTTGATACCGATGAATTCAAGTATCGTCTTGATATGTATGATAAATTAGTTTGCGATAGTATTGATTTGCCTCATGAGAAAATAATCGATAATGGGCAGTTATCCACATATATTTCGAGAAAATAACCAATCTGCTGGCTGGCGAATGCTATAATTGAGAGAGTACTTAAAAGGTCGAAGCTTTATGGGTACCTTTATTATTTTTTAAAAAAATACTATTTATAATATGACATTTATACAAAGTTGGGGAGGAGTTTTCAGCGAGTCGTTGCTGAATCTTTGGTATGGCTTTATGAACTTCGTACCTAATCTCTTAGGAGCGATAATTCTTTTCATAATAGGCTGGATAATAGGTTCTGTTGTCGGCAAGGCGATTAAGCAGGTAATATCTGCTCTTAAAATTGACAAGCTTTTTGACAGCGCCAGCGCAAAAGAGTTTATGAATCGTTCCGGTTTAAAAATAAGCGTCGGCGGATTTTTGGGCGGTATTGTAAAGTGGTTCATCATTGTTGTATTTTTGATGGCATCGCTCCAGATCATCGGTCTTACGCAAGTCAATGATTTTCTTAGCGAGGCGGTATTATTCTACTTGCCAAAAGTTATAATTGCGGCTTTGGTCTTAATCATTGCAGCGGTTATCGCTGATGCTATGAAAAAGCTTGTGCAGACATCATCAAAGGCGGCAAATATAAGTTCGGCAAATATGATTGGATCAATAACTCGCTATGCGATTTGGATATTTGCGCTGATAATTGCCTTGTCTGAACTCGGCATTGGAACAGCATTCATGCAGATACTATTCACCGGATTGATTGCGGGCTTGGCTATTGCTTTTGGGCTGGCATTCGGCCTTGGAGGCAAAGAAGCGGCTAGTCGCGCCATAGAAAAAGTGTCAAATGACATGTCTTCTAGGATGTAAATTAAAACTGCTTTAGAAACATAAAAAATAGCCCTGTTAAAGGGCTATTTTTTATGCTAAAATAGCATGAAATTTAATTCTTTAAGATATGAAAAAAATAATTACAATTTTGTTTTTCGTGTTGTTAGGTATCATACTTCATTGGTCTCAATTTTTGTTTCATTGGATTCAATGGGGTTTATACCGGCTTACCAGTACAGGAATGTATCAATTATTCCAGTAAAGGCCCTTAATTCTCAATAGATTAAGGTCCTTTTTTATTATGAGAAAAATCTGCGAAAGCCTTGCTTCCGCACCTGAGGTATTAAAATTGTACTAGGCAAGACCTAGTGCATTTTGTTTTATCATTCTTATAATATGATATAATAAAATCATTAATATTAATAATCTAATTAAAATTAAATGAACAAAAATAAAGGATTTATAGGTATTGGTCTAATCTTGGCGATTGTTCTGGGGATAGTTGTCATCGGTGGCGGAGCATATTATTTAGGCAAAAATAGTTCTAAACAAGAGGTAAATAATTTACCAATAAAAACAGTGACTACAAATTCTATTACAGAACAACCATTTCCAAGTGTTATAGATACATTAAACACAAACGATCGTTTTATTGTACACAAAGGATACGTTGTTGTAAGTGGAAGTTATGGGTTAAACCAATATTCAGAAAATAAAGAAATAATTTTTACAGTAGATAAAGATAGCATAAGTAAAATGCCTTTAATAAAGCAATATTTAAATGATAAGGGTGGTCGTGAAGATACATTGTATTTTACAAACTATGAAGTAGCAACTACTATGCTTAAATTCGATTGTTCAAAAACAGGAAAGGCTACTATTGCAATTAGTGGATATAAATGGGGTGGTCAAGAAAATGATTCAGAAACAACTTTAGATAAAGTCATTGATTTTTCACCAGATAATAAAACCTGTAAATAGTTATACAAAAAAGCCCTTTATATAAAGGGCTTTTTTGTTTGTGTTTATTTCTTGACCCTGTAGTAGATTTTGGCAAAATTTCATTATAAATAGGTTATACACAATAGGTTTTGCCAAAATTCACTACGGGGTTGACTTCTTTTCCCGCTTCATATAGAATACTCACCACGATGTTAATAAAGAAAATCAACAAAAACTTGCGGAGAAGTTAGACCTCTAATGGTTTTGCTTTGTCCGCCATGAGGCGGTTTTTTTATTTAAGGCATCGACCTGCCAGCCCTCACGATAATTCGGGAGCAGGCTGGGTATGATATTTGAAAACTGAATGCTGTTCCGGCTCACTGTTATCCTTTATTTTAGAGGGTCTTTTGAATCGAGCCGGAAACAGAACGCAATAATAAAAAAGATGTACAAATATTTATAGAAGCGGTTCTGGAGAATATTTGCATCAGTCCCGTAGTAGATTTTGGCATGGCCAAAATTCACTACAGGATGGTTTTCAGATTTCCTAATAGGAAATTAAGAGTATATGGTGGATGCCTAGACTAAAAAAGGCGATGAAAGACGTGGCATGGCAGCGATATTTTTCGGGGAGGCGCCTAGCAGCCTGTGATCCGGAAGTTTCTGAATGGGGAAACCCGCTTTGATAAACTCAAAGCACCCGCTGATTTATTTCAGAGGGAGCATTACCCAGGGAAGTAAAACATTTCAGTACCTGGAGGAAAAGAAAAAAATATTTATTTTCTGAGTAGCGGCGAGCGAAAAGGAAAAAGCCCAAACCCGCACACTTACTTTGCCATTGTTTTTTTGTTCTGCATTGATTGTATTATCTAAAATAATATTTTTAATTTAGAATAATAAAATAATGAGATTTTGTTTTGAAAAAACAGAACGATGGTAAAGTAAGTGTGCGGGGGTTGTAAGATAACGATGTAGATTTATCTAGAGGAGTAAAAAAATATGTTATTAGATCAAGCTTCTGGAAAGAAGCGCCGCAGACGGTGATAGCCCGGTGGTTAAAAATTTCATATCTCTTTGATTGTTATTCTTGAGTAGCTCAAGACACGAATGGCTTGAGCGAATCCGCCAGAACTAACTGGCAAGGCTAAATACTTTTTTAGATCGATAGTGAACTAGTACCGTGAGGGAAAGGTGAAAAGAACCCCGATAAGGGGAGTGAAATAGACCTGAAACCGTATACTTACAAGGAGTCAGAGCGGACGCATTTATGCGATCCGTCATGGCGTGCCTATTGAAGAATGAGCCAACGAGTTTATCTATGCTGCAGGCTAAGCTGTTAAAACAGTGGAGCCTTAGGGAAACCGAGTGTTAATAGCGCGAAAAAATAATGTAGTCTAGATAAGACCCGAAGCGAGGTGAGCTTGCCATAAGCAGGATGAACCCTGTCGAAAGATAGGGGGAGGTCCGAACCGGTGACCCGTGCAATAGTCTCGGATGACTTGTGGTAAGGAGTGAAAAGCTAATCGAACCTCGTAATAGCTGGTTCTCTCCGAAATAGCTTTAGGGCTAGCGTCG